>OZ246401.1:150049-938475 GCA_965230965.1 uncultured Gammaproteobacteria bacterium
ACCGATGTTGACATGAGGCTTGTTTCTCGTAAATGTTCCCTTTGCCATTTTATGTTTTGAAAATATAACTTTTAAATTAACAACAAATGCCCTCACCAGATATAGTACCTGATATGGGCTAGATTTCCTGAATTATACGAAATGCAATTTTAAATTGCAAGGAGCATTAATAGAAGATTGAGACTGGCCCTTTCTTCCGCTTACGAATATTACGACATCACAAGTCTAGGTATCTTTTAAAGTCCTGCTTGAAGAGTACTGAGTAAGGAGATAGAAGAAAATCAGAAAATTAACTATGGTAAGACCGAGATATACAACTGGATGCTTCAATACTTCGAATAGCACATCGACTCTTGGCACTGGCCAGCTTCTATAGAGATTAATGAAGCTCAGTAAAGATAGTACGTAAAACCATTTTAGTAATTTTCGATCAGTTATGGCAGCTAGTAATAAAAATGGAAGGATTAGCAAGGTATAGCGCTCATGCATTTTTGTGGCAAAAAGAAAAAATGCGAAAGCAGATAGAAATGTCGTATAAAAAAGATCGTGCTTTTCAAGATACAGCTTTATGATTATTAATAGTGCGATGCATAAAATTATGTAGCTCCATATTCTGTATGTGATGTTGAATAGGAATATGCTCGAATCCGATATGCTGTTAAAAAGTGTAAATGCCCAGAGGTTATATGCACCATTTGTTACAAAAGCAAGGCTTTGAGCCTGAATAATATTGTGAAGATATATCTTATATGGCATAACGAAGTCAAAAGGATTGGATAAAAGAGGCATAAAAGAAACAATAAAGAAAATATTGCTGAGTATAAATGCTTTAGATGAATTGACCAAACCAAATTTTTTCATAAAAACTAAGGTAAAAATTGGAAGAAAGACAATGGGAGTTGGTTTGATGAGAAGGGCTGCTGTAAAAAATAGCCCACTTAAGAGATATCTCTGCGAATACAGTAGAAAATATGTTGCCGCCAATACAAAGAATATGGGAATCGCATCAATTTGTCCCCAAAATGCACTGTTATAAAAGAATGCAGGGTTTAAAAGAATGAGTGCCGGAAAGAGCAACAACTTCTCCTTCGATACTTTGGGTAATAGTTGCTTTGCATATACGTAGGTCATCCATGCAATGCCCATATCTGCCAAAACTGATGGAATTTTCATTGTCGCGGCGACAAAATAGCGCTCCTGGACAATAAAAACAAGCTTTGAAGGAAAAATTGGAAATTGAACATTAAGCCACCAAAAAATGCTGTATACAAATTTATGGATGGGGTACAGAAAATAAAAAATGTACATTGCTAAGGGCGGATAGTTTGGATACAAACTTGCATAAACCTCTACTGAAGGTGTGAAATAGAAATTAGAAAATCCTACTTTCCATAAATCCTGAGCCCAAGAAATGTGGTTATGCACATCAAAACTAAAATCGAGAAAGAGTAGTATTAGTCGAATCAGGATGCCAAGTATAAAAAGCATTAGAAGTGAATGTCTTTTAACAAGATTCATAATGCAAATATATTCTTTAAATGAAAATTGGAGCGGGCCCTGATGAGGACCCGCTCCTTCGAAGACGTCGGCGGTCAAATAGTGATCTCCGTGTCCAAGAGCTCCTGAGAAATGCATCTTGCGGCCTTCAACCGCCTCTTATACTCAGCTCTTGCTTCCCGAAGTTCCAATAGCGTCGTGTCTTCGAGGCGACTAGGCATAGATGCCGTCAGTCGTCGATCTCCACCAGCTCGCCAACCAGCAATGTGATCGGCATAATTAACTACGACCGGTTCTGACACCGCCTTTCAATCCTTTCACACAGGACCAAAATCCTGATTCGATCGGAAATAAACGTCTTCCGCTTAGGTTCATAATATATCACAAGCATATTGCATTTTTATAGCAGCTTCTTTACACTGTTAACAAGGAGCCATGAAACGAAGACACTTCATTACCCTCAGCCATGCATTGCGACATTCTATTGTTCCATATGACGATTATTATGGAAAAGTGCTCCATGAAACAAAACTTGGATTCTCATTAAAATATTTCTTTGCTCTCTCTTCTCTATTAATTCTATTAGAACTTACTGTTGCGTTTATTGGCTTTGGGAAAGCATATCCTTTTTTAAAAATGGATACAGGCTTGCGGTCAATTATCGAACAGCTCCCTGACGATCTTGTCATCAATTTACAAGGAGGTCACCTTACAACAAATTCCGATAGACCAGTCATTGTTTTTAATCCTGACATGTCAAAGCCGGGGACACTTTTAGTTATTGATCAATTTGCAAATCGAGAAAAACTGGCCGAATATGAAACACAATATCTTTTTACCGGCAGAGAATTTATTAGCAAGACAAATGGACGAGTCATGTCATTTGAATACGGCGATAAAGATTTTACGTCAAGCACGATGACCCTTGAACTTGGGCGCATAGCACGCAATGCATCGACATTTATATTTATGCTGTATGTTTTTGCTATTTTCTTGCTCCCAATTCTGGCTACAGCAGCTCGTATTATGCTTTTGTTTTTTATTAGCCTTGTTGCTTTTATTCTTTGCTACAAAATTATTCCAAAGTTAAGTTTGAGTAAGGTTTTCCAAATTTCATTACACGCTGCAACTGCCCCAATTATTATTCAAACTGTTTTGACAATATGTGGACTTGCTGTTCCTATGTCATTTTGGTGGTTTAACGCAATGACCATCATCTTTTTGCTAGCAGCCTTATACGAAGCATATATTCTTTCAGCGAGAAGCCATTAAGAAGAGAGTTCCTCTGAACATCCGCACGTCATAGCAGCGCCTTTTAACCATTCATCGACGAATGTGCATTTTTCTTTACTTTCATTTTCTGAACAAGTAAATCCCAATTGTTGCTGACTGCATGAATAATGAGGGGAAGTAAAGTACACTTCACCAGCTGGGTCTACGCATGTAAATTGTACAAAGCAACTCTGAAGACTTTTTTCAGAAATAGGAATGTAGGAAAATGATGACACACAAAGTGGGAGTTCATGAAGCTGTACTGACAAAACGGAACTCTGCTCAGTCGCTTGAGTATTTACTACATCCTCATTTGCTCGAGATCTATAGGTAAAAAGAAAAGGAGAATTCAACAGAGTAAATGCAACAAAAATAAAAATTAAACCTGCTATAGGAACGCTGAATTTTGCTATTGGATGATGGTGATGGCGAAGCAATGTTTTCATTCTCTAATCATTGTACCTAATTGGCTCAGCATTCGTATATTGTCTGCACTAATTACTTTTTTTAAGCCTAGTCGCTTTGCGTCATACATAATTTTTTTCTCCCGTTGTGTTGCGCGAACTTCACCGAGAAGGCCAATTTCTCCGACGAATGCGGTATCGAGGGGAAGTTTGCTGTTTTTGACTGAAGATATAATACTGGCGGCGATACCGAGGTCCGCCGAAGGCGATTTTATTGTGAGGCCGCCGGCAACACTTACATAAATGTCATATTTATCAAGATTGATTTTTAAATTTTTTCTAATAACCGCCAGCAAAAGCTGCAATCGATTGTAATCGATACCAGAAGCAATACGGCGGGGGATAGCCAGTTGCGTCGGCACTACTAGACTCTGCACTTCGTACAACAGTGACCGACTCCCTTCTACAGTAATAATAACAGCGCGGCCTGCGGCCGCTTTTATAGACCCGTCAATAAATAATGACGGATTTGTTATCTCCCGCAGTCCTCCATCTGTCATCTCAAAAAGACCAACTTCATCAACGGACCCAAATCTATTTTTGCGCGCTCGTAATAGACGATAGGTCGATTCTCGCTCCCCTTCTAGCTGAATAACGCAATCAACCAAATGTTCCAAGGTTTTGGGTCCAGCAATATCGCCATCTTTTGTCACATGACCGATAAAAATAATGACCTTATTATTTCTTTTTGCATAATCAACAAGTCGCGATGCGTTTTCTTTTATTTGCGCAACGCTACCCATTGGCGAAGGAATGTCTGGGGTATACAGCGTTTGGATAGAATCAATAACCGCAATCTTATATTCTGATTCATGTTTTTCTAGCGCTGCTATAACAGCATCAACATGCAATTCATTTGTAAATAGAATCTTGTCTGTTGAAACACCTAATCTATCAGCGCGCTGCTTAACCTGCTGCCCTGACTCTTCGCCGGATACATAAAAACAGGGCAGATTATTTATAACCGACAATAGTAAAGTAGATTTCCCTACCCCTGGTTCTCCAGCCAACAGCACAACCTCGCCATCAATAAAACCGCCTCCTAGCACGCGATCAAATTCTTCGTGCATTGTTGCAATGCGCTGATTAGATTGGCCGGCGAGAGCACTTAATTTTTCAGCTTTCGCAGGAGCTGCTTTGCTTCCACCTAATCTGGATTTCTTTGAAGACGAATCGGCACTTTTTTCAAATGTATTCCATTCCTGACAAGAAGGGCATTTGCCATACCATGATGCTGATCCGTAGCCACACTGAGAACAAATATATTGAGCCATGTTATCTTTCAATTGCTTCTTTCAATTTCTTTAGTGAAGCGTCATCAATAATAGAAGTTACAAGAACCTTTTTTCCAAATGTAAGAAGTTCCTTTTTTTTCTTTTCAATTTCATCTGCTGATAACATATCCGATTTTGTAAGAACAATCACTTCTTCTTTTTCCACAAGTTTTTCGTTATATGCTGCTAATTCATTACGAATTGTATGATAATCCGCAATGACATCATTGCTTGTCCCATCAATACAATGAAGCAATAAGGATGTCTTCTCAATATGTTTCAAAAATTTTACTCCCAATCCTTTTCCGCTATGTGCACCCTCAATAAGTCCTGGAATATCTGCCAAAATAGTTCGACCTAACATTCCCAGATGAGGCTCCAAAGTAGTAAATGGATAATCGGCTACTTTTACATCAGTATTAGTAAGTGCGTTCAACAAACTGGACTTCCCTGCGCTAGGTAAGCCGATCAATCCAACATCTGCAATAAATTGCAGGTTAATATGAATTGTACGGAATTTTCCCGGCCTTCCTTCTTCAGCAAAATCAGGTGCTTTGTCTGTACTACTTTTAAATTCCCAATTTCCTCTGCCACCTCTACCCCCTCGTACAATTGTATAGGTATCGCCAGGATTATTAATTTCCCACACGTCTCCAGTAAGAGTGTCGGTCAAAATTGAACCGATAGGAATTGGAATAATCAGATCTGCACCACGAGCACCATGTTGTTTTTTTCCTCTGCCATGCTCACCATTTTGGGCTTTTATTTCTTTTTTATAGCGAAAACTTCGTAGGGCCGCTATATCATTTACCCCCACAACATCTATACTTCCTCCCCATCCACCATTGCCACCATCTGGTCCTCCGCGCGGAACAAACTTTTCTTTTCTGTAAGAAACAGCACCATTGCCACCGTTGCCGGCTTGCATTGTTATAGTAATATCATCAATTAACATCCCGAGCATTCTAACAAATCACCGTAGGTAGCACAAATCATGTTATAATGTCATGGCCATGAAAGCGAAACTTCTTTTTCTGCTTCTTATATTCACGATTTTTGCAGTTGTTGTGACTGCGAGGTTTTTTCTCTTAAAAAATTCTGTAAAACAAGGTCAACTTAAGATTATTACCTCTCCTTCAGCGACAGTCCTTATTAACAATCAAAGTAAAGGCAAAACACCATTTGAATCGACATTAGATGAAGGAGAATATTTAATTAAGCTCGTTCCTGAAACAACAGAGGCGAGCGAGTCAGCATCATGGAGCGGCAAAGCAAAAATCTTCAGTAATACGCTTACCTATATAAATCGTGAACTGGGCGTCGATGACATATCTTCATCTGGTGTTATCTTCAGCGTCAAGAAAATGGATAAAAAACCAACAAAAAAACAGACTGGCGAGATTGAAATTATTACCGAACCTGATGGAGCAATCGTCTCCTTGGACAATGAGGAACAGGGTATTGCACCTGTTGTGCTTTCAGAAATTCCCGTCGGAGATCATGAACTATCAACATACAGCCCGGGTTTTTTTAGAAGAAGCCAAAAAATCAGAATCGAAGATGGCTATCGAGTTATTGCTGAATTCAAACTATCAATCGATCCTACGCATAAAAAAGTTGAAAAAAAGGACCCAGAAGAAATTCGAAAAGAAGCTACAGAAAGCGCGCAAATTGAGGAAAAATTTTCAGTGACAATTAATACAACAGAAACTGGTTGGTTGCGTGTTCGCTATGAGCCAACACTTAATGCATCTGAAGCAGCTAAAGTCACACCAGGCAAAGCATTTCAAGTCTTAGAAGAAAAGGAAGGCTGGTATCGTATTGAATATGAGAAAGGAAAAATGGGATGGGTTTCTTCGAACTATGTCACAAAGGCCACAGGCATTCTACCAACCCCTACAATCACGCGTGGGAGCGCGACTTGATCTTATTAATCAATACGATAAAGAAAGCAAGAAATATAACTGCAATAGATAAAGCAAGAATTTTTTGTTGCTGATGAAAAAGTAATGCTGCGCAGCCAAATAGAAACGATACAAACCAATAAAACACTGCAATTCGCCTGCGCCCCCATCCAATCTCCATCAACCTATGATGAAAATGCCCGGCGTCACCCCTGAAAGGTGACTGTTTATTTTTTAGGCGACGCAGAATGGTGTACATGGCATCAATAAGGGGAATCGCTAAAACGAGTGCCATGGTGCCTACCTTTCCCCATGACAAAATAGATAGTACACCTAACATATATCCTGAAAGAGCGCCACCGCTATATCCTGGCATAATTTTCTGGGGATAAAAATGCCATGGCAAAAACCCTAAGTACGCGCCACCAACAATAAATGCGAGCAGCGCTACACTTATCGCGCTAATCTCATGTGATGAAAATCGCAACGCAACAAGACCTAAAACAATACTTGCTATGGCAGTAAAACCTGAAAGCTGGCCATCAACACCACTACTCCAGCTTACAAAATTCATTATCGCTACTATCCAGATAAGTGAAAATAAATTTGACAGAATAAGAAACTCATGCGTGCCAAATAGATGATAGGTGAATCTAATATGCTCCAGGTTTATAACTCCACCCAGTGGGTTAGTAATATAAGGCACGCCAAGACCGAACAAAATAACAAGTGCAACAATGAGAATATTCATAATGAGTCGCGATATTGCAGAAAGATCAAAATAATCATCTAAAATTCCAACAAGTACTATAAGAAAGCCGCCTAATAAGACCCCCAAAAGAATTTGGTTCATTGGTATAAGCAATAGGCTTGCGGCTAATATAGCTATAAAAATACCTACACCGCCTGCTCGTGGAATAACTCCCGAATGAGTATGTGCCGGATGTTTCCTTTTACGTTTATCATCAACAAGATGCAACTTATGCGCAATACGGATAACTGCTGGTGAAGATACATAAGAAATAACAGCTGAAAGAATAATAGTAACGAGTATTTCGGCTATTCCCATTAAAAAGCAACTAACACAATAATTTTGATAAATATATATGCAGACATAACCATAATGACAATATTGGCGATCTGTGTTACATCTTCAACAAGAGCATAATTCTCTTTCAACTTATTGCTCATAAAACTATTGGCCACAATACACATCAATGAAATTAAGGGAATAATTACAATGAACCATGTTGATACAACTTGATCAGTGCTATTTGGTAATGAATAAAAAAGTGGAATCTCAGGTGGAAGACGTAAATATGCCAATGCAAAAAAAACAAGCATAACGACGATTGAACCCAAATAGAAGAGTGGTATTGAAAATCCCCGTAATTTAAACATACAGCAATTATAACAAAGCTGAGATTTGACAGAAAGTATCGACAAGAGTACAATGTCGCTATGTTTAGCGTACCTGAACTTCCCTACGAATATAATGCTCTAGAGCCTCACATTGATGAAGAAACGATGCATCTGCACCATGATAAACACCATGCCACATATGTCACTAACCTGAATACCGCACTGGAAAAATTACCAGAGCTGCTCGAAATGGATATTGAAGAACTTATCCAAAACCTTGACAAAGTTCCAGAAGATATCCGCACAACTGTCAGAAACAATGCTGGTGGGCATTATAACCATAGTCTTTTTTGGACACTCATGTCCCCAGACGGTGGTGGCGAACCTGATGGACTGATTATGGAAAAAATAAATGAATCTTTTGGTAGTTTCAAAGAATTTACAGACGCTTTCAATAAAGCTGGATTAGGTAGGTTTGGCAGTGGTTGGGTTTGGCTTGTTGTTAAAAATGAAAAGCTAGAAATTGTATCAACACCGAATCAAGACTGCCCATTGATGGATGGCGACAAAGTCGTTTTGGGATGTGATGTATGGGAACACGCCTATTACCTTAACTACCAAAATCGCCGCGCCGATTATCTTTCTTCTTGGTGGAATGTGGTTAACTGGAAAAAAGTAGCAGAACTTTACCAGAGCGCTCAATAATGAAACAACTTTTGCGATTACTTCCCATTATTGTCATAACTTTTTTTGCGATACACTACAGAGAGAGCATTGCAAAAGCTCTTATTGACTATCGGAATGCGACCCAATACCCTGAAAGCTCTCATGAGGTCCAACTTAATACTGCACATTTTTTAAGCATCGCTCCATCACCTAGCCCAACAAAGACCCCAAAAAAACAGGTTGCCGAACAAACCAAGAGCGCTGAGGAATGGGGTGTTGCAAAAAAAGTTGGCGAGGGAACATATACTATTCGTGTTGGAAACGATGCCGAAATGGGCTCAGCTCAAGATGTATTTAATGCATTAAATGCGTACCGTGCTGCGAATGGCATTGGTCCACTCAACTGGGATGATAATTTAGCACGATATGCACAAAGTCGTGCAGAATACATGCAGAGTATTCAAACAACTGATCAGCATGCAGGCTTTAACCATTTCCTCGAAGCTGAGGATGGATTTAACAAAATGGGATACTACCAGTTAGGAGAAAATTCATATTATGGGGGAAAGTTGAGTGGCACACATGTTATCGAATGGGTATTTGCAAAAAGTCCTGGACACGATGCAAATCAAAAGAATACAGAATGGTCGCATGTCGGGGTAGGTGTCACTGATTCCACAGTGAATCTTAACTTCGGTGGAAGAAAGATGTAATTAAATTTTTTCAGTAACCTTATATTCAATTTTTTTTCCTAACAACATTCGCGTATGTGCTTCCAGTGCTGGCAATGAAGAAAAAAGGAATGAGATTATTGGCAAAAGATACCACTGAATAAAAAGCATTGGTACATTTTTTAATTCAGTTTTAATCTTCGCTCTTTCCCTAAGTTTGTAGTCAAAATACACAGTAAGAATTATGACTACAGAAGAGAGCGTCAAAATAAACGATGATAATTTTGGAAGTAGAAACCCAAATACTGTTCTTCTGAATACTGGATTAACAAGAGGAGGAATTGAGGCACTAATCGTTAATAGAAAGAACGATGTTGGCCATAAGAAGTGTGTTTCTACTACATGAAAGATTCTCTTAAACTTCACCATAAATGGAATGTGTGGACTATGCATTGCGCGAACTATAGCATATGGAATGTCAGTAACACCCCATGCCCATCGTTTCTCTTGCTCATAACGTGTTTTAAATGTCTTCCACAAACTTTTTGAGAGTACGCCATCACGAATAATGGGCATATAAATCGGCACGGTTTTCACTTTTTGACCAAGGGTAAAGAAGGCTTGCATCCACACATGCCAGTCCTCTGGAATAATATCGGTGTCCCAATAGCCAACACTTTCCAGGAGCCAGAGGTTTGTAGAATATGTTGAAATCTGGATGAGGTCATCTTCTTGGGACACATATGCGAATCGCACAACCGAAGAAAGTATAGTTTGCATTCGAACAGGAAGCGGCAATTTCCAAAAATTATTATACAAAAGGACTGGCGCTGCGTAAAAATAGTAGCGGCTATTTGGATTCTTTAAAAATTTATAGGTAACACAAGGAACATAATTTGGTGGCAAAAGACTATCGGCGTCACATACTGTGACCACTGCATTTTCTGGTGAAATTCCTCTTTCACGGATAAATGAAGACATAAACCTAGCGGCATATGTTGCATTACTCGCCTTGCCAATAACCTCACCAGGCAGTAGCTCGTGATATGTCGTCGACATACTTGCAAACTTACCTTTATATTTTTCCTGAATTTCTTTACTTCTTTCTTTAGCTACATCACCCTCTCTTTCTTCCATGCCAAACACAATATGAATTTTTTTCTTGTCGTAGTTTTGTTCTAGCATATGATCAAGTGTCACAGAAAGCTTTTCCACAGACTCTTTATAATTAACAATAAGCATAAAATGATGGATATCTTCGTAGTTTGGAATTTTTTTAACTTCACCTATCCAATCAATAGTCTCAACAACTTTCATGAGTCGATATGAAATGATGGAATAATAAGCAGTTTTTAACGTTTTATAAAAAAAATAGACAAGATAGGCAAGTATCAGATACGCAGCAACAGCAGGGTGAAAGATAGACATCCAAACTGGCATAAAAATAGTTGCCCACACCATTAAAGGAATGAAGATTTCGACAAAGCGATACATTCCTCCCGTCTTATTAACTACGTATGTATTAATTTGGGTTGTCATATCAATATTTCCCTTTTTTGATTATAACAAATTTACTTTGCATGCGTATAAATAAACCACGTAAGTACTATTGCAAAAAAAAGCAGCACATTAGGGAGTGAGAGGAGTTTAAGAACGAATAATAAACTCACAATGAAGAATACTATTGCTATCAACAGGGCATTTTTTTTCTTAACCCTTACAATTCTGAGTATGAAAAAAACAAAAAGTGATATGAGCGCGTGTAGTAGAAAAATTATTACAAAGTGAGTGGGGGGGATAAAAAAAACAAAGAGAAAAATCACCAGGAGGAGAAGCAACGACCAAAAGATTGACTTCCTATTCATGCAATCCATTATACTTATGTCATGTCTGAAAAAATGTTGCACGCTCTTATAGGATGTGGACTATTTGCAGTGCTGCTTTTCTTTACGTCACAAGTCTTTAACAAACAGTATGCAGCATCTTCTAAAAAATCCACAGAACCTATTCCAACAATGAAGCCGACAGATATACCAGTCGAATGTCAAAGTCCTTATTTAAATTTGAATGAAGGTTCAAAATGGAATTATATTGTCACAACAACCACTACTCCATCCGACGCGACGCAAAAAAAACAGAAAGAAGTTCAAAATATTTCAACGACATTAACCAAAATCACTACAGGAACAATGTTATTTTCGACTGTCAATGAGAAAACAAAATTATCTTCTTCGAGTGAAATTATTTGTACATCTTCTGGAATACTAGGATTGCCGTTTTCGTTTGCCGACAGCTTTTTCACCAAGATTGTAAAAGAAATTGAATTTATTCCTAGTAGGAGAACGTATAAAAATACAGAGTGGAACTCTACTCTAGATATCGGATCGTTTTTGCCCATTAAAATGCAAAGCTATCCAGTCGGGTTACATTTTCGTGTTATTGAAGAAGGTGAGAGTGTGATCCAAGATAAAAAAACAAACACAATAACAATACAAAGCACAAGTGATGCTAAAGGATCTATTGACGTAAGTTCGTTCGTGAACATAACTTATACACTGGGCGAACAGGTTGGGTTAACACATGCGAGTATTACCGTAAAAGTTCCTGGGAAAGCAGATCAGTCAACGGAGGTTACATTAAGAAGCTTTTTAAACTCTCTTTGATTTCATTTCTTCAACGATACTTCTTGGAACTTCTTCGTAGTGAGATGGCTCCATATAGAAGAACCCTCGTCCTTGTGTAAGAGAACGAATAGTAGTAGCGTATCCAGAAAGTTCGGCAAGTGGGGCATTTGCTTTAACTATGGTAGAATTCCCTCTTTTCTCTGTACCGAGAATTTTTCCACGTCGACTAGAAAGATCGCCGATGACTGTGCCCATAAATTCATCTGGAACTGTTGTTTCCATCTTCATAATAGGCTCTAACAACGCAAGACCAGCTTTCTTTGCACCCTCTTGAAGACCCATGGAACCAGCTATCTTAAAGGCCATATCCGAAGAGTCGACATCATGATAGGTTCCATCATAAAGTGTTACTTCAAGGTCTGTCACAGGATAGCCGAGTAATACACCTTTTTCCATTGCTTCCACAACACCTTTTTCAACAGAAGGAATAAATTCTTGTGGAATTGCCCCTCCTTTAATCGCATTAACATATCTATATCCTTCACCTCGACCCAAAGGAGTTAAGCGAAGGAAACAGTGACCATATTGTCCACGACCTCCACTTTGTCGAATATATTTACCTTCGACTTCAACTTGTGAGCTAATAGTCTCGCGATATGCGACTTGAGGTTTACCCACGTCTACATTGAGGCCCATTTCGCGCTGCATACGATCTACAAGAATTTCCAAATGCAGCTCTCCCATTCCTGAGATAATTGTTTGACCAGTTTCATGATCAACTTTTACACGGAAGGTTGGATCTTCATCTGAAAGTCTTTGCAAAACATATGAAAGTTTTTCTTGATCAGACTTTGTCTTTGGCTCAATAGCAAGGGATATAACAGGCTCTGGGAATGTTATTTGTTCAAGAATAATAGGATTCTTTTCATCAGCGAGACTGTCACCAGTCCCTGTATCTTTTGGACCAATCAAACCAACAATTTCTCCAGCATATGCTTTATCGATTTCTTCACGATTATTGGCATGCATAATCATGATACGACTTATGCGTTCACGCTTACCTGTACTTGCGTTATAAAGATATGAGCCGGTTTCAAGCACGCCTGAATATATACGTGCGTACGTAAGCTTACCAACGTGTGGATCAAGTTGAATCTTGAAGGCAATTGCTGATAAATCCTCATCAATGCTAAGTTTACGGGTAATTTCTTCCTCAGTTCCTGGTTTTATGCCTGTAATTGTTCCTAAATCTGCTGGTGAAGGAAGGAAATCTACAACACCATCAAGAAGTGGCTGCACACCTTTATTTCTTAATGATGTGCCTGCATAAATAGGGACAATTTTATATGCAATGGTTGCTTTACGAATACCTCTCATTAATTCTTCATTAGAAATCTCTTCACCTGCAAAAAACTTTTCAAGAAGGTCGTCATTAAATTCGCATACTGCTTCAATCATTTCTTGGCGTTTTGCTTTAGCAAGTTCTAGCATGTCTGCTGGGATCTCCTCAACATCATAGTCTGTTCCCTTTTCATCCTTGCCCCATACATAGGCTTCCATAGTAATCAGATTAACAACACCAACAAACGAAGACTCCTGGCCAATTGGATATGCTATTGGAACAGGCTTTGCTTGTAGTCGCTCACGAATATCTGCCATTGTATTCTCAAAGTTCGCACCTATCTTGTCCATCTTATTAATAAAACAGATACGTGGAACGTTGTATTTATCTGCTTGGCGCCAGACGGTTTCAGATTGTGATTGCACACCTTCTTCTGCATCAAACACCATAACGGCGCCATCAAGTACACGAAGTGAACGTTCCACTTCGGCCGTAAAATCAACGTGGCCTGGTGTATCAATAATATTTATGCGAATATCTCTCCAGAAGGCAGTTGTCGCAGCGGACACAATAGTAATACCTCTTTCGCGCTCTTGATCCATCCAGTCCATTTGTGTATCGCCATCATCAATATCACCAATCTTGTAGGTACGGCCTGTATAAAAAAGAATGCGTTCTGTAGTTGTCGTTTTGCCCGCATCAATGTGCGCAATAATACCAATATTACGAATCTTTTCAGGATCAATAGTCCTATTCTTTGTAATGATATTTTGTTGCGCCATTGTAGTATCTTACCAGTTAAAGTGGGCGAATGCTTTGTTAGCTTGCGCCACTTTTTCAACTTGGAGTCGTTTATTAACAGCTTCGCCTTGGTTTTGATAGGCATCCATTATTTCTGCAAAAAGTTTATTTTCAAAAGATTTGTATTGCTTATTAGAGCGAGAATTTGCACCATTTACAATCCAATTCAAGGCTAAATACAGTCTTCTTTGTGGACGTGTATCCATAGGAACTAAATATGACGCACCACCGACACGTCGTGGCTTGACTTCTTTAGTAGGAGCAACATTATCAATAGCTTTACTCAATACCTCAACGGGTTCAAGGTTTTTTTCTTTAATTTGATTAAGTGCACCGTATACAACCTTTTCTGCAACTGATTTTTTACCATCAACCATGACGTAGTTAATTAATTTAGCTACCTCATAGCTTTCTAACATCAAATCGCTGCTAACTGTATTTTTTTTATATGATCGTCTAGGCATGTTATATTATATTAACTTTTTTTAGGTTTACGAGTACCATATTTGGAACGTGATGAAGCTCTATTTTCAGTACCGGTAGAATCATACACACCACGTACAATGTGGTATTTTACTCCTGGTAAATCTTTCACTCTTCCACCACGAACTAACACTACTGAGTGTTCAGCAAGTTGATGACCAATACCAGGAATGTATGCCGTAATTTCTGAACCATTTGAAAGCTTCACACGAGCAACTTTACGAAGTGCCGAGTTAGGCTTCTTTGGTGTCATTGTTCTTACCACTGTACAAACGCCACGCTTAAAAGGGCTGTTGTGTGGCACCTTCTTGCGCTTAATATTGTTGATCGAATGCTTAAGACCAACGGCATTTGCCTTTCTGGTCTTAGTTGTTCGTCTATGTTTGATTAATTGACTAATTGTTGGCATATTATTCTTCAACTTCTTCAACTTCTGAACCTTCTACTACTGGTTCTTCAGATGCTTCTTCGCCCGCTTCATCAGCTTGCTCGGCATCCTGCATATCTGGACCCTCTTCCATAGCTTCAGCAACTTCTTCTTCAAAGGTTTCATCAGCTACTGGCGCGACTACTGCTCCCTCATCTACACTGTCAGCTGAAAGCATGTCGCTTTGAGCCAGCTCAGAATTGTCGCCGTAGTACTTGTCCAGAAGACCTTTAGTCACAGGAATAAGTCTTCCAATTATAACATTTTCTTTTAGACCTACAAGGTTATCGATTTGACCTTTCAAGGAGGCCTGTGTTAAGACACTGGTCGTCCCTTGGAACGAGGCTGCTGACAACCAGGAATCTGAATATGTTGCAGCTTGTGTAATACCAAGGATTGAGATACGACCGATTGCTGGTCGACCACCTTGAACGAGGATCTTGCGATTCTCTCGATCAAATTGATAGCGTGATACAACCTCCCCAACGATAAACTTAGTATCACCTTCACTATCAATAATAACTTTGTCACTCATCTTGCGGATAATGACCTCGAAATGTTTGTCATGAATAGCAATACCTTGTGACTCATACACCTTCTGAATTTCATTCAGAAGATAGATTTGAGCTTCATCAAGACCCTTGATCGAAAGGACATCTTTAATATTGAGATACCCTTCACAAAGTGAATGGCCTGCAGCAATAAGCTGTCCATCTTTTACCTTCAACTTTCTATTTGTAGGAAGAAGGAATTCGCGAACCTCTTTAGATTTATCTGTTGAAGTAATCTTGACGACATATACGTCTCGATCAAGATCTTCTTGAATAGATACCTTACCCGCAATGTCAGAAATTGGCGAAAGGACTTTTGGCGTGCGGACCTCAAAGAGTTCTTCCACACGTGGAAGGCCTTGTGTAACGTCCGCAATAATAATACCTCCAAAGTGGCGAACACGCATTGTAAGCTGCGTACCAGGTTCACCAATAGATTGTGCTGCAAGCACACCAACTGGCGTACCAATATTGACAATTTGGTTTGTTGCCCAGTCAATACCATAACATTTCTGGCAGCAACCATATTCAGTTGTACAGTACAAAGCTGAACGCACTACTATCTTATCGATACCATGCTTCTCCAAAAGTTGAATAGCTGCTTCATCAATAAGATCATTCTTCTTTAAAATCGTCTTCTTATCTTTACCTTGGACCGCCTTGAAGACATACTTACCTCGAATGCGATCATTAAATTTATCACCGCGTTCGCCTTCTTTACGTACAGTAAGTCCTTCTGTCGTGTCACACTCTTCTTCACGAATAATCATGTCGTGCGATACATCTACCAATCGGCGCGTAAGATATCCTGCATCTGCTGTTTTGAGCGCCGAGTCGATAAGACCCTTGCGCGCTCCGCGCGCATTCGTAATATATTCGAAGACTGAAAGTCCTTCACGATAGTTTGATTTTGTTGGAACCTCAATAATCTTTCCAAGTGGATCGATAACAAGACCCTTCATTGCTGAAAGCTGCTTAAGCTGTTCGCGTGATGCACGAGCACCACCAGACTTAATAATAATCTTGACTGGATTCTCTTCATCAATCTGATCCCACGTCTTATCAGCCATTTGTTCTGTTGTTTCGATCCAAATATTGTTAGAAAGCCGTTTCTTTTCTTCTTCAGTTATAAGACCTTTGAAGTAATTCTTTTCAATCTCGCGAACTTTCACATCAGCTGCTGCAATTAATGTATTTTTATCTTTGATAATTTCACAATCAAAGACCGAAACAGAAACTCCTCCAGAAACGGTTGCACCCCAGAAACCAAGTCCCTTGAGATTATCAACCAAATCTGCTGTCTTCTGATCATCATTTTCGAAAAGTTTAATTGCATCAACAACGATCTTCTTAAGATCGACCAATGCAACTGCCTCATTGCGGAATCGCATCTCTTCAGGGAGTTGTTGATTAAACAAAATGCGACCAATGGTTGTACGAATCAGTTCGCCATTGATGCGTACGAGAATAGGTTCACGAATACGCAAGTTGCGAAGAGTAAATGAGAGTAGAGCTTCCTCTTCATTTCTGTAGTACTTCAATTGATCTTCTTTTTGATCATTAAGATGTGCATCGACAGTTGTAAGATAGTAACAACCTAATGCCATTTCTTTGTTTGGTACAAGAATTGGACTACCATCTGATGGCTTAAGGAAGTTATGTTGTGGCAACATTCTCTGCTCTATCTCTTCAATAGAATTCTGTGAAAGTGGTACATACACACCCATCTGGTCGCCGTCGAAGTCAGCATTATATCCCTGACAAACTACCGGATGAAGACGAATTGCGTAATCGTCTGTTAATACTGGATAGAATCCGAGAATAGAAAGCTTGTGCAAAGTTGGTGCACGATTCAACATCACTGGGTGATTCTTTGTTATTTCTTCGAGAATATCGTAGATAACAGGATCTTTTGTTTCAAGATAATTCTTTGCACTCTTAATATTCTGTGCAAGGCCTCTAATAATAATTTCACGAAGTAAGAATGGCTTGAAAAGTTCAATTGCCATTTCTTTTGGCAGACCACATTGATTAAGTTTGAGTTCTGGACCGACAATAATGACTGAACGTCCAGAGTAATCAACACGTTTACCAAGAAGATTTTGTCTAAAGCGACCCTGCTTACCCTTAAGAATATCAGAAAGTGACTTTAGAGCTTTCGCACGAACTACACGTCGCTGTGATCCACGTGACTTAGAAAGATCAATCAAAGAATCAACAGCTTCTTGCAACATTCTCTTTTCGTTGCGAAGAATAATTTCAGGCGCTCCGAGTTCAATAAGATGCTTTAGACGATTGTTTCTATTAATGACTCTTCGATAGAAATCATTAAGATCTGATGTTGCAAACTTACCTCCAGCCAATTGTACAACTGGTCGAAGATCTGGTGGAATAACTGGCAGCACAACCATAACCATCCATTTTGGTGAAATTCCAGACTTCATGAAGGCTTCGATCAATCGAGCTTTCTTAAGCATTTTTGTGCGCTTATCACCTTTTTGCTTTGCGAGCTTCTTAATAACATCGCCGTATTCTTTTTTAAGATCAAAGGAAGAGAGCACTTCAAGAAGCACCTCTGATCCCATGCCCACAACAAGGAATTCCTCAGCGCTGATCTCGCGAAGATACATGTAATCTTCTTCTTCAATGATTGACATTGGTGTAGCTGACTTGATTAACTTCTCCATTCTTTCATAGAAGATATCTTTTTCTGTTTTCTTTTCATTAAACTGTTGGGTCAAACCAGCATATCGTTCACGGAATTTAAACTCAATTTCATGAGAAATAAGCTCAAATTGATCCTTATTTTTGACTTTCTTTTCTGAATCCTTAATTGTTTTCTCTTGTTCAGCAGTGACTTTTACTTTTTCAGCATCATGCCATGCTTGAAGATCATCCATTTCTTTTTGGAAAGCATCTCGAACGATTTTGAGGGCTTTTTCACGACCTTCTTCACTCACATCCTTAATAAGATATAAAGCGTAGTAAATGATGCGCTCAAGGTTTGCTGAGGTAATGCCAAGCAGAATGCTTAGAGGTGAAGATGCACCTTTGAAGTACCAGATGTGTGAAATTGGGGTCGCCAATTTAATATGACCCATGCGCTCTCGTCGAACCGCACTTGTAGTAATTTCAACACCACAGCGATCACAGACGATTCCTTTGTAACGAATTCTCTTATACTTTCCACAATAACATTCGTAATCCTTTGTAGGACCAAAAATTCTTTCATCAAAAAGACCATCTTTCTCTGGCTTAAACGTTCTGTAATTGATTGTTTCAGGCTTAAGAACTTCACCGAAAGACCAATCAATAATGGTCTCTGGTGATGCTAAAGTTAGCTTTAGTCCTGAAAAATCGCCAATTGTAAAATCTTGTGATGAGGTACTCATAATTATTTGACTGGTTTAACGTCTAACCCAAGTGCATTTAGTTCTTTTACCAGAACGTTGAATGATTCTGGAACTGCTGACTGAGGAATATCGACGCCTTTAATAATGGCTTCGAAAGCCTTGCGACGACCTTGAACATCGTCACTTTTAACAGTAAGCATTTCTTGCAATGTATATGGCATCTGGTGACTTTCAAGTGCCCAGACTTCCATTTCTCCGAATCTCTGACCTCCCATTTGTGACTTACCACCAAGAGGCTGTTGAGTAACAAGTGAGTATGGTCCAGTTGATCGAGCATGGAATTTATCCTCAATCATGTGAACAAGTTTGAGAATATAACCAACACCAACTAATACTGGCTTTTCATACTTGAGGCCTGTACGACCGTCAGTCAATGTAACTTTTCCACTAATATCAAGGCCTGCCTTCTTAAGTTCTTGTTGTACAAATTGCTCACTGAGGCGCTCAAACACTGGCATTGCGTATGAACCGCCATCTTGATAACCTGCCCACGCAAGCATTGTTTCATACAGCTGACCAAGATTCATACGTGAAAGCACCGAAAGTGGTGACAGAACAATGTCTACTGGCGTACCATCTTCCATGTATGGCATGTCTTGAACTGGAAGAATCTTTGAAATAACACCTTTGTTTCCGTGACGTCCAGCAAGTTTATCGCCGACTTTAATCTTACGAACTTGCGCTACTGTAACAATAATTCTCTTCAAAATACCTGGATCAAGTTCGTTTGGCTCTGTCTTTGTGTCGATAATCTTTACATCAACAACAATACCCTTTTTACCATAAGGCATACGAAGTGAAGTATCTTTTACGTCTTTAGCCTTTTCACCAAAAATTGCGCGAAGTAATCTTTCTTCAGCACTTAATTCTTTTTCACCTTTTGGCGCAACTTTTCCGACAAGAATATCGCCGGCTTCAACAGATGCACCAACAACAACGAGTCCGGCATCATCAAGATTGGCTAAAATTTCTTCACGAACATTAGGAATATCACGAGTGAGTTCTTCGGGACCAAGCTTTGTATCAACCACATCAGCAATAAATTCTTCCATCACTGCTGAGGTAAGAAGATCTTCTTTCACTAGTCTTTCAGAGATAACAAAGCCGTCTTCATAACCTAAACCATCCAGTGATGCGTATGCAACAACAAGGTTTTGGCCAACAGCAAGTTCTCCATTGTGAGTAGAAGGACCATCGATAAGGACATCGCCTTTTGTAACTTTTTGTCCAAGACTTACGAGTGGTTTTTGATCAAAAACCACATCCTTGTTTGTGCGCATATAGCGCTCAAGCTTGTATTCCTTCTTTTTTGTACCTGATTTGACAACAACTTTCTTTCCATCAACATAATCAATAACACCGTCTGCCTCAGCGACAACTGTTCTGCCAAGCACTCGCGCAACAGTTCCTTCCATACCAGTTCCGACAAGTGGAGCTGCTGGGCGGATAAGTGGAACTGCTTGACACATCATATGACTACCCATCAGCGCACGACTTGCGTCGTCATGTTGAAGGAAAGGAATAAGTGCTGCTGCAAGACCAAAAACCTGTCGTGGTGACACATCAATAAATTCGACTTTGTCAGCACTGATTTCAGCCATGTCGCCTAGATAACGCGCTGTAACGCGCTCATCTGTAATATATCCTTTTTCATCAATATTGATACCGTTATGCGTGATGTAGTGCTTCTCTTCATCGTCTGCCTGCAAATACACGACCTCATCACTCATTTTTGATTTAATTTTGCCGCCGACTTTTTCTTGCACAACTTTTCTATACGGAGTCTCAATAAATCCAAATCTGTTGACGCGCGCATACATAGCGAGATAGGTCACCACACCAATGTTTGGACCTTCTGGAGATCTGACTGGACAAATACGTCCATATTGAGATGATGAAATATCACGAATAGAGAATGAAGCGCGCTCTTTTGTAATACCGCCAGGGCCGCCAACGGTTAATCTTCGAAGATTGTCGGCCTCAGAAAGAGGATTTGTTTGATCGACAATTGTAGAAAGTTGGCTTGTTCTAAAGAATGAATTCGTCGCAGCAATAAGAGATTTACTATTAATGACTTGCGACGGCATAACTTCTCCATCAGCTGGTGTCATACTCATGCGTGACTTAATGTCGCGCTCTGTGCGCACCATACCTACACGCACACCATACATTCCTACCAGCTCTCCAACAGTGCGAAGGCGGCGATTTGCAAGATGATCAATATCATCAAACTCGCCTTCACCATTTGTGAGTTTTACAAGATAGCTAATAATATTGACAATATCTTCCAAATCGAGCACGAAATGATCCTCTTGAAGAGGTTTGTTCATATCGAACTTTTTGTTCATCTTGTAACGTCCAATGTCTGAAAGTGTGTATCTTCTATGATTAAAGAAAAGATTCTTAAATGTTTCGTATGCTGTAGAGAGCACTAGAGGCTCACCTGGTCGTAATTTCTTGTAGATTTCTAATACAGCATCATCTTTGCTCTTAGGACCATCTTTCTCTAACGTTGGCATGATAAATTTATTGACTAATTCCTTGTCTGTGCCTTTGAAAAGTGAAAGCAGATCGTTATCATTTAAATCTTGAAGTGAGCGAAGGAGTGAGGTTGCAAAGAATTTTCTTTTCTTGTTAATCTTTGCTTCAATAAGGTTGTGCTTTGAAATAGTGAAGTCAAGCCAAGCACCAATGTATGGACGTACTTCTGCATTATATACGGTAGCACCTGTTGTCTTATCAACCTCTGCTGTGAAGTACACACCCGGAGCACGAACAATTTGGCTAATTACACCGCGCTCAATACCATTAATAACAAATGTTCCTTTATCAGTCATCTTTGGCAAGTTAAAGAAATACACATCTTGCGTACTCTCTGTGCCTTGTTTTTTGTTAATAAGCTTGACTTTTACGTAAACTGGGAATTGGTAGGTAAGTTTTTTATCAATACATTCCTCTTCGGTAAAGCGTGGTTCACCATGTGAAACACTAATTAATTCAAGGCTAAAATTCTTTTTTGTATAGTCTTCAATAGGAAAGAACTCATGAAGAATAGATTCGAGTTCATTATCGAGAAAGTGCTGCCAGGAATTTTTTTGGATCTCGATTAAGTCGAAATGACTTAAATCATCTAACTTTCCAACATAGGTTCTTGGTTTTTGAGATCCTTTCATTCGAAGTTTTTTTCTGGCAAATTGTAATATATAACAAAAATACAGACCGCCACAACGGCCTTGGTTTGATTTTCCTTGGGCTATTTAGAGATCAACTACCATTCGATGTAGTCGTACTATACTAAACTACGTTCAGAATGTCAAGCATTACTTAAGCACCTTTCCATCTTTCGCAAAATATTTCTCGACGTGCTTCTTCACGGGGATGGTCGATTGAATTTTGTCCAGTACCTGTGCGATGTCAGTTACGACGCTTTTCACATTTTTAACCCCGGCACCGTCCTCATCACTTAGCATCGTCTCAAGTTCGTGTATTAATTCGGTATCTATGTCTTCAAGAGAATCCAATATATTGCGAAACTTCTTTCGACCTTCTTTTGTTCCTAATAAATAGAGTGCGGATGAGCCTACGACGCTCCCCATCATCATGCCAAACCAGAATCCACCTTGTTGCTCGTTATGCTTTTTTTGCATGTTTTGCATTTTTTTCAGCTAACAATTCTAATACTTTAAATACTTTCTTAAATCCAACTAAAAAACCTACTGCCTCGGAATAGCCAGAGGTAACATTGAAGCCAAAACTTTCTAAATGATTAGTTAGATTGCTCATTTTTTTGACTATGACACGTATATCTCTTAAAATAAGGATGAGTTGGATGCCAACAACAGTAAATACTACTGTTGTAACGGTTATGGCAGCCACAATCGCGATCTCATTAATATCAAACATAGTAAGATTGTACAGCAAATGAAACTAAAAATAGCTACTACTGGTTTATCTGGACTCGTTGGCACTCGTCTTCGAGAACTTCTTCACAACGAGTTTGACTTCATCGAAGTCTCACAGTCTGATGTTGATATTACTAATAAAGATACAGTGACCACATTCTTCGCAAATATAGATGCTGATATTCTCTTACACCTAGCTGCATTCACAAACGTCGACGCTTGTGAAACAGATAAAGAAACAGCATGGCGAGTTAATGTTGAAGGAACTCGCAATCTTTTTGATGTTGCGCAGGAAAAAAATATGAAGTTTATATATATGTCGACAGGATTTGTCTTTGATGGTGAACATGGGCCATTCTATGAAGATTCGCAGCCCAATCCAATCTCATATTATGGCTTAACAAAGCTTGAAGGTGAAAAAAAAATTGCCGACAAAGGAATGATTGTTCGTATTGATTACCCATACGGAAGCATCGTGGAACACAAAAAGGATTTTGTCACAACGCTTGTAGATGCGCTAAGGGAGAATAAACCCATAAAAGGTATCACGGATCAAATATTTACACCGACATATATTGACGATATTGCCAATGCGTTCAGGCATTTGTTTAATAACTTTTCTACGCAAACATTCCATATCGTTGGCTCAGACAGCTTAAGCGGATACGATGTGATTAAAATCATTGGCGATGTATATGGCATTGACACCTCGTGGGTAGGAGAAACAACATATGATGAATTTTATCGAAATAAAGCACGACGCCCAAAGAACAATACCCTACTTTCAAAAAACAATACTTTCAGCGCTATGAAAACGTTTAGAGAGGGAGTTGAGTTGTTTTTTAACCGCTGATAGATTATCATTTCAATCTATGACAATCACTTTAGTTGGACATGGTTATGTGGGTCTTGTTTCCGCATGCGTATTTGCCGATCTAGGAAATAAAGTCTATGTAATAGGCAGAAATCAAGAAAAGCTAGATAAGTTAAAAAGTGGAGATCCTATAATTTTTGAACCTGGCTTAGAAGAACTTCTTAAGAAAAATCTCGCTGCACAACGACTTATTTTTACCACATCCTATGAAGATGCAATTCCAGAATCGGAAATTGTCATGATTGGAGTAGGAACGCCTCCAACAGAAACTGGCGAAGCTGATTTAACATCAGTACTTGCAGTTGCTGAAGGTATTGGAAAAAATCTTGGCGATCACTACACAGTCGTCTCGTGTAAAAGCACTGTTCCAGTAGGTACAAATAGAAAAATCGAGTCAGTTATTAATGGTGTCAAAAAAGATTCTGCAGAATTTGAGGTGGCATCATGTCCAGAGTTTTTGAGAGAAGGCTCTGCACTAGGTGATACGTTCCATCCAGATCGCATTATCATTGGATCAGATTCACAGAAAGCAATTGATCTCCTTTTAAAACTACATGAGCCTCTCCAGGGCGAGCGTGTTGTTGTTGGTTTAGAATCTGCTGAAATTATTAAATATGCATCAAACTCCATGCTTTCCACAAAAATCTCCTTCGCTAATTTAATATCTTTTATTTGTGAAAAAACCGGAGCGGATGTTGAGGAAGTATTACAGGGTGTTGGTTTGGACAAACGTATTGGAAGAATGTTTTTATATCCAGGAACAGGCTACGGTGGGAGTTGTTTTCCAAAGGACGTCTTAGCACTCATAAATACAGGCTCACAAATGGGGGTCGATATGACACTCTTAAAGTCTGTTGATGATATTAATAAAAAAGCCCAACAAAATTTTGGACAAAAAATTATTGATAAGGCCCCTGGTAAAAACATTGGTATATGGGGTTTGGCTTTCAAACCCAATACTGATGACGTTCGTTTTGCCCCAGCAATTAACATTATTAAAATACTGTTAAAAGAGGGTTTTACAATCACTGCTTACGATCCTGAAGGAATGGATAATACCAAGGCCATTTTTGGTGATCAGATTCAGTATGCTCAGAATCCTTTTGAAGCAGCAGAAAACAAGGATGCACTTGTCATCTTCACTGAATGGAATGAATTTAAGCAGATTGACCTGGAAAAAATAAAGGCTACTCTAAAAAGTCCATTTATTTTTGACGGAAGAAATATGTATGAGCCTGCGAATATGCAATCATTAGGATTTAATTACTTTTCTATTGGTAGGAAAAGTTCAAAGATATGAAGACCGTTGTCGTAACCGGCGGGGCCGGTCTTATTGGCTCCGAACTCATTTCATTACTTCTTGAGAAAGACCATCGTGTTATTTGCATTGATAATTTTCTCACTGGTTCGCGCGGCGTAGTCGAGCAATTTAAAAACAACCCAAACTTCACTTTAATTGAACATGACGTAACGCTCCCACTGCCTGAATTTAAGGAAAGCATCGATTGGATTTTCCATCTAGCATCTCCAGCTTCTCCAAACCATAAAAGTCCCATTAGTTATCATTCTCTTCCAATGGAAACAATGATGGTAAATACAAAAGGCACTCAGCTCATGCTTGAACTTGCTGAACAACACAAAGCACGCTTTTTATTTGCTTCAACATCAGAGGTCTATGGTGACCCCTTAGAACACCCCCAAAAAGAAGCCTACAATGGAAACGTATCTTCAACGGGTCCTCGATCAATATATGACGAAGCAAAACGATTTGGCGAAACATTGACAGCTTATTATGTTCGTGATAAGGGTCTTGATGGAAGAATTGTTCGTATATTTAATACATACGGCCCAGGGATGCGTAATGATGATCAGCGCATGCTGGTGAATTTTATTCTTCAAGCTCTTAATGGTGAAGATGTAACTGTATATGGCGATGGAGAACAAACAAGATCATTATCCTACGTAAAGGATACAGCTCAGGGCATCCTTATGTTTATGGAAAAAGATGGCTTAGAAGGGGAAGTCATTAATATTGGTTCCCAAGCCGAACATACGGTGAATGAGTATGCAGAGATGGTTGTGCGACTTATTAATTCAAAGAGTAAAATAATTCATGAAGAAAAGGTTGAAGATGATCCACAACGCAGACAACCTGATATTTCAAAAGCAAAACAAATATTAAATTGGGAACCTTCAACACCTCTTGAAAAAGGAGTCAAAGAAACGATCAGTTTTTATGAATTGCAAATGAAGTCATGAAAAAAGCACTCATAGTTATACCAACCTATAATGAGAAGGAAAATATTAAGATACTTATTCCTAAACTCCAAGAAGTCATCGAAAAAATTGAAAATTGGGAAGTAGAGATTCTCATTGTTGATGATAATTCTCCTGATGGCACGTATGAAGAAGCTCTCATATTGCAAAAAAAGTTTAAAAACATTCACATATTGCGTGGAGAAAAAAAGGGTTTAGGTCGGGCATATCTTCGTGGATTTGAGTATGGTTACGAAAAAAATAAACCTTTTGTCATGTTCGAAATGGATGCAGATTGCCAACATGATCCAAAATTAATTCCACAATTCTTAACAGCAATTGAAGAAGGCGCAGATTTTGTTATAGGATCGCGTTATATCAAGGGCGGATCAATTCCAAAACATTGGTCTCTCGATAGAAAGTTTTATTCGGTTGTAGGAAATCTTATCGCTAGTTTTGGATTTATGAACTTTGCTGTGCATGATTGGACCTCTGGATATCGTGCAATGAAGACTTGGTTCCTCAAAGATGTGGCAAAAGAGATGGAGGGATATAATGGCTATGAATTCCAAATCGCGTTGCTCGACAAAGCAATGAAACGTCATCTACATATCAAAGAGGTCCCTTTACAATTTACAGATCGCATTTCTGGTGATTCTAAACTCAGTTCGATGGTAGTTATTCCAAACACGTTACTCTACATATTTAGGAACTCATCTTTTATTAAATTCGCTATCGTAGGCATGTTGGGTTTTATGGTTGATTTTGGCATTGCTGCATTTCTGATCAATACGACACATCTATCTACTCCAACATCTAATGCACTGAGTGCTGAGTGCGCCATTATATTTAACTTTTTTATGAATAATTTCTGGAGTTTTAAGCATAAACAGGTAGCCTCAAACACGCTATCCTACATTAGAAAGATAATTAAGTTTAATATTGTTTCGTCTGGATCAATTGTTATTCAATGGGTTGGTTTAGTTGTCCTTATAAATCTCTTTGGTGAACGTCCTCATACATTGTTCGGCTCAATTACTGTCGGGAGTTGGGTGCTTTTCAAAATCTTCCTCATAGCCTGTATTATCATTCCCTATTCCTATTTTATGTACAATCGATTTATATGGAAAAAACCTCCTTCGAGGTAGTATACTTTTATTGAAATGAATAAAAATCCTTCAACCATTCAAAGAGTACTTAATGTTTGGGCAATTGTACTTATTATTTGGAGTGTGTATAGAACAAAACTTGCGTTGCCTGAATGGTTTGATGAGCTTATTGCAAAACCAATTGTATTTATACTTCCCGCATATTACAGCATCCTTCGCTATGAACAGAAGCCATTTTTCCAACAAATCTGGCTTAAGAAAAAAACAATTGTGACAGATATTTACACAGGCCTTTTAGTGGGATTCATTTTTCTTATAGCAGCCTTTTTTTCAAACTATTTACGCCTTGGCAATGTTTCCTTTTTAGAAAATATTTTTACAAGCAATCTTGTCCTAGCTGGCTTTTTAACCATAATGACTGCAATATCTGAAGAAATTTTGTCACGAGGTTTTATATTAAAACGACTGTATGAAGATTCATCCAATATGTACAGCTCATCCTTTATTGCAAGTACCTTATTTTTAGTACTTCACATTCCTATCTTATTTACTATTCCTAATCTTTCGGGCTCTATGTTGCTCCTTTTCATGACGACAGATTTTATTTTAAGTCTTGTTAACTCTTTTATATTCCTTGATAGGAAAAGTCTTTTAGCTCCAATATTAATTCATGCACTCTATAACTTTGCTATTCTTTTTTACAGATAAGATTAAAAAATTCTTAATTCCTATATATCCAAAAGACTTCATGCTCGCCGTATCGTACTTTTGTGACCTTGCTGGCATCGATTGATCTATCACTAAACTCATCAGGAAGTCCAACAATAACGCTGTTCTCTGGGAAGTCAGATCCAGATGGAAGTTCGAAGTGAAATTTATCAAATGATTCTACCTGTGTAAAGCCGTACTCATCGGGCTTTGATAATGTGGCAGCGTTATGATATTTTTGTGGATCATATTGCATAAAGTAAAGTAAGAATATATATGGTTGACCATATCGTCTTGTAAAGTAATAAGAGTCAACATCGTCGTAGCTATTTTTAACATAATCTGCAAGATCTTTATATCCGCATTGCCAGGCTTCAATATGAAGCGGCCTTTTGAAATAGTGATTAAAATATAGATCATGATTGCTTATATTGAAGAAAAAGAAGGCAGCAACAATACCAACAGCAAGATACAAACTTTTATTGCTGCTACTGCGCTTCATATTTTCTAAAACAGTAACAAATCCATATGCCACAATAAGTTCTATGGGAAGAATCATAGGAAACGTACGCGTTAAGGAATGCGGAGACCATGTTAAGGCATTGCTAACAGGAGCTAGCAGTAGCAAAGACAGTACAAGATAACGATATTTTTCCTTATTGCTAAAGAGCAAGAAAAGGCCAATAAATATAAATGCATATTCTATTGGTGTTATTAGACCTAACCAATCCATACCAAAACGTGGATTTGCATCTCCATTTACTACAAGAAAATCAGGAGAAATTTCCTGCTCATATCGTAGTGAAAATTCTTTTACAGATTGGGTGAGTTTATTATGGAGGGGGCGTACTGGATGTTCATTTAAATACTGGTCAAGTTTTTTTTGAAACCCAGAATTGTGTGTGAAGACTAGATTATTTAGTCTACTTGCGCCATAGGTGATATCAATCACAAAAGGTGCTAAAAGAACAACTGCTAGCAGTAACATTATCGCCCAATTTTTTTGTAATGATTCTTTTAATACAGATGAGCGTTGATAAAGCTTTTGTAAAAATAAAAAGACTATTAAGAATAAAAAGAGACGCGCATTATGATACGTAAACGTTGCTAAAAAGATTGAGAGCAGTGAAAGAAAAGCATCAATTTTTCGAGAAGTATTCCTATAGCGAAGTAGAAATACTAGACTTGTTCCGATGAATAATGTTGCTAGCGCAGTTTCATGCGCGTGGCGACTTACAATATATATCCAAGGCGATATGGCTGCCAAGAAAGCAGAGACGTATGCAATTTTTTTATTTCGAAATAATTCTAGTGAAAGATAGTAGAAAAGAG
Source organism: uncultured Gammaproteobacteria bacterium (assembly GCA_965230965.1). GTDB lineage: Bacteria > Patescibacteriota > Microgenomatia > UBA1406 > HO2-37-13b > OLB23. The sequence goes on from OZ246401.1 coordinate 178,982, forward strand.
GCACGAGCAAAATTCCAGCCATATGACTAACCATCCTAGTCGAAAACATATTGAGGCCAAATATTCCGATAAAAGGTATCGAAAGATAGCTATATAAAGGTAGTTTCAAATCATTGAAGGACAATAGTCGTAGTGGTAAGAACGCGCCATGTTCATCTTTCAAGGTTTTAAGAATTGAAAAAGCGTTATATCCAAAAGCAGCTTCATCTGCATTAATGCATCCTGGAACTTGATTGTTTTTATAAAAAGTGAAGAATACGGAAATAAGCATTGCAAGAATGAGAAGTACATTTATTTTTTTCATGAAAATAGTGAAAAAATCTCTGCATCTGAAATTTTTTGATAACGCAATTTATGAGCACGCCTTTTCATAACAGTTGAAATATACCTCATAGCGGAAAAAAATCCACTTATAAACTCTGTTTCACCTTTAATAGACATCAGGAGAAGGTTTATGGGAAGCCAAAAAATATGCTGCAACGTTAAATTCAGATCTGTAATGTTTGACCACATAAATAAAAACTGATTGCGAAATGCAATGTGCTTAATTTTTGATGACGAATAAAAAGTGCTAATTGTTGATTCGCGCATATGTTCAACTTTATAAGAAGGTATAAAGTTTATCTTCCATCCTCTACTATATGCTCTAAATGAAAGATCAATATCTTCCCAGTAAAAAGGTGAATATATTTCATCGAATGCACCGAGACTTTTTAAACGATCAGCTCTGAAAAGACACGAGCCACCACTAGCCCATGCTGTTAATCCCTCATTATTATCATGTGCTCGAGAATGCACTACAAGACCACGCGAAAAAAGAATTGTGCTCTTGCCGAGTACGGAATCATGATTTTTTTCAGCGAATGATACAGCTGCAATGTCAGAATTTTCTCTGAAGAAGTCTTCATAGTTTTCTGGAAAAGTTGAAAGAAGGCGCACATCTGAATTTAATAATAAAATATACGCGCCTTGGGCTATTTTTATACCCTTGTTGATTGTGCGAGAAAATCCAAGATTCTTCTCATTCTCAATCAAATGCACATTCTTTTTTTTCAGTAAGCTTTCAATTTTCTCGCTTAAATATTCTTGCGACGCATCGTCAACAATAATTATTTCTGTGTTTTTTGGGAAAAAAGCTACATTATGTTGTAGGTTTTGCACAAACATATCAGTCTTTTTATAGACTGGGATTACAACTGAAAGTTTTGTATTCATATGCGAAAATAGTCTTTAACTTTTTTCTCAAATACTTTTTTAGAAAAATTAGAGTGCACATATTCTATACCAGCTTCGCGTATTTTCTCTTCAGCCTTTTTCTCAAGTGAAGCTGTCTGTTCAACCAACTCATTTACTGAGTTGTACAAAAAGCCATTTTCGCCACTCTGTATATAACGTCGCGGGCCACCAGAATTATGACAAAACACAATTGCGCCCGCTGCCATACCTTGTAATGGTGTTATGCCGAGATGCTCTACACCATCCGCCTGCTTATTCTCATTAAGTCCAAAGCCAGCAGCATGCCAATAGATTTCCGCATCTCGAAACAATTCTACGAGTTCTTTATTTGAAATATTTGTTTGGATTTCAATTGCATCATTCTCTCTTTTCATCTTCATAAGTTTTGCATAGTATTCCCTATCTTCCTCCGCATCTGTTAATCCTCCAGCCAATATCAGTTTATAACTATGAAACGTGCTACTCTTTTTCTGAAGCTTTGTAAAAGCTTCAATCAAGACATCCTGTCTTTTTGAATGCAGATGAGGAAAGAATCTTCCTACTGAAAGGATTATTTTTTTCTTCGCAGTGCCTTTATAAAAGAACCTGTCATCAATATATGGTTGTACCACTTCCACTTTTTTCTTCATCATTTTTTCTATTTTTTCTGCAGTAAATACACCATTTGCAAAAAAATGCGCCTTCCTCGTTTTCAGTTTATTAATAATTCCTCGCGGAAGAATTTCTTTTTTTGGATACATGTAGAAAATATATGTTTCTTTTGCTCGTGAAAAAAAATAACTACCATCCGTGACATAGAGACATATATCGTATCCATCAGCATGTGGAATCTCACTAATTGCACGCGCATTTTTTAAGGAAATATTATGTGTTTTTTCTAGCTTGCCAATAAAGTCTCTATCTTTTGTGACTATATCGCTTTTATAACCCGCATCATCAAAAACTTTCAAGATTGAACATATATGCTGCTCTCCTCCGCCTAATATATGTAAGTAAGGACTAATAAGGAGAATGTTATTTTTGATATTTTTCATAAAGCATCAGATATGTAATCGTCTTTGAGTAAGCTTGATAAAAGGATTCGATAATGCCATAACTTCCATCCATAAAACCAGCCTTTTTTAATAATCTTCTATACAATTCACCAAAAAATTTTCGAAAAAAAATAGATGTATTAACTTCTCTCCTAGCATCAAATAACAATCGAGATTCAATATCTTCATATACCGCTGTTTTCTCCACCATATTCTCAAGATTAGGATGAAAGTGATGGATAAAAGGTTCTCTTAATCTTCCTGATGTACCTTTAATGATTGGAGTTGAATGAATTGCAGACGGCCATTTTTCAAAAGCGTCTTTTTTTATAAGTCTCAGTACAACATCTGGATACCAACCCCCATGACGGAGCCACTTTTTCCCTGCAAACACATTTTTTCTTGGCATATAAAAAAATGCATGCTGAGTAGTTCTTGTGATTTCTTTTATCTCTTTTGCGAGATCCTGCGTAATTTCTTCATCGGCATCTAAGATAAAAATCCAGTCTCCCTTGGCTGATGACATAGCAAAATTTCTTGAAGGCTCAACGTAGCGATTAAAAGGAAAGTGAAGCACGCGTGCTCCAAGTTTTTTAGCAATTGCTTCTGTGTCGTCAGTACTTTCTGTATCAATCACCGTAACATCATCTGTTAAAAGAAAGGCACTTTTTACTGCATTCTTAATAAGATGCTCGCCATTATGTACAGTTATGACAACAGATATTTTCATACATTCGTTTTCTTACACTTGATTATATATTACAATAAACTCAACATTGCTATGAATCGAACGAAGAGATTGCTTAAGATATACTATGTGTTTCTTTTTATTCTTTTGATATATTCTTATGCACTTATTGACCCCAATATAACACTTATTAATAATCCTCTGTGGACTTCTTTCAGAAACGTTATTGTGCAGTTAGGTTATTACCACAGAACAATCTCGACCACTATCTATATATGCATTATTTCTGTATTAACGATATTACATATCACCTTAGTAAGAAAGAATAACGAAAACCCTATTCATATCGCACTAATGACTGCCGGAATATTACTTCTTGCATATCCATTTTTATCACGAGATCTCTTTAACTATATGTTCGATGCAAAAATGGTGACTTTCTATCATGTTAATCCGTATTTTCACAAAGCTTTGGATTTTCCAAACGACCAATGGCTACGGTTTATGCATTGGACACATAGATCATACCCATACGGACCTACATTCCTTCCCCTAACCCTTATTCCCTCATTTTTTGCTTTCGGAAAGCTGCTGCTCAATTTCATTTTTTTCAAAGCCATGTTTATGAGTGTTTATATATGGATTACCTACATGCTTACAAAAATTAAACGCGAATATGGTCTATTTTTTGCGACACATCCACTCGTCATTGTCGAAGGCCTTGTAAATAATCACAATGATTTCATTGCGGTAATGTTCGGCATAATGGGTATTTACTACACCTCTTCCAAAGCAATCTCTATTCTTTCATATCTTGCATCAGGAGGTATAAAATTTTTGACAGCGCCAACTTTGCTTTTACTTTTTAAGTTTAAAAGGGTAAAAACAGAATTTATAGTAGCCGGTTTAATCGCAGGATTAGTATTATATCTTTCTTACACTGGTGAATTTCAGCAATGGTACATCCTTAATTTCTTTGTGCTTATACCATTCTTATATCCGCTGATTAAGAAGATGTATATTTTTTTCTATGGTATTTTGCTTTCGTATTTCCCATTTCTTCTTTATGGAGAATGGAATACCGAGGGAAACTTGTCAATCAAGCATGCGGTGATTATTGGAGCTTTGCTGATTAATGTAATCTGGGAATATTCTCGAAAAAAATTTATGAAGGAAGAAGCTGTATAGCCCACTTCTTTAAAAGCTCATTATTTTTCTTTTCATCAAAGTAATAACCATCAATTCGGAGCGATTCAACAACTAAATCTCCCTGCACATCTTTAACCATTTTTTCAAGATAGTCGGCAGAGTGGCAAAATTCTATATATGATGAATCTCCAAGTGCAAAAATGGCAAATTTTTTATCCTTAAATAATTGTGTTTTAAACTTTTCTTCAAATGCAAAATACCATATATGTGGTTGGCCTTGAGCGTTATTGTAAAACCACGTGTTTGTGCCGAAAATTACAAGATCATATGTTAGTAGATTGGCGACATTAACATCACGTACCTCTTGCATGGTGACAGTATGTCCTTGCGACTGGAGCTCTTTTAGAAGTACTTGAGAAGCAAAAAAAGTGCTATTCGAATTTGTTCCATAAGCTAGCAAAATGTTTGCCATGATATTTAGTATAGCCTAACGAGAACCCAAGATGGAATTTTTAATTAAATGCAACTTCGTGCGAAATGGAGCATATCGCAGTCCAAATTTCTTCCTATTTTTCTTTTGATATTCTTCATGAAGCTCTGAGCCAGCACCATCTGTTGATTGGGAGTTTTTATGATAAATAATAATCGTCGGATCATAATACATATGTAAGCCCTGTTTGCTTATGCGAGCGCACCAATCGGCATCTTCATAGTAAAGAAAATAGCTTTCGTCCATAAGACCAGCTTTTTTCACAAGCTCTGTATCAAAACACATAAGACAGCCGGTAACAAACTCCGTCTCTTCAAACGCATCGTACTGCCCGCGATCGATATCATCAACACCGCGATGTACTGTAAATGCGTTTGCCCAATCCATAATACCGCCGGCGTACCAAAGAACATGGCCTTCTTGTTTCTGCGAATAGCGACTCTTGTGATATTCAAAGCCTTTCGCATAATAAATCTTGCCGCCAATAAGACTTGATGGGTGTGCGCTGATAGACATCAGCGCACGATCTACAAAATTCTGCGCAACAAGGACATCATTATTCATGAAAACGAATTTGTTATAGCCATCTTGCTGCGCAAGCTTATATCCAGTATTCAAACCAAACGCATATCCTTTATTTTCTGCATGGATACGCGTCACATTTTTATATTCTGGAAAAGGTTCGGGCTGGGGTGAAACATCAACTAGATAGATATGAAAATCTTTGTTTGTTTGTTTTGAAAAACTCGCAATAAAATCTTCTGTATCAGCGTAGTTCTTGTAGTTGACTGTTATAACAGCAAGCTTTTTCATGATGATGTGTGGCCTTTGGTAAGATTGAGCACCTCTTCATACAAGGCTTTTCCTTTAATCTGATAGAGAATACCCACATATGTTGCTCCACCTACCACAATTGCCATTAGCAAGAAAAGGGCATCAAAGTGCAATACTTGGACAAGAAGGACTCGCAGAAGCCCAATGACACACATCATGCCTACGACTGCAATGAGGACATCTTTCAATATGCCACGCAAAGAGAAAGATACAATCTTTTTCGCTTCTTTCAAGACCAAGAAGAAAGATAGCGACATAACAAAGAAGGCATAAGAAATACCAACGTAACCAAAGATCATAATCATTGGAGGAATTAATACCCAAGTAAGAATGGTAAAGTACAACATAAACAGTAGACTTTTCTGCACTTTACCAACAGCATTAAATAGATTGATGAGAGGGCTATACAGACTAACAAAAAGCGCAGATAAAGAGAAGAAATAGAACGATGACAATGCAAGGTGCCACTTATCATAATAATTGCCAGGCACTACCTTAAGCAAGACATCAAAAACCATCATGGCGCCCACTACAAGTGCGAAAATACTAATCGTTTCGTAATACAGTACCTTTTCCAGCGATTTTCGTAACAATGCCTTATCTGACTGAAAACGAGCAAAAAGTGGGAACGCAACCCGATTAATATTATCCATAATAAGTCGAATTGAAAATTCAGCATACTTTTTTGCAAAGGTAACATATCCGAGATTTGTAAGACCGATAGCCCCTCCTAAATATAAAATCAAAAGATCGTCTTTAAAAAAAGCCAGGAACGAGTTGCTTTGAAAGGGAATTCCGTATCGCAATAATTCTTTACCTGATTTCCAAGAAAAAGAAAGCGTTGGTACCCACGGACTGAAAAAGTAAATTAAAACTGTTCCTAATACTGCACGAGCGAGCACTGCAACAACAAGACTTTCAATATCAAAATTAATAAAAACCATCGCAATAATAATAAGATAGAACACTGTACCCTCAAGAGCCTGCACGATAACTACTTTGTAAATTTTTATGTCCTTTTCAAGCAAAACTGATGGGATTGTTTTGAGCGAAAGTATAAAGAATGAAGCCAAAACAGCCCAGTAAAGATTCACCGCCTGCGGCGGAATGTCTTTATAGTAATGAAAAACAACTGGTGTCGCAGCATATCCGATCATCACGGCGACACAGGTTAAGGCAAACTGAATGTAAAAAGCAGTATTCAAATCTATCTGACGTACTTCCTTTTTTTGCATTAAAGCAGCTGCTAGACCTAGATTTGTAAAGTAATTAAAAGATGCGAGCGCAGCGAGCACCGTATTATAAATACCCAGAAGATATACGCCCGACTTTATTGTGAGAATAAAGAATGCTGCAAAACCTAATACTGCGGTGTAAGAACCTTGAGCAAGCAGACTTGCCACACTCACAAAGCTTCTTGATTTCACTACATCCAAGTCTTTATGCTTCTCCATTGATTTTCAGCCTTCTAAAAATTAAAATTGACATACATTATGTTGGTCCTTGAAAAATTCGTCGATAAATACAAATCGGCTATCTACCTCTTTGTCGTATTCATTATAGCAGTATCAACGCTAATTCCCATCTTTTCTCATTCATACTTTACTATGCATGACGATCAACACATTGCGAGGCTATATCTATTGGATCAGGGGATAAATCAAGGCATTATATATCCACGTTGGGTTGATCAACTAGGCTTTAATTATGGTTACCCTCTTTTTAACTTTTACCCTCCCTTCATCTACTACGTAGCAGAGTTTTTTAGATCATTGGGGTTTGGCTATATGTATTCTCTAAAGCTCATGCTCCTTGTAGGGGCTGTAGTTGGCTCGTTTGGCGTGTATTTTTTTACCAAAAAACTTTACGGTTCAATTTCGGGAGTTGTAGCTACAATGCTTTTTACTTTCTTTAGTTATCGTGCAATTACTGTATATGTGAGGGGAGCATTCGCTGAATATTGGGCACTTTCATTGTTTCCTTGGGTTCTCATCACATTATACAACCTCTATATTACTCCCTCGCGAAAAAATGCTCTATTAGCAGGTGCAACAATGGCATTGTTAATACTTGCTCACCCATTTGTTGCATTGCCTGGGATGTTTTTTGCAGTTTCATTTATATCTCTACTTTTCCTCATGACAGAAAAATCTGAGCGCCTTACCTTTTCTATCCACAGCGTGCAGGCAATAATTACTGGACTTTCACTCAGTGCATTCTTTTGGCTACCATCAATGGTAGAGCGTGCATACACTCTAGTTGATACCATATTGCTCCGAGAACTTGCTTCATACTCAATTCATTTTGTCTATCCCCAACAACTCTGGTATTCGGCGTGGGGTTTTGGTGGTTCCGTCGAAGGTCTTGGCGATGGATTATCATTTCAAATTAGCAAACCATATTTAGGCTTACTTTTCACCTCGCTGGCGTTATGGATATGGATGAAAAAGTTCGCCAAAAAGAAATTTCCTCACACAATTGAAACCATAACAAGCTTTATTCTTCTGATGCTAACCATCAGTATTTTTTTGCTTCTACCTTACAGCAAACCTGTATGGGATGCAGTGCGCTACTTACAATATCTACAATTTCCCTGGAGGTTTATGGCTTTTGTTGGATTTTTCCTTTCGGTATTTTGTGCCTCAATTATCTATTTTGTCGGCTCTATTCCCAATACGACAAAAGAACAACGATGGCGTATGCAACTCGTTTTATCATCATTGATCTTCCTTATTGTTTTCCTCGTTCAAGCAAAATATTTTAAACCTCAACGTTTTCTCAATAGTACCGATGTAGAACGCACAAGTTTTAAAGAAATTGCATGGCGCATTAGCAGTAGCTCATTTGAGTTTGTTCCGAAAGGTGTCAAAACAACGAAGACACCCTACAACACAACAACATTAGCTATTCAGGAAAAAGAAATCGCTGATACGAACTTTAAAATTATTGCTGGTGAAGCTACGGTCGCGACAACTTCTGACCGTTTCGACTTTAAACGCTTTTCATCTGATGCACCAGCGCCTTATTTATTAGAAATCCAAACATATAATTTCCCCGGCTGGCATGCATATATTGATGGAAGAGAAGAGCGTATTGATGACGATAATGACTTTAAACTTATTCGTCTTCATGTTCCTTCTGGACGCCATACCGTTGAAATAAAAAATCTTTCTACCCCAATTCAAAGAACCTCAACATACATATCGGTCGCAGCATGGCTCTACTTCTTCTCGTATCTTTACTTATCTATTGGGAAATCCAGGAGAAGCAGGCAGAAGTCGATAGAGTAATAATTCAGATTCATCACCAGGTTTATCATATCTTTGGACTAATTCAACTGGCCAATCTGCAGGAACTCCACGCTTGTGTGCAAATACAACAAATACTTGTGATGTTGCTAAATCCTTTTGATGTTCTTCAAGTTGGGTTTTGTCTAATGGCCAATATGGCTGAATGCGGATTTGATCTCCAGGAATAAGAAAAGTATCGAGGACATCATGACTCATGCCAAAATTACCTTCAGCAACGATCAGAACAGGCTTTGTTTGTGATGCTTCTCTCATAGAGAGCATTATTTCTTTCGCTCCCCATCCTGCTGGCCAACCTTCCAGATATTGCCCACGATCAATTTGAGGGAATGGAATCTTTGCATAATCAAACATTATGGTGTAGTTAAAATAGACCACAGATAAAAGTACAAGACCCAATGTCACATATTGTTGGCGACTGGTCCGCATATTAGCGATAAGATATGCTGCAGGAATGAGTAGAAGCCCGCCCAAAGATAAAACGTATCGTGGGAAAAGTACGCGGGCTACAAATGAAATCGCGATGTACGCAGTGGTAAGCCAGATGGTAAAGTACATCGCTTCGGTTTTGTGGCGTCTGTACATTAAAAATAAACCAACTAAGCCAAGAGCTGCAACAATAAATCCTGTTTCAGAAAAAATGTAATAGGGAATGTTGAGAATATTGTGACTGAATACATCAAAAGGATTGGCTAAAAGCTCTTGTTTTGTCAAAATGAACGTTTTATTCTTCTCTTCCACAAAGTGCAAGAATGGCGAAAGACGTTGTACGTTGTAGATCAATATAGCTAAGGAGACACTAATAAGATAGAGCACAAAGAAACTAACAAGCTCTTGTAGTTTTTGAGCTCTTGAAGCTGCTTTAAATAAAAAGCCTTTGATGGTTTCGATATAGCCTTTTATTGTATTCGATTCATACGGCCACATAATAAAAACCGCTGCGGCTAATGCCAAGCCCACATATAAACGAATCGAGGATTTTGCAAGCAAAGCAAAGCCGCTTACAAAACCCAAGATAAGCGCAATATCTAGTCTCCTTGTACGCGCGAGAATTATGGAAAGCAAAAATATCCAAACTGTCGATGCATTGACTGCAGAATCAACAAGCGCAATGCGATCATAAAAAAGGAAATATGGCGTTATAACATACAAAAATCCTGCAATGAGCGCCGTAGGCGCTCCAAAAAGATATCTACCAAGACTCATGATGCCAATTAAAGCAATAAACCCTGCCGATACAGGAAACAATCGACCTGCAAGCAAAGCGTTTGATTCAAATAGTTTCAAAAATGGAATTGTCGCCCATGTCTGCAATGGTTGGCGACCATCTGTGAGCGATATAAAACGCCAGGTCGCATCCTTCCATGCGACTTTTGCCCATCGAATATAAATTCCTTCATCTGAGAAAATTGGAAATCCATCTAACTTGATAAGTCGGGTCAAGCCAAAAAGAAGAAGAATTGCAAAAAAAAGAATCCACTGCTTTTTTGTAAAAAGTTTAGTGAACTGTTTTACCAGAGCGATGACATTAATCATATACCTTATAAATGATACACTTCCCACTCACCAAAATAACAGGTTGTTTCTCTTTTCGCTTGCTGTAATAAATCACTAATTTCTTTGAATTCTGGTTTTGACATATCATCTTTCGAAACAACCAAAATATCATTTGTTTTTTCTTTTTCAAGAAGCCTACCCAGCAGTTCATCGACCCGATAAAAATGGACTACTGGCTTTTGAGAATAATAGACAAACGATGGTGAACCACCATAACTAAACGATGATGATGTTTGGAGCTGAGCTGCTTCTACAACATTTCTGTTTTTTCTCTCCTGCTCATTGACCATAATCAGAACCCGACTACTCTCTATCGATGCAACGCATTTTGCTACCCGTATTTTTTCTGGAGTGTCTTCCGCAATTTTAAGAAGATATGTTGCCGGCAAAAATCTGTATAGAAAAAATCCGCAGACAACTACTGCCAAAACAAGTCGCAATGTTTTTTGTTGGATTTTCATGAGGAAATAAGGAATTGTCAGTGCAAAAAAGGGAATAATCAGAATTAAATACCACCATAATTTACTCTTTGCAAAAGTTAAAAGTGCAAAAAAAGGAAGTGGAGATAACAATAATTTGTACTCCTCAAAAACATTCTTCCAATTTGCTACACGAAGCTTTTTGAATATATCCCAGGCTATGACTAGATATGCAAGGACTATTATTATCAACACAAAGGAAAGTTCCTTGAATAAAAATTCTGGATAAAATAAGCGGCCTCCAAAATGTAGTTCAATTGGAACATTCACTCGCTTAAATAGCTGGTCTTCGATGTGTGCCTTTACAAATGCATTGCCATAAGTCACGTAATTAAGAATGAGCCAACTTAAACCCACAAGTACCAATCCTACGTACCATAGTGCTTGTTTTGTTTTTTGTTTAGCTGAAGCGAAAGAAACAATATCAAACATCATGGGATAAAACCCAGCCATAGATTTCGTCCATGTGCCAAGTGCTATTGAAGCAATTTTTCCTTTAAATGATTCTCGGGACAAAAAATAGCAGAGCCAGCTTAGAGCCAAGATGCTATCAGTATTAAGTCGCACTGCTCTATCAAGAAATACTGGGGTGAGTGCTGTTGCAAAAACAGGAGAAAAAAGAATTAATTCGCGCTGCCACTCGGGAAGATTTTCGAGATCGCGCGAGAAAAAATGCATCATGGTGTATCGCGATAGTAGATACAGTACTCCCAATAGGCCTATCGCAGCAAACGTCATCATAATTCGCGAAGCTAATTCCTTATGATGAGGAAATAACTGAAACGCTACTGCTGTTAAGGCACTGGTTACAGGAGGCTTATCAAGCCAAGGTTCGCCATTAAAAGATGGAAGAATGTAAGAGTGATGTTCAACCATATCTGAAGCAACTTCAGCATATATTCCTTCATCCCAATCACTGAAAAGTACATTTTTGTGTTGATATGTACGCCAAAAAAGCCCTATGACAATGAACGCAAAAATAATATATCGTACTTTCATGAATATTTTCCTTGCAAATCGTTTAATCTAATTGCCATAACATCTTTTAATGTTTCTAATGAGTCTTTGATAAGACTTACATTTTTTGATTCTGCATGTCGCCATACAACGGGAACTTCCAAAATAGTATACCCTAGTTTCTTTGCAAGAAAAAGAAACTCCAAATCAAAAGCTGCAGAAACAGATGAGCCAGTAACTTGATGATTTCGTTCAAAAACCTTCTGTTTTGAAAGGATATGCATTGCAACATCTTTTTTAAATCCCTTGAACCCACATTGCGTGTCTTTAATGCCATGTAATCCGATGATTGTATTTCTTAAAAAAGTAAACCCCACCGATTGTAGTTGTCGCGTAAAAGGAGCCCCTTGCCTTTTTTTTGCCCGTGATCCAATAACAACATCGCTTCCATCTTGCAAGCCCTTCAATATTTTCCCTGATTCCTCTAAAGGCGTTGCTAGATCAATATCAGAAAACATTACATAAGAATAACGTGCCTCCTCAATACCCGTCATAACAGCAACTGCCTTCCCTTGGTGTTGATTCTCAACTAATCTAAATTTTGGAAAAAGCTTCAAGTATTTTTTCTTTATAATGCTCTTGGCCCCATCATTAGAACCATCATCCACAATAATGACCTCTTTAATATATTTGTGACTTTTTGTGAAGTTTCCCACACGGTCTAAAACACCCTTTTGAATATTTACTTCTTCGTTATAACAAGGAATGATGAGCGATATTTCCATATTATTTATTTGTTAAAGCATAAATGAAAATATTGTCAGATGTTAACGATTGCGTAACTTTTGTTGCTTTAAAAAAAGCAACATCCCACTGTGGGTTTCCAATAGGATTACAGTTATTTTCACACACCACAATCATTTGATCTGCTGGTTCCAAAGTTAAGTTATCTGCAGGAGTTTTTCCCCAGACTTCTAAATAGTAACCATAGGCACTATACCCATAGGTGTCAGGAATAGCCGTTAGACGATATTTTTCTTCATTAATGAGAGGAAATATTTTTGCTGCTGTTTTTTCAGAATGTTCAAGCTGTTTATTTGGTTCGCGATGTAAAAAGGAATAGTTTGTTGTTTGAAAACCTATGTATAAAGCAATAAGCATCACTGTAATGACAGATCCATTTCGAATGCGAGGCATTTTGAAAATTTTAGTTGCTACAAAGGCAATAATGACATAGTAAAGTGGAAAAAGAATGCCAAAATAATGAGGGAATTTATTAGCTGTCATGAAAGATGTAATCACAAGACTAGTTAAAAAAATAGTCAGAAGAATACGATAATTTTTTTCTTTCCATATAAAAAACGAGGCTATAAAAATTGCAAGAAAGATAAATGATAGAAAGAACGGTGTAGTAAACCCAAAAGAGAAAAGATTTAAAGAACCAATACCATCTAAGACAGATTGAAATGAAGCTGCACCGGCTTTGCCTGGATTATTAAAAAGAGTTATAAAGTTTTTACCATTCAAGAATTGATGACGAACATCAAATAATATCAATGGGATATTAACAAAAAGAAATGCCAAAAAAGCAAAGAGGAAATTCTTTATAAATGAAGTAACGTCTCTTCTATTAGTAAATACGTAATGGAGAGAAATGAGAAGAAAAGCAAACATCATTGAAAATGTTACGTAGTGTAATTGAAAAGAAATGCCACCAAAAAAACCAGCGAGGATAAAATATAAGCGGGTTTTTGCAATTAGTGACTTAATGAAAAAATAAATCGCTATAAAACTAAAAAGTGGCAAAATATTAGGATTCCACGAAAACCTAGAAAGGTCAATTAGGGTTGCCGAAAAAGTTAAAAGTGCACTGGTAATTAAGGCAGTGTGCCAGTCAAAAAGATCCTCCACAATAAAAAAAGCAACAAGAATAAAAAGCGAGGATAAGAGCGCAACCCCCACAACCGGACCAATCGGGTTCATATGAAAAAAGGCGAGCCAAGGAGCCATAAAGTAATAATAGAAAGGACCTAAATATACATGACCGACTGAAGAAGAAGGACCAACTGCAGGTAGATGCTCAAAAGTCACAATGCGCTTCATAATAATAGCATCACGACCTTGATCGCCAAGGAAAATGGCAAAATCATCGAGCTTATAGAGTCGCAAGAGTGTGCCTATGAGAAAAATAAGAAGTAAAATTTGATATACTTTTTTTTGAACTGGCGAAGTCATGAAAATATTATACCCTACAAACCTGCCTCCCTATATAATAATTGCTCTTATTACTCTGTGTTCGACACTCATTTTATGGCTGCCATTTATCTTAAGTAATAACTTTGATACGGTATTGCGCCATTGGGACGGGCCACTTTATATAATTCCTGCCAAAACATTGTATGATATCAACAACCCTTTAATCCAAGAAAATATTTTAGGCTTGGGCGATAAATATTTTGCAGCTCATTTGCCTGGATATCCTCTTACGCTCAAGGTTTTGGCTCCATTTGTTGGGTATCCGCGAGCAACTGTTGTAGCAACACTCTTAGCATCAATGCTTCTTTTTTCAGCTTTTTATTATGTGGTAAAGAAACTTCACTTAAGTTCAAAACCGCTATTCTTAACACTTGTATTTATGTTTCTTACACCACGATTTTTTGTCGTGCGCTCGGTAGGCTCGCCAGAGCCACTATTTATGCTGGCGATTATCCTATCAGTTTATTTTTTTACGACAAAAAAATTCTTTTTCGCCGGCCTCCTTGGGGCTCTGGCGGTCATAACAAAAACACCTGGTGTTTTACTCTTTTGTGCATATTTCCTTTTCTTAATCGTAGAACATCTACGCTATAAGAAAATTCCCGCTGGATCATTGTGGATTTTACTTATCCCAGCGGGGCTGCTTGGTGTCTTTACGCTGTATTATTATCAATATGGCGACTTCTATGCATACTTTCATTCTGGCGATAATTTACATTTAGCTTTTCCGCCATATCAAACATTTAATGCAGCACATCATTGGATTGGGACAGCCTGGCTTGAGGATATTCTATATGTGTATTTGCTATATGGATACACAACAATTGAACTTGTCCGTCGCCTTGCTCTACATATCTATCGCTCAAAAAATCCCATTGCATCATTCTTTCATCGTATTAAGGAGCAATGGAGCATCATGATTGGTCTTGATGGATATACTTCAGAACAGGAAAGATTTTTTGCTGTTGCGGCTTGCTTTGCAATGATTTTTTATGTTGCGATTATTTCAGTAATGCATCGCGATATTTCACGCTATTCATTGCCACTATTGCCATTTGCACTTATTACCTTTGAAAAATTCTTCACATCAAAAAGATTCCAATTGCTTTTGATTATTCTTCTTCCAGCAATCTACATGTATGCATGGAATTTTATGGGAGAGAATGTCATGCCGAATATTAACTGGACACCATTCTTATGAGGCGCGTGCCGGAATCGAACCGGCGCATAGCTGTTTTGCAGACAGCCGTGTTTCCTCTTCACCAACGCGCCAACACATACACGACTTTTTAAGCCATGGCTTCTCAATTATACCAACAGTTGTGCTAAAATTAGAAGATGAAGCGACTGTTTACTATCTTCTTCAAACATAAAATTTTAATCATAGTTATAGCTCTCACACTTGTCATCTCTGGTTTTTATTACCAAAATAAGAAAAAGGCTGACGCTGCAAAGCTTGAAAAAACAGCGAAAGTTGAAAAAGGCACATTAAAGGAATCAATAATCCTCTCGGGAGAAGTTAAGGCCAAAGAGAATACCTCACTACATTTTCAAACTTCAGGACGATTGGCAGGACTACGAGTGAACGAAGGAGATGTTGTCAAAAAAGGCCAATTAATAGCGTATCTGGACCAGCGTGATCTTAAAAAAAGGCTTGCAAAAGAATTAAATGATTATAAAACTACTCGATGGGACTATGACCAAACAGTTGACGATAACAAAAATAAAGCAGTTACCACAGCAATGCAAAGAATCATTGATGCTTCACAATTCGCCCTCGACAATTCAGTTCTTGACGTAGAATTACAAACCATATCAATTGAATTTGCCAATCTTACTTCGCCCATTCAGGGACTTGTCGTGTCAAAAGGTAATTTTCAGCCAGGAATGAATATCTCCGCCGCAGATACGATAGTAGAGATTGTAAATCCTGACTCCTTATATTTCGAAGTAACTGCTGATCAAACGGAGGTGACAAAGATTCATGAAGGAATGCAAGGGGCACTAACTCTTGATGCATATGTTGATGAATCACTAACTGGCGTTATTAACCATATTAGTTTCAGTCCTGAAACTAATGAATCTGGCACCGTATACGGTATCGAGCTTCAATTTAATAATAGTAGTAACCAAAATCTTCGCTATCGTCTTGGCATGACAGGAGATGTTGAATTTGTATTAAAAGAAAAACCAAACGTACTATATTTACCATCAGAGTTTATTAAAAGCGATGAAAAAGGTAATTTTGTGCAAATCATGAAAGGAAATAAGAAAGAAAAAGCATATGTGACCATAGGATTGGAAACAGAAAGTGATACTGAAATTGTAAAAGGACTTAATGAAGGGGATATTATCTATGATTAAACTTGACCGAGTAACAAAAAACTTTCTTGTTGGGAGCGAATCTATTCAGATATTAAAAGAAGTATCTCTAAAAATTGATAACCAGGAATATGTTTCTATCCTTGGGCCATCGGGCTCTGGCAAATCCACTTTGATGTATATTTTGGGAATGCTTGATACACCAAGTACTGGAAAATACATAATTAATGATAGAGATACGAGCACATTGTCTGATGACGATATCTCAAAATTGCGCAATGAATTTATAGGGTTTGTATTTCAACAATTTAATTTAATCAACAAACTAACAGTTCTGGAAAATATTTTGCTCCCCTCTATCTACTATAACGGGGTTTTGAATTTCGATGTAAAAGAAAAAGCAAAAGAATTAATGAAAAGATTCGGCATTGATCACAGGGCGCAATCGTATCCTAATAAGATTTCTGGTGGTGAACAACAACGAGTTTCTATAGCACGTGCGTTAATCCTTAATCCAGAACTTATTCTTGCCGACGAACCTACGGGAAATCTTGATTCAAAAAATGGAGCGATAATTCTCGACCTTATAGATGAATTACACAAGAAAGACAAAAAAACGGTAATCATAGTCACACATGAAGCAGAAGTTGCGGCTCGCACAAAGCGACAAATTGTTATGAAAGATGGAGAAATTGTATCGGGAAAGGAAAAAGCAACTTTGCTTAAGAAAAAATGAAAATATTATTTTTTATCATACAATCTGCCTTTCAAGATTTCCGCAGAAATAAAATTCGTACGTCCCTAACAGCCCTAGGCATATTGATAGGAGTTGCCTCGGTTGTTCTCTTGTCGGCTCTCGGAGTCGGTTTAAGAACGTACATCAAAGGCCAATTCGAAAGTTTAGGAACAAACTTAATCATAATATTTCCAGGAAAAGTATTCGGAGACGATGGCAACTTTAGAAATAGCGAAGCTACAGGCTTGGGGCAATATTTTGATGAGCGGGATGCACGGTCCTTAAAGAGAATTAGAAAATTAGGCGATGTAGCACCTGTATTTACTCGCACAATTAGCGCTTCTTATGGCTCTACAACAAAGACTGGTGACATCTTTGCGACAACAGCTAATATTTTCTCACTCCGTAATCTCACACCAGCTGCCGGAAAAGTTTTTTCCGAATCAGACGTAGACAAGAGAAGCAAGGTTGTTGTTATTGGCCAAAAAATTTCTGAAAAACTTTTTTCAAATCCGGCTGATGCTATTGGGAAAAATATAAAGATTGATACACAAAGTTATCGTGTAATTGGCGTTTTAGAATCAAAAGGTGGAGGAGGTTTGGGCGGTCCTGACTTCGATTCTTATTTGTATTTACCATACACCTCAGGCCTTTCTTTTAATCCAAATAAGCAGTTCCTTTACTTCTACATAAAAGTAAACAACGAAAGTGATATTCCTGATGCAAAAAAACTTATTGAAGACACATTACTAAAAAGATATGAAGAAGATGATTTTTCAGTTGTTGAACAAAAGGAGATTTTAAATGCAGTGACTTCGATCTTTGGCGTTCTTAATAATCTCCTGGTTATGATCGGTGCCATTTCACTTATAGTAGGTGGGATAGGCATTATGAATATAATGTATGTTTCTGTTGTTGAACGTACAAAAGAAATAGGTATTCGTCGTGCCATTGGTGCTACTAAAAAAGACATACTGCTCCAGTTTTTAACCGAGTCTGTACTTTTATCACTATTAGGAGGATTTGGAGGGGTACTTTTTTCCTATATAGTCACAGTTATAATATATAAATACTTCCCTGCCCAGGTTACAATCACATCAGTTCTTATCGCTTTTGGTGTCTCATCTTTAGTAGGCGTAGGTTTTGGTGTATTCCCTGCAAGAAAAGCAGCAAATCTTTCACCAATCGAAGCTATACGTTACGAATAAGGGACAGTAAGTTTTTCTTAAATTCTTCGAAGGTATATTTTTCAGATTCTTTTCGAGCGGCTGACGACATTACGATATAATCTTTTTTAGATAATTTCTCCAATTTTTCGATTGCCTCTGTGAGACTTTCTTGCGTAAGCATATGAAAAAGATAGCCGTTCCTTCCATCTTTTACAGTTTCTTTTAATCCACCAGAAGCATAGGCAATAATTGGAACACCATGCCCCATTGCTTCTACCGGTGCAATGCCAAATTCTTCGTCAACTGCTGCGTTTAAAAAGGCTTTGGCATTTCTAAACATATCCACAAATTCTTTATCTTTTATGCGACCTACGAATTCAATTGTAGGGCCGGCAATAGATTTCAAATACTCTTCATCTCGGCCCGATCCAATAATTTTTAATGGAAGCTTCATAGCATTGGCAGTTTTAATGAGAAGATCAATATTTTTTGCGCGCGCAAACCGCGAGAGTGTCACATAATATTCCGGTTTGCGCAGCTCTATATTAACCTCTTCAGGAATATAGACAGGCGGATAGACAACAACAGAATCTCTTCTATAGAATTTTTTAATGCGACGCTGTGTTTCTTCAGAATTTGCAACTAAAATATCTGGCCGCTGACTACCGACATAATCCCACATTCTTAAAAAATGATTAACAATGTGGGCATATATTTTTACCGGCCAGTACTTCTGCCACTCAACCGCAGTCTCATAATAATAAAGATAGCGCGGTTGATGATGAATATATGAGATATGCTGCGTGCCGTCTTTTGTAATAATACCCTTCGACATAAACCAACCCGAAGATGAAATAACCACATCGTATTCTGAAAAATCAAAGGATTCCCAAATCCAAGGCGCAAGAAAACGAAGTGGCGAATACAACTTATTGTAGTAAGGAATAAATCGTACCCATGAATTGCGCAAATTCCATGCAGCAGAACCCGGCACGCGATCCATTAAAAGCTGTTTATTGTAGGCGGCAGTATGAATATCCGCTTCAGGAAAAACCTTTTTTATTGCGACAGCAACTCTCTCGGCGCCGCCAAACTCCATGAAATGATCGTGCACAATCGCAATCCTCATACTTTGATTATACAAGAAGACCGTGTCTTCTTCTGGATCGTGCCCTGTTATAATTTTCATATGAACATATTGCACACAATTATCCTGGGCCTCGTTGAAGGCATTACAGAATTTCTCCCTGTCTCATCAACAGCTCATCTTATTATCGTGAGCAAGCTTCTTGGTCTATCACAAAACACTTTTATCTCTACATTTGAGGTTGTCATTCAATCGGGGGCAATTTTAGCCGTTATGTTTATCTATGGAAAAAGGCTTTTTGAAAACAAAAACCTATTCAAAATGGTGCTTGCATCTTTTATACCTACTGCGATCGTTGGTTTTATTTTGCATGACATTATTAAAAACGTATTCTTTCAGTCAGAAACGCTTATTGTGGGCATGATTGGCCTCATCGGCCTACTTTTTATTGTCTTAGAAAAATACTTTGAGAAAAATAAGATTGAATTAAAGAATGATGAATCATCATTACAGCTCCGCGATGCTTTGTTAATTGGCCTGTTTCAAAGCTTTGCAGTTGTGCCAGGTGTATCTCGCGCGGGTGCGGTCATTATATGTATGATGCTGCTTCGTTATAAACGAAAATTTGCGGCAGAATACTCTTTTATTCTTGCTATTCCGACAATTCTCGCTGCAACGGCACTGGATCTTATTAAATTTGATGGAATCTTTACCTCTGTTCGACTTATGTACTTTGGCATTGGCTTTGTCACGGCATTTATCTCGGCCCTCTTCATTGTAAAATGGTTCACCTCATATCTTGAAAAGAAGAATCTTATTGTCTTTGGGCTTTATCGCATAATGCTTGCGCTGGGCTTTTTCTTATTCCTATAAAAATTATTCAACCAAGTTGGAACAATGTCCTGCCGGGGGATGTTCCCCCGGCAGGACATGACTCAGCCAGCACGCGCAGATCCTGTCATCAGCCCTTGACGATGGGCCGCAACGGATCTTCGACGAAACAGAAGGCAACGGCGACGCCGGGCTGATCCCGAACAATTCTCCATTGCGCTTCAGCATCCTCGATGCTCGAACAGGTCGTGTGGAGTGTATAGATCACACCTCCACTTCGCTGACCGAACAGCTCTGCGCCACCATGCTCGAAGTCAAGTGCTGAGCCCCACTGCAGTTCCCCAATAACGTCATAATAGATATGCTGCAGGACGAAGGGACGGCGCACCTCGACGTAGTACACGACATGGAGACCGTCGCCACGGGAGAGATAGCCATGTCGATGTTCACCGACGATGAAGTCTTCCAGGGGAAAGTATCCCCAGCCAAGGCGGAGACGCACAGCTATGAGGAACTTCGGGTCCCGGCTGTGGTTTTCTCCAAATCGAATCGCAGGAAAGCAGGTCCCAGTAGTGAGGATTGCGCCTTCATAGCGATCAGGGATGTGAGCATGCCGCTGTGATAGGCCAAAGGTGATGGCACGCATGCCATCCTGAGGCCAGCTTTCAGGCCTGATCAGCTCGTCAAGGCTCTGGCCAAGGGCCGGAACCACAATGACTTCGCACATGTGTTGACTCCTTGCTGTGAACGTGCCGGATAAGTGGCTTTAAGCCGATAGTATTATACTATATTTTCTAACATTTTTCCAATTAATTCATCTCGTTGAGCTCATATTAAATGCTTTATCTCAGTCCAACTAGACGAACATTATTGTATAATACATGAGTTGGGCGTGTAGCTCAGTGGTAGTAGCACTACTCTTATAAAGTAGGGGTCAATGGTTCGAATCCATTCACGCCCACCACTGAGTTTTTGCACTCGATACTGGTGAGATAGCCAAGGTGGTCACGGCGGGGGTCTGAAAAACCTCAGATGTCAGTTCGACTCTGACTCTCACCACTTAGATTTGATATAATGTGCCTACTGCGGGTGTGGTTGAATGGTACAATGCTTCCTTGCCAAGGAAGAGGTCGAGGGTTCGATTCCCTTCACCCGCTCCAAGTTCATGCTTAAGAAATTATTAATCTTCGTAATTGCATATTTTCTTCTTGGCTTAGTTATGGGTTATGTTGGTATGCTACTAAGCTGTCAAAATCCTCTCTATGCGTGTATCTCGATCACAGAATATCTCGGAGACCCATGGCTAATTCCAAATACGATTATGTGGCCATTTGTATTTCTTAATGGCTTAGAAATTTTCTTAGACTAAAAATGAGCTCGAATTCTCTCAAAGTATTTAAGGCTCTTCAATCAATACCAGTAGGTAAGGTTACAACATATATGATGTTAGCGAAGCGTGTGGGCATCAAAAGCCCACGAGTAATCGGGAATATTTTGCATAAAAATGAAGATGGCAATCTATATCCCTGTCATCGTGTAGTGCGATCTGATGGGAAAATAGCCTCAGGCTATGCAATGGGTGGGCCAACAGAGCAAAGAAAGAAATTAGAAATGGAGGGTGTGCGTTTTCTTTTTAATGGGAATGTTGATTTCTCTACCTCCCTTCACACAATTGCTTCATAAAATTCAATTACAAGCTCGATTTGATATAATTAGCTAAACCTTGCTCGTATCGGTAGCACCTAGAGAAAGTAGAAAGGGAATGTCCCAACAAGTAACCATCCAAGAACTCATCGACTCTTTCCCCAGCTTAGATTTGAAGCCGGGGGCAGACAGGGAATTCACCGTGACTGATCTCGCAGAAGGTGATCGCGTAGCTGCTGACAGAATCAGTGAGCATGCCGAGCACTACGGCCTGTTTGCATTCCCACCGAGAGGTAATGAAATCAGAATCTTTCGGCCAAAAAGAAGGCAGTGGCGAGATGAGTCAATCCAGATCGGCTACATAAGCTTGGATTGAACTATCCACGAGGGGCGAGCAAGGAGCATGTGGCCGGGGACACTCCCGGCCACTTCCTCTTTCAAACTCTATGAACTTTACTACTATAGGCTTTTCTGCTATACTATTAGCTTCATCCGTTCACACAGCGAGGCAAAAGTGAAACCTGGTCTTTTGGCGCATAAGCTCATAAAGATGCGCTATGGAGACGCGATCATCTTGACCCTGAACAAAGAAAAAAAGGAGGACAGACGCACTGCGACCCTCCTCAGAGTTCTCCAGCATTACGGCGTCTGTAGAGTTACACGACGCATCTGGTGGAAGAAGAACAAGTTCAGGGTTGAACGGACTCGCCGAAGGCGAGAATGAAACTGTGACCCGCCCCGACGGATGTTGGGGCGGGTCACACCGCACATATTCTTAAACTCAATCATATATTCTTATAGGCTCCTTTGATATAATACTTACATCCATTTTCACAGGAAGGTGCATGATGGCGCTGTCCGAGTCCGAAAAAGTTCAGAGAGATGCAGAGGCAATTGCTGTTCGAGTACTGAGTCTCGAGCCCGGGGACGACATTCGTTTTTTCGACCCCGATGGCCGAGATCCGGCTGAGTTGGCAGCAGCCGTTCAAGCACTTGTGACTGGACGGTGGACGGCACAAGTCAATCATCACCAAGTGGTGGTGGAGCGCATCATCGAGCTCACCCCCGAGGATGGACACATCGAGTAGCCAAAGCAACTTGAAGGGAGGCCCTCGACATGGTTGCGACAGCAGTTCGGATAGCCACCGCATCGGTGGCTGAGACCGTTCGGGAGAACCCGAGCAACTGACAGGAGTACGATCCTGCCGACTACGACGTAGGTGCCGAGGAATTGGCCAACCAGCTCCGCGAGGAGCTTGGTGGTGAATACTCCACCAACGTCAACGCGGCACATAAGGTTGTTGTGCACAGACTGTAGGTGCACTCACAACCCACCGTGCCAATCTGTGACCGCCGGTCGTACCCGGCGGTCACATACTCATATTTATTTCTGCCATTTTAACCTCAAAATTTGAATTCTATAGGCCTTTTTGATATAATATTAGCTCGCGTTGTTCGTCACATACTACCAGAAGGAAGGACCACGATGAACTCGTCTCAGGCAATGGACATGGCCCGCAGCCTGCAGGCTACCGGCGGCTCGTTCGAGCTCAATCTTACGGTTGGCAATCACGTCAACCGCACGATGCTCGAGGAGTCGCTTCGCAACATGGGCTGCTCGATCAGCGGAAGCACCGTTACGGTGCCGGAGAAGACCGAAGAGCATGCGGCCGAGTAGCAGAGCTACCGCGGCCGCAACAGCACCCCGTCCCGGCGAACGCCGGGACGGGGTGCTTCACATCATACTTCTTGCCTATCTTCTTTTTTGTCGCTATACTTCCGCATATGAAAATAAAAAACTACGGCCCTCTTTTAATAGCCTTCGCTGCATTTCTTTGGAGTCTTGATGGACTACTTCGCGTCAGTCTTTATTCCCTCCCACCCGCCACTGTAGTCTTTTGGGAACATGTTTTAGCAGCTTTTGTTATTGCCCCGTTTATGATTAAGCGCCAAAAGGAAATTGCGCAGCTTACAAAACATGAGTGGATTGCGATTCTTTTGGTCAGTCTTTTTTCTGGCGCATTAGGAACAACTCTTTACACAGCCGCTCTTGGAAAAGTTAATTATATTCAGTTCTCCGTTGTTCCTCTTTTGCAACAACTTCAGCCAATTTGGGGAATCGCGACAGCAAGTATTCTTCTTAAAGAAAAGTTAAATAAAGACTTTCTTAAATGGGCGCTTCTTGCCATTGCCGCTTCATATTTTGTGACATTTAAAGATTTAACTGTTAATTTTACTACTGGACAGGGAACAATTATTGCTGCATTTTTTGCGTTGTCTGCAGGTATTGTGTGGGCAGTTTCAACATCATTTTCAAAAATTGTTTTGAAAAAAACCTCATTTTGGACAACAACATTTTTACGCTTTGCATTGGCACCAATTTTTGCATTTATATTTATTCTTGTCTTGGGTCAGCAGCATACAATTTGGGCTGTTACCACAGACCAATGGATAAAACTTTTGGCAATCACATTTTCAACAGGTGGTGTTGCACTTTTAATTTATTACATTGGTCTTAAACAAACGCCTGCGCGCGTAAGCGCTATTGCAGAATTAACATGGCCTGTGAGTGCGGTTATTATTGACTACGTGCATTTCCATAATGGGCTTTCGGTCACACAAATTCTTGGAGCAGTTGTATTGATATTTGCAATGACAAAGGTTGCTCGATTTCAAAAATAATATGTGGCTGAATGGGTGCGTACTCAGAGGCGATCAAACAGGTCGTACTATTGGCTTTCCTACCATAAATCTTGACCCTTCTATTATTGAAAAAAATATTGATGAGCTTGAAAAGGGTGTGTATGCTGCACGAGTCAGAATTGAGGGAAAAGAATTCAAAGGGGCGCTCTATTATGGCCCACGCATTGTGAAAGGAGAAACGCACGATGTGCTAGAAATTAATATATTGGACTTTGATGAGGACGTATATGATGAAAAGATTGAATTTGAAATTGTAGAATTTATACGACAAGTTATGGATTTTGATTCGTTAGAAAAACTTCAGGAGCAGATTCAAAAAGATATTGCTTCGGTACGATATTCATTGAGTACTATAGGCTAAAATGGTATAATGTTGGTTCGCGCAGCGTTGCAACTGGAGAAGTATGGTGATCAAGGTTGAGATCGATCGGTTCGTTGCCTCAGCTCAGACGCTTGCCCGTGGGGCAACGAAGGTGTTCAAGGTCACCGGTGGAACTCCGGACCAGATCTACGCCAAGAACCAGCAGCTTGTGACACTCGGGTACAGTGTCCTTGTAAAGGATACGACCGGTGAGGTTCAGGTGACAGCACCCCGCTGACAACTGCTGCGCACGAACCGGCGGGCCTCATGCCCGCCGGTTCACGCACCCCATTCTCACAACCCCGCACGATCCTAAACAAGACACGGTCTTCTCTTGCAAAGTAAACAAACGTTCACTACAATAGCTACATGATCGCGCATGTGGATGGTGATGCATTTTTTGCTTCTGTATATCAAGCGACACATCCTGAAACAAAGGGGAAGCCTGTCGCTATTGGAAAAGAGCGCGCGATTGCTACTGCTGTTTCATATGAGGCTAAGGCGCGCGGCGTAAAAAGGGGCATGCTGGTGAGCGAGATTAAAAAGATATGCCCCGAATGCATTGTTGTTTCTTCAAACTATTATATCTACGAAACATTTTGTCGAAAAATGATCGCCATCGCAGATCGTTATAGCCCAAGCATCGAGCGCTACTCTATTGATGAAATATTTGCAGAAATTAATAATCCTGAAGATGCGCTTATTATGAAACAAGAAATTGAAAAGTCACTTGATATAACAGTATCTGTTGGCATTGCTGATACAAAATGTCTTGCAAAAATTGGCTCAAATTTTAATAAACCTTCAGGTTATGTTGTTATAACTCCAGAAAATCGCGAACAGTTTTTAGTAAAAACATCCATCGGTAATGTCTGGGGCATTGGTTGGCGATTAACCAAGCGCATGGAATCGCTTGGTATTAAAACTGCATTAGATTTTGTGCAACAACCTGAATATACGATAAAAGGATATTTTAATAAAAGTGTTTTGGAGCTTTGGCACGAGCTTCAAGGCAATCGCATATATTCGCTCAATACAGCTCAAAAAACCACGTATCAATCTATTCAAAAAACGCAGACATATACGCCTGCGACAAATAATAAAGAAATTTTATTGGCTCGCCTCCTTGATCATATTGAAAAGGCGTTTATTAAGGCACGCCGACACAACTATCGTGTTGGGTCTATTCAAATTTTTCTGAAAACACAAAAATTTACCTACAAGGCAACTAATATAAAACTGCCTGAAAAAGTTATGTACCCTTTTCTTATTCGAAATTATATTCACTCTGGTTTTGATCGCATATTTAATCCAAAAATTCTTTATCGTGCAAGTGGATGTACCCTCTTTGATCTTGAAAAAGCAGATACAATGCAAGAGTCTTTATTTTCAGCTTACAAAGAGAACGAAGAAAAAGTTAAAAAATTTTATCCTTTGGTTGATCAAAAGAAAATTTCATTTGGCACCAGCCTATTTAACAAAGAAAGATTTAATAGAACTATGTTTCAATATCAGACATGGGAATAATGATCATTGACAAAGAAATCAGATTTGATATTATAAGTTTACTAATCCGCCCTGTGAGAGCCTAGGCTGTTTGCAGGGCTTTTTTTATGACCTCCTCGACCGTACTCATAGATGGAAGTAATTTCTATTTCAAACTTAAAGAGAATGGTTTCAACAACCTTCTTTCTTTTAAGTTTGAAAAATTTGTCCAACACCTTACATTAAATTCTGTTTGCAAGCAGAGCTACTATTATGTAGGAAAAATAAGACAAGATGGAAGTCGGAAAGCAGAACTTATGCATTCACAACAACAGAAACTTTTGACTCATTTAAGAAACAACAATATTGAATATAAGCTTGGCTTTTTATTAAAAACTGACAGGTATCACGAGAAAGGTGTTGATGTACAAATTGCAACAGATATATTGGTGATAAGCTATGAAAAAATCGCTAGAAAGATTTTTCTCGTATCTTCAGATACCGACATAATTCCTGCAATCATAAAGAGTAAAGAACTCAATATTGAGATAATATACGTCGGTTTTAAATCCAAACCCAGTTACGCACTGATGAAAGCAAGTAGTTCATATTGCTTACTAAATAAATCTGACATTGCAGCATTCTTATAGATACTTACATTTTTAGTGAATACCCGCCACTTTTGTCCTTAACAACAAATCCTTCATCGACTAGCTGCTTAATCGCATTTAGATATCTGTCATCTTGAATTTTTTCATTAATAGATTGATCTTTCAAAAGCAATTTCAATAATTCTCCCCTAGCTTGTCGCAGTGATCCTTTAAATGTGCTCTGTTTTCTATAGCTGCTACTTTTCTGCGAAAGATTACCATGTTCCTTTTTTAAGAATGTTCCGTAATCCATTAATGATAAATACCATATTCTTGGATCGACGTTTTTTAATATTTCCTCCTGTAATTTGAGAATTTCTTTATCGTGAATTTTTTCTTCTTCGTTTTTAAAAAAATGATAAATAAAAACTGTCCGCACATTTGTCTCGATAAAATTTTCTGGTTTGTTATAAGCATATACGGAGATTGCAGCTGCAGTATTATGGCCAATGCCAGGAAGAGAAATTAAATCATCAATATTATCAGGAACTTTTCCATTAAATCTTTTAACAATTTCTTGCGCACATTCCTGAAGCCATTTTGCACGACGATTATAGCCAAGCCCACTCCACAATGCTAAAACTTCAGTGAAAGAAGCGTCCGCTAAATTATTAACTGATGGAAATGTCTTAATGAATTTTTCATAATAGCTGACAACACGATCAACTTGTGTTTGTTGCAACATAACTTCCGACAACAAAATGTAGTAGGGGTTCTTTGTATTGCGCCATGGCATTTCACGATATAAGACCGATCCATTGCGAAGAACCTCATCACGAAATTCTTGGAGATTCATATTATTTTGCGCGTGTAAGACTATATTGGACCAATTCTTTCATCATCGAATGGTGTTTCTCATCAAGTTTCAATGCATCTAGTTTTTTTAAAACTTCATTAGCCATTTCTTTTAATTGGTTGTCAATCTTTTCTTCAACTCTACTAGTTTTTACAAAATTAATCAGAGCTTCAAAGTCTTTATCTGCAATATCTTTATTACCAAATACTCTTAGTAGATGTTGCGTTTGTTCTTCATTAGCTGCTTCAAAAAGATATCGGCGAATGAGTGTTTTTTTATTTTCTCGCACATCCGAACGCGCTGCTTTGCCAGTCACTTTTTCATCACCAAGCAAGCCCATTACATCATCGCGGATTTGGAAAATATTGCCAAGTGTTTTTGCAATCTCTAATAGTGCTCTGCAATATTCTTTTGATGCTCCCACTGCTTCTGCACCCATTAAAAATGGATTAATTAATGAATATTGTGCAGTTTTTAAACTATAAATTTTTAATATTTCTTCTTCTGTTGGCTCTTGATCAACACTGCTAAAATCGAAATCCATCATCTGACCAACTGCGGTAATCTGCATATCTTGGGCATATCGCCGTAAGACTTTACTGCGAATATCGCGATCAATCAATGTGCGATCTAATAGTTCAAAACCCAAAATGATGGCTATATCGCCAATTAAGATCCCGGTGCCAACACCATATTCTTTTGGATTATGCACGCGCATCTTTTTACCTTCTTCAATATATTGCGCGAACATTGATGGTCCTCCACGACGCAATAGATCATTGTCCATAATATCGTCGTGAATAAGCAAGGCAGAACCATTTATTTCAATGGCGGCAGCTATCGGCAGCACAGCATTAATATCGCTGCCGCCGGCCATTTCATATGAAAAAAGAAAGAGGCATCCTCGGAGATGTTTGCCCTTTATGGCAAACTCACGAAGCGAATCGTAAAGATGCGCATATTTTTTGTCTGTCTGCGACGCTTTTTCCTTCAGTTGTACTTCCAGATATGCACTTATTTCCTCTTTACGGTTTCCTACATATTCAAACAAGTTCATGCACCTATTATAGTACAATATACGTTCATAGGAGAGGTCGCATAGCGGTCTAGTGCGAAGGTCTTGAAAACCTTTGTGGCGCAAGTCACCGTGGGTTCGAATCCCACCCTCTCCGCACATGTATCATAGAATTTTTAAATATCTATTCAATATCAACCCCATTGAGCGCATTGATCCAAAAGAAACTTCACTATTTACTAAACGAATTTGGCAGGACCACATAAGTAGATACAAATTTGCAAAAAAGTATGTAAAAAAAGGGGTACTTCTGGATATTGCCTGCGGAGAAGGATATGGTTCTGCCTATCTCGCTCCTTACGCATCTACAACAATTGGCGTAGACATCTCTAAAGAAGATATCGACCGTGCAAAACAAAGATATGCCAAACTTGAAAAAAATCTTAACTTTGTCACTGATGATGCCATTCATTTTCTACAAAAGAACAAAAAAAAGTTTGATACTGTCGTAAGCTTTGAAACAATTGAACACATAAAAAAATATAGAAAATTCTTGATTGAGATAGAGAAATCTTTAAATACTTCTGGCACTTTTATCGTATCGACACCAAATAAATTATTCTCAGACGTTTTAGCTGGTGGAACATTTAATGAATTCCACGTCAAAGAATTTTATATGCAAGAATTTGTAGACTTGATTAAAGAAATCTTTGGAAAAGAACCGCGCATGTTTCTTCAGCGGCCAGTAAGAAAAAATCACTTACTTTTGGGTGGATTATGGAATTATCTGAGGTATGGTTCAAGACCTTTTATGAAGAAAAACAAAGATTACGAAGGAGTATTTTTAGTAGCTGTTGTAAAAAAATGAAATGCTTAATATTGACTCTTTATGACTTTTAACATTAAAATAAGCATCAAAACACTGTGCTAAAAAAAATAGACATTATTTTTCTCATTCTCTTTCCAATCATTTCTGTTGCTACAGCATTAACTTTAAGAACAAATTTTCTGGAAACAACTTTGCTATTCTTTGGATTGCCATCGCTCTGGCTATCTTTACGCACTCTGGGACAGGTTGCAAAAACATTTTTATTTTCCCTTTTTCTTTCAGTACCTCTCGGAATAGTCGTAGATTATATCGCTACCATTGATCAGGCATGGCATGTACCCAATTCTGTTTTTCTTATACGTCTCTTTGGCATCATTCCAATTGAGGATATAATCTATGCATTCTTTCTTGTTTATAGCATCGTTATATTCTATGAACATTTTCTTGATAAAGGAAAACATGAATTAGTAGATAAGCGGATGAAGTACATGGCATGGCCACTAATAACCTTGGTTATGGTCTTTCTCATTACACTTTTTACTAAACCAGAGATGCTTGTAATTCCATATGCATATTTTTGGCTTGGTACGGCAATTTTTCTAATTCCTGCTGTTACATTTCTTTCATTTTTCCCACGATTAATTTCCAAATATATAAAAACAGCATCATACTTTTTTCTTCTTGCATTAATGTTTGAACTTACCGGCTTAGAACTACAGCTATGGACATTTCCAGGAACGCATTTCATTGGTTGGGTGGATTTATTTGGATACAAATTTCCTTTTGAAGAGTTTTTCTTTTGGTTTGTAATGAGTGCAATCGCCATATTATCGTATTATGAATTCTTCGATGACAACAGGAAATAAACTCAAAAAAAATTCG
Organism: uncultured Gammaproteobacteria bacterium; assembly: GCA_965230965.1. GTDB lineage: Bacteria > Patescibacteriota > Microgenomatia > UBA1406 > HO2-37-13b > OLB23. The sequence goes on from OZ246401.1 coordinate 209,480, forward strand.
TGCCCCTATTGTGGTAACAACCCCACAAATCATGCGTTAACATATTTCACACAAACTATTTTAGTAAAAACAATTCCACTTGCGAAGTTTTTACAAAAACGTCGAAGCCCCAGACTGGATAACTTCAGCCATAACTTTTTCATGAATCTTGTATGGGGATTTGCTCAAACCGGTATTTGGAGTATTAATACAGATAAAAAAAAGGCCCCCACAGAGCGTTCGCTTGTTATTTGGGAAGAAGCAGAAAAAAGAGGCATAGAAATGCAGGGGCTTGTTGTCTATGGAAAACATGTCGAGCATCATCGCGCAAAAATAAATAATAAGTGGTTCCATTTTGAAAGTCTTCCCATTCCTGGAAAATTTGAAGAAGAAGCATATGAATGGATGGATGATAAATGGGAACTTAAAAAATTCTTAAAAGCACACAAGGTACCCGTTGCCTTTGGCGAATCAGTTTCAAAACTTGAAGATGCACTCAAAATTTTTCGTAAAGGCCGCAAGCCATTTATTACAAAGCCCCAATTAGGCTCTCGCGGCAGACATACAACAACTCATATTTATACAGAAAAACAATTAATCGAAGGCTTTAAGATTGCAAAAAAGCTGTGCCGTTATGTTATTGTTGAAGAACATCTTGTTGGCAGCGTATATCGCGGCACATATGTAAACGGTGAAGTTGTTGGCATTCTTCGTGGTGATCCACCACGAATAACAGGTGATGGTGTTTCATCAATAAAAAAACTTATTGCGCTTAAAAATAAAAATCGCCATAAAGAAGTAGTAAAAGTTGCTATTACGCCTCATTTAGAAAAATTTCTTGAACGCCAGGGTTTATCTGTGCAATCAATATTAAAAAAGGGTCAAACAATTGATTTGTCTGAAAAAATTGGCACATCATATGGTGGCTACCGCGTTGAAGAAATGCCAATAACACATCCAAAAATTCTCAAATATGTAAAAAGAGCAGGTGACGCCTTAAAAACACCAATTGTTGGATTTGATTTTATTATCGAAGATATTGCAAAAGATCCTAACAAACAAAAATGGGGTTTTATTGAGGCAAATTCTCTTCCATTTATCGACTTGCACCACTTCCCACTCGAGGGGCCATCTCTCAATGTAGCTGCTAAAGTATGGGATTTATGGGATAATATGTCATGATTTTCCTAAATAACTCACCTCTTGAGGTTGCAACACTTGAATTCCCCATAATGATTAATGGCGCTGACAAGACAGGGGCCTCATATTTCTCTATCGAGCTTCTTACAGAAATGTATGCACACGGAGAACATATACTTTTTTTCAGTGGCTATGAAATGGCTAAATCTTCTTTTAAAGAAAAAGTCGGCGACTCTTTTGATGAAAGACGTGTGATAATTTTAGAAGATGCAAATGAAACTCAGCTTCTTTCAGCCCTTCAAACTCTTCCAGATATTTCCAGCCACACAATATATATTAAAAACTTCGATTTATATGCACCAACAACCATACAGGAGGTACTAAAATTTCCAAAATTACTTTTTATGGGAAATATTGATCTTGCAAAAGCGAAGAACGAAATTGAACAGCATAATTGGGGAACGAAGATTTGGTTTGGAAAACCAGAAGTAGAAAAATATTACGGAGTTATTGAAAGCACGGGTCTTCAAGGACAGGTGCATATAGCAGCATGAAACTACACATAACTGATGAATATTCTCCTCTGCATGATGTCGCTATCTGTCTTGGAACATCAGTCCCTAAATATGAAGACTATCAGATCGATGATCCTGAACATACAAAATATAATCAGCGCCCTTGGGACCCAGAGCTTTTTGTACGTCAGCAGGAAGATTTTATTAAAAGGTTACAAAAATACGATGTTAACGTGCACCTTATTGAAGCAAAACCTGGCCTTGTGCATCAAGCATACACAAGAGATACTGCGTTTGTTGTGCGAGATACACTTTACTATACTGAAACCCGAACATTTAAGGAGCGAGACGGCGAGTTTGAGCTTTTAAAAAAACTGCTTGACTCCTTGGATGTTACTAATATCCATGCATTGCCTGGAAATATAGATGGCGGAGATGTATTGGTTGATCCACGAGGAATCTTTGTAGGCAAAGGAAGTCGTACAGACGAAGTAGCAATTAAAGAATTATTAGAAAACGAACATGGAAAGGCATTGGAATTAGGAAATGAGGTTATGCACTTAGATACACGACTTACACTTTTGCCACGTGGATACGCCTTGATTATTCCAGAAGCGTTCTCAAAGGAAGATATAGACATGCTACAAAATCGCTATAAACTCCTTCATGTCTTGCCTGAAGAGGCGGTTGAATTGGGAACAAATGTCTTTGTGGTTAATCCAGAAACAATTTTTAGCCCAACTCAAAATCCACGAATTAATGGCATGTTAAGAAGTGAAGGATTTAATGTTGAAGAAGTTGACTATTCTGAGCCAATTGCTCTTTGCGGATCTTTCAGATGCACAACACTTCCTTTGGTTAGAGAGTAATTACCACTTCTTTTGCACAGCCGGCAATACTATGACATCTTTTGGATGCGCACGTATATAATCGCCCTCCCATCGGCGTGCAATGCCACCAAAATCAACCCTTGCAGCACTTAGGCCATTTGGCCTTCCTTCTGTGTCAACCCTATCATCTGGGATTACAAAACCTGTATCTATCAGAACTTTTTCAACAAAAGCTGGGCTCCCATCACGATATATATCTCTTACAACCTGAACAGCACCCGATACTAGTGCTGTTGATTGTGACGTACCTATCCCACCTACGTATGATGAACCAGGGAATGTACTAACAACATGTTCACCGGGTGAAAGAACCTTTATCCAGTCAGCCATACTTGTGTGAAATGCCATAGTGTCCTCTTTAGTACTAGAACCAACTCCAATAAGTCCATCTATGTTGTCTGGACTAAACCGAAAACATGCTGGCACTCCTGTGAAATTGAGTCCAGGCGTGTTGCCAGAGGCAGCATTAAATACAATACCTCTCTGAAGAATTTTAGCTATTAGCTCAGCTTCAAGCTTATTATCATTCATACATGTATCCTGACTTGTTAGATCGCTGTGTCCGTAGCTTGCATTCACTGCGGCAATTCTTTCTCGAGAAGAGATGACCCAATCATATGCCTTAACAACGGACGTACCACTCAAATGGACATCAACCGTTTTTCCGTTAGCATCAACTTTGAGAGTACTAACTTGAATTGGAAGAACATTTCCGTGTGAAACTGTGGTAACAAGTCCTGCCATCATTGTTCCATGGCCTGCTAATGAATCATTAATATAAGCTGATTCATCTTCTTCCTTGCCATTTGGGCATGATGATTTAAAACCAGGTTTGACTTCTGAAAAGCACTTTTGCACAGGAGAGATATGACCGACAAGTTCTGGATGATCCGATTGGACTCCGGTATCAATAAGCACAACATTGAGACCAGCTTTTGCGCCTGTTGCGCCTCTCTCCCAGGTCTCTCGAGGTTGCATAATACGTAAAACATCTTCATCCGGAAAGGCTACATCATCTTCTTGGATAGCTTCTTCATCGTAAAGCTCATATTCTGGTGGAGCAGTAATATCCGTCGCTCCATGTGAAGTGAGCTTGTTTAGATCGTCTGCATCGCAGATGTGTGCAAATCCTATGGCAGTTGATGTAAGCGAAGAGAAGTCCAAATTAGGATCTAAGTTTTCTGCAAAGTTTCCAGCTGCTTCAGCAACAGATACAATTTCTGTATCGATTTGCGCATCAGTTATATAGCCTAACTCAGGTAACTTTGATTCATGGGGATAGTGAAACATAAGAGTTTCGCACGATTGATCTGGCTGTGCACCTTCCTGTGCTTGCGCTGGTGGCTGAGAACCATGCAAAGCCATACTTAGTAATGCCACTGCGGCAATTCCACGCAAAGCTTTTGGCAATAATTTTCGATTTTGCTCTTTGGAGTAGGCTGATCGTTCCATGAGGGAATATTATAGGATATTTTGGATAGAAAGCAACTTACTCCTCAACAAATTCTTTAGCATTTGCATCTGAAATCACAAATTTTTGTCCTTTACCCGTTACAGTCTGAAATGCTGCATTACGAACAATCGCTTCAACGCGTCTCTCTACGCTACGAATACCCGGGTCATAGCCAGAAAGTCGAGCTATGTGCTTCCATACAGAATCTTCAACAGTTATAGAATCGGCAGACATACCGCTGTCTTTAAGAAGCCTGGGGAGGATATAGTTAGCAGCAATATGAATTTTTTCTTCGTCTGTATATGACGGCATTTGGATAATTTCGAGACGGTCGAGAACGGCCGTCGAGATGCTACGAGTATTATTTGCCGTAGCAACAAAAATAACTTCTGAAAGATCAAAGGGATAATCAACATAGTGATCAATAAAATGAGAATTCTGTTCAGGGTCAAGAAGTTCAAGAAGCACACCCATAATCTCACCTTGCGCTGCAGGCGCAATACGATCAAGCTCATCAAGCAAAATTACTGGATTTTTTGTACCAACCCTTCGCATTGCTTTAAGAATTTGTCCAGGCTCAGCCTCCGGCTGAACCTTAGAAAGGCCGCGAAGATCTAATGCTGATGATAATCCACCAAACGGCACGCGCGCAAATTGCCTACCCAACGCCTCTGCTATTGAGCGCGCGAATGTTGTTTTTCCCGTCCCCGCCAACCCCACAAAAAACAAAACGGGGGCATGAAAATGCCCCAATTCCTTTTTCTGCTGTTGCAACATTAATACGGATATATATTCCAAAACACGCGCCTTAATCTTATCCAGACCATAATGATGCTCATTCATGACTCTTTTCGCTGCCTCAATATCCAGCAGATCTTGCGATCGTTTAGCCCATGGCAGCGATGTAACCCATTCAACATACTTTACGAGCATATCAAGTTGATTAATATTCCCTCCATAACGCAGCGTCAAATTAATTCTTTGCAACTGCATATTTGCCTTTTCCCATAGGTCATGGGGAATATCTGCTTTATGAAGTAGCTCCTCAAGTTTCTTTATTTCAACCGTAATATTCTCATAGTTATCGGTTGATGAGGCTGTTGAAATTGGTGTGTAATTCTTAGTATCCATAATTAGCAAACTCCACGGGATATTGACAATCGGCTCGTGCTTTGATATATATAGTAGAGCAAATTAAAACGCTTATCAATTAAAAATTAACAGAAAAATAATCATGTCAGATTCAACGCACAATATTCAACCTCTTTTTGATTATGTATTAATCAAACCATTGGATGCTGAAGAAAAAACAGCTTCAGGTATTTATCTCCCAGATTCAGCAAAAGAAAAACCACAGATGGGAGAAGTTATGGCAATGGGACCTGGCGCCTTCGATGAAGATGGAGAGCTTATGCCAATGGTTGTCAAACTTGGTCAAAAAGTTTTATATAAAAAATGGGGTGGCAATGAAGTAAAAGTCGGCACAGCCGAATGGATGCTCATTGAACAAAAAGATATCATGGCCGTTATGGCGTAAACATTTATTAAAAGTTTCTAAAAATATCATGGCAAAACAATTGAAATTCTCAGATGATGCGCGACAATCATTAGCGCGTGGCGTTAATATTCTTGCGCAAGCAGTCGTTACAACTTTAGGCCCACGTGGTCGCAATGTCGCGCTTGACAAAAAATGGGGTGCGCCCAACGTCGTACATGACGGGGTCAGCGTTGCAAAAGAAATTACACTTGAGGACCCATTTGAAAATATGGGCGCGCAACTTGCTCGCGAAGCGGCTTCAAAAACTGCAGATGTTGCAGGCGACGGTACTACAACATCAACCCTTTTAACACAAGCCATTGTCAATGCTGGTATGAAAAATATTACCGCCGGCACAAATCCAATGGTTTTGAAGAAAGGTATTGAAAAAGCTGTTATTGCAGCTGTGGAAGAAATTAAAAAATCCTCTAAAGATATTCCACTCGATGATGAAGCAGCAGTTGCACAAGTTGCAACAATTTCAGCGGCAGATGAAAAGATTGGTGCGCTCATTGCCTCAGCTTTCAAGCAGGTAGGTAAAGATGGTGTTATCACTGTTGAAGAAGGCCGAGGTCTTGAGATGGAAGTTTCATACAAAGAAGGTATGGAGTTTGACAAGGGTTATGCTTCGGCATACTTTGTAACCAACCCAGATAAAATGTCCGCTGAGATTGAAGATGCGCACATTTTAATAACTGACAAAAAAATCAGTGCGGTTTCTGATCTTCTTCCTTTCCTTGAAAAATTTGTCAAAGTATCAAAGTCGCTTGTCATCATTGCTGATGATGTTGATGGCGAAGCTCTTGCAACACTTGTTGTCAATAAGCTCCGTGGCACATTCAACACCTTGGTAATAAAAGCACCAGGCTTTGGCGATCGACGAAAAGAAATGCTTCGCGACATCGCTATTCTTACCGGAGGCATGGTTGTCTCTGAAGATACAGGTGCAAAGCTTGAAAATATTGATGTCGACGTCTTAGGAAAAGCCGATAAAGTTTGGACTGACAAAGAGTCTACGCGCATTATTGGTGGTAAAGGCGATCCTAAAGAAATTGAGGCACGAGTCGCTCAACTGAAGTCTGAAATTGATAGCTCAACTTCAGACTTTGATAAGGAAAAACTACAAGAGCGCCTTGCAAAACTAGCCGGCGGCGTAGCTGTGATTAGTGTCGGTGCAACTACTGAAGTAGAGCTCAAAGAAAAGAAAGAGCGTGTTGATGATGCTGTTGCTGCAACAAAAGCAGCACTTGAAGAAGGCATCGTTCCTGGTGGCGGCACCACATTCCTTAAAGCTCGCAAAGTTTTAGGCGCACTCAAAGATCAAGCGCTTAATGAGGAAGAAAAGGTTGGTATGGATATTGTCTACCAAGCACTTGCTATGCCAGTTGAGATGCTTGCAAAAAACTCGGGTGTTGATGCAGGCTGGGTCTTACGACAAATCGAGGACAACCCAGATGTTGATTATGGCTTCAATGCCGCAACACTTGAATTTGGACCGATGCTCAAACAAGGTGTTGTCGATCCAACAAAAGTTGTGAGAAGCGCTTTAGAAAATGCTGCTTCAGTAGCGACAATGATCTTAACAACAGAAGCTCTGGTCACAGACCTACCTGAAAAGGCACCTGTAGCCGGTGGCGGCATGCCTGACATGAGTGGAATGGGTGGTATGGGCGGCATGATGTAGTAGAAACTATTAACGAAGCTTGCTGAGTTTTATAGTTTCTATACCCCGATTTCGCATCGGGGTAATATGACGCATAAATAGTGCTATAATGACAATCCATGGTCACAAGTGTCGGTGAGCTTCTTAGAAGCGAACGCCAGAAACAACGGCTCTCATTGAGCGATGTTGAGAAATACACGCGTATTCGCAAAAAGAATCTCGTTGCTGTTGAGAAAGGTGATTGGAAAGATTTTTCTTCTCGCACGTATATTCAAGGTATTATTCGTACCTATAGTGCTTTCTTAAAGCTTGATGAAGAAAAAATGCTCGCATACTTTCGCCGTGAGTATGAGCGTCATGAAAACCTAAAATTCAAACAACGCACTACGGCAAAACAATTTACTCCACTTACAAAAAAGGTTGCACGCTATGTTGTTGTCGCAATGGTACTTTTATTTTCTTTGTATTTCGGCTATCAGTTACAACTCTTTCTTGTTCCTCCAAAACTTGAAATTCTTGAACCCACTAAAACAGAATTCCGCAGAGAAGATAAAATTACTATAAAAGGAAAAGTAGATAAGGATACCACGGTTCATATAAACGGCGCACAAGTATTCCCTAATGAACAATATATTTTTTCTTACAACCTAGCTCTTGCAGAAACTTTTAATAAAGCTACAATTGTCGCAACTGGAGCCAACGGTAAAAAAACAACAATTGAAAGGATTTACAAAAGAAGTAAATAAGGACATCTCTCCAGGCTGATGTCGAACACCAACCTGGAGAATGCAGATGTGCATATCTGTGGGTACTATTATTCCCCAGGACTGTCTTTGGACTCCCCTTCTTGGGAACCCTTCTGCCTCGCAATCTGTGCGTCTCGCACCATACGAGCAAGCTCAGCTGCGGTACGCTCTTGTTCTTCGCGAATCTCTCTGTTAAACTTCTCGAGCCATGTTTCTTCACCCTTCGGAGGCATTATTAGCACTTTCTGCGTAGTCATCTGCTCATCAGACGACATCTCAGTCCACAAAAAAAGACTAAGAAGTCGTATGATTAAGAATATAGACCTATAGTATTATACTAGGCAGAGTATTGTTTGTCAAAAAATGCATGCTCTTTTTCTTTTAGCGGCTTCCACCAGCTCTCATTCTCTTTGTACCAATCGATCATCTTCTGGAGTCCTTCTTCTAGCGTCACTGACGGTGACCAACCAAGTTCATTATGTATCTTCGACCAATCAACAGCATATCTTCTATCATGACCTGGGCGATCTTTAACTTTTTCAAGTTGATCTTCTGACTTACCCATAAGTTTCAGAATCATTTTCAACGCATCAATGTTGGCAATATCATCAACAAGTCCTCCAACAAAATATGTCTCTCCTGACTTGCCATCATGCAGAATGCGATCAATTGCTGTTGCATGATCCTCCACATAGAGCCAATCACGCACATATAGACCGTCACCATAAACGGGAACTTTCTTTTCTTCCAAGATATTGGTTATAGCGAGAGAAAACAGCTTTTCAGGGAACATAAATGGCCCGTAATTATTTGAGCAGTTTGAAATTGTCGTTGGAAGGCCATATGTCACATTATAAGCACGCACCAAATGATCAGAAGATGCCTTTGAAGCTGAATAAGGACTTCGTGGATTGTAGGGTGTTTTCTCATTAAATTTTTCTGTTGAGTTTAGTTCGAGCGCACCAAATACCTCATCAGTAGAAATATGATGAAATCGCTGTATGTTTAATTCAAGCGCTGCTTCAAGGAGTACATGAGTTCCGACAATATTTGTTTGAATGAAAGGGGCTGCCGATAAAATAGAACGATCAACATGTGACTCAGCAGCGAAATGGACAACAACTTCAGAACCCTTCATCGCCTTTTCTACCGCTTCCCCATCACAAATATCTCCCTGCACAAATGAATAGTTGGGATTGTTCTCAACATCTCTTAGACTTTCAAGATTTCCTGCGTACGTAAGTTTATCGAAGTTGACTATCGAATCTTGGGGATATTTTTTAAGCCAATAATGGATAAAATTTGAACCGATAAATCCTGCTCCACCTGTTACAAATAGTTTCATAGTTTCTTCCTGTGAACAAAATTATAGCATACCATTGACAACCATTCTTTTGTTCTCCATAATGAAATCATCATGCCAGTTCTAGATTTTTTTAAGAAAAAACCGGCTAGTGGTACGGGTGACAATCAGGTTGCCGCAGAGCCACAGAATCAGGTTCAACAACCCACCCAACAAGTCAGTGAAACTACAGTCGCGATGGGTCAAACGCAATCATATAATGGAATAGGAAATCCACCAGGTGGTCAGGCATATAATGGCATAGGAAATCCTCCTGCACCTAAGGTTCCCGACATGCCAGTTGCTCCAACTCCAGTAGTTACACCACAAGTACAAGCGCCGGCAGCACCAGTTAATCCAGCTCCTACGCCAACTGATCCCAGTGCTACACCCACCAATCCAAACGTGGCGCCAGTCGATCCTAGCGCAGCACAAACAGACAAGCCTGCAGATCCGAATGCTGCGCCAGTCGATCCGAATGCACCAAAAGATGATTCTGCCATCGATCCACAAAAAAGAACTGAGCTTGATCTCATGACACATCTCACACAGCGCTCCAATCGTATTTTTATGGCTGCACAGCAAAAAGCCAAAGAGTTAAAAAGTGAGTTTGTTGATTCTGAGCATGTGCTGCATGGTTTGCTTGCGGACCCAGAGATTTATAAGCTTTTTACTGAGAAAAAAATTCCGCCACAGATTATTGACCAAGAACTTGATAAGGTCTATCAGAAAGGGAATAGCGACAAAACTCCTTTGCCCTCCCCACGCGTAAAACGCATTCTTGAAAATGCGCTCGTGACAGCCAGAAAACTTGGCTATGAATTTATTTCTCCAGAACATATTTTATTAGCACTATTTGAAGAAGGTGAAGGCGTTGGTGCACGCACATTGGCAAAGCTTGGTATGAAAAAAGAGGATCTGAACAAACAGATCACTGGCAAAAAAGAAGGTGTCGAAGGTAAAGAAGGCGCTGCGGGTAAAGATTCAAGTAGAAGTATGCTTGAACAATTTACAAATGATTTAACGCTCAAGGCAGAGCAAGGACAGCTTGACCCTGTAGTTGAGCGATCAGAAGTTATTGAGCGTGTCATACATATTATTTCTCGCCGTACAAAAAATAATCCAGCATTAGTTGGTGAGGCGGGCGTGGGTAAAACAGCAATTGTAGAGGGTCTGGCGCAAAAGATTGTGAAGAAAGAAGTGCCAGAATCATTAATTGGTAAACGCATTTTGCAACTTGACCTAATGAGCATGATTGCAGGCGCATCACATAGAGGTGAATTTGAGGAGCGCATGAAGAAGATTATTGAAGAAATAACAAATTCACAAGGCAAAATCATTCTTTTTATTGATGAAATCCACAATTTAGTAGGTGCTGGAGCTGGAGGCGAAGGCGCATTGGATGCTTCAAATTTCTTAAAACCAGCGCTAGCGCGGGGTGAGCTTCAACTTATTGGTGCAACTACACTAACTGAATATAGAAAATATGTTGAAAAAGACCCTGCTCTGGAACGCCGCTTCCAACCAGTTATCGTCCCAGAACCAACAGAAGAACAGACAATAAAGATGGTGAAGGCACTGCGTGATAAATACGAAGCCTTCCATCGTGTTAAAATTCCAGATGAATCCATTGACGCTGCGGTCAAACTTTCGAAGCGCTATGTAGGTGACCGCTTCTTACCAGACAAGGCAATCGATCTTATTGATGAGGCCGGTGCAGCAGTCCGATTGCCGCTAATTTCTCTTCCAGAAGAGATTCGTTCCATTGAAGAGCGTCAAAAACAGCTCCAGCAAGAGCTTGAGGAAGTTGAAAAAAGAGGTGATCGCGTACGTGCTAGTATTTTGAAACCAAAAATTGACGATATCACTGCCGATCTTAAGATCAAGCAAGATGATTACGCACAAAAGAAGTCACAAACGACAACAAGTGTTAGCGAACAGGCAATCAAAGATATTATCGCCCGCTGGACAGGCATTCCTGTATCGCGCATAAGCGAATCTGAGGTAGAAAAACTTACTAAACTTGAAGACATTATTCATGAGCGTCTTATTAATCAAGAAAACGCCGTTGGCCCTGTGGCACAAGCTGTTCGACGCGGACGTGCTGGGCTCAAATCCAACAATCGTCCAATTGGAAGTTTTGTATTCCTTGGTCCGACTGGTGTAGGTAAAACCGAACTTTCCAAGACGCTCGCAGAAGTGCTCTTTGGTCAAGAAGAAGCAATGATTCGCTTTGACATGACCGAATACATGGAAAAACATGAGGTTGCAAAACTTCTCGGTGCCCCTCCGGGATATGTAGGTTATGAAGAGGGTGGGAAACTTACAGAGGCCGTGCGACGAAAGCCATATTCAGTCGTACTTTTTGATGAAGTAGAAAAGGCACATCCAGATATTTTCAATATCTTGCTTCAGATTCTTGATGATGGTCGCTTGACTGATAATAAAGGTCATGTCGTCTCCTTCAAGAATACAGTTGTTATCTGTACCTCAAACATTGGTACAAAAATGATTCAAGACGATATTCTTGCTGACGGTCAAGTTGATATTGAGGAGCCAACCTTACTCTCGACATATACCTTTTCACCACGAGGTCGTCAGATCATGACGATCATGGGTAAGGTATTTGAAAGAGAATCAGCTCAAGAACCTTGGAAGCCGACGATGTTACTTGATTATTTTGCCGGCCAGAAAATTGAAGGTGAACCACAAGCTGATGGTAAGCCAGCAGCTAATTTACCCGACTTCCCTAGTAAGGAGTTCGATACACACTCAATTTCACCAAAAGGTGTTGAAATGATTACGAGCGGTGGACAAATGTTCCAGCGCACTGCGACAACAGCAAAGGTATGGAAGGCACTTTCGCTTATTGACTACTTTAAGGATGGCGTTGTTATCAATGCTCTTCCTGATGCACCAGAACAGCAGTTGCCTACGGCAAAGCTAAAAACACAGGCATTCTCTGCCCAAGAGATGGAAGTCATTAGCTTCCGTGATCGTTTCTGGAAAAGGAAAGATGGCGAGACAAATTGGGAAACTGGCACATTAAAAGATTACTTCGAAGGCCAAACAATAGACAACGCTTCCCCACAGACAAAGCCAGCTGATGATAAGAAAGTATCAGACCCATCAATGCCGTCTGATACGAAAACTGAAAAGCCAGCTGAAGCAAAAACTGAAGAGGCAAAGCCAGAAGAACCTAAAGTCGAAGCCGCCTTCCCTATAAACTACTGGGATATTCATGCCTTCAATCCTGATGGGAGCGAGGTAATTATCGTCGGCGAAAAGATTTGGTCTAAAGCAGCAGGACAAACATCATGGAAGATGCAAAGTCTCGCTGAGTACTTTGGCAAAGATTTCCCACTCGATAAAGAAATGACCGAAAAACGAAAGATTGAAGACGAACTTTCTAAGAATCAATATGAAAAGACAAAAACGAAGGTCATGGATGAGCTTCGCAAGTTCTTCCGCCCCGAATTGATCAATCGTTTTGACGAGGTTATTATCTTCGAACCCCTCAAATATCAACACATGATGCAGATTGCTGAGTTACAAATGAAATCAGTACAAAAACTTCTAGAAGAACAAAATATTGGCTTTGCCTGGACCGAGGCAACAAAGAAAGAAATTGTACGACAAGGCTTTGATCCACTATATGGTGCAAGACCACTTAAGAGAACAATTCAAAAGCTTATTGAAAACCCAATTTCTACATTAATTATTGAACAAAAGCTTAAAGAGAGCGACCTTGTGAATGTAGATTTCGATGGCGAAAGCTTTGTATTCAATATCGAGAAAGTAACCTTCGTTAAAGAAGAAGATTTGAAGAAACAAAAGATTCGTAAATTCGAATGCGTTGATTCACACTTCGCTTTTGAGACAGAAGTAGTCGAAAATGCCACGATTGTCTGTCCTATCAATGCAGCCGAGAAAGTCCAAGAAATTGTTGTAGCACCTGTTGTAGATCCTGAGAAGCCAACCGACACAAAGGATGATAAGGTTAAGCAGGATCAGGAAGCTGATGTGAAAAATCCTAATGAAATGAAAAAACCTGAAGAGGATAAAAAGATGGAAGAACCAGCATTAGAAACTAAAGAAGAAAAGAAAGATGATACACAAAAACCTACTATCCCAGCAAATCCATCTGCCTAATACAACACCAGGAGCACCTGATATTGTGGTAAAAGGACCTTTACGACCAGAATTAGCACAAGCAGGTTTGGGTGGCATTATATCTTTGCTACTTTCCTTTCTTTATGCAATCGCAGCTGTTATTCTTTTTTTTATATTTGTTTGGGGAGGATATGATATTTTAACTTCACAAGGTAATGAAGAAAAACTCAGTAGTGGTTCTCAAAAAATTTCATCGGGTGTTATTGGATTTATCTTATTAGTTTTAGCATTTTTCTTGACACGCATTGTTGCATATGTATTTGGACTCGACACTTCATTTATTTTTTGATAAATTGATAACTAAGTTTGACCGTGGTATAATGATTTTGAGTATGAATTGTATCTATAAGCCGTCACAGTAAATTGCGAAAGCATATGGAACCCGCCCTGTTGGCGGGATTTTTTTAGCATAAAATGAATATTCTCGATCGTAAAGGTGTAGAAACAGTAGTTCTTTCTATTGGTGGTAGTCTCGTAGTCCCTAAAACAGGTATAGATGTCGACTTTTTAAAGAAACTTAACGTTTTTATTCGAAAACAAGTCCGCGAAAGCAACAGAAGATTTTTTATTGTCATTGGAGGAGGCTCCACAGCAAGAGAATACAGAGATGCCGCACGCGATGTCGTCGGTAAAATAAGTGATGAAGATTTAGATTGGATTGGCATCCATTCAACTCGTTTGAATGCTCATCTTGTTCGCACAATCTTTCAAGATATTGCAAACCCGCGTATTATTGAAAATTATGATCGCCCACTTATGGGTGCTCGAGAATCTGTAATTATAGGCTCTGGTTGGAAACCAGGTTGGTCAACAGACTATTGTGCTGCAGTCTTAGCCCGCGACTACAAGGCTTCTCTTATCATCAATCTCTCTAATATCGATTATGTATACGATAAAGATCCACGCGAATTCCCAGATGCAAAAATCATTAAACATACAACGTGGGAGTTTTTTGAGGGACTTATTCCAGAAAAATGGATCCCAGGTACAAATGCGCCATTTGATCCTGTCGCATCACGACTTGCTAAAAAACATGGAACAGCAGTCATTGTAGCCAATGGGAACAATTTTAGTAATTTATCACGCATTCTGAATGGGGAAAGCTTCAAGGGTACGGTTATTACCAACTATAAAATCGATGAGACGTTTTACGATAAGGATTACTTTGATTCACAGAGGAAAGAACGCTGGGCTGCCTTCTCTGAGTCTTTTGTAAGTAAATTTATCATTGATCTGGTCAATTTTTACCGAGCCCTGTGGATCAAACTATTTATCAATCCAAAGACATGTTTAGATTTAGGCTGTGGTGATGGTGGGTTAGTGCATCATTTGCGAAGATTTGGAATTCAGGCCTTTGGTATAGATGTATCTGAATATGCTCTTTCTTCGGCAAATAAAGAGATTCAACCTTTCCTTGTTAAGGGTGACATCAAAAAATTACCCTATGAAGATGGCGCCTTCGATCTGGTTATCTCGTTTGATGTTCTGGAACACATTCAGCGCGCAGAGATAAAAAATGTAGCACAGGAGTCAGCGCGCGTAGCAAAGAAATTTGTTCTGCACAAAATTTATACGACTGAAAATTTGTGGATTGAATTTACACAACCAAAAGATTATTCACATATTTCAGTACAAAGCCAAGCATTCTGGCTTAATATCTTTAGATCCCTTGAGAATGTAAGTGTTGTTAAGAAATACGTATTTAAACTTCCTTCCTTCTTTGAAAGTCTCTTCCTCCTCCGCAAAAAAATAGCATGAAACTTACAAGCATCAGCTTAAAGAATTTTAGAAATGCAACATCGCTCAACCTTGAACTTGATCCGGGCATAACTTGTCTTGTAGGACCAAATGCACGTGGGAAAACCAATATTCTGGAAGCTATGTATTTCTTATTGACGGGAAAGGGTATCAAAGAAGATAGACAAGAAGAACTCATTTCTTTTGGCACAAAGGAAGCTGATGTTGAGGGTGTTTTAGAAGACAAAACATCAACATTGTTGCTCCGTATTCATTTAACACATAATACGCGTGTTGAAAAAGTTTTTATGGTCAATAAATTACGAAAGCAACGATTAGGATATTTGAAAGAAACTATTCCTTGTGTTCTTTTTTCACCTGCGCTTATATCAGTTATCGATGGTCAACCGTCTGAACGTCGCACATTTATGGACCATATAATAGCGACTATTGATATTGAATATAAAAAAAGATTAACAAATTATGAAAATGCATTGCGTAAGAGGAATCGAATTATTGAAAAAACAGAGAATTTAGATAATTTAAGAAGAGAACTTGTTTTTTGGGATGACTATTTGATTAAAGAAGCAGATTATATTGTCGCAGCAAGAAAAAAATGTGTTGAAAGAATTAATGACAATCCAGTCCCCGAATTGCCATTTAGTATTACGTACCTTGAAAATACAATATCGCATGCAACACTTGAAGAAAATTTTATGAAACAATATTATCAGAAGCGCACACTTGTTGGCCCGCAGCGAGATGAATATCGCATTATGTATGATAAGGGTGATGCATCGATTGATGTGCATACATATGCTTCAAGAGGCGAGCAGCGACTTGCACTCTTCTGGCTTATTCTTCACCAACTTAATATTTATGTTGCAGATTTGCAAAAAGATCCCATACTTCTCTTGGATGATATCTTTTCCGAATTGGATCAATCTAACAAGCATCTTATCACTACACACATAAAACGTTTTCAGACTGTTCTCACAACAACCGAGGAAGAATTGGCTGAAAAAGAAGAAATTAAAGGACGTATAATCAATATATGATGGGGACAGTGTTTATAGTTTTTTTAGTCGGCGTAATCCTTCTTTTAGGTTTTGCATTATGGTTTATTACACGCGCCAACCCGCAGGGGTGGCGCGGCATGATAGAAAAGAAGCTCGAAGATATCGATCTTCTTGTACAAGGTGGTAGGGAAAATGATATACGCACCGCGCTGATCCAGATGGATGCTGTATTAGATGCGGTGCTACAGCAATATCGCATTCCCGGCTCTACTCTAGGCGAGCGTTTGAAAAACGCTCGCAAATATTTCGATCGCACAACTTACAATTCCATTTGGGAAGCCCACAAGCTCCGCAATAAAATCGTACACGAAATTGATTACCGCCCTCCAGTTGCCCATGTAAAACAAAATTACATGGAGCTTAAAATGGGTATAAAGCGCTTAATGAGGGCTTAATTTGGTACAATAACCTAACTGGAAGGGTGCCGGAGCGGCTAAACGGCCAGGTCTCGAAAACCTTGGGGGAGCAATCCCACGCGAGTTCGAATCTCGCCTCTTCCGCACGGCTTTTCAAAATTTATGAAAATACTTGTTACCGGAGCTTCAGGCGGACTTGGTTCAAAATTGAGCGAGTTCTTTTTGGAAAATGGCCATTCTGTAATCGGTTTCTATAACACCACAGATCCAGAAAACTTTAGCTGGCAATCACACAAAAATTTTATCGGCGTTAAATTAGATTTTGTTCTTGTTACGAATCCGGAACCACTTCTTGCACATATTTCGTCAGATATCGATCATGCAATATTTTGTCATGGTATGAATCTTAATAAAGATATTTTCGCGTTAGAAAAAAATGACATCCAGTTTTCACATCAAGTAAATTTTATTTCGACTTTTATTCTTGCTCAACAAATCCTAAAAAAATGGATTGATACTTCAGCAAAAAATGATAAATCCCTCGTGTATATTGGCTCAGTAGCAACAAAGGGTGGGAGCCCTGATGAACTTGCATATCATTCTGCAAAAAGAGCAATGGAATCAGCTATGTTATCGTTTGCTCGTGCATATCCTGACCGTAACATTCGCGCAAACGTTATTTCTCCAGGACTTATGGATACAAAGATGGGTAAAGAAACAATTAAGAATAGGCCTGACGTTTTAGATAGAATTCCTCTTAAAAAATTAGTGGGGGTTGATGAGGTAGTGAAACTTATCGATACTGTAATTTCATCACCAAGCATTACAGGACAAAATTTCCATATTAACAATGGTCGCTTTAATAGCATATAAATATGAAACCACAAAAATGGAAACTCATATCGTCAAAAGATGTTTCTCCCAGCAAATGGTTTCCTATTGAGGAACGCACATATCTTTTGCCAGATGGCACAGTCGTCGACGACTTCACAGTTACAACTCTTGGGGATTTTTCACTTATTATTCCAGTAACCCCAAACAAGGAAATTATCTTGATTAATGAATTTAAACCAGGCGCAGATGAAGTCATGTTACAGTTTCCCGCTGGGATGCCAGAAGATAATGAGTCTGGTATGGATGCCTTAGCCCAGCGTGAACTTGAAGAAGAAACAGGCATAAGAGTCGAACTTGACCAACTTAGTTACGTAGGAAAATTTACAGGGTTCAGCACAAAAGGAACCCAGGTTGGCCATTTCTATATTGCAAAAGATTGTATTTTTAATTCGCACCAACATCTTGATACTACTGAAAACATTGAAATTGTGACAGTTTCAATTAAAGAACTCGATCGACTTATTGAGTCTAATAAGCTGTGGTGCGCCCACTCGGTGGCCGGCTGGGAATTAGCAAAAAGGAAATTTCCTGAACTTCTTTCATGAAACGACAATTTACAATTCGACCAGTATTTATTCTTTTTGTTCTTATTGTATTTACTATTCTAAAACTCGTTCTTTACGATCAGGTCATCTCTCGACCACTTAACGACTACGACGAAGCGCGCTATGCAGAAATTGCAAAGAACATGATACGAACAGGGGAGTATCTTATTCCCCTTGCTGGAGGTCCTCAAGAACCTCGAAATCTTCCCATGACAAAACTTAGTAATGGAGAAGAGCTCTATCCATTCTTTTGGAAACCCCCCGCAATTGTTTGGCTACAAGCTGCATCTATGTACGTTTTTGGTATCAATGAATTTGCCAGCAGAATTCCTTCACTCCTCGCATCGATTGGACTTCTCATTGTTCTCTATAAACTTTTTAGAGAATATAAGATTGATGATCGCATTACGTTTCCCCTTCTTTTTGCTTTTTCTATTTCGTATGACTTCTCCTTTATTGCTACACAAGGAACAACCGATGCACTGTTTTGCTTCTTTGGAACATATGTCATGCTACTTGCCCATCAGAATAAAAAAGGTCATGAAATATCTGCAGGTGTTTTGACCGCCCTTGCATTGCTTACAAAGTCCATAGCTGCTTTCTGGATTCCCGTTATGTACGTCATTGTATTTCTTCTGAATAAAAAATTTAATGCGAGGCATATGCTGCGTTATTTTGTGAGTCTCATTCTTATCGCAGCACCCTGGTTTATGTTTATGTATATACGCTTTGGCAATGTATTTATTGAACGACATTTTCTTTTTAATCTAATGGGTGGGGCAGAGAATGGTCAAAATTTTGCACCCCCACAGTGGTATCTCATCTATATGCTCGACATATGGAAGCCTTTAATATTTTTTGCGCCATTAATTATGCTTGTGAGTATTGAGAAAATATTGAAAAATGAACGAACCCTATTTGTGCCATTTTGGTGGTTCTTTAGCATTCTCATACCTTTCAGTTTATCTCAATCAAAAGTATGGTGGTACATATACCCCCTTTGGCCAGTTTTCTTGTTGCTTATTGGATTATCATTGATGCATATTAAAAAGAATTTGTGGCAAAGTATTTTTGTACTGGTGATACTTCTTTCTTCCTCATTGCCATATTGGAAGCTTAGCGTTTCACATATTCCTCTAAAACCTTTTATTCTCTTTGCATGTGCCGGAGCCGGAATATTGTACCTTATTGGAAGGTATACAAAACAAAAAAGAGATGTAGTACTTTTCATATTAGCTGTTTTGGTTACTATTTCAGCCTATTTTAACTATATAAACTTTTCAAGAAACCCAACTCAGAACACCAAGATTAAAAATCTTGCTCAACGCAATCAAAACCTTCTGAGAATAAGTATTTTAGGAATTCCATATGAAGCCGCCCTTTATTATTTTAATGTTGGCAATGTTGTAACAAGCAATACCTTCTACGAACAAGAAAAATATGTATTGTATAGAAAAGATTCAATGCCACTCGAATTAAAAAACTTTGCATTAATTGATCAGGAGGGCGATCTGTTTTTATATAAACATAAATAGTATGTTGTATGTTCTTTCATATGTCTACTTAGGTTTACCTCTGCTTATATTTTTCCTATTCTGGCTGCGATTACCATATGCGCTTATATTATCTGCAGCACTTATAATTCCAGGGTATTTGCTTTCTAAAAAGCTCTACCCAAAAAAAGTGTCTTTTAAATTTAAACCTTTGCATATTTTTGCTTTGCTAGTTGCCCTTGGATGGACTTACCTCTCAGGTGCAGGGGGGTTCGCTTTTCAAAATGGCGATTGGGTAAAACATAATGCAATGTTGTACGACTTAGTTACGCGTGACTGGCCGGTGACTTACACCATAAATGATGTACCCGCGTTTCTTAACTATTATCTTGGGTTATATATGGTTCCAGCACTTATTGGAAAATTGACTAATATACAAACTGCTCTTAATGCACAGTTTGTATGGATATTTTGTGGCGTTGTTCTTTCTTATGCATGGTTGACGAGAATTGTAAAAAAAACCTCGGTAATACTCTTAATCTTTTTCATTCTTTTTGCAACGGCCGATTCCCTTGGTCTCATACTGGTGCGCAATTTTACGCTTTTCAACTTTATGACACCATTAGAACATTGGACAGCAACACCCCATGAATACTCATCGTTTACTACACTTTTATTTTGGGTCCCAGGGCAGGCAATTGGATTGTGGATAGTAATGGGAATTTTGATAGATATGTATAAAAAGGGGGGAGCTGAGCACTTCCCGATTTTTACATCCCTACTTATGTTCTGGTCACCACTAGGCTTCATCGGCATGTTGCCATTTGCAATGTTTGTAATGAAAAAGAATAAAGTACTACTCACAAATATAATTTGTTCTCTGCTCATTCTGCTGTTCTTTTATCTTTATTATTCATCGAACATTTTCGGCTCATTGTATGCAAAAGAATACATGGGATTATGGAAGGCGGATGCAAGAATTTTTTGGTTGCGATTCGCAATATTTATTTTCTCCGAAGCTTTTGTGCCAATCGCATTTGTTTTTGTATTAAGAAAGCATTTGGACGAAAAGTTAAAAAAACTTTTTTATATTGCAGCAATTATTTTGTTAACGCTCCCTTTCTTTAAGTATGGACTTCTTAATGATTTGGTGATGCGATCATCAATTCCCTCGCTTTTTATTATATTTCTTTGCAGCTATTCGCTGTTAGTTTCAAAAAAAGTCAGACAGCAAAACAAATTTCTATGGCTGGCCTTAATCATTTATTTTATTCTGGGGTCAGTGACGTCAGTAACTGAAATTAATCGGGCAATTCGATCAGAACCAAATTATGGAACTCCAACACATGTTACAGAAATTGGTGATCCGCTGGCAACAAAACAATATATGGGATTCGAGGATTCTTTTATTGGGAAGAAGATATTAAAATTAACTCCCTAGTAAGCTTCTTGAAGCTCTTCTACTGTATTTTTGAATATCAGCAGTGTATCTCAGTGATCCTAGTGCTACAGATTCCACGACACGACCTAACGTACTTCTCATCTTTGTTCCGGAGCGAATAGCAAGTAGGGTTTTGTAATACTTATCTGCATAGGTGAATGAAGCATCTGCCATCTGATCAACACGATCGTCAAGATTAACAAGTTGTCTATAAAGAGGAGCAACTTCTTGGACCTGCACAAATTTATCCATTGGAGTTGAGAAATGACCGAGTGTTTTCCTCTTGTTATTAATCTCTGCCTTCAGTTGCTGTCGCTGTTTGTCAACTGCTTCCATTTGTCTACTAATTACCAAGAGCTCAGCAGCATTCGCAAGCAACTGATCAATCAAAAGCTGAAGTTTTTCGTTGCGTTCGCTCTTTTTATCATTCACGAGCTCGCTTCGCTTACCGGTAAAGACATCTTTAATTACCGTTTTGTCACGTTCTCTGTCTGCTGTGGACTGCTTCATATCGAGCAACGTAGCTCTTTGCTCTGCAACCTTATCCATTAATTCTGCTCTTTTTGCAGGGTCTTTTTCTGTAAGCATTGCGTCAGTATTTGCCTCAAGCTCTGCTTGCAATCTCTCAAGTTTTGCTTCCTCGGTTTCGCTTACTGCCGCCTCATCTTCTTTGTCGCCCCATACATCGTTACCATCTTCTAACTTGCGTTTCTCATCATCATTAAGCTCTTCACCTGCTTCTGCTCGTTCTGCAAGCTTCTCCCAATCTTCTTTCTCTGTTTCATATCCAGCACGCCTAATTTCTTCTTCAGGAGTTAATGTATCACCATTTCCAACTCTCTCGTTAAGTTTGTCATAATCTGCTCTTTTTTCATTGGCAACTGCCTTTGCCCTTTCGGCTGCATCAGCTCGAACTAGTGCTTTTTGTTTTTCTGTCGCTCTACCCTCGGCATAAGCCTTACTTGCTTCGGCAAGTACTTTCGTCTCTCTTTCTGACCGTTTTGTTGTCGCAGCTTCAGCTTTTGCTTTATCTAGAAGATCTAGATCATCACGAGTACCTTTACCTTCAGATACTCTTTGTTGAGCTGCCTCCAGAGCTGGATTTCCTACAGGTGCAGCTTCCGGAACTTTGCCGGCACTCTCTCCGCGCATCGCAGCGATTGCTTCCGGACTTATAGTTCGCCCTGGCTCAGGAGTTGTCGGGGGAGGGGGAGTTTCTGTGGGTGAAGATGGTGGTGGAGTTTCAGCGAAATGTCTAAGGGCTGCTGCGCGATCTGATTCACTCAGTCCTTTTCCTATATCAACCCAAGCCTGCACATCTCCACTAAGAGCTGTTGACGAAGCTTCTGGTGGTGGGACAACTGGTGGTGCTTCTACTGATGCTGGTGCTTCACCACCCGGGGGTGTACCTGCCATATTATTCTTGTGTTTGGGCAACTTGTATTGCTTGATCAAGCTTATCTTGACCTATATATTCTTGCATTTTTTGTACTACTGCGTCAACTTTTTGCTCATAATGATACGCATCAATATATTCTTTTAAATCAGAGAAGTTAGGAAATTGAGCGACAAATCGTTCAATTTTACTCTTTGCATCTTCAAAGCTTTGAAAAGGTTCGATAGCAAGAAATGCTTTAGAATATTCTTGAGCCTTTATTGGTTCCATTGCTCCATCTTGAAGATTCGTCACTATTTTTTTCAAAAACATATATTCAACTTTATCCGTCATTTGCTTTACACCATCATCCATTCATTGATGGTAGCGAATTCTTAAAGTAAAGTCAATGAGCCTATTTTGAGGTGTGCTAGAATATAGCAACTTCCATGGACAATGCAGTTGATCAAATAAAAAGTAAGCTTGATGTAGTCGAATATATTGGCAGGTTTGTAGAATTAAAACGATCTGGAAGAAATTTTCGCGGCCTCTGCCCCTTTCATCAAGAAAAAACCCCCTCTTTTTTCGTAAACCCCGATAGACAGCTCTGGCGATGTTTTGGCGCATGTCAAACGGGTGGTGATGTGATTGCCTTTTTAATGAAGTACGAAAACATCACATTTTATGAGGCGCTAAAAGAGATGGCGCAAGAAACAGGGGTTAAGTTGGATAATACGGGGTTTGAAGACAGAGCATGGCAGCAGAAAGAAAAGCTCGTGACTATACATAATCATGCGATGAAATATTATCACTATTTGTTAATGAGCCATGCGTCAGGGAAGGCGGCGCGTGATTATTTAGATGAACGTGGCGTCAATGACAAAATTAGGGAGACGTTCCAAATGGGGTACGCGCCAGCAAGTTGGGACTCTTTGAGTCTCTATTTAAAAAAGAAAGGCTTTTCATTAGAAGATCAGCTGACAGCTGGCCTTGTTATTAAAAGCACAAAAGGCAGCTATTATGATCGCTTTCGCAATCGCCTCATGTTCCCCATTATTGACTCGCGCGACTATGTTATAGCTTTTTCTGGCCGCACATTAAATAAAGATACCAAGGAAGCAAAATACATCAACTCGCCAGAAACACCTCTTTATCATAAGCGCGAAACACTATTTGGTATTCATATTGCAAAAGAATCGATTCGTAACGAGAAAAAAGTCATGATTGTAGAAGGGGAGTTTGACATGATTTCTTCCTTTATGCATGGCATACATAATGTGGTCGCCGTCAAAGGCTCCATAGTAACAAAAGAACAGATTAAATTGCTTAAAAAATATTGCGACCATTTAATTTTGGCGCTCGACTCTGATTTTTCAGGAAACGAAACAACATTGCGCGCAATAAAAGATGCGGAGGAATTAGATATGCGCATTGATGTTGTGACCTTTGATTTTGGAAAAGATCCTGATGAAGCTCTAAAGAATGATGCTATTGCCTTTAAAAAATTGCTTGCTCACCCAATTTCAATTTACGATTTTGTTATCGATACTATTGTGAAGCGCCATAATATTGA
This sequence comes from uncultured Gammaproteobacteria bacterium, assembly GCA_965230965.1. Lineage (GTDB taxonomy): Bacteria > Patescibacteriota > Microgenomatia > UBA1406 > HO2-37-13b > OLB23. The sequence continues at coordinate 233,411 of OZ246401.1, forward strand.
AGATCCTTTTGAAAAGAAAAAGCTTGCAGATGAAATTATGCCATTTTTAATAAGTCTTGATAATCCAATTATTAAAACACACTACGTAAAAAAACTTGCGACACTTCTTTCAACTGATGAAAGAACCATTGAAATGACGCTGCACGATTATCTTTTTAAACAAAAAAAGAAAGCAAAGCGCGTTGTGAAAGAGACTCTACCTGAAAAAGATAAATATGAAAGTATGCAGAAAATACTACTTGCATGTGTTGTCCAAAACGACACGCCACTGGTGATGCGAGAATACGTAAAAGAGATAATTGATGATGCTGATTTCTCAATTCCTTCATACAAAGAGCTTTTTACCGTTATTTATTCACTTCAAGAAACCACAAATGAAGAATTCTTGAAAGATCTTATTAATAAACTGCAATCACCCTTGCTCGATGTGCTTGACACATTACTTTTAACTGATATATCAAATTATATTGACAATAAAAATGCAACGAGTATAAAACAGCTGTGTTATCGCATGAAAAAATTGAGCATAAAAAAAGCTATGAAAATTCTCACCACAACAACTGAAGATGGAGCCCAATACTCTGCGCTAAGGGAAAAACTCGCGCAGGTTGATAAAGAACTGAATCTACTGTAAAATGCAGGCTATGACAGGCCAAAAAATCCCCAAAAATGTTAATGAATTGATAAAGCAGGGTCAGGAGGACGGTTTTATCGTCATCGACGACATATTTTACGTATATCCAGAGCCTGAAAAATACGTTGACGAGATTGATGACTTCTTTGATAAGGCAATTGAAAAAAATATTGATATCTTTGAAAATGTATCTTCTCGTGAAGAAGAAGATGCAAAAAAATCAATGGAAGAGTTTGAAAAAGAACTCAAACGTCTTATCACCATACGCCAAGGTGAATCCCTCGATCCTATTAAAATGTACCTCAAAGAAATTGGCATGTACCCTCTCTTAACCTTTGAAGAAGAAATTTCGCTTGCTAAAGGTTATGAAAATGGAGAAGAGGATGCACGCAGAAGATTAATTCGATCCAACTTACGACTTGTTGTATCTATTGCAAAAAAGTACTTAGGCCGACGTCTTTCTTTCTTGGATTTGATCCAAGAAGGGAATCAAGGCCTTATCAAGGCAGTTGAAAAATATGACTGGCGAAGAGGATTTAAATTTTCGACATATGCAACCTGGTGGATTCGCCAGGCAATAACGCGCGCGATTGCAGATCAATCGCGCACTATTCGTATTCCTGTCCATATGGTGGACAATATTAATCGCTACTATAAAACACAAAGAAAACTCACCCAAAAACTAGGACGTGAACCAAAAAATGAAGAAATTGCAAAAGAAATGGAAATTGATGTGTCTGAAGTTGAAAATCTTATTAAAATCTCCCAACATCCAAAATCACTTTCTACACCAATCGGTGATGATAATGAAACAACATTAGAACAATTTATTGCAGATAGTGATCAACCAAGTTTGTATGATACGGTATCAAAGGAATTCCTTCGTGATTATCTCAATGAAGTGCTTGAAACACTTTCAGAAAGAGAAAAAAGAGTGCTTATTATGCGCTTTGGACTTGATGATGGTAAGAGCAAGACTCTTGAAGATGTAGGTAAAGAATTTAATGTTACTCGTGAACGTATTCGTCAAATAGAAGCAAAAGCTATTCGCAAACTCCGCCACCCGACCCGCGCTCGCAAACTCAAAGATTTCGTTGAGTAATCCCCTTATTTCTGCTATACTATAGGTCGTAAAACGCGGCCGAAATGCGTCGGCTAGCGTAGTGCAGTATGTACGGAGTGTTGTAAATGTTCAAGTGGCAAATCGCGATTCGTGACGAGAAGAGTTATACGACTCACACGTCGACGGAGGAGTTCTCCGACAGGGCTGTGGCTCGAGCAGCAGCCCTTGTCTGGCTGGCTCAAAACGGCATTGCTAATGAAGCAGGAAAGGTGCAGATAAACGTCATTCCTGCGTAGTTGAGACAACACAAACCCAACAGCCGGGCCGGATCTCAGTATCCGGCCCGAACTTTCTTTTTCAATCCAAAAACTTCAATTCCCTAATTTCTTTCATGACTTCACGAATAAGCTCTTTCAAATCTTTTACATCTTCATCACGAAGTGAAAATTCTCGACGCACTAACTTTCCTGTATATTTATCTGGCTCGACAAAATCAAACATCCCTTCTGTTACTGTTGGAATAAATGTTTGGTCCAATTCGGTAAGCAGCTTGTAAAAAAGTAACTGTCGTTTATATGGTCCGCGAATACTTTCTGGCAAGGCAAGTTCTCTTTCTGAAAGTTGCACAGATGCAGTCTTACCCTCAATTTCATTTGCTGTTTTTGCACCCCCCGTTTTGTAATCTACAACACGAACAGTTTTTTTCTCTTTATCAACCCAATCAATACGATCCAAACGACCCGAAAGTGGAATATCATCTAATATTGTTTTTCCAAATCCAAATCCAAATTGGCGTTCAACATATAACACATCAATCTCTTCTTTATTATATGCGGCTATATAATTTTTTAACGACTCGTTTCCTTTCGTAAGATACTTTGAAAAATCTTCATCAGTTAGAATTTCGCCTTTCAGTGATTCTTCCAATACTGGCGCAAGCATTGAAAAGGTTGGTACTTTTCCAGATGATTTTAACTGTACAAAATGCTCAAGGACTTTATGCATTGCTGTTCCATATGACATTTGTACAGGTTTTGATCGGGGAACACGCAATAGAGAATTGTCAATAAATTCTTGAGGATTTCGTAGATATGTATTTAATGCCGTGCTAGAAAGTTTGAAGTTTTTAATAATCCGCAAGAAATATTCACGATCAGTAATAATAATCTGCGGAGCTTTTGGCTCAAGCATTCGTTCAAGATACTTATTGGATGTTTCAACATCCATAATGTCTGCAATTTTTTTAACACGCTTTTCACCCATTTCTTGCAAAAACATACTTGGCACAACTTCTCTACTACGACTTGTTTGCATTGTCGCTTCGGGATATGTAATGGTCACCGTTTCTTTTGCGCGTGTTATTGCAACATAAAACAATCGCCTTTCATCTTCATTTTTTTCTTTCAAGGACAAATCTGTGAAAGGCGTAAGGCCAGCTGGCAAAGGAATCAAATTATACTTGCGCACATTTCCCCAATTTGTGTCGAAGCAATGAATCAAAAATACATGCTGCCATTCACGACCTTTTGCTTTATGTACTGTAGAAATGTGTACCGCTCCTTTGCGCACATTTAAATCTTCTGCAAAAATACGAATATTGTGTTCCTGCATTGTGTCCATTGCAACAATAAAATCAGCGAGCTTCATTCTATGCTGCGATGCATTCATTGCTTTAACTTCACGATACAATGTATTGACAGCTATAAGCAATTCGGCTTTTGCCGGTTGTTCTTTTATCCAAGCAAGATAGCCACTTTGATTTAATACATCTTCAAACCACAGAGTGAATGTTTTATTTGCATCTTCAGCAGACCATCGCACAAGATTTTCAACAAACTCTTCTAGCTGGCGAAAATCTAGGGGAGTAACCTCATTCGTTTGATGATGCTTCTTGAATGTGTCGTAACCAGATTGGATTAAAGAGAAGAGTGAAAGTTTTGCTTTTCCTGCTGCGCGCGCAGTTTTCATTACAAGCGTTTTATCAAGCGCAATCCAGTTATATGAAAGAACTTCATACATCGTATCGTCTTCACGATTATTTTTTATATCTGCAATCAAATGCAGGAAGCGCAAAAACTGCTGAATGGATTCTGTCGCAAGAATATTTTCTCCGCCATCAACTTCATATGCAATGCCCCATTTTTCTAAAATCTGTTGGATTTCGCCAGCTTCGTTATTTTTATGATAAAGGATGGCGATTTCTTCCGGCTCTACTCCTTTTTCAATAAGTTTTTTTACTTGATCAGCAACATAAAAAATTTCGTGCGTTTGTGTTGGAAGCTCTGCAATCACAATGGGTTCCCCACCTTTTTTATCGCTTTTAAGATGGGGAACTTCAGTTAGCGTGTTGTTTTTTATGACATCAATTGCAGCATCGCAGATTATTTGTGTACATCGATATACAGTTTCCAATTCAATTTTTTCTGCACCAGGATATTTTTTAAGAAACTGAAATGTATTCTCAACAGATGCTCCCTGAAATCTAAAAATGGATTGATGCGGATCCCCTACAACAAAAATATTTGCTTTTTCTTCCCAATAACTTCCTAGTAAATCAACAACAGCATTTTGTGCAGAATTTGTATCTTGATATTCATCAACTAGAAAATAGTGTAGCTTTTCCTGATATTCACGGAGAAGTTGAGCGTGTGAATTAAAAGCCTCTGCAACCAATGCAATCATATCATCGAAATCATAGCGTTGAATTTCCTTTAGATCTTTATAATATGCTTCATATAAAAGACTGAGCTCTTCATTTTTTTCTTTTTGTGAAAGAAATTTTGTCAACGCAGTTTTTTTATCAGGTTTATTCTTATCCGCAAATTCCTCAGCAACTATTTTTTTAAACTGCTCAGGGTTAAAACCTTCGCGTTTTAATTGAGAAATTGAAGAAATAATGTCATCAATATAAAAATACTGTTGATTAAAAGGCTTAAGAGCTTTTAATGATGCTTGATCAATAAGTCGCTGAAACAGATCGTATTTTTCAAGCTCGCCTAGAGGCTCGCTTTTTCTATCAATAGAAAAGTATTCTGGATTTGAGCGGATAACATCGGCACAAAAAGAATGAAATGTTGAGATGTTGACATAATATCCATCTTTTCCAATCATAGAAACAACGCGCTCACGCATATTTGCAGCGGCAGACTCTGTAAATGTGAGCGCAAGAATTGCATACGGCGGCGTATCAGTTGATGTGATAATGTGGGCGATACGCGCAGCGAGCACTTGGGTTTTCCCCGTTCCTGGACCTGCAAGAACCATAACAGGACCATCAATAGTCTCAACAGCTTTGCGCTGCTCTTTATTCAGCGAAGCTAGAATTGTATCCATCATAATAGAAATTTTTTGCGGAATGATTGGGCTGTATTGAACGCACTATAGATAAAAGAATTTTCGACAAGATCAAAGCTTCCACAAAATTCATAGAAATATGCCCCGAAGCCTTCCTTAAATCGTGTGAAGCCACCCCATGCGGTCGATGCATCATAATCAGGTGGAAGCGATCCCCACATATCAAATTCTTTGCATTTTTGTTGCTTTCCAAATTTAATTACTTCCCACATTAAAAGATTTGATGCCATTAAATTTTTGTGGAGTTCTGAGGAACCTCCATATGGATAATACAAGACATTATTAAAAACAAATGTATGGTATGCCGATAGAGGCGTATTTTCATAGAATGCTATGAAAATATGTGACATTGAATCCTTTAAAGTGTCAAAAACAATCTTATGATAATTTTTTGTATGGCCATGATATTTTTGGCGAGCAGTTGTTTCAAAATATAGTTGCGAAAATATTTCAAAACCTTCATCGTTGGTCATTTCTTTCACAACCACTCCTTTTTTTTGCGCAAGGCGAATGTTGTATCGAGTTTTTGATTTCATGTGTGCAAGCATCTGATCTTCACTTTGTGTGAGATCCATTTTTTGCGTCCAGATAGGGAAGAGTGAATGTTGTGCTGGACGCAGATGTTTCATGACTGCCGAGTTTTTTATTTTCTTATCAAATGTGTCGCGCGACACATTTGGCTCCAGCTCTACTAAAATTGCGCGACGGTTTTTTGCTTCAGCTTTTAATTGTTCGATGACAGCAACAGAAGGAAAAACGCTCCGCGGTAAATAACCAACAGTAAAAGGGGACCGCGGAATCTTATGAAATGTTACCTGAAAAATATTTTGCAGCCTGTTTCCATCAAACTCGCCGAGGCGCACCACATCAATACCCATTTTTTTGCGCGCCTCTCCCCATTCCCAACTTTGCATAGGGTAGGTAGCAACAACGTTTACTTTTTTTGGATCAAAGTCGTCCTCAAGAACCCTGCATGTCATGCAGATAGTATAGCATTGAAGACCGTAACCTGGTACAGGTTACGGTCTTCAAAATACGTCATCCGCATGCTCAATATATGTATTTCCCCCGCCTACCTTCTCTTGAATGAATCGCGAAACCTGGGTATAGCCACCACGCCCAAACATACGTCGACGTTCAGCATACGTTAAATACAACTTTTTCTTTGCGCGCGTTACGCCAACATACAAAAGTCGACGCTCTTCTTCAAGCTCGTCCTTATCAAATATTGAGCGCGAATGCGGCAAAATTCCCTCTTCCATTCCAACAATAAACACAAATGGAAATTCCAAACCTTTTGCTTGATGCATCGTCATCATACGAACGCCATGCTTCCCTTTTTTATGACGCTCATTTTCAGAATATTCCGACTCTACAAGCGCGATCTGTTCCAAAAAACTATTCACATCATTAAATTGTTGTGCGACAGATCGCAACTCTTTTATATTTTCCAATCTTGGGCCATCTTCTGGATCATCAGGATCATAGATACCAAGATATTCTGTTTCATCTAAAATTTTTTCAATCAATCGCTCACTTGAATATGTTGAGTCATCGTTTTTGAGTGACTCAATAAATGAAGTTAATTTTGCATATCGCTGTTTACCAATTTTTTTTGCCCTGCCTTGTGAAACTTCATCCTCCGGATTTACAGTCAATCGCACATAAGCAAGAATATCTTTAATTTCTTTTCGCTCATAAAAGCGTGTTCCTCCGATCAACACATACGGAATCCCGTAATGGAGGAACACTTCTTCAATAACACGCGACTGTGCATTCATCCTATAAAGCACTGCAAAATCATCATATTCATATGTGTGCAGATGCTTCTTAATTTCTTCAGCAATAAAAACCGCCTCTTGTTCTTCGTTCATGAGTTGCAAAATGGTCACATCATCGCCTTCGACATTATCGGTAAAAAGTTTTAAAACGGGATGGCTACCATTTTCGACAATAATGTCGTAGGCAAAATTCAAAACATTTTGCGTTGAACGATAATTTTGTTCAAGATGAAACACCTGCACATCATCAAAATCTTCTTCAAAACGCGATAGATTCTTTATATCTGCTCCTCGCCATGAATAAATGCTCTGAGCAAAATCACCAACAACAGTTATATTTTTCTTTTCGCCAGCTAAATATTTTGCCATTGCATACTGACCGGCATTTGTATCTTGAAATTCATCAACCAGCACATAATCAAACATATCGGCATATTTTTTACGGACATCTTCATGATCTTCACACATTTTTACTATTTTGAAAATTAGATCATCAAAATCAACTGCGTTATTTTTTTCAAGACGGCGCTGATATTCAGCATATAGTTGCGCCATATATAAACTATATTCATCGTCAGCAAATGTTTTTAGTTGCGCAGGTGTTAATAAATTATCTTTTGCACCAGAAATGCGATACTTGACCGATTTTGAAGTAATCTTTCGCAAAACATGTGGAGGATTTTCTTTCATAATCTGTTTAATCAGCCCCTCAGAGTCATCTTCATCGTAAATAACAAAATTAAAATCAAGGCCGGCATAATGAGCTTGATGTCGCAAAAGTTTTGCACCAAGTGAATGAAACGTGCCAGTAAAGCCCAAATCCTTTTTAACACGCAATTTCATTTCTTGGGCTGCTTTATTTGTGAAAGTCATCATCGCAATGCGCGAAGCGTCAATCTTTTTTTCTTCAATCAAATACAATACTTTGTAGGTAAGCACGCGTGTTTTTCCTGATCCGGCACCAGCCAAGATAACTGAGGGCCCGTCTGTATGGGTAACAGCTGCAAGTTGATTTTTATTTAGTTGTGCTAAGAGGTCTTTATCCATACTATAATGGTTCCATATTATGAAATATATCGTTGCTAATTGGAAGGCGCATTTTAGCCTTGAAGAGGTGCAAAAATGGTTGCATGATTTTTCAGCGCTTCCACTCAATAAATGTGAAGGGAAAGTCGAGATCATTATTTGTCCTCCCTTCCCTTTTCTAGAAGCGCTTAGTGACAGGTTATATGAACCTATGATTAAAATCGGCGCGCAAGATATCTCACAGTTTACACAAGGTGCGCACACTGGCGAGGTGACAGCAGAAACGCTGTCAGGGCTTGTTGATTATGTCATTATCGGCCACAGCGAGCGCCGCGGCCAACTAGGAGAGGCCGATGAAACAATCGCTACAAAATGCGAACGCGCATTAGAACATAACATTCAGCCAATATTATGCGTTCGCGGCCAACAAGATGCTATTCACAAGACTGTGCAATTCATTGCCTACGAACCTGTTGAAGCTATTGGCAGTGGCGAAAATATGCCGCTCAATGAAGTTATCACAATGAAAAAATCTCTTAACCTTGCCTTGGAACAAAAATTTCTTTATGGAGGCTCTGTCAAACCAGATGATGCTGCAATGTATTTACAATCTTCTGATATTGACGGCGTTATTGTAGGAGGATCCTCACTTATTCCTGATGAGCTGTTCGCGATTGCACTTTCCGCTAGAACATAAATGCGAACGCAATTAGACCAAATGATATCAAAGCTGCCACAAGACTCGCATTATAATCACCACCCGTTTTCAGGAGAGTTGGTGATGATGATTTTGTTGGTGTCAGTGTGCCAGATAATGAAGCCATAGATTTCGTAGGCGTCAGAGTTGTTGTAATAGCTCCTGTCACCTGCGGTGTCGCAGTTGCAGCCCTAAATACAAGCGGCGTAGGCGTACTTGTCGGCGCACTTAAAAAAGTTGTCGGTGTGGGTGCTTGTGCTTGAGTATTAGCGCCATTAGTTGCTTCATTCTCATCAAATTCCAAAAGACTTAGCTCTGCGTCTTTCTCTTCCAATTTTTTATCTTCAGTGACTGTTGGTGAGATTCGCTGTGGCACCTTGGTAACTACTGGCCTTGAGGGCAATGGTGTCTCGACAACCTCCTGTTCATTATTCTTAAATACGATACTTATTGCTACAACAAGAAAAACAAATACGCACAGTCCAATAAGTCCTACAACATATCGAGATGATAATTGTTGTGGCGCTTTATCAATTGCTGCTTTTTTTACAGTAAGCGGTGTATTTTTTGATGTTTTTATAGGCTGAAAAACACCCTCAGCAAAATCGGGCAGCACCACATCTTTTTTCTCTTTCTTAACCTTATCTTTACGCGAGATTAAATACAGCTCAATCAAAATTGCAACAAATGTAAAGAAGAAAGCAACAACAGCTACTAGACTTACCGAAGATAATAGTTGTAATAACATATTTATAGTAAAAATATCATTCCTGCTCCCATAATAACTAAAACCATGCTTGCAATACCAAAAGGAATGATGCTGCTTCCTGTTTTTGGCAATGATGGAACCGCTGTTGGCAATATGTCTGTAGGCATTGGTGTTTCTGTGATGAGTTCAGCTGTTGGTGAAGCTATTGGTGTTAATGTAGCTGATGGGGTTGCATCACCAAGTACAGACTCGCCACTTTTTTCAATAAAAAATGAACGCTCTAATACAACAGGTACATTTTGATCATTTTGAGTTGTTACTTTTAATGTGTGTTCACCCGGACTTAAATCGAATGTTGGTTGAAATTGCCAAACTTTGTTTGATCCAATTTTTGTTTCAAAAATTCTTCCAGATGGCTCAAGAACAACACGCACATTTTTTTGTGCAATACCTGTACCTTTGATTAATGGTCTTGTTCCAGGTATGACTGCCTTATCTCGCGGGAAAATAATGTCAATATCAGCAACTTTCTGCACATCTTCAGCGAGCTGCAAAAGATTACTTTGCGACTCACCTAGAATCACACCTTTTTCTTGGCTGCCCTTAACATCCTTACTAAGCGCGATTACTGATGTTGCAGAGTCGATGTCACCCAATGTTGAAGTCAGCTTTTTTGTTGCACCACTTTCATCAATAATCTCAATAATCACTCCTTCATCAGGTTGTGGGAAAATAGGTTCATATGTCGCACTATTAAAGATACAGCATGGTGAGATTGCAAAGCTTCCATCATCCTTCGCTTGTGCTAAGAGTGGATGCGCTGAACCTATATAGATCAAAACAATGGCCTCTGGAGCAACCTTTCCTCCATCCTCAATGATCTTCCCAACAATTGGATCAAGATTGAGTGGATTTTTTAGATAGTGCGCTGTTTTAAATTGAAAAGGAATCTCTGGTGTTTGCCCTACTGACGCACCGTCTACAAATAAATTATAGTAATAGTCTGTGTTTGAAGTGAGATTACTGATGGTGACAACATGATTGCGTCGTGGAGCAGGACTATCAGCAATATCGCGCTTATCGTATGCTTTCATTGCAATATCACTTGATGATGCTCCATATGCAATAAACCCCGATGTTGGCTTTTCAGTCTGCCAATAAATAGTTACCGTATTGTCGCGAATATTTGCCACCTCGGTTCGTTCGATAGGAATATTCGCGTTTTTGGGTTTCTTTTCGGGATTTTTATGAGAGAAAAAAGAGATGAGACCACCAACAACAAGAATCAGAGCCAGAAGCACAGCAATACCTGGTATTTGTCCAGACCGTTGTTGATGTAACTTGTAATACATGTTTATTTTCTTTTTTCTAATTCTGTGAAAATGTTTTTATCAATATTGGTTTTAATTGGCTGTGAAAATCGTGCATTTATTTCTTCAATTTTTTGTGTATTAGCCACATGAACCAAGTCGGCCGCGATCCAACCGAGAATTGTAAGAAAAATCGTTATTGTGATAATCAAAAGCTCCTTTTGACTCATTTGTTCAGTATACGTTACAAATAATAGGCTTGCACGTTCATTTTCAGCTTAACAAAGGCCGGTATGGCAGAACTAGAGGCTTTCACATCTTTACTCGAAACAATATCAATTGACTGTATAGTTTTAATTCTTCTTTGCTGCGCAAGCGCGTTTACAAAACGCACTGTATCATCATATGATCCGGCGATGCCGACATCAATCTTAACTCCGTATAATTCACCGGGCTTTAATTCTGTTTTTTTTTCACTTTTTATTTGAAGGCCTTCAATGGAAACATTATCTATGGTAATATTTTCTGCTGCAGCAACCTTGCGAATATCTTGAATAAGCACATCAACTTTTGGACTGTCAGGAAGAGCTGTATTTAGCAAATGCACCTTTGGGCGAACTAACTCGAGCTCTGCTTGAAGCTGCAATACCTTCGAAATATTTTCTTCATATACCTTGTTAATGCGAGCTAAATCTTCACCCTCTTTATGCAATGCAACCGCAATAGACAAAACTGGTCGAATAACAAAATATGCGAAGAAGGATGAAACAAGCAAAAACAAAATCGCGTAACTAAAATCCTGAACCTTACGCTGTTTAAGCTGCTCCATCAAATTCTTCTTTTCTGGTTTTTGTTCTGTGTTCATTCTGTAAGTACAATGCCAATGCCAAACGAATAACCACCTGCTATATCTTGTTGTATAGAAGATATCTTAGCCATCTTATATTGTTTAAGTTGCTTAATTCTTTTATGTAACGAACGAATTGATAAGAGATTTTTCGATGAGCCAATAAGCTGCACTGTAGAATCTGTAACCTGAATCTTCTGCACCGATACATCTTCAGGAATTACGGATGAAATAAAACTTAAATGATTTATTGTTTTGTTTTGCGTATCTAAAAGCGTATTGATGCGATCTGTTTTGAGTTCTATTGCTTCTGCCTCTTCGATGACGGGGAGGGTAATTAAAAGAATATGTTGTTTTTGTTTAAAAGACTCTTTCTGATCAATAATCTTTTGATCCTCCTGAAATCTATAAAAAAAGACTGAAATAACAACGATTTGTGTTAAAACAATGATGTAACGGAAGTAATGCAATATAAAATACAGCAACTTATCAGCTGCTTGTGGCTGTTTTTGTTGAAGCAAATTAATTCCGGCAACACTCATGGCATGTTAGCGCGTTAATTTGGACACTCGAGACTTAAGTCGCGCTGCCTTATTTTTATGCATAACCTTCTTTTTTACTGCTTTATCAATAGCTGACATTGCCTTTTTGGCGGTAGACTTTGTTACTTTTTTCACAGCAGATTTATACGCGGCCTTAACGGTAGCGTTTGATGATTTTCTTTTTTTATCCTGACGTAATTTTTTTTGGGCTGATTTTGTGACTGGCATGTGTGCACCTCCTTCCTCGAAATATAAAGTGACAACAAGATAATTGTAAAAAATTTAGTTGCAATATACAATCCCTTGGACTAGAGTTATTACTGATATAATAGGCAGACGAAAAAATGGAAAACCTTTTACGCAATACCAAAAAACTCATCTATAAACGGCAACACGATATTCTATCATCTGCGCTCATTTTATCAATCATGATTATTATCTCTCGCGTGTTCGGCCTTATTCGCTACCGCACATTTGCAACATTCTTTACAAAAGAAGAACTTGATATTTTCTTTGCAGCATTTCGTTTGCCTGATTTAGTGTTTGAAATTCTTATTACGGGTGCATTAAGCTCAGCATTTATTCCGATCTACATTAAATACAAGAAGGACCCAAAGGAGCTTTACACCAATATTTCGTCAATAATTAACCTGGTATTTCTAAGCCTTGCGGTGATTATTGTCATAATTGTGATATTTGCTGATCCTATCGTCAGAATAATGACTCCAGGATTTACAGATGCGCAGGTTGAATATGTTGTCTATCTCTCACGGATTCTTATCGTTGGACAGCTTCCGTTCTTAGTTATGGGTAATATGTTGTCTGGCATTTCACAGGCAAATCAAACCTTTATGATTAGTGCCATAGCGCCGATTGTCTATAACATTGGTATTATTGGCGGAACAATTATTCTCGCCCCATACCTTTGGCTTTTTGGACCAGTTATTGGTGTCGTGTTTGGTGCATTCCTCTTTTTCATTGTGCAGGTACCTACAATGTACATTCTGCGTTTCAATTATCGTCCTTTTACGTTCAATAAAAAGGTTCTTCATGAATTCATTACTCTTTTTGTGCCTCGCACGCTTTCAGTTATTACCACACAACTCGATTTAACCATTGACTTGACACTTTCTACCCTGCTTGGATCAGGAAGCTATACCATCTTTTACTTCGCACAACATCTACAACTCTTCCCTGTATCCTTCGTAGGCGTAGCTTTTGGTCAGGCATCACTTCCCTACATATCAAATCTTTTTAAAGATGGTCAAATTGCGACAATAAAAAAGCTTTTTGTTGACTCAATTTTGCAACTTTTATATATTAGTATTCCCCTCTCGCTTTTCTTTATCTTCGCACGCACTCCTATTGTTCGTATTATTTTTGGAGGACGAAAATTTGACTGGATAGGCACCAATTCTACCGCTCTTACCGTATCGATTTTCGCGCTATCTATTCCTATGCATACTATTTTTTACTTTATAACACGCTCCTTTTACGCCTCACACGATACGCGTACACCTTTTGTCATCAATTTTATGAGTGTCGCGCTTAATGCATCGCTCAGCTACTTTTTTATATCGTATCTTAAACTCGGTGTATGGTCTCTTGGTTTAGCCTTTTCCATAGCTGTAAGCTTAAATGTTATTGCACTCATTACTGCCTTTTATTTCAAAATAAAAGGATTTGATTTTGCAAAGCTCATAGTACATACAGTGAAAATTTATATTACCGGGTTTTGCGCCTCTATTGCACCTTATCTATTACTAAAACTCATGGATGATTTACTTATCGATACAGCTCGAACTATAAATGTACTCTCACTACTAACAATGACTTTTTTGCTGTTTGTCCTCTGTTATGCTTTCTTCTCATGGCTTTTTAATGTTGAAGAAATCTATATGTTTCGTCATTTAGTGAGAAGATTTACCTCATTTAAAAAACAAATTGAAGAAGTCTATAGTGGGACGAGCTCGTAATTACAATATTCTGTATAATAAAAGATACATGAAAAAAATTAGTATCGTTTTAGGTCTTCTATGCGTCTTCTTAATTGTTGGTTTTGCCTATTATTATGAAGGTAACCTTCCCGCACAACCAACAAAAAAAGAAAAGGAAATTTTTGTTATTCCAAAGGGTTCGACAGTTAACGACATTATTAATAAATTAAGTGCGCAAAAATTAATTCGCAATAAAGTTGTTTTCTTAATGATAGTGAAACAACTTGGTATTGAAAATAACATCCAAGCTGGATCCTTCCGACTTTCACCATCAATGAATGCAAAAGAGATTGCTGCACAACTCACAAAGGGAAGTGATGACGAGTGGGTCACTATTATTGAAGGTATTAGGAAGGAAGAGGTTGCAGAAATATTAGCACAGCAGTTTGATTTTCCAGAAACGGAATTTATTAAAAAAGCTCAAGAAGGTGTTCTTTTCCCTGATACATATTTAATAAGTAAGGATGCAACAATCGATACAATCTTGAGTGTCTTCAAGAATAATTTTAATAAAAAATACGATCAGACACTTCGCGCAAAGGCTAAAGCAAAAGGCTTAACTGACAATCAAGTTTTAACACTTGCATCATTGGTTGAAAGAGAAGCAAATTCGAAAGAAACAAAACAGCAAGTGGCATCTATTTTGTATAAAAGACTAAAAAATGATTGGCCACTTCAAGTCGATGCAACAGTTCAGTATGTGCTTGGATATCAAGAGAAAGATAAGACGTGGTGGAAGCAGTATCTGACAACTGATGATTTGAAAGTAAATTCTTTATATAACACGTACAAAAATACCGGTCTGCCACCTGCTCCTATCGCAAGCCCTGGCTTAGATGCAATTGAGGCTGTGTTAAATGCAAATGCGAATACACCATACTGGTTTTACATCTCAAATAGCAATGGCTCAAAGATGATTTATTCAAAGACATTGGATGAGCATAACGCAAACATTCAGAAACATCTTCGTTAAGTATTACTTACATATGCAGATCTTCTTCAAGACTGAGGGATTCCTCTGACTGAGGTGTTGATGTAGAGGCTCGAGATATGAGTTCACGCGGTTTTGATCCTTGTTGTGGTCCTATGATGCCAGCCGCTTCCATCTGGTCAATGATGCGGGCTGCACGTGCATAGCCGACTGAAAGTCGGCGTTGGATAAGTGATGCGGAGGCCTTGCCATCTTGGTAGACGATGTCCAGAGCTTGCTTAAAGAGTGGGTCCTGGCCATCGCCAGATATATTGCCTCCGCGCATTCCTCCAGCTCCAATGGATACTTCCTGTTCTGTGACTTCTTCTGTGTAGTGCACGACTGGCGTGCGCTTCTTAAGAAATTCAACGATATTACTTATGTCTTTTTCAGAAAGATATGGCCCCTGGATACGCTTAGGTTTGGCCTGATCAGACGGCAAATACAACATATCTCCACGGCCAACCAGCTTCTCTGCCCCAGGCATATCCAAAACGACGCGCGAATCAATCAAGCTCGGTACATTAAACGCCATACGCGACGGGATGTTTGCCTTCATGAGACCCGTAATAACATCAACCGACGGTCGCTGGGTCGCCAAAATAAGATGAATACCCGTCGCACGAGCCATCTGCGCAATGCGAGTAATATGTTCTTCTGCCTCGCGCGGGGCAAAAATCATAAGATCTGCCAATTCATCAATAATAAATACAATGTAAGGCACTTTTTGAACTTCTGGACGACTGTTGTAACTTTCTATATTTCTTGCGCCAACCTTAGCAAACTCTTTATAGCGCGATTCCATTTCTCCAACGGTCCATTTCAGGGCAGAAATAATCTTTTCCGGCTCCACAATAACTTCTGTGAATAAATGTGGAATACCATTATATTGCGTCAACTCAACACGTTTCGGATCAACAAGAATAAGACGCACATCTTCTGGTGTTGTTCTGAAAAGTAAAGAACAGATCCACGCATTCAAAATAACCGATTTACCTGAACCCGTTGTACCAGCGATAAGTACATGTGGAAACTTTGCTATGTTGCCTGCCATTGGATGACCTGAGACATCGAGCCCCATCGGCACAAGTAGTGGATGTGGATCATGTATCATGGCCTCTGAGGTGAGCATGCGCTTAAGCGACACTGTCTCAGAGCGTCTATTAGGAATTTCTACACCAACGAATGACTTGCCTGGAATAGGCGCCTCAATTCTTACTTGACCAGTTGGCGCCGCCAAAGCAAGAGCCAAGTCATTTGCTAGACCAGTTATTTTTGTTAATTTTGTTCCTGCTACAATTTCAAGCGCATATTGTGTGACCGTTGGTCCCTGATTAATTTCTGCAACGCGCGCCTTTATACCGAAACTATCCAATGTGCGCTCAATCGTATCTGAATTCCATGCTATGTCGCCTGCATCTGCTTTTTGTTCTTTCATTTCCTCAAGAAGATTGAGAGTTGGGAATTCCCAATGTTGTAAAGCTTCGCTTGAAAGCGGACGAATAGTCAAAGAATTATCACTTCCTTTTACTGGCATGGGTTGCTTTGCCACGTTTATAACCGGCTGAGGTGTTGGATTATTTGTAATAAATTCGCCTTTTGTGGCAGCTGGCTTTGCACCTTTATCAGGATTAAAAATAAACTTTGTCACAAATGCATAAAGTAATTCAAACACTTTCTTTGCAATATTAATGACGATAACAAGAAAAAAATCTACCGATGTATTAAAAAAGAGAATGATACCGACACTAAAGGCTATAAGCAGTATAAAGAAGGCTCCAATTCCTGAAAAATCGGCAACAAGATTATCTGAAATTGTTTTCCCTACAATTCCTGAGCGGAAAACACCAAACATAGCTATGGAAATGAGCAACATCCCCACTGTTACGTGTGGCTTGATAATTTTGAGCTTCTTGGAATTGAAAAAATGTGTAGAAATCAGAAGTACAAAGGTTGGTAGCAATATTGATAAAACACCAAACCAATACACCAACGTATCATTAATAAGCGTTAGGACGGTCCCGGTTTTTATATACGAGACATAAGAAATCAAGGCAAAACCGGCTACCAATAGCCCGAGTATATTCAGAAATGTGTGTTTCTGAATTTGTACCTTTTTGACAAAGGGAAGTTTTAATGTAATGAACTTACTCGTCCGCGGCATATATGTCAACTATTGTATTGAGCCGCGCTATAAAAGTCAATTCATTCCAAGATTGATTCTTCCTCTATCATCAATTTGCAGAACTTTTACCTTGACCACCTGACCGATCGAAACGACGTCATGTGGGTCACGGACAAAGCCACTAGAAAGCTTGGATACATGAACCAAACCTTCTTTGCCTGGAAGGTATTCAACCATGGCACCGATAGGGAGAATGCGTTTTATTTCGCCTTCAAATTCTTCGCCAACATGTACTTCGCGATAGATGCTTTTGACCGCTTCTACGGCACGAAGGACAGCTTCGCGATCAACACCTGAGATGCTGACTTGACCATCATCATTAATATCAATTTGAGTATTGGTCATGGCGATAATTCTCTTTATATTCTTTCCACCTGGTCCGATTATTTCGCCAATCTTGTCTTCTGGAGGTGTCAGCAAGACCACTTTAGGTGCAAACTTAGAAACCTCAGCACGAGGTTGGCTGATAACCGCATTCATTCTTTCAAGCAAGAATGTACGAGCATTCTTTGCGAGTACGAATGTTTCTGCAATCATTTTATCGGTCAATCCATCGTTCTTGACGTCGAGCTGGATTGCGGTGACGCCTTTTGCAGTACCAGCAACTTTAAAGTCCATATGGCCAGCAAAGTCTTCGATACCTGCAATATCGGTCATAAGTTTGTAATCGTCATCAGATTTATACATCAGACCGACAGATATACCTGCAACAGGAGCTTTGATAGGTACGCCTGCATCCATAAGGGCTAATGTAGAACCGCAGGTTGATGCCATTGATGTTGAGCCATTTGATGACAAAACCTCAGATACGACACGGATCGCATATGGAAACTCCTCGCGACTTGGCAAAACTGGTTCAAGTGCCTTTTCAGCAAGTGCACCATGTCCAATTTCGCGTCGTCCTGGACCAAAGAAACGTCCTGGTTCACCGTAAGAATATGGTGGTGAAAAGTAATGATGAATATATCTCTTAGATTCTTCACCTTCTGGTGTTTCAATAAGCTGTTCAAGGGATGTTGAACCAAGCGTTGCAATAGACATAACCTGGGTTAATCCTCTTTGGAAAAGCGCAGATCCATGGGTTCGTGGAAGAATACCGGATTCAATAGTAAGCTCACGAATCTCATCAAGCGCACGACCGTCCATACGTCGATTTTCGGTAAACATCGCATCGCGGACCATGTCGAGAATGTATTCCTCGATAGCTCCACCGACAGCTTTTTTATCAAAATCTTCATGTGCTGCGACTATTTCATCGACGAGCTTTCTGGTGACATCACGATAATCATCGTCATCATCTGCCTGCTTTTGTGCAAGTTCTTTTAGCTGTGCTGCATAGTCACTTTTAAGGACATCTTTGATACCTTGTGTTGCCTCATCAGTTGGTACTTCCTGTTTTGGCAGACCAACTTCAGCACGAAGCTCTTCAATAAGATCAATTATGCCATTATTGACTTCAACAGCCTTTTTTATAGCTTCTTGAATAATTTCTTCTGGAAGCTCTTCTGCCTGCGTCTCAATCATCATAACTTTCTTTCGGGTTGATGAGACAACTAAGTCGAGCTTTGAAATATCCTGCACATCTTCTTCTGGATTAATAACAATACCCTGAGGAGTATGTTCGGCATCTTTATGCTCGGTCACATAACCCATACGGATTGTACTAATAGGACCATTCCATGGAATGCCAGAAAGATGCAATGCAGCTGAAGCTGTTATTGCAGCAAGCATATCAGGTGAATTTTCACCATCAATAGAAAGTGGTGTACATACAACTTGCACTTCATTTTTGTATGCTTTGGGGAAGAGTGGGCGGATTGAACGATCAATGACGCGGCCTTTTAGGACAGCATCATCTGTAGGTCGTCCTTCACGTTTTACCCAGCGTGAGCCTTTGATTTTTCCACCTGCATATAATTTTTCAACGTATTCGACTGAAAGTGGGAAGTAACCAAGATCAGATTTTCCACCTGAAACAACGGTTGTAAGGACGACGGTGTCGCCAAGTTTTCCAAAAATGGTAACATCAGCTTTTGGCGCAAATTTGCCTACTGATAAGGTTAGTTGATTATCTCCAATCATCATGGAGCGTTCTGCTGTTTTTTTCATAATATGTTGAGCTTCATGCTCAATTAATAAGTTTTAAAATAACGTTTTTCGTGAGAAATATGAAGAAGTGAGAGGCTTGATACAGACATGAAGTTCATCTTCATCTCGATATTCAGAATCCCACTTCTCGTCCTCACATAAAAAGTATACTACGTTTATTTCTTCAATCCAAGTTTCTTAATAAGGGTCTTATAGCGAGCTTCGTCCTTATCTTGTAGGTAATGAAGAATTCTTCGTCTTTTTGCAATGATCTTTAAAAGTCCGCGTCGTGAATGATTATCTTTTGGATTTATATTCAAATGTGAAGAAAGATTAACAATCTTTTGTGTAGAAAGGGCGATTTGTACCTCTGGGGAACCTGTATCGCCATCTTTTGTAGCATACTGATCAATAATTTCTTGTTTTGATGCTGTAGCAAGGTCGTGTGCTGCTTTTGTAACTTCTCCTTTAACTAGCTTTTCGTCTTTCTGGGCTTTTGTTACTTTAACCTTAACTTCTGCTTCCACAACCGCTTCAACTTCTTTCGTGGTTTTTTTAGGAGCTTTAGTTTTAGCTACAACTTTTTTCTTTGCTGGAGCTACTTTTTCTGTTTCTGCTTTTTTAGTTCGTGGCATGATGTCGAGTATTATAAATGACAACAAAGATGAATGCAAGAGTCTGTCTAACTTGACCTAAAACCTCTTGTCAAGTATACTATAGGACTTGTTTGCACCTTTATAATATGTTCGAGTCATATAGGCCCGACGTGTCACATATATATTAGATGATATATCTGAGGCGCCGGGCCTATCTCAACAGGAGTAAGGCATACTCATGGAGAAACATCGTGCTCACGCAACTGCGCATCAACCTCAGCCGCATTGCCCTCCTGCTGCTCATCGGCATGATCGCAAGCCTTGCTTTAGGCTGTGACGTGCAGCCGCCTCAGACACAGTCGGAAAACAGCTACGCTGGGGACGTCACCACCGAGGTGCCAACGGAGATCCCTCAGCCAGCTGCCGTACCAACTACGGTGACTGCTGACTTCGACCCAAACCAACTGAGGGAGTTCCGCGGCGACCTGGTCCCCAGGGAGAACGGCAATGGCTTCTTGCTGGACATCGGCGAGATGAGTAGCCCAATTCCGTTTTACATAGTCGATGATCGCCAGATGGTGGCCGAGGAGTTCTACAATCAAGCGGGTATTGAGGAGCCGCATGTCATGGTGTGGGCCTTCATCACCTCAACGGCCAAGCTGTACATCTGCGCCATCTCATCACTGGAGCCAACCCTGAATCTTGTTATCAACAAGTGCCCGAAGGGCTAATCGCCCAACTCCGTTCGAGACTCGAACACGACCGCCCCGGCACCCGCCGGGGCGGTCACTTTTTCTACTTTATATTGCTTCCCACGCACAAAATAGTTATACTGAGTGCTATGGATAGAGAAACACCAACTATAAGTTCGGGTGAAATTGAAGAAAGAAAACTTCATTCTGTTTATGCAAATCTACCGGAGGAATCAAAACAAGCTATCGGCGGTTTTGAATTCAGAAGAGTTGGTGATGTAGGGTTTATTATTCAAAGAGCTAATCAGCCCGTAGCACAGGGTAAAGACTGGGTTTTATTTGATTATGACGATACAATAACCGAAACGTCACATGCTAAAGTTCCCCGTCAAGAACAATTCACTTCATATCTCCAAGAATTAGATCCACGTATTAATCCAGAAACCTGCCGATCAATTATGGAGCTTACTGACAACTTCTCCAGATGGCAAGAACATGAAGGAGCATCGACACAATATCATACATATACACATATTGATGTGCTCGATTGGTCTATCCAACAATTGAGAACGCAACTTGACAATGGCACTAGTCCAGAGGCTGCAATAGCAGATCTACAAGCAACTTTATCACGTATCCAACGAGGCGAAGCACAAGAAGGCGATCCGTTTCATTTTAATGAAGAAAAAACAAAACTCATAAATAATGGTATTCGTACACGCAATGAACAGCTTGAACAAATATTTGGCTCGACTATTGCTGACCCAAGAGTGTACGATGAGATTGTCGCAACAATGCGGCAACTAGGCGCACATCAAGGTGAAGATCCCATGAATCTCGGAATTCTAACGTACGGCGAACCAAACTATCAATTTCGAAAAATCGTACGTCTATTGGAGAAACATCCCGACTTGCCAGTAAGTCAGATTTTTTTAACGGAAATCCCTAAGGGTGAGTTTATTAAAAAAATTATAGAACTAGAATCTGATGAAAGTGGTCAACTTTTTGGAAAAGACCCTCATACCGTCGTACTTGTCGATGACGATCCAAAACAACTTGATAGCATGGTGCGCATAACTGATGATTTGAAAGACAAAACAGGCGCACGGGTTCGAACTGTTCGATCAGTTCGTTCCAATACAAAAAGAGGTAATGCAACAGGTGATCCTAAAATTACACATCCATCAGTTAATTTCGATAAACCTCGTACTGAAAGAGAAGAACTTGATACCATACTCCAAAGACTTCGTACTCACGACTGAACAGCACAAACTACATAACTCTCTTGACAAAAATTAGCAGATATACTAGACTATTGCTAATATGGACGATTTAACACCACGTCAAATTGAATTACTTAAGGCTATTATTAGCCAATATACAGAGAACGGTGAACCCGTTGGCTCTGAAATTCTTGATAAAAAGTTCAATCTTGGTGTTTCCCCTGCGACTATTCGCAATGACATGGTTGATCTTGCAAAAAAAGATTATTTGAAAAAAGAGTATTTTTCATCGGGCCGCGTCCCAACAGCAAAGGCTTTTCGCTTCTATATTAAAAATCTCATGAATGAAAAGCAGCTTTCTACAGCAGACGAAGTTGCATCAAAAAGTGATGTCTGGGACTTCCGCCATCAGCTACATCAGCTTTTACAGCGCGCAACTCATTCCTTAGCACACAGAACACAAACCCTAGCAGTTGCCACGACAAACCAGGGTGACGTATATTACTGTGGCATCCAAAATATGCTTGGCAATCGCGAATTCTGGGATCTTGAACGCGCGCGGGCTGTTATGGAACGCTGTGATGAATATGCATATTGGCAAAAATTATTGTCACAATTTGATGCACAAGATGAAGACATGCTTTTCATGTTTGGTGATGATGATCCAGATACCAGTCAAGTTGCATTAGTATTTGGTGAATTTGAAGGCCCAGGAGTTAAGGGCGCCATAGGCGTTCTTGGACCGCGTCGCATGCGTTACGATGTCATCGTACCGAATGTTCGCTATTTCACCGAATTAATTGAAAGTATTGTGGAAACACATAAAGTTGAAGCCTAATATGAAACAGAAGAAAGAAGAACAGCCAAACGAAGCTGAGGAGTATAAAAATAAATACTTGCGAGCGCTTGCAGATTATCAGAACCTTGAAAAAAGATCGTTTAACGAAAAGAGAGAGACTGAGAAGCAGGTTACACGTCGCGTTGTAGAGCGCTTTCTCAGTGTTATGGACGATATAGAGCGTGCTCAGGCATTTCATAGTGATGAAGGGCTCAATATGGTAGCCAAGCAGTTTCAAAGCGCATTAACAGATCTTGGCGTCACAGAAATTGAGGCAGTCGGGAAGGAATTTGATCCGTATACTGCCGAAGCAATAGAGATGATTGAAGGAGAAGACGATAATATCGTCATAGAAATTGCGCGCAAAGGCTATATGATAGGAGACACAGTTTTGCGCCCAGCACAAGTAAAAGTTAGCAAAATTAAAAATTAATAATTCAAACAAACGCATATGTCAAAAACAATAGGTATTGATCTTGGAACAACCAATTCAGTCGTCGCCGTTATGGAGGGCGGCAAACCAAAAGTCATTCCTTCCAAAGAAGGAAGAAATACAATTCCTTCTGTCGTCGACCCAGAAAAAAGAGTGGTCGGTGATGTCGCGAAACGACAACTTATAACAAAACCACGCGAGGTTATTTTCTCTATCAAACGATTGATGGGACGCCGTTTTGATGATCCTGTTGTTGCGGAGCTGCAAAAATGGCTCCCTTACGAAGTCGTAAAAGGAAAAGATGATCGTGCAAATATCAAAATTAACGACAAAGTATTAACACCAGAAGAAATTTCTTCAATGATTTTGAAGAAGGCAAAAGAAGATGCTGAAGATTATCTTGGTGAAAAGGTGGAAAAGGCTGTTATTACAGTCCCCGCCTACTTTGACGATTCACAACGACAAGCAACAAAACAGGCAGGCGAAATCGCCGGACTACAAGTTGAGCGCATCATTAACGAGCCAACTGCAGCTGCGCTCGCCTATGGTCTTGAAAAACAAAACGCTCACAATATTGCTGTGTATGACTTTGGTGGCGGCACCTTTGACATCACGATTTTGGAGCTTGGTGACGGCGTTTTCGAAGTAAAATCTACCAATGGTGACACGCATCTTGGCGGAGACGACTTTGATCAAACCCTAATCGATTTTCTTGTCACAGAATTTAAAAATGAAAATGGCATCGATTTAAGTAAAGATGCACAAGCCCTCCAGCGTCTTAAAGAAGCTGCTGAAAAGGCAAAGATTGAGCTCTCTTCTTCACTCGAATCAGAAATCAATCTTCCTTTCATAACGGTGAAAGACGGCCAGCCGCTTCACTTCGTATATAAAATGTCACGTGCAAAACTTGAATCATTAACCGCTGATCTCATCAAGCGCTCATTTGGACCAGCAGAAGCTGCACTAAAAGACGCAAAGATGACCATAAAAGATATTGATGAGGTAATTCTTGTCGGAGGCATGACCCGTATGCCAAAGATGCGAGAAGAAGTTAAAAATTTCTTTGGCAAAGAACCCAATAAATCCGTTAACCCGGATGAGGCAGTTGCTGTTGGCGCAGCAGTCCAAGCTGGCATTATCGGCGGGGAAGTTAAGGACGTCGTTTTGCTTGATGTAACGCCGCTTACTTTGGGAGTGGAGACCTTGGGCGGAGTTTCGACACCGCTTATTGAGCGTAATTCCTCGATTCCAACATCGAAGTCCGAGGTCTTCTCTACTGCCGCTGATAATCAGACGCAGGTAGACATACATATCTTGCAAGGCGAACGTCCGCTTGCAAAAGATAATAAATCTTTGGGGCGCTTTATCCTCGAAGGCATTCCCCCAGCTCCACGTGGCATGCCACAAATCGAAGTGACCTTTGATATTGATGCAAATGGTATCTTGAGCGTCACGGCAAAAGATAAGGCCACTGGCAAAAGTCAAAGTATTCGCATAACTGGTTCAGCAGGTCTCACCGATGAGGAGGTTGAAAAAATGCGAACTGATGCGGAAAAGAATGCGGCTGATGACGAAAAAGAAAAAGAGCGCATTCAGACAAAGAATCATGCTGATAGCCTTATTTATACAGCTGAAAAATCTTTGAAAGATGCAGGTGATAAGGTTGAACAAACACTTAAGGACGATATTGAAAGTAAGATTAAAGCCTTGAAGGATATCCTTGAAAAAGGTGAAAAGGCTGAAATCGAGCAAAAAACAACTGAACTCTCTGACAGTTTACAAAAAATTGGTGAAGTTTTATATAAACAGCAAGCTGAGCAAAATCAAGCCGGACAAGCTCCAGAAGCTCCAAAAGATGGAGATGCAAAATCTGACGAAGCTGGCAGCGAGAAAAAAGATGCTGAGGAAGGCCAAGTTGTTGAATAATGAAGACCGTGTCTTCTTTAGGATCGTGCCCATATTATGAGTAATTACTATGATGTCCTTGGCGTTAATAAAACAGCGACCAAAGCAGAGATAAAATCGGCATATCGCAAGCTAGCGCTCAAGTGGCATCCGGATAAAAATAAGGATGCGGGTGCTGAGGCAAAATTCAAAGAAATTAATAATGCATACGAAGTACTTTCGGACGATGCGAAGCGATCAACATATGACCAGCTAGGCCATGACATGTACACAAAAAGTGGAGGTCGTGCAGGAGGATACGGTGGCGGAGCTGGTCAAGGAGGAGCTTATCAACAGGGTCCATTCACATGGACATACACAAACTCAGGCGGTCAAGGCAATCCTTTTGAAGGTGTTGATTTCGGTGGATTTACCGACCCTTTTGAAATCTTTGAATCTTTTTTTGGTGGTGGAGGTGGCTTTGGCCAACAGAGAAGACAGAAGCCTGCTTATCAAATTTCCATCAGCTTCGATGAGGCAGTTCATGGTGTAGAAAAAAATATTGATCTAGAAGGAAAAAAGCGCAAAATAAAAATTCCCGCTGGCATCGATGATGGTATGCGCATTCGATTTGACGATTTCGATCTTCATGTTGCCGTTGCTCCAGATAAACAATTCAGACGAGAAGGTCAAGATGTTGTTGTAACCATCGATCTACCTTTCACAAAAGCAATACTTGGCTCGCAGGTTAATGTACCAACGCTTGAAAAAAAAGATGTAAAAGTAAAGGTTATGCCGGGAACAAAACACGGGTCTATGCTGCGACTACAGGGCAAAGGCATTCAATATCCCCAATCAAATCGCAAAGGAGATCTGTATATCTTGTTTAATGTTGTGTATCCACAAAAAGTTTCGGGGAAGCAAAAGCAGCTTTTAGAAGAGTTTGATAAGACCTGGTAAAATTAGACATGATTACCACAATACTTTCTGATTTCTCGAATGTTATTCTGACATTCAGCAAACCGAGTTTTCTTGGCTCGCTCAATGGATTTTACCGTGAATTATTAAATAGCGGTAAACCTTTCAATTTTTTTGACTATTATTCGTTCAATCAACCCCTCCTCGACTACTATAAAAAACTTGGCGAGCAATATTCAATGAATATTTTCACAACAAGCCAAATTCAAAATGATCCAAATTCCAAAGAAGTTATTAAAGAAATTTTTAATCAAATTTTCTCTGCCGAAGACCTTGGTGTGAATAAAACCGAATCAGGTGCATATCGACTTATTGCTGAAAAACTAGGAAAGGAGCCTGAAGAAATTGTGTTCATTGATGATCAACTGAAAAATGTGGAAGCAGCTCAAAAAACAGGAATGGTTGCAATACAATATAAAAATGTTCAAGATCTTAAAGAAAAATTAGAAAAAATACTTCATGGATAAAATTCTCGTCTTCGGCGATAGCATCGCATACGGAAAATGGGACAGCAAAGGTGGCTGGGTAGCACGATTGAGAGAACATATTGATACGACATACAATTTTGAAAAAGGTGGAAATACACAAGTTTTCAACCTCGGCATTCCAGGCGAAGTGCTTCCTCGACTTGCTGAACGGTTTGAAAATGAACTCAAAATGCGCATCTTTCCTGGTGAGAAAAATCTAATAATCATTGCGTGTGGACTTAATGATAGTTGTGCAAACAATTGGATGACGGAAAAACAGACTGATAGAGAAGAATTCAAAACAGCTTATGAAAAAATTATTAACATTGCGAGAGAACATTCATGCGAGATTGTTGCAATAGGCCTAACGCCGGTTAATCCTGAGAAATCCAAAGGACTTTTATTTAATAATGAAGAAGTAAAAAAATTTGATGGTCATATTTTTTATGTGTGCGATAAAAGAAAAGTGCCAATGCTAAGAATGTTTAAAGAATTGGAAGCAAAAGGCTTTGCAGATATGCTTGTTGATGCTGTGCATCCAAATGATGAGGGCCATGAAATGTTGTTTGGGAAAATTAAAGAATTCTTATCTAAAATACTTCCTGTTGCGTAATTTTTCTGGGAGAAGTTTGCTTTTATCTTCAGGGTATTGTTCATAACCCTTGCCGTAGTTTAAATTTTTCATTAATGTTGTCGGGGCGTTTAAAATGGTTTTAGGAATAGGAAGGTTGCCGGTTTCACGAATGTCTGCTTGAGCAGCGCGAAGCGCATCATAGGCACGGCGGTCTTTTTTCGCTGATGCGAGATAGACGACGCCGTGAGCCAAATTGATCGCGCATTCTGGATAGCCAATGACTTGGCACGCCGAGAAGACCTCGTTGGCAACAACGAGTGCGGTGGGTTGTGCCATGCCAATGTCTTCGGAGGCAAAAATAACCATGCGCCGGGCAATAAAAAGCGGATCTTCGCCCGCCTCGATCATGCGGGCGAGATAATAGACCGCGGCGTCAACGGCGCCGGCGCGCATACTTTTTATAAACGCGCTTATCGTATTGTAATGCTCATCACCAGCGCGATCATATAACAGCGGCATTTTTTGCATCGCATCATACACGTCCTGGTCATTAAGCGTGATCTTCTTCTCGTGCTGCTTTGCAAAAACCATAAACTCCAGTGTATTTAAGGCGACGCGCGCGTCGCCGTTTGAAAGTTGCGCGAGCAATTCCTTTGTCCCCTTTTCAAATTTCACCTGAAATCTTCCCAATCCTTTTTCCCTATCTTTTAACGCTGCATCAATCAGAGCAACAAGATATTCCTCAGTCAGCGCATCCAATACAAATACTCGGGATCGTGATAAAAGAGCGGCATTTATTTCAAAAGAAGGATTTTCAGTCGTCGCACCAATAAAAATTATTGTCCCGTCCTCAATATGTGGCAAAAAAGCATCCTGTTGGGACTTGCTAAATCTATGGACTTCGTCCACAAATAAAATCGTGCGCTTCCCATTTATCTGCTTGCGCTGTCTCGCAATCTCTACAACTTCGCGCACCTGTTTTACACCGCTAGAAACAGCGCTAAACTGCACAAATTCTGCATCAACTTTTTTTGCAATTAACCGTGCCAACGTTGTTTTGCCCGATCCCGGCGGCCCCCAAAAAACCATTGATGGTACCTCATTCTTCTCCAATGCTCGCCGCAATACGCTTGCCTCTCCAACAATATGAAGTTGCCCCACATATTCCTCCCAGTCTTGGGCTCGCATGCGCTCCGCCAGTGGCATTGAGGTATCCATGTTAGTAAACGATTGTACACCTTAATTATTGCGAGTGCAACATAAAACGGCACGATCCTCAACAAGACACGGTCTTGTTGTATAATATCCCCATGAAAGTCACAGCGAGCTCACTAAAAAAAGGCGATTTCATCGAACAGAACGGCAATATTTTTTCTGTGCAAAAGTTCGAGCATAACTTTCATGGTCGCGGGTCTGCCAACATTCGTATAAAAATAAAAAACGTCGCCACAGGTGGCACAACTGAAAACACCTATAAGCCCGATAATCTTGTCGAGCAAATTTCTGTAGAAAGTACACTCATGCAATTCCTTTTTGCAGGCACCGACACCCTTACTTTTATGAATGAACAAACATATGAACAAATTGAAGTTGCAAAAGATCTCGTTGGCGACTTTCTCCCTTATCTTAAAGAAGGCCAACAGATGTATGTGCTTTTCCACAATGAGAAAGCTTTAGCCGTTCGCCCACCGCAATCCGTTCATCTTCAAGTTGTAGAAGCTGAAGATGCGGTTAAGGGCGACACAACGACCAATGCAAAAAAACCAGTTAAATTAGAAACTGGCGCAACTGTATACGTGCCACTCTTTATCAAAAAAGGTGAAGTCATCACCATTGATCCAGAAACAGGAGCCTACATAGAGAGATCTTAAAGCAGATTCTTCTTTCGCAGATCTTTATATACTTCAATCTTCGTATTTACCAATGATCCTACACCAATAAGTGTTACAAACATTGCTATAAGCAAACCAAGCACCGGCACAAATCTAAGTACAAACAGCACGAATAAACCAATTGAAAATGCAACACCATCATTCCACTTTTGATTAAAGCGTACAGAAAGCGTTTGACCTAAAGCTAACATAACAATGATTGATGACAAATATAGGGAGAAAACATAGCCAACCAGGAAAATAAATGCGACTGGTATTGCTATAACTGTTGAAAAGAGAGCAATAATAAGTATTGGCGTCAAGACAACAACTAAGAATCCTGTTCCAAGAGATCGCCATATTTGATTTCTTATATTAAGCGAAGCCTTTTTACTAAATTCTGGCAACACATGAATAAAAAGTAAACCAATAAAGAGCTTTGCAATAATACCGAGCAATCCAATAAATGCAAATGCCCGACCAACAACATGCTCTGCTCGTTCTTTTTCAGGTTTTTGGAATTCTTGTGGCGGCACACGATGTTGAATAGTGCCTGCGACTACACCCTCATTAATCATGAATTCGTTCTCAGACATATATGAAAGACTACCTTGAATACGACCTTGATCGCCAAAAACCATGCTTTGTACGGCGACATCAGCGCCACCAGCGATTGGAGCATTAACACGAAGCGTTTTTGCACCTATTTTAATATTTTTACCAATAGGACCCTGAATAGAAATTTCACTACCTGCTGCGGTAAAACTACCCGCGATTCGTGCTTGATCACTAATGAGAATTGTCCCACCCGCTGCCGTCACATTTCCTACCACTGTTCCATCGATAATAATTTTTCCACCAGCTACACGCACATCTTGAGAAATTACAGCACCTGGAGCAATCTGTACGTTTCCGCCTGCAGCCAGTACGTCGCCATTTATTTGACCCTTTACTACAACATCTCCACCAGCTGTATAGACATCACCATTGACTGTCCCTTTAATCTCCGTCATATCGCCGAAATTAAATACATCGTGATTTATGACATCATTTTCATTTACCACCATGATGTCCTGCATAGCATAATCTGGCTGCTGTGCTTCTTGGGCATATGCAATTGAAGTGAGCACAAATCCGCTCAGCATGAAGATAGCAATAATGAATCGCTTAAAATTCATATTGAATGATTGTACTACTTGGGCATAGTGTGTCAAGTTTCTGCCTCAAAATTTATTATAGGTTAAGGTTTTTACGAAAGAATTGAAGATCACGCAAAACAACCTGAGTCCAACTGCCCTTTGCAAAATTATGATCCTCATTTGTATAGATAAAATAGGTAAGATCTTTACCTAGCGAATCCATTCTGTCAGCAAACGTGTTTGACCATTGAAGCGGCACCGCATCATCCGCAGTGCCCTGATGTAATTGTATTGGCGCCTTAATCCACATAAGATATTGCGGCGGCGAATACAATCGCGGGTTGTACTTTTGCACAAAATCAGCCACAATCCCGCGTAAATAGGCGCCGCCATCATCCATATCATCAGCAAAAAACAAAACAGACTCAGGAAAAGGATGTGTGACAGGTGCCCATAACGTCGTCGGAATTTTTCTGCCTGTCACTTCTAATGCAGTAATCGCGATCTGGCCGCCATTGCTATGCGCCCAGATCGCAACCTTATCCGTATCGGCTTTCAGCCCACTTTGAACCGCTGGCAGCGCGGCGTTGAGATTTCCGAGCGATGCCAGCAGCGATAATGCAGTTGTATAAGTCTGAAAGCGGGATTCGAGAGAGTCATTAGACATGGGATCGGATGAACCGTAGCCGAGAAAATCCGGCGCTAATGTAATAAATCCATTTTTTGCAAAAAATTCAGCTACGTGCTGTGTCCCTATTCCTGGGCTGTATATTTCCTTATCTACATACCCACGAAACATTACTACTACGGGGTATGTACCTGCCGCCTTGGGTGCGTTCAACAAACCACTGACCTTTTTTTCACCGTCAAAAAAGTAAAAATGATACGTTAAAACATTGGGGTCTTTTTCTTCTGGGGTTTGAATAAAAATCTTGGAGGGTTCAAATGTTTGCTTTCGTAAAT
The DNA here is from genome assembly GCA_965230965.1 of uncultured Gammaproteobacteria bacterium. Taxonomy (GTDB): domain Bacteria; phylum Patescibacteriota; class Microgenomatia; order UBA1406; family HO2-37-13b; genus OLB23. The sequence continues at coordinate 264,272 of OZ246401.1, forward strand.
GTGGAAACGCATATTTCTCAAGGGGCCTTGCATCAACCTCTTCTTGAATGGGACTGATGAGTTTCTGGATGTTTTGTTGCACAAAAACAAACAAGAGTGCTGCGACTATACCTCCTATGATGCCAAAAACCATCGACTTGCTCACGATCATATCTTCAATTATTGTAGCGTATTTATAAAAGAACCATGAATACAAATGTATAGATCTTGATCATTATGGTTCTAAACTGTAGTATATCAACATGTCATATTCTGGAAAACTAGAACTACGCAATAAAGCAATTGAACTAAGAAAGCAAGGAAAATCGATGAGAGCTATTCAAAAACAACTTTCGGTTTCCAAGTCTTCAGTTAGTAGATGGGTACGCGATGTGAAACTCTCCAAAAAACAGATAAGGGACCTTTATATAAGTAAGAGAACTGGCTTGTTAAAAGGAAGTTATGTTGCTTCTCAAAATAAAATCAACAATAGAAAAAAAGCCGTAGAACAATTACTACAGTATGGTAGAAAAGAAGTTGGGTTATTGTCTAGGCGAGACAAGTTTATTGCTGGTATTGCTTTATATTTTGGAGAGGGTGATAAAACAGATAAATCAGTTGGATTTACTAACGGCAATCCGCATGCAATCGTATTTATGATTTTTTGGTTACGAGAGTACTGCAAAGTAAAACCGAATAAATTTCGAGCCAATCTTTATATTCACGACAACTTAGATGAGAAAGCAGCGAAAAAATTCTGGTCAGGACTGACTTCGATTCCTATTAAGCAATTCACAAAATCTCATATAGTTACTCATAATCCTAACCGTTTCAGAAAATCTGTCTTACCATACGGAGTCCTTCGTATCGTCGTTAATGACATTAGCCTTCAGAGAAAGATAATGGGTTGGATTTCAGGCGTCTTTGAGATATAATTTCCTATTCGGATTGAATTAAAAAACCAATCCGTGCGCATTAATAATCATATCCCCTGTAGCTCAACGGTAGAGCATTCGACTGTGTTTGTAACGCAGCCTATATTGGAAACAATATAGTGAATAAGAGGATGAATTCAGGGAAGCCTTCATTTAACTCATGTTAGATATGGTGATCCTGAGCCAAGCCCAAATATTGGGAAGGTGCAGAGACTATCCCGCAAGGGAGTAGTCCGACATTTGTCGGACGAAGCGTCCTCCATCTAAAGCATTTATGCCAAGATGATGATATAGTCCACGCTTTAAGGAAACTTAAAGATTAAGTGTAATCGAAGGGTTCCTGGTTCGAATCCAGGCGGGGGAGCCACAGTTTACGATCAGCGTAAAAGAAGATCTGATCAAAGGGTTTTGCGTAGTCGTAACGCACTGTTCTGCCTTCTAGCCTTAAGTTCTGAAATACCATTTTGATCAACTGCCTCTTTTGCTCCATTTCAGAACTCACGAATAGCTCATGTGCTCGGTTTGCAAGGTCCAGAAGGTACGAAGCGGTAATAAAGTAGTCTTTATCGGCATAGTGTAGATTGTTGACCTTGCTCTTAATCTTGTCCTGAGACGACTGAAGCTCTTTGAACTTTTTGTCATAGATGTCCGTAGTAATCCAATTTTCAAAAACTTGAAGAAAAAAAATTTACTAAGAACAATATAACGACTGCAGAGTCGGCAATTGGTCTAGGTATCCTTAGTAGAATGGGTTATGGTGGGTTTTGGTTGATTAGAAAGTTGTTATTTAAAATTACTTAGCAACCCATTTAGATTGAGTAGGAGTATAATAATTATTGTTATAAGTCTCTAATGTAATATGAAAATCAAACTTCTGATTGTTTCTATATTATTCTTTGCCTTTTCAATCCTTGCAGCTACAGGTGCTGAAGCACGTTATACTCGTGGATATTATAGAAAATCAGGGACTTATGTAAGACCATATCATAGTACAAACCCGAACTATACAAAAAGAGATAACTATTCTTTTCGGGGAAATATAAATCCGTATACTGGTAAGAGGGGCTATTTAAGATAACTAATAAATCATGAAGTTTGTAATAATTTTCGTTTTATTTCTTTTTGGATGGTACTTCTTATTTGCTAACAGAAGTCTTTCGCCTAGCCCAAATATAAGTATAAATAAAACTCAAAGTACAGAAACCTGTGTAAATATAAGCAAGGAACAAGCAATCAAAATTGTAAGCAATCAACCAGAAGTTTATGACTTTATGAATCAAGGAGTCAAAAATACACCACGTCAGAAAAGCACTCCAAAAATCGAAATCGATGATATGAATATAAGTGCATTTGTAATACATGTTTTTACATTAGAGGAGTATTATGGAAAGAGCATGCCAACAAACCAGACAACATTCAATTGGTATACAATAGACAAATGTAGAGGAGAAGTTATATGCTCTTTTTTTATCTATAAAGAGGGAAAAATAATGCGAGCATCAGAGCCAAATGAGTATCCCTGTTGATTTTAAACTAATAACTTAATTCTATATTTTCTGTTTTAATATCCAACTCACAAAAACCCATAACTATTCCTTTCAGCTCATCTCGAACACCATCAGTATTATTAGCATACGATTCATTTAATGCATAATTAGCTCTATTTTTATAGCACAAGATAGCCTGTTTAAGATTTACTATGTTGTTGTATAAATTAAACAATATTATGAGCAGAAACGTTATTAAGAAAAATATTGCAGTTGAGAGGCCTCCTCGTGTTGAATTTACAATTTCGGCATTATGAGTTTTCATAGTGGAATCTTTTATTTTATACAAAAAACGGTATTTAACAAAAATAATCAAACAAATTACTTGTTTTTATTAAAACCATTCTATCTATTTCTTAACCAAGAGTAAAATCCTAAAAGAATCAAGCTAAAAAATCCACCGCTCATAATTTTGTCTGTATTGTCCAAATCACCATAGGACTCTGAAACGTTGTTAAATAGATTGTTGAAAGTATTATTTGCTTCTTTTACTAATATGTCCTTATTTCTTGTGTCCTTTTGCATGTTTAATACATCTAAGAGTCTTCGGTCTTCTACACATTCGTTATTTTTAAGGACATAGTCTTCAACACATACACAAGACTCAGATGACAAATCATATATTGAGTTTATCCCTAGGATTTCTTGACAATACTCGTCCTGAGAAATGCAATTAGAATTATTCTGATCAAATATGTAACCCTGTTCACACTCACAAGACCTATTACTTGTGTTATATATTGCATTATAACCATAAAGATATTTACATTGCGTTTCTCCAAGCACGCACTTGCTACCTGATGCATCCAACATGTATAGTAGCCCACATTCGCATGTCTCAGAGACCACATCAAATTCACTGCCATATCCAAAGTTATCCCAACAATATTGATTTCTCGAAACGCACTTTGACCCATCAAAAAGATATCCATAGGAACATTCGCATTGATCAGTCAAGCTATTGTATCGACTGTTAAACCCAATTTTGTCCTGACATAACTGATCCGTAGAAACACATCTTCCGTTTGAGACCACATAGCCATAATTACATTCACAGTTACCAGTAATTGAGTTAAATGATGAGTGTAATGAACATATAGGTTGTGCCGCACCGCAAGTGCAAGATGGACTATAAGTATCATCATTACAAACGTATCTTCCTGAACTATAGTCACAATAAGCTATTCCTCCATGCCATGAGCAACAACCTTGCTGAGCATAGACTTGATAGGGCAAAAGAAAATAAAATACGAGTAGTAAGAAAAATAAGATTTTGAAGGAAAATCTCATAAAGACATTATAGTCTTAATTGATAAAAACTACTATAAGTTACAAAGCTATCTTAGATAAGCACAATATTGAGGAAAACTTTAAGAAAAGACATATTCCCTCACCCACTCCTCAGTTCGCATACTTTGCCAGAGCGGGAGCTTAGATTTTCACAATTGTCTGTATAAATAAAGAAGTAAAGTGCATTGGACGCGGGGTCGGGTCAGACCCTCCCCCGCATCCATGCTTGCACTACGGTTGGCTACGCACCGTCGAACGTGTCGGTCACGTCCATCGCGAACTCCTTGTCCGCATGCCTGGCGATCAGGGCGGTCGTGATGACGCCACCGCAGATCGCCAAGATGACCAGCAGGACCATGAGGATCGCCGCCGCTCCGTTGCCACTCGACGACGAACTGCTCCGCCGACGCCCTCCCTTGGAGGAGCCGCCCTTGAAGAAGCCCATCACGTCTCCGAGCATGTCGGGAGCCGCCGAAGCGGCCTGCCAGGTGTTGTGGAAATGGGCCGCGGTATTGTACGCCGCGATCGCCACGTCACCGAACCGCCTGCGCCGCCAAGCGACGATCAGGCTGTGGATCCAGATCACCGTACCGCTTCCCAGCAGGGCGGGGATCAGGATCAGGTACCCCAACTCGAACATGATCTGGCCCTCTTCGGGGGTCAGCATCTCGAGTCCGATGGCGCCCATGGTCAGCAGCGTGAGGTACACCCAGGTGAACCCCACGGCCGACATGATGAGCGCCGACCAGACAAGAAGCCTCGGCCAGCCCTTGACGATCTTGACCTCGGTCCAGTACTTCCCGCCCTCCCTGGCATTCCACCAGGAGATGACGAAGTTGAAGACCAAGAGTCCCATGAGAACCAACGCGTTCACGACTCGCTCCTTGAATTTGGCTGAGTTGGACGGTTACAGATTTTGCATAGCCTCGCTCCGTCCAGCGCATCGACTTCTCGATGCAGCGAAGATTTTTCTCATGAAAAAGTTTTTATAAGAATAATCCTCGCCTGGACGAAACGACATAAACCTTTTAAAGTGCAAGAAAATAAGCCCTGGCTCAAGTACATTGCTAAAACATACCCTAAACAGGACTCGCTACATTATATCATAATACTATAGGTTATTCAAGGTTGGATCTTGGGTTAGCCTTAATTTTCCCCCAGTAAATAAGATTCTTACACATCCTTTACCATTTCCTTGCTCAATAATTATATGCGCATACTATCATCATCAATGAGCGGTTAAAAATTTTCATACCGAATAAGAGGTGAAAAACTATGAAGAATGATAATAAGAACGGATTAAGTAGTACCGTTGTTTTAGCCACAGGAGCAGTTGTTGGAGCAGGAGTTGCTCTGGCCGGCGCAACAGTATTAAAAGATGAAAAGAATCGAAAGAGAATGAAAAATCTTTTCACAGATGTAAAGGAACAAGCCTTGGACCACCTTACCAATGCACAAGAGGATGTTGAAGAAGGTGTAAAAAAAGTAGGAAAGAAATTGGCTAATGGGAACAAGTAATGATCAAAGGTCTTGATGTAAGGGGAGTTTGTGGCTTTGACTTGACAATGTATTGAGAACGACAATATACTGAAACAATGCAACCAGATCAACCCATTCTCAATAAAGCCACTCCTCTCCCTGAATCTGTTGGTATGTGGGATGCATTTGAGCATGTATTAATGTTTATTAGCATGTACGTATTTGCCAGCTCCTCATCTATGCTTCTCCATACATTTGTTGATACATGGCTACCCGATGTTACTACCACTAACTCTATGTATAACTCATACAATGACTTGGGTTCAGTATTAACGAGAGCGTATCTGTCAGCCATTATCGTTTCGTTTCCTATATTCGCCTTTCTCTTTCTCCGGATCACAAAACATACAAAGCTCAATCCCACGGTACGAAGTCTAAAATTAAGAAAATCACTTATTTATATTACCCTCACCGTGACTTTTATTATTCTCATTTGGAAACTTATTAATACTGTGTATACCCTGCTATCAGGCAATATTGGAGTTAATTTCTTGTTGCACTTTGTAATTACAGTCTCAGTAAGCGGACTTATTTTTGCCTACTACTTTTTACAGGTTAAAGAAGATCGTCAACCACGCCTATCTCAATGAGAAAATACTATATTTTTATAGCTATTCTTTCAGTTTTGTTTGTCCTTATGATCGTGGGTGGTATTCAGTTGGTAGGATCGCCCATGAAAAATCGCGCAAAAGAAGCGGATAAAAAAATAGTTGAACAAATGACCAAACTAACACAAGAGATAGAGATTTTCTATCAAAGTAATAAACAACTTCCAGCATCGCTCAATGATATTAATACCAACTCCATCGATGATCCTACAGCGAAAGACAAGTATGCCTACAAAGTTATATCTGCGAATAAATATGAGATGTGTGCGACATTTTCTACTGACAATTCAGCTGATACTTCGAGAGATTACTGGGGGAAAAACACAGGTCAATACCAACTTTACACTCATAAAAAAGGTGAAAATTGTATTACATTCACTGCGCCCGATCTTATGACAAACATTGAGAATCCAGCGGTAGTTGTACCAGAAGTAGGAAAATTCAGCAGCATGTCTGCTACCTTAAACGAAAAGGATTCTCAGTTTAACTTTGAATATTCAGGCAAGTCGAGTGTTTTTACTGTTGAAATGTCTACCTTTCCTGATTTTTCTGAAAATATATATCTTACTTTCGCTTCGGGTTCACAATCGCCACTCTATGCTAAAAAAGATGTAAGAAATTACTCAGACTACTATTGTGGCAGCAAAATATATTGGCGCATAAAAGCTGATCTAGGCGTTACGAGTGAAGCAAATGAAGATGTAGTATGCGGAGCTAAAGCTATACCTACTCCGACGGTGACTGGTATATAGGTTTCAGCATTAGATACTCGCCTTATATCCTATTCCCTCTATAGCTTTCACAATCTTTTCCGTATTGACCTGCTTTTCATCATACTCAACCACACACTCCTGATTTAGGTAGCTAGCTTTAGCTGATGTGACGCCCTGCAGAGTATCCTCAATCGTCCCCTCAATCATAATCGGACAGCTAGCACAGTGCATTCCTTCAATTTTCAGTGTTACTGTTTTCATATTACTTAACAACATCTATAACTCCTCTATACATTCCCATGCTACACATAAATGGAATTTGTGTTGGTTTTTCAGGCATTGTAAACGTAACAGATTCCGTTTTACCCACATCTACAAATTTTTGGAAATTAAAGTAAGGAATTGTTATTGCCGCAGCACATGTATATGCATCTTTATTCTCGATATTAAAAGTAACTTCCTGACCTGCTTTTACAGTAATTTTATTAGGGCTATATCCATGTCTCTGAACTAAAATGGTTACAGCATTTTTTGTTGGGATATCAGTAGCTTGTTCAACTACCTGTACATTGGGCATAGGACTTCTTAGCATCAAAGGACTTCCTGTTAATGCAAAAGCATTATTAAGATTAAATAGTGCAAGTACTATAAGTGCACAAGCTGCTACTATAGTGAACTTTTTTTGCAAGTTTTCTCCTAATTTTGCAGCAGAATATCCAAGGATAAAGAACAAAGGCGAAGTTCCTAATACAAATACAAAAAGAATCAATGCTCCTAAGACTGGACTTCCCGAGCCAATAGCAAGTGCCATCATAGCTTGTGTTGTTCCACATGGAATAAAGACAGTAAAAGCACCAAGAAGTGCAGGGGCAAATATATTTTTACTTTTTGTTTGGTTTCTTACAAGTTTAGTAACAAAACGTGGGGGTTGTAGTGCAAAATATCTGAAAATCGGATGAACTTGCAATAGATTAAGTGCTGTTCCAAGCATAAAAATTGCAACAGCAAACTGCACAGCAACCTGCGCAGATAATGACAGCTGAAAAAAAGAACCAAACCATCCTAAAAGAAAACCGAGAACAGTATAGGATAGCAACTTCGCTCCTAGAAATACCAAAATAGGCAAAGCATTGGATTTATCTTCTTGCTGCGCAATGGTTGCAGCTAAAAGCCCCCCTTGTACAGCTAGGCAGGTAAGTCCACCTGTTAATAAGCCAGTTAAAAAAATTGCCCAGATATTTATCATAGTCTATATCTTTTTAAGAGTAACGAATTTGAAACAACTGATAAAGATGACAAACTCATCGCAGCAGATGCAAGAATTGGATTAAGCAAATAGCCAAAAAATGGATATAAAAGTCCCATTGCCACTGGAATAAGGAGTACATTATATGCAAAGGCCCAAAAGAGGTTGAGCTTTATCGTTTGCATCGTCTTATGTGACAGTTCTATTGCCTTAACAACAGACCGTACATCTTTGCTCATAAGCGTAATATCGGCCGCTTCTATTGCAATATCTGCTCCTGTGCCCATAGCAATGCCGACATTTGCCGCTGCGAGTGCTGGTGCATCATTTATACCATCGCCAACCATAGCAACAATTTTGCCTTCTTTCTGGAGTTTTCTGATTTCTGCCTCTTTCTGATCGGGCAGGACTTCTGCAAGAACCTTCGTAATCCCTATCTGCTGAGCGATTGCCTCAGCAGTTTGTTTATTATCTCCTGTAATCATAAAGGTCATTATTCCTTTCTTCTGTAACGCGCTCACTGCCTCTTTTGCTGTTGTTTTTATCACATCAGCAACCGCAATAAGTCCAACAACTTTCTTATTTTGCGCAAGCATCATAACGGTTTTCCCTTCTGCTTCAAGTTGTTCAATCTGTTTGAGCATTTCTTTATATTCAATCTTTTCTTTATCCATGAGTCGCTTATTGCCGAGAACAATGTTTTGTTTATTTACAATGCCTACAACCCCATATCCAGTCAATGCTTCGAATTGACTAACCGTCTGAGAAGTAATCTTTTTTTTGTCTGCTTCTCTAAGTATGGCTTCAGCAAGCGAATGTTCTGAGCCTTTTTCCAAAGAAGAAGCAAGCTGAATAACCGTATTGCTATCAATTTCTCCTACTGGCACAATGTCGGTGACTTCTGGCATACCTTGGGTAAGTGTCCCCGTTTTATCAAATACAATAGCTTGAATTTTATTCGCAGTCTCCAAACTTTCGGCATCTTTGATCAAAATACCGTGCTCTGCCGCCTTACCTGTACCGACCATAATAGCAGTAGGTGTCGCCAGTCCCATTGCACAAGGACATGCTATGATGAGGACGGAAATCATACTATATAGTCCATAGACCAATCCATTACTCCCACCAAAAACCAGCCAGCCAAAAAATGTTACTACTGCAATAACCAATACTGCAGGAACAAAGTATGAAGAAATTACATCGGCCATTCTTTGAATAGGAGCTTTTGAACCTTGAGCTTCTTCAACGAGCTTAATAATATGAGCAAGCATTGTGTCAGATCCAACTTTTGAAGCCTCCATGATAAATGAACCAGATTTATTTATAGTTGCCCCAATGACATTTGACCCAACCATTTTGTCTACAGGAATACTTTCACCCGTAACCATTGCCTCATCAATAACCGATTCCCCTTCTATAATGACACCGTCAACAGGAACCTTCTCGCCAGGTCGTACTCGTATAAGATTCCCCACAACGACCTCTTCAATTGGAATGTCTATTTCTTTACCCTCTCGCACAACCCGTGCAGTTTTTGCCTGAAGTCCAATCAACTTTTGTATTGCAGATGATGTATGCGATTTTGCTCGTGCTTCCAAATACTTTCCTAATGTAATAAGCCCGATGACTACTACAGTAATTTCATAATAGGTATGCTCTGTGTCTATGTAATTTTGAAGTTGAAGTTCAAAAGCAGTCAGGATGAAGCTATAGACATAAGCAACAAGCGTACCAATACCAACAAGTGTATCCATATCGGCTCGTTTATATTTAATGAAACGTACGATACCTGCTAGATAAGGCCTTCCAACAACAAACATCATATAGGTTGCTAAAAGAGGCATAAGGTGATGGAAAAATTCTTTTGTTACCTCATTAATAGGAAGGAATAACTCGACTGACATTATTAAAACGCTGATGGCAATAAAGACTACGGAAATTAATGTATGCTCTCGCAACGTGTGTTCTTCCATTGCCATATGGTCATGTCCAGACATATCCATCTTTTGAGGTATAAGTTCATAGCCTGTCTTATGCACTGCTTCGTGGAGAAGATTTTCTTTAACATTATCAGCACAATCTACCGTTGCCTTATTTGTGGCTAGGTTAACTACAGCACTATTGACACCATCTACGCTTTTAAGCGCTTTTTCAACAACATACACACAAGAAGCACAGTGCATTCCCTTAACATCAAAAGTTTTCTTTGCCATATTATTGTTTCTTCTTAAAAACGTTCATAACTTCCGCAATTGCTTCGTCGCTCTTCCCTTCACGAATTGAGTCAGATACACAGCTTTTGAGATGGTTTTCCAGGATAATATTGTCAATTTCTTTTAAGGCTTTTTGGATCGCGTCGGATTGATGGAGAATATCTACACAGTACACATCGCCTTCAACCATCTCAAGCACCTTTTTCATATGCCCCTGAGTGATTTTAAGTCTGTGCACAATTCGTTCTTTGGTGTTTTTTGGTCTATATGTCATAAGTCCCCCCTATAGGGATATATTAGCAAATTAATATAGAATGTACAAAGTGAAAGTTTTAAACTATATGTATGCGAAAGAAAAATAATAAACAAAGTCTGGCATTTATGTTCAAAATATTACTTCCACTCTTCTTCCTAGCAATCACCATTATCTTCGTCTCATCAAAAGCCATGTTTGAACATAAATCTGATGCAGCCTATCAAGCAACAAATAACTTCATTACTAATGAACAAGGAAGGTTATCGCTTGCACAAGAGATAAAAAAAATTGTTGGAAAAGCGCCAGTGCCAATAATAGAGCAAGCTACCTGTTCTCAATTTAGATCGATATGCACTACCGAAGAAATGTGCACACAAGAAGGCGGATATAGTTCTCACACTAAATGTAATGCTGGTGGCTCAACAGAATTAATTTGTTGCACACCACGAAAAATCATTGATGAAAACCGTGTGATATTGGAAAGCCAGTGCTCCGATGTTTTCAATGGCTCATGTACAACTAATGAGGAATGCAAAAATAACAATGGTGTAATTGCTGGGACCTGCTGGGATGGTGGCATTACCACAGTTGGTGTCTGTTGTGTAAAAAAAGATACTACTCCACCCAAGCTTGAAAAGGACCCACAGTCATGTCAGTATAGATCTGGGTACATAGGAGATCCTCGCAGAGATATTTTTTGTCGTGATTGTGCAAAATACTGCTCAACCTTTGTAAAAGATGCAAGTTTTTGTACAAATCCTGCTGGCTCTTCATATTCTCGCGGATGTTGTGATGACAACAATTTTGATGGCAAGTGCGACGGAGGTATTGTAGGGTACTGTTGCAAGACTCAATAATCTAGTTATAATCTTGTGCCATCTATACTTTGTCTAATGACCGCTGTTGGCACTGCCTTTGTCGGCAAGTTGATGATTGGTGTAATTTCTATGCGCTCTCCATTTGGACATTCTTGAAACCAACCAGCCTTAAGTTTAATATGATCACCTGAAGCTACATATTTATAAAAGTTGTAACTCCAAAGACTGTCCAGTTCTGTGTCATTAGGACAACATTTAAAGTAAAAGTCATCACTAGGACCGCCTGCCCCATTTTCACATTGTTTTCCATATAAGCTTCCACATACTTTGTCGCACGTCGATCTATCTTTTGCATCAATATTGATCCTAAGACACTGTTTCTTTTCTAAATATGGCGCGTTGCAAAAAGTTTTAGCTACATCCTCCCAATGAGTTTTGTCAACGCACAAACGCGAATAAAGTGGGTTGGTATTATAATCGGTTGGCGTAGGTGCTGGGATATAGCAGCTACAAGTACCACTCTCAGGCAAGAACTGACATGTGGAACCATTCCTGACACCCTGAGCTGCGCACCATGACGATTTACTAGAATCGTCGGGGAGTTCGCCTGGTATTTTTAATGTTTCGCGTGAACCTTCTACCCAATTTAAAGTACCACCTTCGCAAACACCAGTATCTTTATTAGGTACCCCTCCGAAATCGCACGTAGCATATAAGTCTTCTAGAGTCCTCCCATCCGAACATGTGATTCGCTTCACATGATTGGCACAGTCTGGATTAGAACTATTCATAACAAAAGGATTTTTTTTCTCCGACTCATCGTATTCAATATCGTCTGATTGCTCAGAGAGCAAGGTATTCGATGTACATACAGGGATTTTTCCGAAGCCACCACACTGATCACATGACGTTGCTCCAACATCGTTCATTGTACGATTTCGTAAACACTTACAACTAAATTTGCTCTCATCAAAACTGCAATCCTTAGTCATTTCGAATGGAATATCTCGACAAGTACATGCGTAATTCTTCCGCTGGAAACCAAGATTGTAATAATCCAGGTTACAATATGGAAGATTATTGTCTTTTCCATATTGCTGACACCTTTTGTCTGCTTCGTCTTCTGTCACATTACCGCTTTGATTATCTATGATAAATTCTTTTAAATTTCCCTTTATAGAAAGCCCTTCACAATATTTTTTTTCTGATTCATGTCGAGGATCTCTTGGAATATTTCTCGGAATTTCCACGATATCGGTAAAACGAGCATAGCCACCAACAAAGGTGTATTCTGGACATTTTGGGTTATGGCAATATTGATCCTTAAAGCATTTAGAATTTGCGCAGATTTTACCGCATGTTAACCCACCACATTCAGCATCACTTGAACATTTTTTGCCACATGAAACGCTTAAAGAATCCGTGGTCTTTGAAACAATATCTTTTGAAACAACAAACGCATCGGAATTTTTACCAAACATATTATCTCCGATCAATATGAATGAGAGAAGTAGAATAATGATGCCAGAAAATAGAAGAAGCAATAGCAGTATACGATCCCTTTCAAGCATTCTATAGAATATATTCTTCATTGAAAGTTAATCCGTTTTTTATCTAATATTTTCATTATACACAAGTACTGCTTTAATAAAGCCAAACTCATTTTGCTATACTTTTTTTATGAGAAAAATAATTATCCTTGAATTCATGTCTCTCGACGGCGTCATACAAGCACCAGGTGGGCCCGAAGAAGATACATCGGGCGGCTTTGCATATGGCGGTTGGACAGCCCCCTACTTCGATGAATTCGCAGGAAACGTCATGAATGAGCAGATGAAAGAGCCCTACAGTCTTCTCCTCGGCAGAAAAACATATGAAATCTGGGCGGGTTATTGGCCACAACACGCTGAAGCATGGCCGGGCATCAATACATCTACAAAATATGTTGTTTCGAGCTCTCTTTCTTCATCCAACTGGGAAAATTCAGTATTCATAAATGAAAATGTCGTTGAAGAAATAAAAAAACTTAAAAAAGAAGATGGTCCAGATCTGAAGGTCTGGGGAAGTGGAAATTTAGCACAAACACTTCTCAAAAATGATCTTGTCGATGAGCTTTATTTAAAAATCTTCCCTGTAACACTAGGAAAAGGTAAAAAATTGTTTGGAGACGGCACAATTCCAGCGGCATTTACCTTAACAGAATCCAAAGTTTCTCCAAGTGGCGTTATATTTGCCAATTACACACGTGCTGGCGAAGTTCAAACAGGATCGTTTGAATAAATCATTCTCCACTCAAAGATAAAAGTCGATTACGAATAGGATCTAATGTGTCTAGTTCAACAGGTTTGGCTTCTTCTATCGTGTCAACTTTTTTCTTTTTTTTATGTACGCGACTCAATATAATAGTCAACTCATATAGGGCAATAATGGGTAAAGCGAGAAGAAGATCGGCCAAAACAGAATCTATAGGGAGCAGGATTGTCAGCAAAAGAGCACCAAAGTAAAATACCTTTCTCTGTTTGCTCAGATGGCCATGATCAATAATTCCCAGGCTTGTGAGCATTAATATAACCAGTGGAAACTGGAACACAATGCCCATAAAGGTTGCCACTAAAATGACGGTGCTCATGATTTTACTAATATCCAGAATATTGCCTATGCCAAGCTCTGTAGATTTTGTCAAAAACAGCGCGATTTGCCACTTCATGACAAAAATACCAAAAGAAAAGCCTGCTACAAATAGAAAAAATGAAAAAGGCAAGAGTCTTACAATCAATCTATACTCCTTAAACTTTAAGGCTGGTCTTAAAAACGACAATATCTGATATAAAAGTAAAGGGAACACTACCACAACTCCTGTGGCAAGGCCACAGCTTATGGAGAGACTAATAAATTGAAAAGGTGAAGTGAACACAAGATTGACGCCCCTAAGAGAAAACAGATTAATCACAAATCTAATTATCGATTCGTAGAAGAAGAATCCAATAAGAGATGCTGCTACGAAAACGAACGAAGTAATAATGACTCTTCTTTTTATCTCATTAAAAACAGGATAAAATTTTCGTCGAAATTCATCGAACTCAGAAGTTTCTGAAGACATAGTCGTATCCACTTTTATGTGGTATCTTTAGAAGCTTTTTTAAACTCACTTATGGCTTCTCCAAGACCTTTAAAAAGTTCAGGGATTTTTTTACCCCCAAAAAGTACTATTACTATTAAAGCAATGATTAACCATTCTGTTACACCTATTGACTGAAGCATAATCTGTATCGACACCTCCTTTCAGGCTGGCGTGTGATTAGCTTTCGCCTTCTACCGCCTTATGAAATTCTTTTTTAAGATTTCTAACTTCTTTAACCGTTTCTCCACTTGTTCTGGCAATTCTTTTAACAAAACCAGCGCCAAATAGAACAAGGAGAATGACAACAATGATGCCCAGTTCCGTCGTGCTTATATTTTGGATAATATTAAACATTGAGATCAGTATAGAACTTAATTCTATAAAACACAAGTGCCTTTAACCTTTCACCATAGTTGCTCCATACCAAGCCGAACCATCCCAATACTCAAGAGTTTGGGTTTCTGTATTAAAACCTATTGTTCCCCTTTTTACTCTGGTAGGCCTTTTTTCCGTTACCCAGGTAGAAATTGTGGGTACCCCAATTAACATCGACAGATCTTGTCCGAGATCAACATAGAGTGGAAAATTATTCGCCATACTACAATTTATTATAAAAGCATTAAATTGCAGAATGCAACACGTTGATTACTCAATCTTCTTCATCGGTAACGTTAACCATCCTGTGCCAACTTTAATTTCAAGGCTTTGCGTTTCAGTATTAAATCCTACCGTACCTTCTTTAGATTTTTCTGGCCTTCCAATCGAATTCCATGAAGGTATATTTTGGTAATGTTTTTGTGTTGTGCTGGTTTGTAGAAATGTCTTTTCGAAAATAACAGTATTCTTATTCATTTCGGGGAACTCAGAGAATGGTGGCAACGGTGGTATTAATTCTGTTTCAGTCGTATCGCGTTCAGGTGAAGGACTGGCGGAAATTGAAATTGATCTACTCGCGACCGCACCCGCGGAAGGAGATGGGCTTATTGAGCCTACAGATGCTGATGGCGTAGCAGAAGGTGTGGATGATGGCGAAGGCGATGGTGATGTTGAAGGTGATGCCGATAATGAAGGTGATGCAGAACCAGAAGGTGATACGGAAGGACTCTCTGAAATCGATGGCGAAATTGACGGTGAAATGCTCCCACCTACTGATGGACTTACAGAGGGACTTTCGCTAACAGAGGGCGATGCTGATCCGCTTGGTGATATTGATGGCGATTCTGACAGCGATGGGCTCACGCTTAATGACGGTGATACAGAGCTCGAAGGCGATAATGACTGACTAGCACTACCAGATGGACTGACAGATATACTTGGGCTCACTGAAAGACTTGGTGACGCAGATGCTGATGGAGACACAGAAATTGATGGAGAAACTGATGGGCTCGCTGAGCCAGACGGACTTATCGAGTTACTTGGAGACACGCTGATGCTTGGACTTACCGAAGGTGAAATAGACGGACTCGCTGAGCCAGATGGAGAAATACTTGGAGACAAAGATGATGATGGTGATGTTGAAAGCGAAGCAGAAGATGAGGGACTTGCCGATACTGAAGGACTTGCTGATGGTGAGGCGCTAATTGAAGGACTTGCCGAACTACTCGGTGATACCGAAGGCGACGTTGACGAGCTTGGTGATACCGAGGGCGACGTTGACGATGATGGACTTGCAGACGATGAGGGCGAGACACTCGATGATGGACTTGCTGATGCAGATGGTGATACAGATGGACTTATGCTGCTGCTTGGAGAAATGCTTGGACTCACTGAACTACTCGGTGAAACAGAGGCGCTTGGTGAGATTGACGGACTTATTGATGATGACGGTGAAATTGACTGCGATGCTGATGAAGAAGGAGATATAGAGCTCGAGGGACTAATAGAAGGACTCGTTGATGACGATGGCGATATTGATGGGCTCGCTGAGCTACTTGGTGATATCGATACACTAGGTGACGTTGAGGAACTTGGACTCACAGATGTACTTGGCGACACCGACGCGGATGGTGAAATTGATGACGACGGGCTTACTGATACCGACGGTGACACTGAAGGACTTGTTGAACTACTCGGTGAAAGAGAAGGACTTATGGAGGATGACGGCGACACAGATACCGATGGGCTTGTTGATGGTGAAACACTTGATGATGGACTAAGCGAGGGTGATACTGATGATGATGGACTAACAGACACTGATGGTGACATGGAAGGACTCGTTGAGCCTGATGGTGAGATGGATGGACTTGCACTTGAACTGGGTGATACTGATACAGATGGCGATGCGGAGGGACTTTGACTTACACTGGGCGAGATCGATGGCGATGCTGACGAGGAAGGACTTATTGATATAGACGGTGAAACAGATGGAGATGTCGATGAACTTGGTGAAATAGATTGACTTGACGATGATGACGGCGAAACTGATGTAGATGGTGATACAGAGGAGCTCGTTGATGTAGAAGGTGAAATAGAAGGACTTGTTGATGACGATGGTGACGTTGAAACCGATGGACTTGTTGATGGTGATGTCGATGATGATGGTGATATCGATGGACTCGTCGATGAACTCGGTGAGATAGATACCGATGGTGAGATCGATGGTGAGGTGCTTACAGAAGGACTTGCCGACGGCGAGGTTGATGACGATGGACTAATTGATGTCGATGGTGAGACTGATGTTGACGGCGAAATGCTCGAAGATGGCGAAATACTCGATGAAGGCGACACAGATATCGACGGACTTATCGAGGGGCTCGCTGATGACGACGGTGAAATTGATGGACTTGTTGATGAGCTCGGTGAAATAGATGCCGAAGGAGAAATTGACGGGCTCGTTGATGACGAAGGCGATATTGAGGGGCTCGCTGAGCTACTTGGCGAGGTCGATACCGATGGTGATGTTGAAGCTGATGGACTAACCGACACGGAAGGTGATATTGATGAACTTGGAGAAATTGAAACTGACGGTGATATGGATGGCGATGCTGACGAACTTGGCGACACCGAAGGACTAACCGAAGACGATGGTGATATGGATGTTGACGGCGAAACCGAAGGAGACAACGATGACGATGGACTAATAGACGGCGAGGTCGATGATGAAGGGCTCGTTGATGACGATGGTGAAACTGACGGACTAACCGAAGACGATGGTGATAGTGAAGGAGAAACTGACACTGATGGACTTATCGAGGCACTAGGTGATATTGAGGGGCTTTGACTTGAGCTTGGCGAGATCGATGGACTCGTCGATGAACTCGGTGAGATAGATACTGATGGTGAAATTGATGGACTTGTTGATGCGGATGGACTTGTTGACGGCGAGATTGATGTAGAAGGACTAATTGATGTTGAGGGTGAAATACTTACTGAGGGAGAAATCGACACTGAAGGTGAAATCGATATCGATGGCGAAACTGATACCGAAGGACTTATTGATGGTGAAGACGATGAACTGGGCGAAACAGAGGATGAGGTTGACGATGAGGGCGATACAGAGATCGATGGACTGATTGAAGGTGACGTACTCACGGATGGACTGATTGAAGGTGAAGCTGATGCGGATGGACTAATTGATGTCGATGGCGAAATAGATGTTGACGGCGAAATACTAGTTGATGGAGAAATACTCGTCGATGGCGATACAGATACTGATGGAGATATTGATGGAGATATCGATGATGATGGCGATATCGATGGACTCGTCGATGAACTTGGTGAGACAGATACCGAAGGAGAAACTGATGGCGAAATACTCGAAGATGGACTTATCGATGGTGATGTCGATGATGATGGCGATACAGATACTGATGGAGATATTGATGGACTAATTGACGAAGAGGGCGAGATAGAAGGACTCGTTGAGCTTGATGGACTCACTGAAACCGAGGGAGAGGTTGATGGACTTGATGAACTACTCGGTGATACGCTCGGTGAGATTGATGAAGACGGAGATACTGAGACCGATGGCGAGATAGAAGGACTCGTTGAGCTTGATGGTGAGATGGATGGGCTTACGCTTGAACTTGGCGATGTTGAAACTGACGGACTAACAGACACCGATGGTGAGACAGATGGACTAGCTGATACTGAAGGCGAAACAGAGGGACTTGTCGAAGAGGATGGACTCACCGATACCGATGGACTGACCGAAACCGACGGACTCACTGATACCGAAGGTGAAATACTTATTGATGGACTCACCGATACGCTAGGTGAGATAGATGGGCTCTGACTGCTACTTGGTGAGACTGAAGGACTTATAGACGATGACGGTGATACCGATACCGATGGACTGACCGACGGCGAAGCTGAAGATGAAGGACTAACAGACACCGATGGCGAAACAGACGGGCTTGTTGAAATTGATGGACTGATTGAGGGGCTCGCTGAACTACTCGGCGATACTGACACGGAAGGTGATATTGATGTTGACGGTGAAATAGATGTCGATGGCGAAACCGATACGGATGGACTGATTGAGGGACTCGCCGATGATGAAGGCGAGATCGATGGACTCGTTGATGACGATGGTGATGTTGAAACTGACGGACTTACACTTGGCGAAATCGATGATGACGGACTTATCGAAGGACTAGCCGATGATGATGGTGATACCGACACTGATGGCGATATAGACGGGCTAATAGATATTGATGGCGATATCGATGGACTCGCACTGGAACTTGGCGAGATCGATACTGATGGAGATATTGATGGACTTTGACTTACGCTCGGCGAAATACTTGGTGATGCCGACGATGACGGTGAGACTGATACCGATGGTGACACCGAAGGTGAAAGCGATACACTTGGTGATACCGAGGGTGATGCCGAAGATGACGGCGAGACTGACACAGAGGGCGAGATCGATGGCGATACTGAAACTGATGGACTAATAGATGGACTTGCTGAAGATGAAGGACTAATTGAGACTGATGGCGATGTTGAGGGCGAAGCTGACACACTTGGTGAAACTGAAGGGCTGGCTGATGACGAGGGTGAGACTGAAACCGATGGTGACACGGAGGGACTTATTGAACTCGATGGCGATAACGAAGGACTTGCACTTGAGCTTGGTGATACTGATACCGATGGACTAACTGAGACCGATGGTGACACAGACGGACTTGTCGACGAAGATGGACTTATCGACGGACTTGCAGATGATGAGGGTGATACCGATACCGATGGACTTACCGATACAGAAGGACTTACTGATACCGATGGCGATAACGATGGTGATGATGATGATGATGGACTAATAGATGGCGATGTTGATGAGGATGGCGACACTGAAATTGATGGACTTACCGATACTGATGGTGATATCGACGGTGATGCTGATGAGCTTGGTGATACTGATGGGCTCTCTGATGAAGAGGGTGAGACTGAAACTGATGGACTCACCGATGGCGACGTACTAGCCGAAGGACTAGTAGAAGGTGAAGACGATGATGACGGAGAAACCGATGCAGAAGGTGAAACAGACGGACTTACCGAACTACTCGGCGAGATAGACGGACTCGTTGACGATGATGGTGAAACGGATACCGATGGCGAGGTTGAGGGACTTATTGAACTCGATGGTGACACGGAGGGACTTTCAGATGAGGATGGTGATACTGAAACTGATGGACTAATAGATGGCGATGTTGATGAAGATGGTGAGACTGATGGACTAGCTGAACTCGAAGGCGAAACCGAAACCGATGGCGAGATCGAGGGGCTTATTGAACTCGATGGCGAGATAGATGGGCTGAGCGAGGAACTTGGAGAGACCGAAACCGATGGCGAGATTGAAGGTGAAGCTGATACTGAAGGCGATGCCGACGGCGATGCTGAAGATGATGGGCTGACTGAAATCGAAGGTGATATCGATGATGACGGGCTTATTGACGACGATGGCGAAATCGATGGACTTGCTGAGCTCGACGGTGATACTGATGGACTTTCAGATGAGGATGGAGAGACCGAAACTGACGGACTTACTGATGGCGATGTTGATGATGAAGGACTAATTGATGGTGAGCTACTTGAACTTGGTGATACGGATACTGATGGCGAAATCGATGGACTTACTGAACTACTTGGCGAAATTGAAGGACTTGACGACGATGACGGACTCACAGATATAGATGGCGAGATAGAGGGTGAGGTTGATGATGATGGTGAAAGTGATGGGCTTATTGATGACGAAGGTGACACAGAAACCGATGGACTTGTTGAGACTGACGGACTTACCGATATAGATGGAGATATTGAGGGCGATGCTGATAATGAGGGTGATACTGACGGTGACGCCGATGAGGAAGGACTAACCGATACTGACGGACTAACTGATGTTGACGGTGACAGTGATGGGCTCGCACTTGAGCTTGGTGACACCGACGGCGACGCTGATGAGGAAGGACTTACAGAAACCGATGGGCTTGTCGAAACTGAAGGTGAAATACTTGATGACGGACTTACCGATATAGATGGAGATATTGAGGGCGATGCTGATGAGCTTGGTGATACTGATGGACTCTCTGATGAAGAGGGTGACACAGAGACTGATGGCGATACAGAAGGTGATAATGATGACGATGGTGAGACAGATGGACTTAATGAAGATGATGGTGAAACTGATACCGATGGTGATATGGATGGACTTTCTGAAACCGATGGTGAGATGGATGGACTGGCTGATGAAGAGGGTGAGACTGAAACTGATGGCGATACAGAAGGTGATAATGATGACGATGGTGAGACAGATGGACTTAATGAAGATGATGGTGAAACTGATACCGATGGTGATATGGATGGACTTTCTGAAACCGAGGGAGAGGTTGATGGACTTTCTGAAACCGATGGTGAGATTGATGGACTAATCGATGGCGACGCAGATACCGATGGTGAGACTGAGGGCGACGCTGATACTGATGGCGAAAGTGATGGACTCGCTGAAATCGATGGGCTCATTGAAGGACTCGCTGAAGCAGAGGGTGAAACAGAAACAGAAGGGGAAATAGAAACAGAGGGTGAAACAGATGGTGAGATGGATGGTGAAAGCGAAGCTGAACCAACATTGCTCTCATATAAGGCTACAAATACGGATGCAGTATCACCTACAACCGCCATGGTAGGATTAGAGGTCTCTCCAGTCGAAGTATTAATGCGAAATTCTCCTCTAGCTAAAACTGCGGCTGCATTATTACGCGATCGAATAGCAGTAATGATAGAAAAGTTTGTTGATGGTGTTAAAGCTGTGGTACTGTTTGCCTCTTTACCACCTCCCATGAAATATAATCGTGATAAGCTTGAAAGACCCGAAATTGTGCTTAACCCGAAACCATTTCCACCATCTGTGTTGTATGCATTTGGTGATGTAGCAAGTACAAGACTTGCTCCTCCAGCTACAGTAAATTTCCACATGGTTGCACAACGATCCGCGGTAGAACTGTGGTTTATCGTAAAAACTGTACCTATTGCATTGGTGCCCGAAGAAACAAAACGCCATATAGAAGTAGTTACACCATCACCAGCTACACCACCAACTGTATTTGTTTGCTCGTAAATTTTAGTCCATGTTCCAGTTCCCCCAGTTACTGAAGTATGAGTATTAGAATTTCCATCAGTTGTAGCGATATTATTAGAAACAACTACGAGCAATCCAATATCTCCTGACGTAGAAAGCGCATTTGTTGTTGTAGTTAATTTAAAAGACGTTCCAGTCGTACTAGCTGCACCTGTACCAAGAGTTCCTACCGAAGCTATTGCCATAATGATATTTGAGTATTGCTACGCACACATGATTATATAAGTTGGAGGATTATTTGTATACGTTCATCACCTTATGTTTCCGTTTCTTGAGGTTCGCTTTCATCAGACCATATAGTTTCTCCCGTATCCAGGAAATTGAAAGTATGTGCCTTTAATTTTGCTAGATCTTCTTCGGTCCACCCTTTAACTGGCCAAAATTTTTCTAGTAACCAGCTAAGTGGTCGTACTTGCTTATCCCATTTATTGTTGAAAAAAAGATCTTTCGCGTAAGACTTGGCTTTTTCCTGATCTCGCACTGATATTTTATAAGGAAAGCCAAAATCACCACCTTGAGTTCTAAACATATGGGCATACCACGTTTTATGATTAACAAGTACTTGTCCGCCGGACAACCATGATTTCACCGCAACTTCTATGCCCTGCGATCCCCAACTGCCAAAATTTTCGTCGCAGATATTAAGATCCCAATAACGATCGCGCGTAAGCATCCAACATGAACCCTGAAGTGACATTGTTTCCGTCAGGCCTTTCTCTTTTTTATCTTGCTCATACTGTGGTCTATGCTTCCAATCTTCGAAATATTGAAAATGCGGCGTTGCATCAAAACAGTAAGAGGTACTTTGGGGGTTATGCTTTCCTATCCACATAATCTTTCTTTCAAAAGAGGTGCTATCGCATGGTTTTCCTAAGTTTTTATAATTCGTTTCTTGACACTTGGTAGGTGTTGGTCCCTGATACCATTTCTTTCCACATTTTAAGCATTTCCAATCAAAGGCCCAAAGGTTTCGCATAATAGGAACCATGGTAGTCATATTCCCTGCAACTTCAAATGCTTCGAGCATTTTTCTATCAAATCCTTTATCAAAGGCACAATGTGCATCCATTTTCATGACATACTTTGCTCTTGAAAGTCGACAAGCCAGATTTGTGGACGCTCTTTGACCAATGCTTTTAGCTAATACAATGACATTTACTCGATTATTCTGGGGGATCGGCGGATCAGCCAGTTCGCCATCAAGTACTGCAATAACTTCTGTATCTGCTTCAATATTTTTAAGAATATCCTCAATGGTTCGAGAGAGAAACATCTCATTACGAGCCGGAATTAATATACTGAGATCACGTGCCATATATGTTTGTCAAATCCCAACCTGCTATCTTGTCAAGCGATGTGGTCTGCCAATTTACAGGCTTGTGGATAAAACTGTCAAGTGTTACTTTTGATTGTGAAAAGGTTCTTCCATGACGTATATCAATTAAAGGAATCTCTGATCTCCATATTTCAAAGTCATCATCAGAAAATCCACCTCGCCTCATTTTTTTTGCTCCAGGTTCATACCCCCAAAGCCGAGCCCATTTTGGTTCATGACGAGGATCATACTCATAATTAAGTTCTTTAATTTTTTGCATACGCTGCTGATAGTGATTAAGTGCGAACATACGATTTACACAAAGAGCCGATAGTGATATGAGTCTATCATATGTGATTGCCTCATTTTCTGGATATCTCCATCTCCAAACATTGGCATTATAGTAAAAAATATCATCTCTCTGTGGAGTAAAATCAAAATGAGACTGAGGGTAGAGTACATCATGTTCGCAAAAAAATACGTAATCGGCAGTGGACGTCTCTAAGCCTTTGATAATTTGTTTAACCATCGTTATGTACCCAGGTCTTTCATCCAAAACAACATTTATGCCAAAATTAATTGGTTTGAGCGAAACACTCACAATAGGAAGCCCAGATAGTAGGATATATTTTTGAACAGTTGAAAAAATAGGTTCTGCGAGTCTATTTTCTGTATAGTATACGATCCCCTTTTTCATTTTTTACAAACATCCAACTTCTGAATCGATCTCTCGTTTCATGGTCTAATCTTTCTTTTCTTCCAAGTATGTACCAATTGTCCACTTTGTACGCTTTTACAAAGGCATTCAACACATAAATAACATGACAAATACCTGCCATAGTTCGAGGATCGGTATAGATATAATCGTGACCACAAATTATTCCTCCTTTTCGAACTTTTTTATACCATATACACAGATCTTCCGCGACATATCTAAAATGATGATTGCCATCAATGTAGACAAAATCTAAACTGTCGTCTTCGAAGTCCTCCGCTGCTTCTACAGATGTTTTACGAATGATTGTGCAATTTTTATAGGGACTCAGTCTTTTTTGCGTTGTATCGTGAAGCGAGTCCATGCGTTTCTGACCCTGCGCATCAGTATAATCGTCATAAATCCGCCATGGGTCAACAGCATAAACTTGAAGTCCTACTTGAGCAAGTTTCTCAGAAAACTCTCCCTGGGCGACACCTATTTCTACCCCTTTTTTGAATCCCATTTCCACAAACAATTGTGGTAAATCATCTCTACCACAGTCTGGAATCTCTAAAGGTTTACCCTTGAGCTTCAATCCATCAATTAATTTCATAGTTAGTCTTTAAAAAACATCCAACTTCTCCATTTATCTCTTCTCTGACCTTTTATTGCATCTTTGCTGCCGAGAATATACCAGTCTTTTATTCCAAACGCCCCCACATACGCTTTTAGCACATAAGCCACATGCCAATGGTCTGTGCCGGTGCCAGTTTTGTGATAAAAATAATCATGCCCTGCAACGATCCCTCCTTTTCGAACCTTTTTTGACCATTCAGCAAGATCTTCTGCTATGTATCTAAATTCGTGATTTGCATCGATATAGACAAAATCAAGACTTCCATCTTCAAAATCCTCTATGGCTTCCATGGATGTTTTGCGGATAATTTCAGTATTCTTAAATGGTGTAAGTAATCTTTTTGTGTGTTCATATTGAAAATCAAGTCTCTCTTGTCCACGTGGATTATCATAATCTTTATATAATCTCCACGGATCAACAGCGTAAAGCTTTAATCCTGCTTTTGAAATTCTTTCAGAAAACTCTCCTTTATACACGCCGATTTCTGCACCAACCGCATACCCCATATCTTTGAAAAACTGTGGGAGATCATCTCTCGAGCAATTCGGAATCTCATAAGGATGCCCACTATGTTTAATTCCTTCTAAAAGTTCTATTGCGGGACGCACAGCTTCTAGAAAAAATACGTGGGGAGCACCTCCTCGGTATGCCTGCATCAGTGAATTGTCGTAATAGTGAGTGGTTCCTTTATCGACATCATATACCTTAAAACCAACTGCTTCTAAAATCTTTCTCACCATAGATGGCCCGGTAAGACAGTGAGGACCCGAACTAATATTACCTGTCGCATACCAATTACTTTGTTTGTTTTCACAATCATCTTCAGTAATTCTGATAACTCCTCCTACTTGTAAAACACGCATCATTTCTTTTGCAAAAGTTTTCAGTTCCTCCTCAGTCAAAAACATTAAAGCGTGAGATACCGTAATTGCTTCTACCGAACAATCTTTATATTGCGAAAGACCATCTTGAAATCTCCAACCAAAAAGTTGATCTAAGTTATCGAATCCAGAAAGTTTTCTGAATTTGCTACCGAGATTTAATTTAATCATCTTTTTTTATTCCATATAAATAACGTCGTCGTGCATCTACTCCATCCCCCCAATATTGAATTGATTGAATGGGTGTTCTGTCTGAATGCGTATAATACCTCATTCCTTTATGTGTTTTAATCTGAAACACTGGATTCTCAGAATGCCAGTAGAGAATTGTATCAAATACATCGTTTTTTCGATGACGTTCTTTCGGAAAGTTTTTTTCTTCCATACTCCATTGCGGGGCATCTTTAAATAAGTCTGCAAGTCTTTCTAAATAAAATTTTCTCCCCACAATCTGTGCATGCGTAGCTCCTTCTTTTTTATAAAAAAAGAAGCTTCGTTTATCGGGCATTACATAAAGATTGTCATTTCTATAACATACATCTAATCTATCTGGCAGGAATGTAAAATAATCTGGAGGATACAAACAATCTACCTCCGCAGAAATAACAAAATCCGTTTTTGCTTCTTCGCAGGCTATCTGGACCTGGCGAAACATATTAAATCCTGAAACCCCAACATCACCAACACAAATATTTTTTCCAAACTTTATTGGTTTATGTGAAACACTAATGATTGGTAAATCGCCGCAAGTTTTTAAAATATTTTCTCTCACACGAGCTTCAAATCCTTCATCTTCACGATTTGAGGTATAGTAGATTATTGTAGACCTATGCATTGAAAATTCTTTTTAGGCACAATTCTAATGTATCAAAAGTAAACCAGTTATTATCAAATCTCCATGAGTGCAAATACATCATCTCGGACGTTGGTACTCCCTCATCAAGAAACGCCTCGAGGCGATCGTGTTTTTCAGAAAGTTTACTTGTTGTAAGACCTACTACTTCATCAGTATAATCACCTTGATTAAATGGTGGAATGAAATATGTTGGATTAAATCCTAAGCCCTTCAGAATGATTTTTGCAATATTGATTTCTTCTATAGAGGGTTCATGTGTATGCCAGAGACCATGGACCCCTATTAGATCATTCCTCGACAAGAGATACTTTAAAACCTCCTTATTTTCACTAAACAATTTACTACTTGTTGCACGGAGTTGCTCATTTGATGTTTTTGCAGATTTAATTTTTCTTGCCTCGCCGATGGGCATAATTGCATGCAGTATCGTAATATTATATTTGTCACATATTTCACAAAATTGCTTTATTTCTGAAAGCGTTGTGTCATACGCGACATCGTCGTTTCGTAAAATGAATTTTTTCATCAATTCTTTTTTATATAGATAACACCACTTATGCCACTTTCCATTGGTTCGAATACCGGATGTTCTCCTCTCGATGCAAAATAATCATCAGCAGCTTTTCTCGCACCCTTCCAGTAACCATAATCATCCATAATTAGAACACCGTTTTTAACTAATCTCGGATATAAAAGTTCTAAAGAAATTTTTGTCGGTTCATACCAATCCACATCTAGTCTAAGTAAAGATATAGATGGTGGAAGATTATTTGGCAATGTATCTGCCACATCTCCTTTTATAAAATGCAGAAACTCTTTTGCATATCCTGTTTTTGCTACGTTGTTTTTTACTTCTTCTAAACTTGCTACACTCCTTTTATTGCCGATAGAAATAATTTTTGCTCCTTCGACATCTTGATGATTTACATCAAACTCGCCTGGTGGGGTCATTCCTTCATATGTATCAAATAAATAAATATGCACTACATTTGAGAATGTTTGTTGGGTTAATGCCATATTCATTACGCTACCGCCCCTATACACCCCACATTCAACAAAAGATCCCTTGATATGATTTTGATTAATGTATTTAACGGCTTCATATAGGCTACGCATTTTTGCTTTACTCGTCACAGTATATGGCGCACTTATTTTATATATTTGCTCAAAATCCATACTTAGATAAATTTACTAATAATATCTGCCGACTTACCCCAGTGAGGTATATCATATGCACGTAATATACCCATGCCTTTTCGATGTGACTGCGAAAGTTTATCAACACCGTCTTCGTGATCAATGCGTACAACTGAAATCTCAGTGGAGAAATACATAGATTTCCGCCTTGTTACACCAAGCTTATCCTCGATATTGTGTCTCCCCAATTCTCCCGTAAAGTATGAAGGAGTTCCATGTTGATGCTTGTTAAACCGTTCTTCTAGTGCCTCGATAGCAAGTTTTCTCGGTGCAATTAATGTTGAGTTACTTATACGATCTTTCCAAAAATATGTTGGGGTTTTACTCCATCTCAAGATACCAAATCTGTTTTGATTATACGCAAATGTATCTTCAGGAGGCCTAAATTCAAAATGTTCTTTTGGATATAACGTGTCATCTTCAGCAACTCCTATATATTCAGTTATTGCTTCTTTCGCCCCTCTTAAGAGTTGAAAATAAATATTTGAAATATGATATGGTTCTTCATCTAGTAAATTTATTCCCCAATCAAGTGGCTCTCTCGATATTGTAATAATTGGTGCAGAACCTGCAGCCTCAAGCAATTTTTCTTTATGAAACGCCGCCCATTGTTTCGGGACCCTATTCGCAGTGAGCATGATGATGGTAATATCGTTTTGTGGCATTATGATTTATTTGTGATAACAACCATCATTCCCCCATGCCATTTTCGTGGTACATCTATTACTTCTATATCATATTCTGGTAATGCGCTTCTTATTTTTTTTGAGTGGCCTACGTCTTCAATGATATATAGCACGTCTTTTTTGAGAAGCGGTAACAAATTTTGTGCAAGTAAAATCTGATCAGCTACATGATGCGATGCATCATCGACTACAAAATCAATATCTGAACCAATATTTTCAACTAATTTTTCCATATCCTCTTGTAACCGTTCATCACATAAAAAGGTAGTAATCCTTTCATCTGCGAAAATTGTTTCGGGTCTATTATCCGCTCCATAAATTTGTGCATTTGGAAAAAAATCCCTCCACATATATAAACTTGCTCCTCTTCTAAGATATTGCTGAATTCCATTTTGAAAAACTTGTTCTGGCTGATGATGATTTTTTCTATAAAGTCCTATGCCCACTTCTAACACCTTTTTTATTGAAAAGCGACGATCCTTCAGTAATTCGTAATATATAGGAGTGTAGGAATGTTTGATCTGGGGGCATTTATCTGTCCCATATTTATATCCCAACTCGCACAACGGTGTAATGAGGTTATTGTTAGGTAATACCATGTTTAGTAAATATCTTGACTAATCTATCAGACATGAGCGGAATTTTCAAACTATTCTTACCATACATAAACATATTTAAGGCGGTATCGGGCATGCGAACATCCCGATCACTAGGTCTAAAATGCAGAATTTTAATTGGTTTAGTAGCCTCTTTGTATACGATTGGAATGTATCTTTTTGTAATATTGTAGGTTACATTTAATTTTTTGTACCTTGTAAGTTCGATCTTATTATGTTTAATAAGCCAAGTTAGTGTTTTCTCGTTATTTCGACTTCTCCAGGGTCGCTCAATACTCGTTTTATGTAGTAAATCTAAAATATCGAAAGCACTTTTTTTAAAAAAGAAACTGGACATTGTCCATTCGGGTTTATAGAAATAATGAACAAGTCCTACATCGTATTTAGCAAGTTGAAGCTCATCCTCATTTATGCGAGCATTTTCATAAGCATCTAGATCATGACACCAATATAGTTCGTCTTTATCTATTACATCAGTCCCCAAAAGATCTAGGACAACAGGAATTTTACTTGCGGCAAGATCAAAATCATAATACAAACCATCTTT
Source organism: uncultured Gammaproteobacteria bacterium (assembly GCA_965230965.1). Lineage (GTDB taxonomy): Bacteria > Patescibacteriota > Microgenomatia > UBA1406 > HO2-37-13b > OLB23. The sequence goes on from OZ246401.1 coordinate 293,549, forward strand.
AACAATTAAAGATACGATGCTTTTGTATTCGAAAGGGAAATTTGTCACTAAAAGAATATCCTCTCTTTTCCAGCCAAGATCTAGACTATTGTCTATTTGTATTTTTAGAAGAGTTTCGTCTTCGCCTTTTATTTTTTTCTCCGGGTGTGTGTATATTAAAACATTTTTCATCTAATACCATGGTATGCAAAAATTTTATTTAGTCTTTCTGTTATCAATGGTATATTAAGCTCATTTTCGCCTTTAAAAAATCGCAGAGCACTTTCTCTCCCTACACCGCCTAATCTTTTTTTACCTACAAGGGGATGAAAATGAACAACCTTCAATGGTTTTAATGACTTCTCATAAACTGAGCGGAGATTGTAACCAATGAAGTTATATGTATTGTTAATTTTTTTAACTCTTTTCCTCATGGTTTCATCCTGTTCAAGGAGTATTCCCAAGGCTTCTTCTTCATCAATGCCTTTTTTATATATCAAATCTTGTAGGTGATCAAAAATATCTTTGGACCCTGATTTAAAATAAATAATGCCGCCGCTCCACCTATCCTTACCACGAAAGTGTTTGGCACCACCAAAATCAGTCATAGCAATCTCATCTTCCTTAATATCTATCTCTGATTCGTCTATTACTTCAAGTTGAAATGCATCTAGATCATGAAACCAGTAAAGCTCATTTTTTTGAATAGCCCCGGTGTCAAAAAGCTTGATAATGGCATTGATTTTGCTCGCTTGGGGCTTTCTATTAAAAAAATCCACACCATATAACTGAGTTGTTTGAATATCGCCATAATGATATGCAAAGTTTGTTGCCAAAATAATATCTTTTTTTTTCCATCCAAGTTCCTGACTATTTTCAATTTGTATTTTAGAAAGTGGAAGAGCATCATTACTTGCGAGATCGGCACGAGGATTATCGAAAGAGCCTGTCGGACTAATATAAATCATTAGGTTTTTCATTTCTGGATTAGCCTACATATTCCACTTTGGTTTTATTTCTTTATTGAAATACTCCTCCCATACACCTAGCGAGTATGTCCAGCACAACTCATTATTTGATGGATTTTCCTTTGTGCCGTTATTATGAGTTCGTGGAAAGTCTCTATGCTTATGTGCATACCACGTATTTTTGTTAACCATGAGCTTTCCACCTGCTTTCCATGTTTTAAAAACCATTTCATGACTATCTTGATAGTGTGGACCGTAGCCCTCATTCTGCAACTCACCAATAATAGTATCCCACCAGCTTCGCCTCATGACCCAACAGCTTCCCTGCATTGCCATTGACTCCTGAATGGGTTGATTATCATCTCCAGCTGACTCAACTCCAGAAAATTTTCTGACAAAATCATTGACTCTGACTATTTTCAGCTTCATAAAGTCTACAGGGGGGATATCCATAACCTCCCACTTTACCGGATCAAGGAAATATCGCCTGGGGGTTACAATCCAGTTTGGCTCGCAATCCTTTGTTAAAATAACATCATAGCCCTTTCCAAAGGCACAATGCTCATCAGTTCGCATCAAAAATTCTCCAGTCGACACGGCTATGCCAGCATTAATAGCTCTCCTCATTCCACGATTCTGACCCAAATGAAGATAACGGACCCTTGGATCATTAATGATTGGTTTATCGGGCCAATAGCCATCTAATATAGGAATAATCTCGACGTCTCCTGTCGCATTATTGAGCAGCGATTCAATAGTTTTGTGAAGCAAAGGGTCTTTATATGAAGGAATTATTACCGAAAGCATGGTTTTGCATTATACACTTAGTTTCTTTCTTTTATCAAACAAAATTAAAAAACTAAATGGAAATAGTTATATTGAAGATTTTGCCGATTTTGCCAATGAACCGCAAAATCAAAGTCACCTTTTGCATACCTAAATGAACCATTTTCTGTGTCAGCTTTCATGATATACCAACCACCATCTTTGTTTATATAGCCAAAGTAGGCAACGACACTATCATCAACCTCTGCAATTCTATATTGCTCTTTAATTTGATCTTCATCAGGCTTAATGTCTGCTGGAACCGCATTACCTAATGCCAGATTTCTCGATGGTGTTGCCATGTCATTAAAAAGTAAACTACCGATTCGCTTGTTGAGGATAGAATAAAAGAATAAGAATATTCCTGTACTCCCTATCAACTTCAAGAACATGCGCTTGTCACTATCACTTATCTCTGTAGGCTCTTCTTTGAGGTGAGAATGATGTATAACCGTATATGCTCCCGTAGAAACAAGAGACACTGGTGTGGCCTGTTGCTTTACATGAGGGCCACCCCTATGTTCTAGCATGACCTTAAATATGATATAAGCGAGGACTGGATAAAAAAGAAGTGCGTACCATAAATTTGTACTTTGACTGATTGTAATGAACACAAAAACAATAGCCCACCAGGCAATAAGAAAACTCACATAAAATGCTTTCCATCTATTCATGTTGTTCTGATCATCTATTCTTTAATCTCCATTCATATAAAATCTATGGGAATAAATAATATCCCTAAATTCATAAACCTATATTTAGGGTACGCAAGTACGCAATGTTTTTCAATTGCAATTTCCCTCATCGTGAGGTTTTAACCTCGTTGGTATTAGACTCGTAATGATTTATAATACATACTATGAAATCCACTAAAACCTTTTCTGACGCAGAACGAGCTGCTATGAAAGAGCGCGCATTAGAGCTTAGAGCCAATAAAAAAGACGGCGAAGCTCTGTTGCTTGCAAAGATAGCTGAAATGCCCGAGCCAGATCGCTCTATGGCAAAAAAAATACATGCCATAGTGAAAGAATATGCACCTGAGCTCAGCTCAAAAACCTGGTACGGCATGCCTGCGTATGCTAACAAAGAGGGCAAGGTCGTATGTTTCTTTCAAACCGCAGCAAAGTTTAAATATAGATATGCCACATTGGGTTTTAATGACCCTGCCCATCTTGATGAAGGTAATATGTGGGCGACCAGCTATGCGCTCATAAAATTGACGCCAGCTGATGAGAAGAAGATCATTGGGCTTATTAAGAAGGCTGTGAGCTAACTCTCTTTAGCTCAGCAATATCGAATTTCTTCATTTTGAGGACTGCTTGCATCACTTTTGCAGATGCCTCTTCATCTTTCGCATACATCATTTCTTCCATCTCTGACGGCACAATCTGCCAAGAAATACCAAACTTATCTTTTAGCCAGCCGCATTGTTCGGATTCTGGAACAGCAGAAAGCTTTTCCCAGTAATAATCAATCTCTTCCTGCGTATCGCAGTTCACTATAAATGAGACTGATTCATTGAAGGCAAACTTATGATCATGAGCGCTATCCATAGCTACAAACCATGAATCGAGTAGTCTAAAATCTGCGAACATGAGGGCATCTTCCTTATCAGGTTCGTGCCCAGGACCATATTTCATCATTTTTCCCATTTGCGAATCCTTGAATATTGAAAGATAAAAATTAATAGCTTCTTCTGCTTTTCCATAGGACTCTTTTACAAATAGAAACGATGGAATAATATCTGGTCGAACTTCTCCATCCGGGTTCGTTAAAATGAGCTGCCATGAAAAGCCATATCTATCTTCTACCCATCCATATTGTTTACTGAAAGGATATTCCTGGAGCGGCATGAGAATTTTTCCACCTTCAATCAATTTCTCCCATATTGCATCAATATTTTTTCCTGCATCTTGATCTTTTGAGGGATCAAAATTGACAAAAAATGAAATCGAAGGGTTGGGTTTAAAGTAAGGGCCAGCACTAATAGCCATAAAAGGTTGACCATAGAGCTCGAAGGATATAACATCGCAGTCGCCCGAGGGTGTATTATGCAAAACTGTCGTATTATTTATTTTTGAATGAGGAAATAGCGATGTATAAAACTCGGTAGCTTCTTTGGCTTCTTTATCAAACCAGAGATGAGGAACAATTTCGTGCATATGCTATATTATAGCAATGGCAGATCACGAAAATGACAATATATTTCAGATTTCAGTAAAAGGACTTTGTTTCAGTGAAGAAAACAAAATCCTTATGACACTTGATGAAGAAGGTTACTGGGATCCATTCGGAGGCCGCATACAAAAAGGTGAAAATATGATTGAAGCATTGATCAGAGAATGCAAAGAAGAAACAGGACTCGACTGTGAAGTGTTAGATGAACGACCACTTATTGTCTACTCCTCAATTGATATATCTGGAAGAGGCCGAGCAATGGTTTATTACAAAGCAAAACTAGAAAATTTAAACTTTACGCCATCCGACGAGTGTCTGGATATGAAGTTTTTTTCTAAAGAAGAGCTAAAAGATCTAAAAATTGCACCGCAGACAAAACCCTTACTAGAATATCTTTAATTGCCCTTTCTAAATATGTACTGATCCCCTTCGTGCCAGATTAGCTTATAAGATTGATCCGCTTTCACTTTTTCAAAGATCATCGACATTGGTTTTTTTGCATCTTCGAGAACATGTGCTGGGTTTTGGCCAGGACGAAGATCAAATAAGATGTAATCGGGATTGTAATCTTCATAATTTAGTCTAATAAGATAAGCCCTCTGATGTGAGAAGTGCCCAAGAATATTATTCTGTGCCATAACTGATGCATTCGGTGGAACTTGATCGGTCATATTTCGCAAAAATGAAAAGTTCTTTGATTGCGTATAAAAATCTGGAATAAAGGCAAGATAAAGTGGCGTACGATAACGAAAGTAAGAAAAATAAAACGTCATTATCAAAATACCGATGCCGATTGGGAGTGCGAGATTCTTTTTCTTAAGTCGTGAAAAACCAATTGCTGCAGCAATGGCCAAAGTTGGTGCGATCTCTGCATTGTAATGCATTGCCAAACCCCAGCGCTCACCGCCTGCCGTGAGAAAACGCAAAGCGTAATGTAGGGCTATTGTAATATAAAGTTCAAATCCTAAAAGTGGGAGGAGTAAAAAATTTAGCATGCTTACAAGAACCGTTTCGATTTTTTCTGTTGGAGAATATAAGTCTTGAATACGTTCTATCAATGACTTATCTACAGGGGTGTAGTTATATGCGCCATTATTAAAATGAGGAATAATAAAACCAATTGCGACTATTCCCCAGACTATTGAGGCGCACATAAGCAACAAACTTAGACGACGCCATTCTTTTTTATATAAAAAAGTAAAGGCAGCGAGGCCGAAGCCGAGCGCGAATAGATTTTCCTGAAATCCAATGGTATATAAAAAGGATGCAACAAATATATTCTTTCTATTTGTGAGAAGTGCCCAATAGCATATTGATAGGGGCAGCGTCATGAAAGTAATTGCATGAATATCGAAGAACACTGCATTATGAAGACCGATGAAACCTAAGTAACCAAGCATAATGGCATAAGAAACTACAGTATTCTTTGTGATGGCTTTGCTTCCTAGCAGAATAAAAAACCCGCTGAGTCCCACGACTATAGATTGGACAATCAAAATCGCTTCGGGACGCGAAGTAAACCAATAGATTATAGAAAAAAGATAAAAGCTTGGTGCAAAGTGATCACCAAATTGAAGCTTTCCCAACAAAGTAAAATGATCAATGACTGGTGGTTGAAATCGAGATAGGTTCCAGAGAGTGCTATCAAAAATACCAAAATCGTAATACCCCATTTCAAATTGCCAATAGCGATTGAGAGCAACGATTGAGGAGATTATTGTGAAAAGAATAATAAATATTACTGCAGGTAATTTTTTCATTCCCTTTATTATACCTCTGGTAAAATCGTAATACTCGTGTCATACGTATTGTCATACAGGTGTATGACAATATTCACTACTGTTGAAGTGCTATACTATCCATATGAAAAAGGCAATTGTAACCGACAAGGCACCTGGTACTCCCTCGCTAATTTCTCAAGCCATTGAAGCAAACGGATTTGTCTTTACTGGTGGATTTATTCACTCGACCCCAGATGGAACCGTTATTGAAGGATCTGTAGACGAAAAAGTAAAGCAAATTATGAGCAATCTACAAGCGGTTTTAGAAGCAGCTGGCTTGGGGTTTGATGATGTAGTGAAAGCAATAGTATGGGTTACTGATATTGCTGATTTGCCGAAAGTCAACGAGGTATATAAAACATATTTCACTGAACCATTGCCAGCACGAGAAGGCATTTGTGTAAAGGCCTTACCTCTTGGAGCAAGTATCGAGATTAGTATGATTGCGGTAAGATCATAGCTCTATGAACATTAAAGACGAACATTCAGATGATGCAGTAAACATTGCTCCCGATGTGCATCACATAATTTATGAAGATGATATGGTTCGTGTGTTGAAAGTTAGTATGCAACCTGGGGGTTCTACCGAAATGCACTGGCACCCTCGCAACATAAATTACATTTTGTCTGGTGGAAAGCTTCGTTTTAATAAACCAGATGGCAGCTCTGTAGAAGTTGATTTGTCTGAAGGACAAGTAACATCTGCTCAGACAGAAATTTCTCACGCTGTAGAAAATATTGGCGAGACAATGGTTGAAACAATTCAAGTCGAGATAAAATAGAATCCTTACATCAATAAGAACTGTCTATTACCACCTTCTTTATTCACATGAGTTTTCTTAATACTCTCAATGTCCGCATCTTCCAACTTGATCTCCATAGCTTGTTTTATTTCATCCCAATGCGTCTTAGAACTTGAACGAATTGTAAATACGACTTCTTCATAACTATTTAAATATGCAAGAACAAGCTGGTGTTTTGAAATAGAATATTTTTTACTCAAATTAATCAAGAGTTTAGCTGCGTCAGCATTTGTATCAATATCAACAAGTGGTCGATATGCTTGGATCTTAATATTATGTTTGAGACAAAAATCATATGTGCCTGTTGTCATAATATCATCGTCATCAATAGAGAAATGGACCTGGTTAAAAAGTATTGGAAGTTTTGACGTTTTTACTGCAAGGTCGAGAAGTTTTGGACCGAAGTTACTCACAGCTACATTTCGTATTAATCCTTGGTTGTGCAAATCACTCGCTGCCTTGAAAAAATCACGCATATCAAAATCAAGATTTGGCGCATGGCATACAAAGTAGTCAACATAATAAATTCCCATACGCTTCATGCTTGCATGACAACCATCAATAACATCTTGATAGCTTAAAAAGAAACGATTTTGTTTTGTCAGAATTTTGTACGATTCACGAGGATATTTTTTAATAGCTTCTCCGACAATTTCCTCACAACGACCAGCAGCATAGTTTTGTGCTGTATCAATTGTTGTAATGCCTTCATCGATTGCAGTTTGAATAACCTGAATATCACGAGCATCATTATTATTTAGATCGGGATCTTTTGTGCCCCCCATAAGCCACGTGCCGAGCGCAAGTTTAGGCACAATATCATTTGCATTATTCATAGACGACATTATACTACTACTATGAAAACCCATGCATTTCGACTCAAACCCGGCATGGATCTCCGTCAAGAAATCGACAACTACGTATCCCAGCACAACATAAAAGCCGCATGCATTCTCACCTGTGTTGGCAATCTCTCAAATGCAATTCTTCGGATGGCAGATGCAAAAGTTGTTAAAGAATACAAAGGAAGTTTTGAGATTGTTTCTCTTGTTGGGACCATGGAGAGTGGCAACAGTCATCTGCATATTTCACTCTCAGACAAAGACGGCAATGTCTTCGGCGGCCATCTTAAACAGGGCTCGATTGTAGGTGTAACAGCAGAAATTGTTATAGGAGAACTCGAAAACCTCGAGTTTACACGCACACTTGATGCAGATACAGGCTATGATGAGCTTGTGGTTGCCTAGTTCTTACTTATCTTCAGCAGCACCCCTATTATCATCCTCTTTGATACGATCCATGACACGATCTATAAAACCTTCTGGCGGCGTTGCTGGATCATTTTTTACAACATCTCTAAGCAACTCATCCATTGCTTGATCAACTTCATCGCCCTCATGTCCATCCATTGGTCCTTCACTCATATTACTTCCCCCTTTCTACATGCGTTAGTAAAACAATTTAAGTTCCTTCCCAATGCGATAAATTTTCCAAAAGCCTACGATAAGCAGCGATGAACCAAAGATACTTGTGAATAAAAAGAAAATACGAATTTGTTCAGGCGATAAAAATGCGCCCGTTTCTTGCTCCAAGACAATTAATGTAAGAAAAAGTGACATGTAACAGATTACGCCAGCAGAGACAAGTTTTAGACCATAGCCAAGTTTGCCACCAATCGCTTTAGCTGAAAGTACTGCATATACTACTACAAGAACAGCTGATGAGAATACACCAAAGAGGCTAATCTTAAGTAAATATGGATTTACGAATAATTCATCCATGTACATACATGGTAAAAAATGTAGTGGTATAATGTCAATATGAAAATGCAACCTGTTGTCCATTTTGAAATGCCTGCAGTCGATAAAAAACGTACCGCAGATTTTTACTCCAAAGTATTTGGCTGGCAGATGAATCAAATGGGTGATGAAATGGGAGGTTATCTCCTTGCCAATACAACTGAATCTGATGACAAGGGCCCTAAGAATCCTGGAGCCATTAATGGAGGCTTTTTTGACAGAAAAGATGATGAACTTAGCCGCGCACCACATATTGTTATAGCAGTCGACAATATTGACGAAAGCATAAAAGCAGTTGAAGAAGCAGGCGGAAAGATAATGGGTGAAAAAATGGATATTCCTGGTATTGGACTCTACGTTTCTATTCTCGATACAGAAGGCAATGTTGTTGGCATACTCCAGCCAAGCATGCAACGATAACTCTACATGAAAGCAGGCATTGACTACATCGGCGTAGGCGTTGGCGCACTAATCTACAACGAAGAAGGTAAATTCTTCATGGCTTTGCGAGGACCAAAGGCAAAAAATGAGCGTGGAAAATGGGAAATTCCTGGTGGATCAGTTGAATTTGGCGAAACATTTGAACAAGCTATCATTCGAGAGGTCTTTGAAGAATACGGCATAAAAATCCGTGTAAAAGAACTACTACAAATCTGTGATCATATTATTCCTGATGAACATCAACATTGGGTTTCTCCTACGTATATCTGCGAAATTATAGAGGGAATACCGAAAATTATGGAAGTGGAAAAATGTAGCGCCATGGGTTGGTTTTCTATTGAAGAGGCTGAAAAACTTCCGCTATCTATAGTGACAAGGTCTGATATTGTGAAGCTGAAAACACTATAATAATATCATGAGCGATGCGAAACTAGAACTTGATGATTCCCTCAGCCCAACTCCTGAAGCTGCATATGCGAGTGAAGAACCAACCAGCGCATCTAACGAATGGTTAGAAGACCGCGGTCATAGTCTAAAAAGATGGATTGGTCACGGCATCCGTTTTATGGGTTCAGAAATGGCAATTAATTGGGGCACTGGAATGGCAACATTTGGTGCACTCGCTTCTGTTTTAACTGCAAATCCAGTTCCACTTATGTTACTTGGTGGAAGCGGTGCAGCATTGGCTGGTGGTGGTATTGCTGCTGAGTGGTCAGGTATGAAGCATGCAGAATCAGACACAGAGAAAAAAGTATTCTGGCTTTCAAAATTAGGACAAACAATCGGTACTGGTGCAGTAGTAGGACTGACCCTGTTAAGTAGCCCTCTTTATTTACCCATTGCAACAGGTCTATACTATGCAGGTGTTGGTATGGGCGCACGCGCAGTGACACATAGAAGGTAATATATACTATGGATGAAAGAGATATTCTATATAGAGTGCTCACTATCATTGGCTACTCAGATAGCAAGCTTGAGTTTATTAATAAATTCTTTTCGTTCATTTATATTGAATCTATTGCGCGGCTTTCGACAGAACTATCGCTAGGTGATCAAAAAAGGCTCGGTGAAGAGCTTAATCATGCCCAAGATGATGAAGAACAGCAAAAGGAAATAATCTTGAAGTATCTGCCTAAAGAACAATTTGAAGAAATCGTTGCAGAGGTTTCAGAGGAACAATTTAGAGATTATTTGGGCACAATCATGCCGACTCTCTCTGAAGAAAAGCAGATGGAGCTTACTGATTTTCTATCTTCATTGCAAAAACCGGAAGCGTAGTATAATAGAGATATGGCAGAAGAAGCTGATCGTGAAAAAAATGACCATAAAGAATCTCCATCAAGATTAAAAAGCATCCGTGCTAGTCATAAGATGCGTCTAGGCCTGATTCTTTTCCTCATGGCAATCGTAGCTGTATTGTTTGTCTTCTGGGAAAAAGCACGTATTGCCCTCGTCATTATTTTCATAACGCTTCTTGCTGCATTCGGTCTAGAGTTTAGCCAAAATGATTTTGATCTTGGAAAACTTATGCAAACAAGGTCATTAAAGGAATCTAAAGTTTCGCGCGATGAAAAAGGAAATATTCTCTTTGATAAATTTGGCAATATAACTACAGATGGTTCTAAGGGCAAGAAAGCCGACGAATACAACTGTGATGATTTTGATACGCAACCAGAGGCACAAACCTTTTTTGAAAAAGTTGGCGGCACTGCGAATGATGTGAACAGACTTGATGGCAATAAAGATGGCGAAGCTTGTGAAGCTTTACCACAAGGAAATGCTAAGAAATAAACATATTATTTAAGGTATAATAGATTTATGGCAAAAAGAGATACGGGTGTAGGAAAGATGCGAAAAACGCATTCCAAAAAAACCAAGAAACGACTCGAGACAAAAAAACAAATGCTTGCTTTTAAAGCGTTAAAACCCAGTTTGCGCAGAAAAAAGAAAGAATAATCATGGAACTCTCCTTCGAAGATCATATTCGAAAAATACTCCTTCTTGTTCACAACATTGTCATTGACTCACCAATCCTAGACAAAGACACAGGCGTTGTTAATTTAAAAGGTGACAATACAATAATGATGGATAAAAAGTTAGAGGATGCCATTATTGACTACATTAAAAACAATGATCTTCCATTTAATATTTTCTCTGAAGAAATTGGGACTATAGAATTTCATCCAAATCCAACACATCTTATTGTTTTCGATCCACTTGATGGCAGCACTAATTATAAACTTGGAAAAAACTTGCTCCCCTATGGATTGTTAATTGCATGCTACAGAGGATTACAGCCAAAAATAAAGGACATCATTGCATCGGGTGGAATTGAACATATAACTAATAAAGGTTGGTTGTATGATGGAAAAGTGACAAAAACTTTTGATGGTGAAGAAGTAGATCTAAACAAGGAATGGACCATTTCAAAATCTACACCTGTGTATCTAGATTTGTACTATAAAAAGGCATATGAAAAATTTAGCGCTTTTCCAGAGAAAGTCCATGTTCGTTGGAATGGTTCAAACATAAGCAGCTTACTTTACATAATGTCTGGCGTTGGCGCTGTAATGGGATCAAGTCAAATGCGTCCCGAAGAAATTGGTGCAGTTGTTTCACTGATTAGAGGTGCTGGTGGGTTAGCTACTGATTTAGAGGGAAATGATTTGGGTGAATATGATTTTTCTACAGAAAGTACATATCCTTTACTTGCCGGAAACAAGGACGTTGTAGAAGCTATGCTTCAATATTTAAAGGAATTCGAATGAAACTCACAATAGAACCAATAATCTTCGAAAAATATCCTGATGTCAATATCGCTGTCGCTGAATTACAAGGCATTAATAATGCAGGTGAACATCAAGAAATAACAGAACTCCTTCGCGAAGCAGAAAAAAATGTGATCGAAGAATTTTCTGGAAAACAAATTTCTGAACTACCTTTTGTCACACCTTGGCGTGAAGCATATCGCACGTTTGGTGCAAAACCATCAAAATACCCTTCATCAATTGAAAACTTAATTAAACGCGTTATTAATGGCGAGCAAATCCGCCATGTTAATAAACTTGTCGACATTTATAACATCATTTCTTTACGACACCATCTACCAGTTGGCGGCGAAGATATTGCATCACTAAAAGGCACAGTCCTTCTCACTTGTGCTGGCGATGACGAAGCACCTGTGAAACTTTTGGGTGAACAAGAAGCACGAGCACCATACCCTGGGGAGGTTATTTATAAAGATGAAGAAGGCACTCTCTGCAGACGATGGAATTGGAAAGAAGCAGAGCGAACAAAATTGACAGAACAAACTACTGATGCAATCATCGTCATGGAGGGACTGCCACCGATTGATAAAGAAAAAGTGCAAAGTGCGATGGAAGATTTAGTGAGGCTTGTTCAAAAATTTTGCGGAGGAGAGTACGAAGTGACTATTCTACATAAAGAGGCAACTCCACTGTAAACGTTGACCCCTTATCTTTTTTACTAATCACTGAGATTGTTCCCCGATGTCGTTTGATAATTTCATTTGAAATATAGAGACCCACACCAAATCCTGTTATACCTTCATTAGTACTTTCCCGATAAAAAAGTTCAAAAATTCTGGAAAGATTTTTTTGTGGAATACCTAAACCGAAATCTTTTACATGCACAATAATATTCGATTTTGAAGATAGAACTTTCACGATCACTTTATTACTATCTGGGGAGTATTTAACTGCATTTTTTATTAAATTGCTAAAAACTTCATTTAATCGCACACGATCTGCAACAATCGAGGTCTTAGCAGATCCTTTAAGGATAATTTTATGTTTTGTTACTAGCTGCAAATCCTTAATTTCACTACTGATAAATTCATCAAAATCAAACACCTCTTTATTAAGTTCTAGGCGATTTGCTCTAATCGTAGTCAAGTCAAGAAGCGTTTTAATTAATCTGTGAAGATGGGTTGTCTGAGTATCAATTTTTTCTACATATTGACTAATTATTGGCATTTTATTCCCTTTTATTTCACTTTCTATTAGATGAAGATATGCTTTAATACTTGCAAGCGGAGTTTTTAACTCATGACTTGCAACACTTAAAAAAATTTCTGATCTTCTTGCTTCTTTTTTTCTTTCAGTGATATCGCGTGCAAACCATATACGTCCATAATGTTCTCTGTGCGGGCCAGTTAAAGGTGTCGTGTAGCGCTCAATCCACCTACCGTCAAGCAATTCGACCTCGTCATAGCTACTTTTCTTAGGATTTGCATTGATTTGTTGTACATATGCCATAAACTTTTTTGGTCTCTTTACTTTATGTTTTAGAAGGTTAAGTCGCTGTCGTTCAGTTTTGTCCCTAATTTGATTTGAAGTAATATCCCAAATTTCTAGATATTTTTTATTAAAGCTTAAGGTGCGACCTTTTTCAGAAATAATTAATTTTCCATCTTGTGATGCGCTATTCTCTGCCTCAAGTAGCGCATTCTGAAAAAGCAGTGTTTCCGTTGTTTTTTGAAGATCGGTGACCTCATGAAAAAGATTAACAGCCCATTGTATATTTCCGTCTTTATCAAAAATTGGCCTTGCTTGAAGAACAGACCACCTTACTTCTTTACTGCCCTTTTTTCGAAAACCAATAATTACCCTTTCAGACTCCTTACCCCCAAGCGCTACTCTCCCAGGTAAATTTTCTATAGGAAAAGGTTTGCCAGATATATCAGTAAGTACAAACTTATCGAGTATTTTATGAGGAGGAGTTTTGATAAGAGCTTTTGCCGAAGAAAATCCGATAATCTTTGCAGCTGCATTATTCGCACATACTACTTTTCCTGTTGTATCTTGCACAGTGATGCCATCTGCTACAGCATCGAGAAGTTGTTCAAACTCTATGGTTTTTACATCCTCCCTTATTTGCTTCACTCTTATATTATAACACTCTAGAGCCTTCTTACCTTTTTCTTGCATTATTATTACATAATTTACGTGCTTTAGGACGATACTTAAGATATAGAAATTGCTGAAAGGGGGTGAATAATATGGGCATTTTAGTATGGATTGTTTTAGGTTTGATCGCCGGATGGCTCGCTTCAATTTTGATGAAAACTGATGCGCGTCAAGGTGCAATTGGCGACATAGTTATGGGTATTGTAGGAGCCGTCGTTGGCGGTTACGTTTTTAATATGCTTGGAGAAAGCGGCGTAACAGGCTTTAATATTTATAGTATATTGGTTGCAACAGTGGGTGCAATCATTCTCATAGCTATAGGTAGAGCATTAAAGCTATAAGGATCCGTTGGCTCAAACATAACTATGAGTAAAAAAAGCATATTTATAATTGACGACGATGCAGCGATTCTAGAAAGCTACAAGATCGTGCTAGAACAAGAGGGCTACTTAGTCGATATTGGCACGAGTGCAGATGAGCTAGAATCGCTGCTGGCTAAGAAAACTCCCAACCTTATCTTATTAGATTATAGTTTGCCAGGAGAAGATGGGAGCAATATCGCGCGCAAATATAAGTCTAATGCTAAGTTCGCAAAGGTGCCAATCATTATTATTTCTGCCAATTCGCGATACAAATCTGATGCAAAGCTTGCTGGCGCTAATGAATTCATAGAAAAACCAATCGAAATTGATTTCCTTCTATCACGCATCAAAAAATTTCTTTCATAATTCTTAAACTCCTTTAACTCTATTCTTATCTCAAAAGCCTATCCTTTACCTAGAAAGAAGGTGAGTAATATGAAAGTAAAAAAATATATATTTAAAACATACAAAGGGTCATTTCTCAATGACTTCTTTACAATTGTCTTGGGTCCATTAATATAATGAGAAGATTTTATGATCGGATGCTGTAACCGAAGCCTCTAATAGAATGAATGAGTTTCTTCTTCGCATCAGCATCTATCTTCTTGCGTAAGTAGCCAATATAGACATCGACCACTCTTGTGTCAATATCTGGAGAAAAAAGCCATAAGCGATTTAATATCATATTGCGTGTTAAAACTCTCCCTTGGTTTCGCATAAGATATTCAAGCAACTTGTATTCTTGAGGAGTAAGAAAAATACTTTTTTTTCCTCTTTTGACATCCATTGTCGACGTATCTATTACGAGTTCGTCGACAATCAATTTGTTATCCGTGGGGTTTTTTGCTCTCAAACGCGCATGCACACGAGCAAGCACTTCATCGACTTCAAAAGGTTTCGTCACGTAGTCATCGGCACCAATGTTTAGTCCTCGTACAATGTCGGGAGTAGTATCTTGGGAGGTTAAAATAATAACTTGAACTTCAGGAGACTGTTTTTTTATTTCCTTGCACACGGCTTCTCCGCGCATTTTTGGTAAACCCAAGTCAAGCAAAACAACATCGGGTTGACTTTTTTTAACTTGAGCCATAGCTTCAATACCATCTTCTGCTGTAACAACAGCATATCCCGCATCCATTAATATATCTTTAAGATATTGTTGTATTGCCGCGTCATCTTCAACTATGAGAATTGTGTCCACCATAGGCGTTATTATAAGCCATATTACAGGGCCTTTAACTGGGATAATATATGAATTTAGTAAGAGCCATGTAAGAAAAAACTGTTGAAAAACGCTGTATAGCTATCTACAATGAAACTCCAACCTGTTTTTCTATGCAAATACCACAACATACAAACGAGTATTTTACCGTCAAATATTCGCACTATGAGGCTGAGACTCAGATTATGCTTTCAATGCTTAAGTCAACATCCACAACCAAGGACTCCCCTCACACGTACTTCATATTAAAAGAAAACCTGCCTACGATATTATCTGCTCAATGTTTTAATCCTAAAAATCTGAATTTTGCAGAAGAAGTAAAAGAAACCGAATGGGGCCATCTCTTTGAGCATATACTGCTTGAGTATCTCTGTATTGAAAAAATTAATATGGGATATCGTCAAGCAACGCATAATGGGGAGACAGTGTGGAAATATCACAAACCCAATGACTTTCATATAAAAATCGATGCCGGAACAAAAGATGAAGCAATTTGGGATATTTGTTTTTATAGGACAATCGCTCTTATGAAAAAAATTCTTGCTCAAAAAAAGCAGGCAGTCTCGTGACTGCCTGCTTCAGATGGGGCGGCATCTGTATTCCCTCATCACCGACGGAGCTTTGATCTTTGCAATGTCATAAGCTATTTACACCTCCCTTAATCTTTGCGAATAAATAACTAGACTCCTCCAGCTTAAAAAGCGGGTGAAGTTTGGTCCTTACTTTCCTCTCGTCCTTTGTCCATTGGTTCTTCATCTTTAGTAATATGTGTAGTTGAGCCTCCCTTATGACCCTCATCACTTGGGAGTTCGTCTTTACTCATATCTTCGTTTTGATTTTGTCCTTTGTTTGCTAACATGTTATTCACCTCCTTCCACTTTGTTTTGTATTGAATTGCTAATTAGGTTCATCATAAAGTTCGCATACAAAAAACCAATAAAAACCATGTAAGAATGTTATAAGAAAATTTGAGGTGTATTGACAAAAATAGAAAGACAGTGTTGTTAAAGCTATACAAAGATACGCAGCCATTATATTGTCATAAATCTGCGCTCTATATGGTAAGATAGTTTTCATACATAATAATTAATTCAACATCATGGCATCAGGTAATGAATATTTAAACCTCAATGGAAAAACAGACGATAAGTTCAGTGTGCATTGGATAGTTAATTACGACAAACCAAAAGAATAATAAGATCGCACACACATGGAAACTACCGAAAGAAAACGGTTAGATAGTCTTGACGGCTTGCGCGGCATCGCAATTATTCTGGTGCTTCTTAATCACATTGATTCCACTTTTATAACCAACTCCTTTCCACATTTCTTAAAGCCTGTTGTTGCGTCATTTTTTTCAAGCGGACTTAATGTGGGCGTCGCGTTTCTTTTTATTCTGTCGGGTTATTTAATGGCATTCATTTACCCACAACCAAAAAATAATCTTGCCTTTCTGCAAAAAAGATACACGAGGATCTTTCCACTTTTCCTTACTATGACATTTGTTATGTCAATGTATCGAGTCTTTCCTGGATTAGCACCGATAGTGAGAATTGGTATTGTTTTGTTAGCAGCTGTATCAACCCATATTATCTGGGTCTATGGGATAAAGAAAATTAATAAGCCCATATTATCGCGATCTCTTTTTATTGGATTTTTAGGCTTACAAGTTATAGCGGCTGGCATATATGCACTGATTATCATGCGCCAGCCAGCAATTGTATTTAATCAATTAATCCCTTCATACCTGCGTGAAGGAGCAATATGGCTTGTCAACGCAACTCTTACGCTTCCGTTTGGCGATTATGTCCCGATGCTCGATGGCGTCTATTGGACGTTAGTTTGCGAAGTTCTTTTTTATTGTCTTTATCCGATTATTTATGTGCCTTTTGTTAATGTAGTATCTAAACAAAAAAGGCCACTGCAGATTTTGTTTCTTCTGAGTCTTCTCCCGCTTTTTGCAGGACTTACATTAATTTCTGAAAATATAATGCGATTTCATATGTTAAAATTCCCATTTTTTATTTACTTTGCCACTGGCGTAGCACTGGGTCATTTGTCACATAGAAATAGTCCCACACTAAAAAATTTCATCGATTCTGTAGGATTCATTGCTCACCCAATAACACTTTTTGCAATTATTGTCCTAATGCGACTTTCACTTGTTAGTGCGTCTGGACAACTTTATAACTGGATTGTTATGTTGTGGGCATTCCCACTTACGTTTGTTGTAGCGTCAATATTGCATGAAAAGAATACATTGGGTCGCTTTTTAAGCTCAAAATATCTTATTTTTCTCGGCACTATCAGTTATTCTATATATCTATCACATACTGGAATTGTTGATACGCTACACATATTATTTCGTCCAGATAGCCTAGTAAGCAATCTTATATTCCTTACTTTAGCTGTTGGCTTGTCAATTCTCATGGCTACGATTCTCTACCGTCTTCTTGAAAAGCCATATTTTATAAAGACAAAAAATGCTGATGCAGAGATCGCACCTTCACACAACCTTACATTTAATCGTCTCTCTCTTCTTTTAATCATATTTATGATGGCTGGGATTTTCTTTGCATATCAATCAAGTTTTAATGTACTTTCGTTTGATAAAACACATAATAAAGATGTCATCACTTCGCCAATTTTTGATGCACAAACACAAAAAATATCTCTAGATCAACAACCAGAAATTCTTATGAAGATAAAAAGCCCAGAAGATAAATTGGGAATAGTAACTGCACATTTAACATATGAATTTATGTCAGAGAAAAAGAACACATCTGATGAGCCACCACAAGAATTAATATTTCAAATAAAAGAAAGTGGTGCAAAAGAATGGTATGCAACATCAACTTATAAACCAAATGAAATTGGTGACAGCAAAACACATCCCTTTGGTTTTCCACTGATCGAACAGGCAAAAGATAAAGAGTTTGATGTGCGACTTGCATTAGCAAACACACAATCTAAGGAAAATGTATATCTTAATATTGATAACGGAGTTGTTCTCCATTCTGTAAATCAGACGAATAAAAAAGAATTACTTACACATCCTGCAAAGCTTCTTAATTTATTGCTGCAAAGATTTTCTAATGTCGCAACCAATTCCGAAGCACAGATGGTAGTATTACAGATGGTGCCATTTATAGCATTTCTTATTCTTTTAAATGTTGGCAAAATATAAAAAGTTCTTACCATATGCATTTCTTTTAGGAATGCTTCTTTTATTTTGTCGCGAAATCTTCACAAAAGGATATATTTTAGGAGGCTTTGATTTTGAGGTAGGATTTTTATATCCATGGAAAAACATGGAATGGCCCAATGCAGATATTGCAAATGCCGCCTTACATTTTAAGAATCATCTCGTCTCAGATAGTGTAGGCGTTATTTTACCTATAAAGCTTTATGTAATTGATGCTATTAAACAAGGCACTCTGCCTTTCTGGAATCCATATGTGCTTAACGGAACCTCATTGATAGGAAATATTCAAGCTGCTGTTCTGTACCCATTAAATTTTTTGTACTTTGTTACGTCCTATCCAATTGCATACAACCTCTATACACTTGCTCAAATTGTTCTCGCATATATTTTTATGTATTTGTTTTTGCAGAAAATTGGTTTTAGAAAAATTATTTCTGTTTTTGGTGCAGTAAGTTTTAGTTTTTCTGCATACATTATTGTATGGTTAACATTAGCAACAATTGGTCATGCATATATATGGATTCCTTTTGTATTGTGGTGCTTTGAGGAATTTCAAGAAAGCAAAAAAAATCGCTTCTTTATTGGCATTATTCTTGGCTTAACACTTTCATCTTTTGCTGGACATATACAAACAACATTATTTGTGTATCTCACATATTCATTGTGGGTTTTATGCGACATTATGTTTTCCAAGAAGTATAAAACTCTCCAAATATTTTTCTTATCGCTGATTTTTAGTTTTGGTTTATCAGCAATTGCATTATTACCGGCATATGAAGCGTATATGCAAAGTGTTCGCGGATCAGTGACACCAGTATCATTTTATAGATCAGAAGCACTAGCATTCACATCATACATTCAGGCAATATTCCCCGATTTTTTTGGACATCCTGTAACCCGAAATTGGTGGGGAAAGATTAACTATGCTGAATCAGCAATTTATTTTGGTACGATACCATTTTTATTATTTCTGTATGGCTTGGTGAATTTTCAGAAAAAAAATCGCATCTATGTTTCGGCCTTTGTCATTACGCTAACTGCGTTTATTCTTTCTACTGAAAATTCTATTTCTTATGTGCTCTATCTTTTAAAAATTCCAATTATTTCATCGAGCACATTTGCGCGCTTCTCATCAATCTATATTTTTGGCGCGCTTATTCTCAGCTGCTTTGGACTCACAACATTATTACAAGATCTTCAAGCAAAAAATTATAAAAAAAATCTCCACTTCTTTGGCGCAACAATAACAATTCTTGGCATCTACTGGCTTCTTATTATTACCCATATGGTGCCGACATTATTTAAAGAGAATATATCGATTATTTTGCGCAACAGTATTTTGCCAAGTGGTTTTATTGTGGCCCTCACTATGACTATTTTTGCCGGCCATGTAATCTATAAACAACACAAAGAAAGAAAACTTCAACCACAACTCCTCATGGGAATTGCGATTCTCCTATTAACGAGCATTGAGCTTCTTCGCTTTGGTAATAAATACACACCATTTTCACCAAAAGAATTTTTCTATCCTGAGCATCCGGTCATAAAAGAATTGCACAAGATAACATTGAATGATGGTTTACGCTATTTTGATTATTTACCAACAAACGCAAATGTACGATTTCAAATTCCTGCTGCTGGGGGTAATGATCCACTCTATAACCAATATGTAGGAGAGCTTGCAATGCAAGGCAATATATTGGGATCTGTTCCAACAGATCGTGGCTCAATGCAATTTCCTGATGGACCAAATAAACAAAAAATTCTCAATCTTTTCTCTGTGGCATATTATCCAGACCGAGAAAATAATTTCAGAAACAGTTGGGTCGATAAAAATGGTGGAAAGCAAAAATTGTTTGATGAAAATTTTGAATTAGTGTGGGAAGAAAATTTATATCAGATTTATAAATATAGAAACGCATTGCCCAGGGCATATCTTGTTTATGATGTCATTCGTGAAGATGAAAAAGATAAGATATTTAAAGGTGTAACATCTGATGAGTTCATTGCTTCGCGATCAGCATATATTTCATTTGCTGGCGAAGGACAACAAGCATCGGGTAGTGGCAAGGTAACAAACAAAAAAATCAGTCCTCAAGAAATGGACTTCTCTGTTATTTCTGATGAAAAAGCACTTCTTGTTCTCACGGATACATATTATCCAGGGTGGAAGGCGTTAATAAATGGAAAAGAAGTAGAAATCTTGCGCACAAATTGGGGTTTCAGAGGGGTATATGTGCCAGGTGGTGATTCAGAAGTACGATTTGTGTACAATCCAAATTCGATTAGATATGGAGCTTTATTATCAATAATTTCAATCGCTTTGCTGGCTCTGTATTCCTTACTAAAAACTAGGAAAACACTCACTAAGCCTTTTTAAGCTACTATGTGTTATACTTACTACAGTCTCCCCCTTTATATTCTTCAACTATATAAAGCCTCAGAGAGGTTATTCATTACCCATATAGAAAGTAGGTGAATACACATGGACACAAACAATGACACAAAAAACAAACTTTTCATTGGAGGTATTCCTTGGTCTTTGACCAATGAAGCTCTTAAAGAACTTTTTGCTGAATTCGGCGAAATTACTGAAGCTATTATCATTACTGATAGAGATACAGGACGTTCAAAAGGATTTGGTTTCGTAACATTCGTCAATGAAGCTGATGCTCAAAAAGCATTAGAAATGGACGGAAGAGAAATCGAAGGAAGAAACATAATGGTTAATCTTGCAAAACCACGCGAGAATAAAGACGGTTTCAGAAGAGATAATAATCGATTTGGTGGAAACCGAAAGAATTATTAATACTTGATACTGTAGGGATTTGTGCAGCATGAGTTCGGATACATTTCGGGTAAATGCTGCATTAATTCAATTAAACACAAAAACACCACCAACATTATTCTTTATAATTGAATAATATTGCCTCTCCAATTTATGCGATGAGTCTGTGATCCACAAATTGTTTTACCACATACTGTGCAACGCTTATACCAACACCAACCAAAATAGCTACCCAAAAAGATTTAATACCTACACCAACCGAATTTTGTAACAAAGTATGTGCTAATAGATATAAAGACACAACATTTACAAAAAGTTCGGCAACAATATATTTTTCAGCACTTAACTTCACCTTAAAATCGTATACCAATATATCTAACATCGTAATGGCAAGAGTAAGTCCAAATGCGGTAGTTAAAATAGCTTGCCAATAACCAATTTGTCCTCTTCCAAAGACAAAAAGTGCTGGAAAAAAATAATTTGATAGCCATAAAACCAATGTCGTAACAAGAGAATATGCTATTAGTTTTTTTGTATAGTTCATATAAATACCCCCTTCCTAACAAAATCGTACAATATTTTCATTTTTTAGACAACTCAAGCTTTCTCATACTTTATAACTAGGATTCTGTATAATAATAGATATGCTAAATTTAAACTCAATCATGGTGGGAACCATGCAAACCCAAGTTATGGCCGATTTTTACGAAAAGGTTTTTCAAAAACCTGCTGATATGCAAGAAGATAAGTACTGGGGATGGTCAGTAGGCAGTTGTTTTATTACAATTGGTGAACATTCAGAAACTACAGGAATGGCAAAAGAACCTGCGCGCATAATGTTTAACTTTGAAACGAATGAAGTGAAAGACGAGTTTGAGCGCATAAAAGCACTTGGTGCCACTGTCGTAAAAGAACCTTATGAAATGAGCGGCGCATGGATTGCTACTTTAGCAGATCCTGACGGCAACTACTTTCAGCTCATGACACCTTGGAAAGATTAAACATCTTTATCAATCCATGAAGGTTAACGCGAAGCCAGTTTTATTTGCGCGTCCTGTTCTTCCGATTCTATGCACATAATCCTCGTAGGATTGTGGAAGATCATAGTTAATAACGTGCGAAACGTTGTCTATGTCCAAGCCTCTTGAAGCGACGTCTGTTGCCAAAAGAATTTGAATACGATTTTGCTTAAACATATCCAGAGCTTTTTGACGCTGCGCTTGTGATTTATTACCGTGAATAGCGGCTGTTTTAAAACCTCTATCAATAAGAATCTTCTCAAGTTTATTCATGCCGTGTTTTGTACGACCGAATAAAAGTACTTTTTTAAAGTCATCTTTAATAAGAAGATCGTGCAATACATCAATTTTATTGCGACCATTCAGCTTTATAACGTCCTGATGAACATTGGCAGAAGTAGCACTCGATGTTTTTAGGGAAACAGTTACCGGATCCTTCAAAAATGCTGAACTGATTTCTCGAATGCTATCTGGCATTGTTGCTGAGAAAAAGAGCGAATGACGTTCTTGCGGGAGCTTTGCAATAATATATTTCATTGCATGGATGAATCCCATATCGAACATCTGATCAACTTCGTCAAGGACAACTGAGCGGTAGTCAGAAAGACGAAGAACGCCGCGCTTTTCAAGGTCGATAATACGGCCCGGCGTACCAATCACGAAATGATGGATGCGGCGGACACGATCAACCTGTGCCTTAATATTGACGCCGCCAATGCAGAGCACCGAGGTTTGATTCATTTGAGCAGCGAAAAGTCGGTGCTCCTCTTGAATTTGAACCGCCAACTCGCGGGTTGGCGCAATAATTAAGACTTTTTGTCTGTTGTCGCGGCTGATTTTATCAATTAATGGAATAAGAAAAGCCGCAGTTTTACCTGTTCCGGTGTGTGCTAGACCAATAACATCTTTGCCTTGCAATAAATGAGGGATTATTTGATCTTGAATAGGCGTGGGCGTTACGTAGCCGCGCGCTGCAATATTGCGCTTAATCTGATCAGCAACTGCAAAATCTGCCCACACATGTTGTGGTTGATACGCTTCGTCTTGCTTTTGTTCTTCCGCCTTCTTAATAAACATTGACGGTTGGAAGTTTTTTTGTTCTCGCGTCATCATAGGACGGCGAGCTCTAAAATTACCTTCGCGATTTCCGCCACTACTAGATCGATTTCGCCCAGCAAAGGGCCTGTTTGAGTTATGCATAATTTAAAAAAGGTGAGAGACAAACTAAAGCAGGTATGAAGTGCAGTGAATGTATCTCGATTAACTAGTAACATTATACAGCAAACTATTACAATACACAACTAAACTATAGGATGCGAACTTCTTTGACATTCGTTGGGTGACTTACATAATATATGATGTAACACCTGTGAGAGCATACAAAATCTCTTGAGCCCATAATATCTTGAAAATCAGCTTGTGAAATCAGCTATTTAAATAGTTCATTATTGTCGTGTAGCGCTCTTCATCAATATGGCCGACACGATGATAGTAGTTGAGTAGCTGTTTGAGAGTAAATACTGAGCGTAATTCAACACCAATGGCTGCTAAATCAGCTTTCCCACCTTGTTCTCTATCCATTAAAACCGTTAAATCGCTGATTTCCAGCCCTGCCGAACGAATTGCTTCAACAGTCTCTATTTTTGTGTGTCCATGCGTAATCAGATCGTCAATAATGCGCACAGGACCCTTTATATCTTTATGTTCTGGATCGAGCACAATTTTTCGTGTTTCTTCGTTTTCCTCTTTTGCAAGAATTTGTACATGTGGAATGCCAGTGGCTTTAGAATAAGCTAGTCCAATTGGTTCGCCGGCTTTTGGAATACCCACGCAAAATGCTGGCCTATTTGTTTCTGGAATCTCGGCCATCGCCAGTGCAATCTGGTCTAATAGTGTGTCTGGCAGATTGCGCAAATTAACATAAATTGGTGAAAGCGGAGCATCAGGATCAATGTCATGAACTTTTATTGCAAATTCGCCTTCTTGAGCAAAATCAATGGGACTTGTGTCTCTTTCAATTTGTGTGAATGTCCAATTTCCTGGCTCGCCGCTGCGGCGGCGAACTTTTGCATGTGTCTTTGTTGTTAAAAGTAAATCTGCAAGTTTTTCTTGCGCTTCTGTAAGTCCTTCAGGATGTTCCATAAATCAATAAAAACTTAATAACCTAATGCACGGGTAAGTTCTTCAGCAGCTGTACGCATATCTTCGGCGGCATATATACCACGCCCAACAATCGCATGCCAATTATTACCCGCAACTTTATCCATATCTGCAATACTGCCTCCTTGTGCGACAAAGCCCGGCGAATATAACGAATATGTACCCTCGCCGACCAACCCATCAAGGAGTTTCTTGTATTTCTCGACAAAGTCGAGCTTTGTTCCCGGCACGACAAAATCTTTGACGCCCGCTTGCGCGGCCATCTCAAAAACCCGTGCCGGGCCATCGTCATGAATAATGCCGCCCTCGCTCCATAAAAATTCTGGATGCGTCATATGAGCTCCAACCATAACATTTACTCCCTTGTCTTGGAGCTCCTTTATCCATTGGCGTACCGTTGCCGCGCCAGCAAACGGAAAAAGTATTGCCGAGTCAACCTGTGCATCCTTGCAGATCGTGGCAAAAATCTTGCCCATATCGGGAATATCATTTCCAGCTTTTTGATAGTCAAAAATGACAGGTAGTTCAGTTCTTTCTTTGATTGTCGCAACAGTCTTTGCTAACGTTTCTGTCAAACCAAGTTGCATACCAACTTTATAACCACCTATTCCTTTTACATCTTTGGTTTCATCAACAAGCTTTTTGAGCTGATCGAGAGAGATTTCTGTGGAGATAATAATACTTTTGTCGTAAGGAATTTTTCCATCAACATTAGCCATATTTCTGTATTATATAGGTTTTTATACTAAAAATGCTATAATTTCTGCCTCACCATGTCAGAAACACGCCCCCATCTAGTTCAACCTGTGTTGAGTAGAGAAATATATATACCTGGCACAATGCCAGTCTTGCTTTCTGTGCCACACGATGGAAGAAAAGTCACAGTTGCTGGCCAAAGAATTATGCGATTGCGTGGTGGCATTCCGGGCGACAGGAACGTTCGTTATATAGCTAGCGACATATGTGACGGTATAGAAGGTACGACTGGTCAACGGCCTTCATTAATCGTTGACGAGATAAAAAGAAATCGCAGGTGGGCAACGTCACCTTATTATGATGGCCAAGTCATAGATAGAGTCGCTGAGATAGCTGAACATCATGACGCATCTGCTCAACGACCACTCTTCTTAGATTTGCATGGATTTAGCAATCAACCATTCTTCGGTGAGTATGACCTCATACTTGGCACCATGCATAGAGCAAGTGTCAAATCTGATGTTGATCGACTTTTTGGAGCATTTATGTCAGAACGTGGATATAACGTATATGTACCCGAAGAAGAACCACGTGAAGGCGAACTCTTCACAGCTGAACCTGTACATACATTAACCCATCAGGTTTCTTTAGCTGTTCCAGCCATAGATTGTATGCAAGTAGAAATTCACCATGATTTCAGAACCGCTGAGGGTCGTGATCGAGGAGTTCAATTAGCAACTGATATGGCAGATTTTATCGTCGAGTATGATAAAACTGCTTGAAGCTTCTCTGATATACTACTCGCATGGATCGATTCAAAATGGTCGCTGCTGGCTACGGCGTATTCATACAAGATAACAAAGTTCTTCTAGCCCGCCGATGTAATACTGGATACATGGATGGCTACTATGGACTACCTTCTGGGCATATTGAAGATAATGAACCTATCACAAAAGGTACACTTCGTGAAATGAAAGAAGAACTTGGTTTGGAACTTCAAGAAAATCATATTGCCATTACTCATATCATGCATCGAAAGAGTAGCGACATACGAATCGATTTTTTCTATATTGTAAAAGACTGGCCATCTGAACCTACAAATACCGAACCTGACAGATGCGATGACTTGAGCTGGTTTCCACTTGATAAGCTTCCTGAAAATACCATTCCATATATAAAAACAGCTTTGGAGCATATCCACAACAAAAAATTCTACTCAGAATTCGGTTGGGAATAGAAAACCCTTGCAAACTACATTTTGCTTGCTATATATTGAGTACATGGATCCGATAGAAAGAGCTCATCAATATTTAAAACACACTCGCATCGCAATTTGGGCAATAGTTTTCTTCCTCGGAGTTGTTGTGTACCTTATGATCACCTTATCACAGCAAGTTTCAAATGAAGAAGCAATGGATTACCGCTCACGTGCAAGTGAATATACGATTAGTAATAACAATAACCAGATCAGTGAAGGTGAAGGTCAACAAAGTGGAAATCGCGGAACTTCGTATGATAGTTCAACAGGTCAATCTGAGCCGTTAGCTTGTAGTGCATACTATAAAAGCTTTTCATTTCAAGGCGGCACACCGCCAAACGAAAACTCTGGTACCTGTGAGGCAACATACATATGTAACAATGGATGCGGATGTCCTGCAAAAGAAGTTAAGACTACCTGTAAAGGAAGCTACTCGCCATTTGATCCAAGTAAACAAGTCCAATGCGACTGGAATGATTGTGCAGCAAAAGCAAAAGCACTGTGCATGCAATGTGCCTCTGGTGGATCTTCTGGAGGTGGCCAACCTCCAGCACCAAGTGACACGCCTATCCCAACGGTCACACCGCTTGCATCACCCACACCAACCCCACCATGTTGTAAAACAACTGGAACAGCTGAGGGTAGAGTAGTGGGTCCTGATGGTTCAAAACAAACATGTAAAGTCACCTGTGGACATCTTATCTATTATCCACAAAAGACTGGTGGCGGTTGGACGGATAAAACATGTCTCGAACAAGCAAAAAGGATCTGCCCTACTCAATGTACATATCATAGAATTCCAGCGTGCCAATAAGAGTTACTTCCCGTTTACTTCTCTATCGTGGATAGCTTTCAAGGCAAGGTTTATTTCTGGATATATATTTGATCCTCCTAAGAAGTCGTAAAAATTGGTTTTCTTCAATGAGTCTTCTACATGTGGTTTGAGACCAGCAAACAAAAGTTGTATTTTTTTCTCCTTTAAGTCAGCATGCATGTCTAGTAGAACTTTCTCTGCAGACGCATCAATACCGCCAATCGAATTAGCAATGAGCATAACATACTTTGGCTTTCTCACATACTTCTCTACTTCTCCCATAATGCGTTCATAAATGAGTGATGCATTTGCAAATGAAAGGCTTGAATGAATCGATACACCAAGAACTTTTTCATTCGATGGATACGTTTTTAGATGGTAATGGTGAGAATGAAGATAATCTACATCATGACAAAAAAAGATTTCAAGGTGTGGATTTGCAGAGCGATGTAAATGAGCGAGAACTGACGCAACAATACCTACCATAATGCCAATATCAAGATGCGGTGCAAAAAATAATGTCGCAACGAGTGTCACGAGGGCGACAAGACCATCGCGCATTTGGGTTCTCAAAAGACGGTAAATTTCTTTTATATCAATAAGATCAAAGACCGCAACCATGATAATGGCAGCAAGCGATGCATAAGTAAGATGATATAAATAGGGTGTGAAAAAAATCATAACGAGCACACTAATCAAGCCAAGAAATATGGATGCTAATCGCGTTTGTGCACCAGCACTAAGGTTTAGAGCTGTTCGAGAAACAGAACCTGCAATCGGATATGCGCCGACAAGTCCTGATGAAATATTAGCAAACCCTTGAGCAAGAAGCTCCTTGTTTGGATTAACCTTGTCGCGTGTTTGCACAGCAAGCTGTTTAATGATTGAAATACCGCTCACAAAACCAACAATCGCAATAATAAGCGCATTCGTAAAAAGCGAGGTGGGGTTAATACCTGATATAGTTCTAAAATCAAAAAGAGCAAAACCTCTTGGCACGTCACCAACAATTGGACCACCATAGTGCATGACCATGCTAATATATGTGCCGATAATGACAACAATGAGTGCAGCAGGAACTTTTGGTGCAAACTTCTTAAGAAGAAATAACAATAGAATTGAACTTATACCAATAAATGCACTCGCTGGATGTAATGAAGGAAGTTTTTCTAGAGTCTCTAGAAAAACTTGATAAAAATGCGGCTGATCAGAAACTGATACGCCAAGGAGTTTTGGGACCTGCGAAAACCAGATAATAAATGCAGCCGCTGTTGTAAAACCTGACAAAACAGGGTGAGCAATAAAATTTATGAAAGAGCCTACTTTTGCTAGGCCTAAGACAATCTGAATAAGCCCGACCATCACTGAGAGCATCACTGCAGCAACTATAAGTTGTGATGGATCGGAACCATATTGCGCTATTGAAGCTGCTGTCAAAAGCGAAATTATCGCTACAGGACCAGTTGATAGAACTCTTGAGGTTCCTAGCAGCGCGGCGATAAAAGTAGGAACTGATGTTGCATATAAACCTATATAAGGTGGTAATCCGGCCATTGCTGCATATGCCAATGCTTGGGGAATAGCTATGAAAGAAACGGATAATGCTGCAGCAAAATCTTTTCTCCAAAATTTAGTCGCCTCTTTTACTGTTTTTAAAGAGAGAGTCTTCATCTGATGTCGTGAGCTATTATACATAAGTTATATGATATCCGCATAGAAAATAAAAGAGGTAGAATACAGTATGAATTGGATTGAATTTGGAAAAGCAGTGCTCTATTTACTAGGCGAGCGAAAGCGAACATATCTCACGCTTTCATTCATTTTATTTCTAATTCTTGGATTTGGAGCTTTACCACCATACATAATAGGTAAGACAGTTGATTTCTTAAGTACATACAAAGCAGGTGAATCCATCCAACCTTTCTACATTCTTGTCATAGCTGGCTCTATTCTTACATCATTTGCCGCTTTCATTCGCTTGCAACTAAAACAAAGTATGGGTGATGTACAGAGCGATATATCGTATGATGTCCGTGTCAAAGGCTTTGAGCGACTTATGGATCTTTCCCTTGCATGGCACGACAAAGAACTCACAGGAAACAAATATCAACGACTTCAAAAAGGCATTGGTGATCTGTGGACAATTAGCTACTTTTTCAGTAACACCATATATCCAACGATTATTGGTCTGGTCTATACAACAGTTCTCCTGGTTTTTATTAGACCTTTTTATATTTCATTATATTTTCTATACAATATTGGTTTTTTTCTCATTCTTAGGTACTTTTACAATCGCATTCAATATCTAAATGAGGAGCTTAACAAGGCAATGGAAAACGCAAGTGGAGCAAATGTTGAAGGGATTGGAAATATTCTGACTATTAAATCAACTGGTGCTCAGAAAAAGTTTGGCGAACACATAGCAAAGCAAGAACACATTAAAAAAGAATTTGAATATAGTATACGACGGGTATCAATTCAGCAATGGCAGGTATATCAGGTATATAACGCCTTCGTGATGGGAATTTTTTTGCTACTTTCAGGACTTGATGTTGTTAATGGGTTACTGACCGCTGGATCAATCGTTATTATTAATAGCTATTTAGTCCAAATGACAAATCGTACTTCAGAAATTCTCTCTAATTATGAAAAAATCCTAGAAGCAAAATCAGGTATTGGAAGAATGATGTCTATTTTTTGGGCACAAGATATCAAAAAAACGGGAACCGAAAATTTCCCTGCGGATTGGAAAAACATTTCACTTGAAAAAGCGAACTTTGTATACGCACATGTCAAAAACAATACCAATACTGCCCTCACAAATATTGACTTGTCAATAAATAGATATCAAAAAATTGGCATAGTAGGAAAAACAGGAAGTGGAAAATCAACCCTAAGTAAAATTCTAGTTGGACTATATCCTCTGACATCTGGCACCTATAAAATTGGCTCAAGAAATTTCAGCGATATTTCTCATGAAGAACTAAGCAAACATATTGCCATAGTTCTTCAAGATTCAGAAATGTTTAATATGACACTTGAAGAAAATATTACGCTTTTACGGAAAGTTGATAAAGAATTATTAGAAAAAGCAATTAAGGTTGCACAACTAGAAGAAGTAGTAAAGAAACTTCCTCAAGGTTTAATAACACCAATTGGAGAA
The DNA here is from genome assembly GCA_965230965.1 of uncultured Gammaproteobacteria bacterium. GTDB lineage: Bacteria > Patescibacteriota > Microgenomatia > UBA1406 > HO2-37-13b > OLB23. Next base: position 323,938 of record OZ246401.1, read on the forward strand.
AAGGGTTACCATTTATCTGGAGGCGAACGTCAACGTGTCGGTATAGCTCGTGCAATATGCCGCGACCCTGAAATTATTATTTTTGATGAGGCAACGTCATCGCTAGATTCGAGAACCGAGGAAAAAATTCAAAAAGCTTTAGAACAAGAATTGACAAAAAAAACATTAATTTTTATCGCACATAGAGTAAGTACTCTAAAAAATGTTGAAACTATTTACGTATTCAAAGAAGGAAGTATTATTGAAAAAGGTACATATGAAGATCTTATAAAAAGAACAGACAGCGTCTTCTCTCAGCTCTACAATCTTCAAGTAGATAAACGCCGCCTGTCTTAATCGACTACTTTGCTGGTTGGTTAACGTTCACATCAATCTTATCTGGAATTGGTATATTTATCTGACCCCCTGAAGTACTACCACGCATCATAGGTAAACCGTAATACATGATAAATAGTACAAAAAGGATAAGAATAATAATCCCCATAAAGAACCCCATACTATTTCCTCCTGAATCCACTGTGTGTATTGTATCTGCCATAATATTCACCCCCTCTATATTGCAAAACTAATAACTTATACTGCGTCGACATTATTCTCGACCTCTTCTGGGGTTGTCGGTTTTACGAATTTCATAAGTTCTACTATTCCCATCGCTACGATGAGATATACCAGCATCGCAACAAACGTTGACCATTCGAGAACCGATCCTGTTGATGCAGTTGTAGCTAATACACCTTGGAACGGAACTGCAAACGGTGCGCTAAGAAAATAGATAAAATCGACAAAAGGACTTCTTGGATTCGCTCCAATCATTTTTAGAAGTATGCGAAAGGCAAGAAGAATTTCAACAACTCCCAGCACGTACCAAATTACTTGATATGCACGGAAAATTGCTTTTTTCTGTTGATACACTTTTACTGGATGTTCAACTGGTACTTCGGCGACCACGTCGTCGTCAGTTGTGACAAGTTTTTCGTGAATATGTGTATGTACCATAAGCTTTTATTAGTAGTAAATTGTAATAACCTCAGTATGTAATAAATCGGTATGAACTCTGTGTGGATTTGTGTAAATATTACGTAAGAAAGCTTATAATTGAGCTATGGTTACGATAAATAATGGGATCGACATCGCACATATTGAAGAATTTGGAGCACGGGTTACACAACTTATTCTGAACGGTGTATCAATAGTTCGTAGAGATGAGGGAGACAATGCAAAGAGAAGTGGCATTCCTATTTTGGGACCTCTAGTAGATGCAAATACGGGTATATGGGAAAAGGTAGCGCCAACGATGCCACAGCATGGTACAGATCGAATAACTGAATGGAAGATTGTGGAAAAAAGCGATCTATCAGTAACATTTCGCCGAGAATATGAGGGTAAGGATCATCCGTTGATCGGCGAGGCAACATTGGTATTCGCATTTCAAGATCTATATACTTTTTCGATAACACGAACCACAAAAAATACATCGAATAACGCCGTTGCGGTCGGCACAGGCTTGCATACTTATTTTCCTCCGACCGCAACCTTTAAAGATATCGACGTGTTTCCACTTGAAAATGGAAAAAGCTACCACTTGGACGGCATGTCAGAAATACGCATGCAAATAGAGGGAAAAGCATTTATGATAGAAGCCCACCCTACGCCAATCGAAACAGTTGTGTGGGCTGAAAATGCTGAAGATCATATCTGTGTTGAGCCGTGGTGGGCAAAAGTTGGCAGTGCGCCAATAATGCAGCCCGGCGAAACGCGCACAGAAACCTATACGATACGCTGTATTGTATAATCGATACATGCCTACCCTCAACAAATTCTTTCTTGCGGCAATAATTCTTGGCATTATTCTTAGCGCAACATCGGTTTTATACGGCAACATTACCTTTCATGTTGATATTGCGCGCGACTTTTTACTTCTGCAAGAACTTGTTGATAAAGGCGACTTTAGTCTTATCGGCCCCCGAGCGGCCGGCATTGATGGCCTTTTCCACGGGCCGCTCTGGATGTATCTCAACGCGCCAGCATATTATGTTGGCGGCGGCAACCCAGTTGTCGTCGGATGGTTTTGGATCCTCCTTTCAATAATAACCATATGCTCCATCTATTGGGTAGGCAAAAAATTATATGGCAAAACTGAAGGCCTTGCCGCCGCCGCACTTTTTTCAACAATTTCTTACGATGTAAACCGCGGATTATATAATCCTTACGGTGCAGTTATGATTGCACCATTTTTTTTCTATACGCTGCTTTCTTATATCCGCACCAAAAAAAATCTGTATCTTTTGCTCACGTATTTTTTAATAGGTCTTCTTATCCAATTCCAACTTGCCTTCGGTATTCCAATGTTGATACTTTCACTTTTCTTAACATCGCGCATTATCTTTCAGAATCAATTATATATACAGCTTTCTTCATATTTCATCATTCTTATTCCGCTCGCAACTCATATACTTTTTGAATTGCGCAATAATTTTCTGCAGATCCGCTCAGTACTTGCCTACTTGCATACTGCGAAAGCATCAGACCTAACTTTTGCACAGCAAATAATGGAATACTTTCGGGCAGTTGCCACCGGCGTTGTCATAACAAGAATGCCACATCCATATGAATGGATTTCTGGTTTGGTGCTTTTGCTCATTATTTTGCTAGCGTACAAATACAAAAGTAATAAGGAGTTAAATCTTTTCCTTTATCTGTACATTGGCTTTTGGGTCATCGCATATTTATTTAAAGGCAAACTCCAGAGTTATTATGCATGGCCATTTGTGCCGCTTGTTTTTTTGCTCCTCGCATCTTTGAAAAATGCCATGGAAAAAAATACCTGGCTTGCGCTTATTTCGCTTCTCATTTTTTGGCATATTGCGTTGGGCATTATTGACGCAAACGATATTATGCAAAATCCTCAAAATGGTGGATGGATTGTCAATAAGGCAATGGCTCACAATATTTTTGCTAGTACCAATCAAGATTTTGGCTACTACATTTTTACCCCTGAACTTTTTGGCTATTCTCCACGATATGCAATGGATTACATGCAAAAACAATCTTCTCATAAGGCGTTTCCTTTTGAAAAAAAGAAGACTACTTTTCTTATCATTGATCCACCGGTGAAAAATAATATTGTTCAAGATATGACGTGGTGGAAAAAAAGTGAAGTTGGCATTTCAAAAAAACCGGTGTCCACAAATAAATTTGGCAACTATATTATTGAAAAATATGAACTTTCAGAAGAAGAAATTGCAGTGCCTTCGAATCCAAATCTTATACACGATGTACACTTTCGATAAGTCCTGATCTTTTTTTGAATGATTGAATTGTTTCGTAAAGTACGATTCCTTGAAAAAATAATTGAAGACTAATTAAATATAGATGTGGAACTTTTCCAGTAAAAATTAGATATGCCGAAACGGCATTCACAATAAATCCAACAGGAACAGTAATATACATATCCAATTCATGTTGTTTTTTCAGATGCTTATACAATGCTTTTTCATTTTCATCTACAAATTCCTTTTTGCGATTCAGAATAATTTTGTAATCAACAATGTAAAGTAGAAAGGCTACCGCAAATAATACCGTCATGCCAACAAACCATTCATTCGGATTCGTAATTTGACTAAACGCAATAACTTGTACAAAACTTGCAAGAAAATAGAAAAGGTTATGCGCTAGATCCAATGGCCAATCAATAAATGAAAGCGCATGAATAATCGCTTGCGACCAAAAAATAAATATGACAAGAAATGCAGAAATAATATAGGGCCAGTATTGATACTGCAATGTTGTGATTGGCCCAATCGCCGCTGCAGCAAGCGCAGAAAGTGCAACACCTTGAACAACAGAAATTAAAAGAAATTCTATGTCTAAAACAAATTGATCAAGTCGCGCACTACCGCCTATTTTTCTCATCGTTTGTATAAAAGTAAGGCATCTAATAATTCTTGCATACTAATCGTGGCAACGCCAACAACTTTATCAGCACCACCATAATATACAAAAAGCTCTTTATTTTTTACCACTGCCCCACAAGGAAATACGACATTATTTACGATACCTTCTGTTTCGTATTTTGGTTCGGGCTCTAAAATTGGATAAGGAAGTAGCGCTTTAATCACCGATGGCTTGTCTAATTCCAAAAGCATTGCCCCCAATCGATAATTTTTATCAACAGAACTAATTGCATGATACAAAAGCAACCAACCTTCATTGGTCTTTATTGGTGGTGTTGCAATACCAATTTTCAAACCATGCCATACCTCTTCCGTGATGTTTATATATTCCAAACTACGCAACCACGTTGCGCCACTAAAATCCAATGTATCGATATAATCAATCACAATAACACCGTCGATACGATGAAAAATGACATATTTATCATGAACTTTTTCTGGGAAGATACATGCGTCTTTATCATCAACTCCTGGTGGAGAAATTAATTTCGATTCAGACCAACTCCATCGTTCTGCAATAAAATCATCAACATTAATAGAACTCAGAGCAACACGTGGCACATTAATACCGTCATACGCTGTGTAGGTCACATAAATTGTATTTTCTAAAATAGTGAGTCGCGGATCTTCACATCCAGAATTTCCACCAGGAACTTTTTTATCTTCAAAATCAAAACGTGGCATAAATATTGGCTGGATTGATCGAGAGGTAATCTGAAAGCCATCATCGGATGATGCGTAACCCATGGTCGAGGTATTATCGAGCGACATTGCACGATATACAATGTGAACTTTTTCATTAATGTTTAATGCTGCTGGATTGAAAACAGCTTGTGATTCCCACGTATGTTCAAGATGCGGCTCTAGAATTGGATTTTTTGCATATCTTTTTAATCGTGGGGTTAATGAAGGTTTCTCTGTCAATTGTTGCAAAAGTACATCTTCGTGAATTGTTGCGCGACATACAACCGTATCGGCGCCACCGTAATATACATAGAAGGCTCCATTTTCTCTAATCGCTCCAGATGGAAAGACAATATTAGAAACCATGCCCTCTTTTTCATATGATTCTTCGGGAAGAATAAGAGGGTCATTTATGCGGCCAATAATTTTTCCAGGATTCTCTTTATCTAAAAGCACTGCTTCAATTGTAAATTGACGTGGCTCACCAATATAATAGTTGCGCACATACGAATAGAAGAAAACCCATCCTTTATCCGTTTCAATCGCAGGCGCACCAACTTCTATAAAATCACGATTTAATCGTTTGAGCGGAATAATATTGTCCTGCCAATGCGCTTCCCATGAAAGCCAAAATTGATCATTCCACAGATCCTCAATCTGATCGAGCTCTGCTTTGACGAGATATGAAGGTCGTTGATCTGTGTGATACGTAAAAAAGACGACAAATTTATTGTTAATTTTTCGAGGAAACAACGTCATTGCTTTCCCATTGAATGGTGTGACAAGATGTCGCTCATCGATTATTTTCATATCTTTGGAGAGAGCGACGGCAATTTTTATATTATCCGCACCAAATGGAAACGCAGAAAGGGCTGTGTAGAAAATGTAATAGGTATCGTCAATTTTTGTTATGCGCGGATCTTCGCAGCCATATGTTTCCCATTCTTCTTTAGGTGCAATGAGTTGTTGATGATCGTCAAAAATAAAACCGTCTTGGCTTTTCGCATAACCAATTGTAGAAAGCTGCAACGTTGTTGTTCCTACTTTTTGATTGTTAGATACTGCCCGATAGACAAGATGATAACCCTGTTCATCTTTAACGATAGAGCCATTAAATGCTGCATACGACTCCCATTCATTGTGCGGATTTGGAGAAAGTAATGGATTATGTCTATCTCGTTGCAGTTGTATCATTACTGTACATCTTACACGCTCAGAGGCAAAATTGCAGGCTTCAAACTTACTTCTTCTTGTCGTTTGAGGTGCTCAAGGAATTCATCAAGATACGCTGTGGCAACACAGACATGTGAATCGGCGCCACCGTAATAGACAAACAAAATGTTGTCTTTAATAACGGCGCCACATGGATATACAACGCCTGCCTTAAAGCCTTCATTTTCATACCAGGTTTCTGGTTCAAGAATCGGGTTATTACTACGGTAAAGAACTTTGGTTGGATCTTCAAGGTCAAGAAGCATTGCTCCAATTTTATATTTCCCTGGATCTTGATTGCCAACAGATTGATAAATGAGAAGCCAGCCATCTTTGGTTTTAAGTGGCGGTGGGCCCGCGCCAATTTTTCTACTATCCCATTTATCAGGGCGGGGCATAATTTTATGCTGGCCTTCCAACCAGGAAGTACCATCAAAATTCAATGAGTCAACAAAGTCAATAAGTATATCCGGGAAAATACGATGCATGATGACATATTTACCTTGGACTTTTTCCGGGAAGATAACAGCATTCTTGTCGACAACGTCAGGTGGCGATATTAATACCGGACGCTCCCACTGCCAATTCTTAGTCAGGAAGTTTTCAAGTTCGATGGACGTCAAGGCGACACGTGGCGGATTTATGCCATCGAAGGCAACATAGGTCATATAGACTTTGCCATCAATGAGTGTTAGTCGGGGATCTTCGCAGCCACCATAACCGCCGCCGGACATATATTTCATAGCAACTTTAGATGGGTCGGCGGCAACCTCTTCACCCACGAATTCAAAGTATTCGCGTGGGTGATAAATAGGTGTGTCAAGCTTCTCATCTACACTATACCCATCTTTGCTTGACGCATATCCTAGAACTGAGACATAATCATGTCCCTGCGCTCTATAAACAATATGAAATTTCTCGTCTGCATAGAGCGCAGCAGCATTAAATGTCGTGAACGCTTCCCATGAATTATGTGCTGATGGCGCAATAAGAGGATTTTTATTGTGGCGGTTGAGCTTTGGAGAAACCGCATGATAGCGAACGTGCGCCAGCAGCGCAGCTGATGGTAACAATACAACGTGCATGCCTTTTCCTTCAACCTGCACATACATATACAAGTGCTGATTAAAAACAACCATACCAACTGGCCGTACTCTTGCACTCTTCCATTGTTCATGCTGATTCCAAATCGGCTTTTCCGAACGCCATAAAAGTTTTGAAGGCTCATCAGCATCAAACAGAGCAGCGCCAACAGAGAAATTCTCGCTTGTGCTATTCTTTTTACGCGAGGAGTAGATAAGCATGATGCCCTCTTCTACCTTGAAGCATACCTCTGGCACAAGTGATCCATCATCAAAAAAACCTCGCCTGCTTGTCAAAACAAGCTTTTCTTCTTTCCAGAGCTTTCCATCCTTTGAAACTGCATACGCAAAAATATTATGGTCACCACTATAACGAATCCTCTCATCACGCTCGGGATCATGCAATTCAACCAGCGGCTCGAGCGCAGAATTATCAACAGCAAGGTGGAATTCCACCAGATCTTTTGTCACGCATGGATACCATGGATCCTGCGCAGGTAGCTTATACTGCGCATGCGAATATCGCTCATGCGAATAAAATCGCAGATTTTCAATAAGATCCTGATGCTCCTTCGGCAAAAACGTCACTACCTCAGGATCTTCAAAACTAAGCCCGTTATGACTCTCCACACATACAATATCTCCTCTTTCTCCCGAGCGATAATACAATTGAATTGTTCCGCGAAGCGCAGTAACACCAAGAGCTCGAATAGGACCCTTTCCACTTTTTTCTGTGGCTACTCTTTTCGCACTACCACCAAACCAGTTTGATAAAAAACTCATAGCAAATAAACACCATTGTGTGGATATAAAAATTATAGCTTGCGAAGGGTATGTGTTACAATAGACGAAGATTCATGGTAGAAATCATTGAAGGTAGTGAACTCGCAAAAGGCTTTACAACAACCGTCGGCATTATCAGCAGCCGAGGTTCGCTAGGTGACAATCTCATGGCTTGTGAATGGACGTATCTTGTCTCCTACAAGCCTGCAATGATCAGTATTCACATTGGCAACTACAAATCCAAAGCAACAGCAGAAAATATCACAGAAACCAAAGTGTTTGGTGTGAGCTTGACAGCTTCACATCAGAACCCTATAACAAGCATTATTGGGAATAATACGGGGCATAAAGTGGATAAAATCGCTGCTCTGAATGAACTCGGTTTTACATTTGAGCGCGGAGAGGAAACGGGCGTGCTTTTAGTGCCCGACTCAGTATTCGTGGCTGAGTGTAAACTGGTTAAAATTGAGCCTATGGGCGATCATACAATGTTCTTAGGCGAGGTCGTTCATGCTAAGGAGGGTACTTCGACTGAGCCTATCCTCTATAACATGAAAACATATAGATCACTTGGAGGCATTATTGAAAGACCAACTGAAGAAAAGAAAGAATACTTTAAATTGATCGTAGCCAAACACCTTAAGCCTTCTTCTTAGAAGATCTCAAAATTTTATCCAGCTCATCAACTTTCCTATGCAACGCTGCAATTTCTGCTTCTGCTTTTAAATTCACCTGATAATCATGTTCTGCACGAATACGATCTTTGTGTGCTTGCCTATTTTGACTCATCATAATAACTGGCGCCTGTAGGGCAGCAATTGTCGAGAGCATAAGATTAAGCAAAATAAATGGAAACGGATCAAATGGACGCGATAAAAGATATATATTTGTTCCTATCCAAATCATGAGGATTACAACACAAATAATGATAAAGCGCCAACTTCCAGCAAAGGCTGTTAATCTATCTGCCAATTTGTCACCTGGAGACATTTCTTGCACATATTTTTCATGTGTGTTTGTGGCAATAGGTCTCTTTACCAAAGAAAGATACGCTTTAATGGTCGGATCGACTTCATCGTGAATACTCATATACCGTCATTATAGACCTTTTTATATACTTCAATACCGGATTTATCAAATATTTTTGTGAACTTTTTGCTATTTTTTAGGTGGAAATAATAAAACATAACACGCTCATCAGTCGGGTCTATCTCTGATTCTTTAATTAATACATAATCTGCTTTTTCATAATGCGATGCTAGATCGCGAATTTGTTCTTCTGTAATGCCCTGGTTCCAAAACCCATAATCATAGAAAAAGTTATAGAAATGCTGCCGACCAGAGAAATGAGCAGCCAGATGGCCCGTTGTTGAAACAGGAATTGTTGGATCTTTTAATATCTTCTGCCATTCTGCAACGACACGTTCTGTGTCCGAAGCAGAGGGATAATGATGCAGCAATGTGCTGCGCGTAAAAAGAATAGACCATTGCATGAAGAGCAGTATTGCGAGCAATGAAAATGTAATTTTTTTGGATTTAATTTTCTTAAAACCATAGATTAATGCGATAAAAATAAATGGCGTGAGCAGCGCTGTGTAGTGATATTGGAGCTCACGCAAATTAGTGTTTGCTGAAAGCAAAATGATGAGCCACTCGAATGCAGGCAAAAGTAAAAATTGTGGCGCGAGAAGAGGTAAGAAAAGTAGCGGATATAACAGAGCGTATGCATATTGAAAACTATCCGCGCTAAACAATCGTTGAAGATTTGTGAAAAAATCGGCGGTGTAATAGGTTTCTGCAAAATGGGCACCGCCACGAAAATGCGGCATGATAATTTTATACACCGCTAAAAACCATGCAACGCTAGCTGCAAAAAGCGCACCGCCAAATTTTTTGTGGCCTTTAAAGTAAAAGTAAAAACCAATCGCTCCAGTTACAAGTGGTACATTTTCTTTTGTCATCCAAGACAATACAATCATTAACATTGCCAACTTGTAGCGACCTTTTTCTATTGCGTACCACATCCACAAAATAAAACTTGTTGAAAGCGCGACCGCGTGAAAGTCGGCAATAATCGTTGCGTGTACAGGGAAATACAAAAGGTACAAAGTTGCAATGGCTAAGGCAGCTATCCTATTTTTCAGATGACCTTTTGCGAGCAAAAAAAGTGGCAACGCACCTAATACAATAGTGAGCGACTGCCCTATTAAAAGTACACGTGCATCATTAAATAGCAAATAAAAGGGTACAAAAAGAGCCAAAATAAAATCAAAATGATACCCGAGTCGATTTCCTTGAAAGTAATAGTTAGGATCGGTCATTTCTAAGAAATGCCCATGAGCAGTATTTGCAACAACCTGATACATAATGCCAAGATCAAAATAATAAGCATGAAGTGATTCGTATCTGTGCATGCTCCTCGTCGCAAAGACAAAAAAAGCAACACACATTACTACAATCAACAAGGCTTCAATCTTTCCAGGTATAATTGTTTTTATGAAATTTCTCATTGTTGCGTTGGTCGCTTTCATTATACTACGCATTCCCTCGCTCTATGAGCCTCATTGGTATGGAGATGAAGGCGTGTATGCAGCAATAACCTATGGCATTGAAAATGGGAGACAGCTGTATGTTAATCTCTGGGATAACAAACCAATGCTTATCTATTGGTTGTATGGACTAGGTGACGCTTCGAACAGACTCCTTTTTATCCGTCTTCTTAATATGAGTGTTGGCATTGTAAGTTTGATTGGGCTCCATTTTCTTCTGAAAAAATTCAAAGTAAATACTGCTGCTCATGCTATTGGATTGGGAATATTTGTCTATTTAATGGGCTTCCCTATTCTTGAAGGCAACATTACAAATGCAGAAAATCTGTTTATTCCGCTGACAATTCTTGGTTATCTTGCAATCTTGCAAAAAAAACCATTTTATACTGTTTCTGGTCTTCTTTTTGGTATTGGATTCATGCTAAAGTTTCATCCAATTTTCGACTTTGCTGCTGTTCTTTTATATCTTCTGATTACACGCAAAAAGTTAAAACATACAGTGTTATTAATTGCCGGCTTTGCGCTTCCTAATATTCTTCAATATATCTATTGGCATTTTAATGGAAATTTAATGCCGGCTTTGCAAACGATCTTTTTTAATAACTTTGGTTATACGCAATCATACAGCTCTGGCGTTCGGTCCCTCCCATTGAAAACTGCGGTTCTGGGATTAGCAAGCCTGGCCCTTGCAAAAAAGTATCTCGACGATACTGTCTCGCCAAAAAAACTTCTCATAGTTCTTATGGTTATGTTCGAGGCATACGGTGTTCTATTTGGAGGAAGACAATACTTGCATTATATGATTCAAATCGTTCCTGCAGCTGTTATAGCCGGAGCGTTGATAGCCCAGAAGATACAAAAAAGCAATGGGGTTACACAACTCAAATATATTATTGGAACAACCTTTGTAGTTTTTCTCTTTCTGAACATTTTCTATCAAGGTGAGGGAGAAGCAACGCGTCAGAGTATTCCAAAGTATTATGGGAAATTCTATGATTATGCGACGGGTAAAGAACCATATTTTTTGCATGGCACAGATGAAGTGTTTGCAAATGTTGATCATGCTCTTCAAAAATATCACAGCAAAAATATTTATGTATATTCAAATAACGCGTGGATCTATGATGTCTTGCAGATTGTTCCGCCGGCAAAAGTTGTTGTGGCGTATCATCGTTGGTTTATTCCAGATGGGGAGTTTATCAATAGTCTTAAAGAGGCAAAGACGGATATTATCTTGATGGAGGTTGGTATGGAATCATATGATAAGTTGAATGAGTATTTGGTACAAGAATATAGGTTTTCAGAACAAGTTGAGAATTATGATGTGTGGTTCAGAGATCAGAAATAACGCGGAACTTTCTTCATATAGTCTTTATAGCTTTGTCCGAACTTCTTTATAAGACTCTCCTCTTCATCACGAACAATAAAATATGTTGCGAGAATATCAGGAATAAGAATAAAAACAAGCCAACTATGAAGACCCAATTCAAAACCTAGCAGGAGAATAATTCTTCCTACATAAATTGGATTTCTACTAAATGTAAAGGGGCCACTAGTTATTAACTTTTTCTGATTCTCTTTTACTTTCCCAGGAAGTGCCCAGTTTTGACCCATCGTTAATTTTGCCCAGGTAACAAGACCTAAACCAGTTATAAAAAGAGCTCCGCCTGTTATTTGAAGTACCATTATTGTCTCATTGGAAAATAAAAAAAGTCGTGGATTAATAAGCTGAGCGATAACTGCAACTGTTTCAAAAACTCCTCCTATTTTTAGAAAACGAACTTTCAAAAATTCTTTAAGAGAACCTCTTTTCAATCGGCTTGGAACAGTAAAAAAGTAAAAGAGAAGAATATAGACAAATCCACAAAGAAAAAGAAAATAGATACCCATGAAAATTAAGGCAGAATAGGAATAAAAATTTCCTCTAAACGTTTTGGGGTAAGTTCGCGAAAGTCTGCTAGGCGAAGCCACTCAGGAATAAACTTAACTACTGTTGCTGATGCGTTGAAGTTATGCATGATAGTTGGTGGTGTCCAGAGTACGTTATAGCGAACCACCTGAGATATCTGATTAATAACATCGACGGATTCTTTTTGATCAGAGCAGATTGTTGCCTTTCCTCTAGCTTGCACAGTACGAAGACTTTGCTCATCAGTAACTTCTAGGGAGATAATTGGATTGAATTTAAGATTTTTAAACTTCAATGTGTTCATTTGTGTAACAAAATAAAAATTTAACTGTGCATCACACATGAAATATACTGAAGCGATGTGTGGAAGATTTGAGGTGGAGACTGTTGCGATATGTGCAATCATTTGCGTACGGAGAAAATTATACGCAAGTTCAATTTTTTGTCTTTTTATGGGGTCCTGAACGTCCATAGTGGTTTGATATGTATAAAAATTAACATTATTGGTGGGTAATTGCAATAGACCTTAACCGTAACGCTTAATGTTTTTTTAATAATTGTTTAGTATAAATTGAAAATATGAGGTTGTTAATAATTGATGATGAAAAAAACTTTGCTGATTCTGTCAAAGATTACTTAAGCAGTTATATGGTTGTTGATGTGGCATATAAAGGCAGAGATGGTGAATATCTTGCCCATATTAATGATTATGATCTAATCATCTTAGATTATGTTTTACCCGATGGTAACGGAGTTGAATTATGCGCAAAATTACGCAAAGCAAATATACGGATCCCAATTCTATTTGTAACTGTCAGATATGGCATAAGGGATAAAGTTGCTGCACTTGATGCAGGAGCTGATGATTATATTGTCAAACCATTTAGTGTAAAAGAGCTGCATGCAAGAATTAGAGCTTTAATGAGAAGAAGCCTAAATGTTTACAATGATGATATCCTAAAAATAGACGATCTCACTCTTGATATATCTGAACGAACTGTGGTGCGTGACCAAAAAGATATTTATCTAAGAAAAAAAGAGTTTAACTTGCTTGAATACATGATAAGAAATAAGAATAGGGTTTTAACAAGATCCATGATTCTTGAACATGTTTGGGAAGGTGGAGCTGAAGAATTAAGCAATACGGTCGATGTTCACATCAAATACCTTCGTGATAAAGTTGACAAACCATTCAAAAGGAAACTTATTAAGACCATTCATGGATTAGGATATAAAATAGATAATGATTAACTACAGAGAATCAAAACTAATATTATCTCAAATAAAACTTTTACGAACTTTAATTCTGGGCACACTATTTCTTGCATCACTATCTTTAGTATTGAATTTATTCTTTTTTCTTAGATCAAAACTATTTTCAAATTATTCCTTCTATGGAGACAGTCCTTTAAATGTAATCGGCTTCCTTTCTATATTTATATACTTGTACTACCTGATTCAAAAGAATCTTTACAGATATGCGGCAATTGGTTTGGTTTTAACGTATGTATGTATTGGATTCTACTCATCAGTAAAATGGGGTGCCGATGTTCCGTTTGCTTTTCTCATATATGCTTTGGCCATAATGTTAGCTGGCATTTCACTTAGCGGTAGACATGCAATCGCCACAAATCTTGTTATTATTGTTGGGCTTTCGATAATTATTTACCTTCAGAAAAAAAGCTACATAGATTTTGATTACTCATGGACATCAAGAAAACTAGATTTGGTCGACAACATAACAACGGGATTAATATTGAGTATTGTTGCCCTTGTTTCTTGGCTTTCCAACAGGGAAATTCATTATTCATTCAACCTTGCTAGAAAAACTGAAAGGGCTCTAATAGCAGAAAAAAACAACTTGGAATTTAAAGTAATTGAAAGAACTAGAGATTTAGAAAAAATTCAAATGGAAAAAATGATACAGGTTTATAGATTAGCCGAGTTAGGAAAAATAGCAGGAGGATTAATACATGAGATTGTCAATCCATTAACAAGCGTTTCTATTAGCCTTGAACAGTTAGATAATAGTAAAAAATCTTCTACTAACAGAAAACAGATAAATACTGTTATTCAAAGAGCAATTTCTGGTACTAAGGAAATGGAAAGATATGTGAGAGCAACACGACGACAAATTCAAAAACAAGAAATTTACAAAAACTTTAATATCACTGACTCAATAGTCGATTGTATTAAGATATTTTCTTACAGAGTGAAAACTGAAAACGTGAGAATAATCACAAACATTGACCAGAATAGTAATTCTGCAATTTATGGTGATCCAATAAAATTTCATCATATTATTAACAATCTTATCTCAAATTCATTTGACGCTTTAAGCGAGATTAGGAAAAAAAGTAAACATATAATCATAGAAACTCTCATAGAGGCGGATCATTTAATAATTAAAGTAGAGGATAATGGCAAAGGTATTTCAAAGTCGGAAATTCAAAAAGTCTTTAGACCATTTTTTACAACAAAAAAAGACCATGGAACCGGCATCGGTCTTGCGATCACAAAGGATATTATTGAGAAAAACTTTGGCGGGAAAATTGGTGTAGTGAGTAAATTGAATAGTGGAACTACGTTTACAATTCAGTTGCCTCTACAACAGAAGAATACCCGATAACAAACTATTTGTTCCTCTTAGCTAGAATTTTCTTAATTTCAAGAAGTTCCTTTTCTATAACTGCAAGTTTAATTTGTAAATCTATATCGTCATGTTCTACATCAGAATCAAAATAAGAGATTGGCTTCTGTACAACTTTACTTATTTGTAATAAAGTATTAAATCCTGGCATAGCTCTTCCAACTTCATATGAACTTATGGTTTTATCAGAAACATGCAACACATTTGCAAAATCTTTTTGAGATAATCCAATTTCTTTTCGAGCTTTTCTGATCATCTTACCTATGTGAAACCTTGTTTTATTCATTGACTTTTGTGTTCTATTTCTATTAGAATAAAATCTATAATATATAGAATATGAATTCGCAAATTCATCAAATACTTATTGTCGATCCTCATTTTTCAGATATTGGTGTGTACAGCCACATAGTTAAGCAGTGGTCATTCATCCAGGTCAGTTCAATTGAAACTGCACTGCAACAACTATACATATTGAAACCTGATCTTGTTTTTATTAGTGCGAGCTTTTCCATCAATAAAAACCTCTTGCTGCTTGAAGCGATAAAGAATCTATCCTCCAAGCAACTTGTTCCCATTGTTTTTGTCCTAGATCTCTCACATCAAATAAGTCTAGTCCCCGGAACTACATGGGGTGGGAAAATCGGTATTATTCACACCTTAAGTTCTAAAAAAGAGCTGCACTCTACTCTTGATAGAGTTTTAATATCAGAATAGATTATACATCAAATATTTCTATCCTTGCTTTTCCCTCATTTTTCCATTACTATAGCCCTGTGGAAGCATTAGTACAGATCTTACTCGCCAATATTGTTGTCAGCCTTATCAGCTTCATAGGCCTCGCAACCGCATTTAGAAAATCCTTCTCATCATCAAAAAATGTCCACCTCTTCGTCAGCTTTGCAGCAGGCGTCATGCTTACAACAGCATTCTTTGACATTCTCCCCGAAGCATTTGAACATCTTAACGCACAAACAGGATTACATTGGGTGTTTTGGGCAATAATAGGCTCATTTATCATAGAAAAGTTTCTATGGCATCATCACCATCATAACGACACACACGGCGCCCACCCCACCACCTACCTCATCCTCGTCGGCGACGCCCTCCACAATTTCATCGACGGCATCGCCATCGCGGCCGCCTTCTTAACCACCCCCGCCCTTGGTATCGCGACAACTATAGCAATTATTTCGCATGAAATACCACAAGAATTGGCCGACTTTTCTGTTTTATTGCATGTCGGCGTTCAAAGAAGGAAGGCATTAATGCTGAACTTTTTATCTGGGTTAACTGCTGTTGCTGGCGGCGTGATTGGATTTTACTTCCTATCTCATACTGAGAGTTTCACACATAATATTTTGGCTGTTTCAGGAGGAATATTCATATATATCGCGGCTGCTGATCTTATTCCTGAGCTACATAGAGAACAAAAACATAGTGGGATTGCATCTCATATACTGCCGTTTCTGCTGGGGGTCACTGTAATCATCTTGCTTTCGAATCTTTATATTCACTGATCGGGGTACGAACCTGGAGAGGTTACGGTCTTCTATAACAACAACAATAGAGCATAAGCCCTATTATTGTTGTTGTTTTGTTGATATCAACAAATCTTATGCCATTGGGGCATCAAGACTGTCCCACATATCCTTACTGACAAACTTTGTCAGCTTCACACCATCAAGCATAGCTTTAACAGCATATCTCACTTGGTGAGAACCAGATTTGGTGGTTCTTTCGTATTTGACTTTTTGAACACTACTTGCAGGTACCTTGACCTTCTTTCTGTTCTTTACATCGTAAAATTCGATATCCATAATTCGTTGCACCTCCTTTCAATTCAACTGAACTCAAACTAACTCATTTAAGTACATTTTTGAGGCTTTGTCAAGTGAGAAATGAGGCAAAATAATACTATAAGCAGAATAAATTTCTTTTAGGCTATTGGAAGGCTATTTTACATTGCAACATGACATACACATGCGCCGTCTTTACAGCATGATTCTGTGCCATCCTGACACATACACTCACCTGTTTTGCATGCGCAATCATCACCGCATGTGCACATTTCGTTGCAGTCGCAACTGCCTTCTTTATGGGTTTCTGGGGTATCCATATCCATGGATCCCGTATTCATATCATCCATAGCGTAATTGTACATAGAAATTTAATTTCTTCAAGATAATATGGCATTGTGAAAAGGATTTTTTTGATACTCGCAATGTTTATATTGGTTATTGTGACAAGGAAGTCTGTGCGATTTTTATTGATTACATCATATTCGATGTATCCCGCCATGAATGCAGGAGATTTGGTGATTTCTATACGAACATCGCTTTATGTCACAAATGACATAGTCACTTACAAGACTCAAGCTGGCACACTCATCACTCACAGAGTAGTTTCTAAGAAAGCTAGTGTCTTTATAACAAGAGGTGATGCAAATAATACTTTGGACAATCCAGTTAATCTTAATGATATTCAAGGAAAAGTTATTTTCATTTTCAAAATGCCGAGAATATTCAGAAGAATTTAAGAATGATGCGATAAAGTACCAAAAGAAAGGAGGTGATAAAAATGAAACGTTTATTTCTACTCATACTATTAATCGGCATATTCATAATAGGATTAGGAGGTTACTCTGGTGCGTTTTTTAGCAGCACCGCAACATCAAAGGACAATATTCTTTCTACCGGAGGTATTGATGCGGTTTTGACGGATGCAAATGAAACAAAATTAGTCACCATTTCAAATAGTTGGACCGCGAGTGGACTGCTACCAGGTATGCAAATACCTGAAACCACTATTAAAATCCGTAATAATGGCGTTGCGAATGCACACCATTTAGATGTTAAATTTAGCTATACAGGAAGCGCTGAACTTGCAAAAAAGATAATTTTTAATTCTACAAATAATGGTTTCCGATTTGGCACAGGAACATCTGACAATACTTCCATCAATCTTTTGACCACTCTTTTTGGAAGTACCGATGTAGATTACAAAATTTTTCAAGGTCTTTCAGGAAACTCGTTTACTGCAACGACGGTGGATGGGGCTGATGGAACACCGCGAGACAGCAAAATATCTCTGTCAGAACTCGCGGCGGCTGATAAGATCAGATTTGAAACTGGCGAAGAAATTGGAGGCATCGCAGCAGGGACCGAAGCAGTTTTATGGATAAATGCATATGTTGATAATTCACTCACGCTACAAAATGAATCTATCAACGTAACTGTTGCATTTACGCTTGATCAGGACGCGTCACAGCTGTAGATGGGTTACTAAAGCTGCCCACGCTCGTGCGCACAATACGATATGCGAGCGTGGGCACATTAAATTTGTCGCCAATGTCGACTGCGAGTTGTCGCATATAGAGGCCGGACGAACCATGGACTTTTATGGTCGTCAGCATAAAATCATGCGACGCATATTCGGGCAAAAGCAAAAGGCTCTGCCATGCCTCCAAAATAGCCTTTTGCCGAAAATCGCCTTGTACATTTTTAATGCGCGCGATGATATCGTTGAGCAGCTGCTCGCCACTTATTGAGCGCGCAGCCTCCATTTCTATACTAAAAATTTCTCTTCCTTTGCTCGGCACTTCAATTTCATCCAATTTGCCCTGCCGAGCCCAATAATATAACGGCTTTCCATTAACTGGTTTTGATGAATATGGTGGGTACTTCTGCATAATAACCCCCTCAAAGCTCTCTAAAGACGCTTGAATTGCGTCTTTTTTAACTTCTGTGGTTATTAACCTTCCCGGCATGCCTAACACATCAAAACTATCAGTTTCAATGCCCCACAATATCTCCATTTCATACGTTTTATCAGCATGCAAAAATCTTTCTCGCTCCTTATTTGCCTCGCCAATCAATAAAATGAGAAGTCCACTTGCCATTGGATCAAGCCTCCCAGCATAACTAATTTTTTCAGCTGCAAGCTCTGGATGTGCTTCTTTATATTCTTGAATTGCTTGGAGCGGTGTAATACCCTCCCTTTTGAGAATAACGTTAACCAAAGGTGAATGCGAAGACGTGGATAGGTTCATCATCGAACTGAATTGTAACATTTCGCTCGAGCGGTGTATCGAATTTCAGAAGTTCGTAAAGCTGATCAGAATCGATTTTCTTCCTTGCGATCATTTTATCATTCAAAAAAATAGTTATATTTCCGGGTTTTTTGGGGTCTTTTGGTCGCATAACCAAGAAGACATTTTGTGCCTTAAACGCAAGTTGCAGGCGCGAACCTTTTGAAGATTCTGCATACTCTGATGCTACTGTCCATTGCCCGCCAAAAGCAAAAAAATCAGGCTCTATATATGGTGGCATGGTATACAAAGCTTTCAAATCAGGCTGAACCTTTTGATCCGATGCAAAGCGCTCCATCCTACTATATCCAAGGTATGTCTCTGGTGTTATGCGCGACGTAGGCAATCCCTCATTCATATTTACCAAATCATCATTCACCTTTCCGCCAGCTTCGTTAAGAAGTTGCTGAATCATTCGCTCGGTCACATCATATTCACCCTCTCCAAAGTGTGTATAGCGAATGTTGCCATCTTTATCAATTAAATAATGAGCCGGCCAATATTGATTGTTATAACTATTCCATATTCTGTAGTCATTGTCTTGGACAACTGGATAGGTTATCTTATACTGCGCAAGCGCTGATTTCACATTTTTTTCACTCTTTTCAAACTCAAATTCGGGCGTATGAACACCAATGATGACAAATCCTCTGTCTTTATATTTTTCATACCACGACGTTACATAAGGCAATGTGCGAATACAATTTATGCAGGTATATGTCCAAAAATCTATGAGCACAACTTCGCCTTTCAGCTGATCTAGTGTCAAGGGTGATGATTGCAGCCAGCGAGTTGCTCCATCAAAATTTCGATTTGGCGCTGGCGTTTTATTAGAAAATAAATCGGGCATAAGCACTGATTCATTATTTTTTAGCTTTTGTAGGGCTGCATCGACCTTATCATTTTTTTCAAATGATGTTAAGCCTTGGCCGTATTGAGGAAATGCTTGCAAGATATATGTCTGGAATGCCCGATCAAGATTAAAGAAGATTAAAAATGCCGTTACAATAATAAGCACGCCAAATATTTTCTGTATTTTTACAGCGTTTTGCTTTAAAAGCGGCATTGTCGACAAAGCGCGCTTCCCTCCGTATGCAATAAAAAATAACGGAAGCGCAGTCCCCAATGAATATGCAAACGTTATTAAGATAAGCTCTAAAGATATCTGGCTTGTTGCTGCAAGAGTCAAAACAGAAGCAAGAATTGGGCCCACACATGGTGTCCAGATTATGCCTAATGTAACACCCATAATAAATCCTCCCCAAAACCCAGTTCGCTTTTTTCCTTGTCCTAATGAGCTAAATCTTGAAGTTAAGAGCTCTAATTGTGTTTGCAGCTTTGGCACAAAGACGGTCAGCCCAAAAAGAACAAGCAAAAACACAGCGATGTAGCGCAATATTTCTGTAGAAAAACCTAATGCATGCGCAAGCGCAAAAGAAAACACGGCAAAAAATGTAAAGCTTGCAATAAATCCTGTTATTACGCCCAAAGGTCTGTGCTTGCCGCTTAATAAAGAACCAGAGAGGACAATGGGAAGAATAGGCAAAATACATGGCGATAAAATCGTAACAAGGCCGGCTAAAAAGGCAAAAATGAGAAGAATCATAGCTTCTTAAACTCTCCTTCCAAAATCTGAATTTCAGGTTTCGGATTTTCATCATTATGTTCAAGCGTCACGACAAAGAAGGTATAATCACGCAAATCCTTAGCGGTCACGTATAAACTTGTCATTTCTTCATCAACAATCACAATTTTTCCTGTACTTATCATGCTGAATGGCTCTTTTCTGACAAGCCATCCTTCATAATAAAACCCTTCACGCAGTTTTGGCATATTGTTATACGTGCCATACAACTTGTACAGCTTTGTTGTCTCATCATAATCAGATTTGACAACAGACTTCGTTTTTCCTTCGGTAATATGGCCATCCATATCCTTACCAATTGTTACATCAGAAAGCTCCGCAAGATATCCAAAATTAGTCAAATACAATTTTTCAAACATTGTTTGATCGACAGGCAAAGATTGCGTATCAATGGTAGGTTTTGCAGTAAGAATTTTCGAAGCAATGACCTTATCTGCATGTTTGAAGTTTGTGATGAAAGGCTGGTTCTTTCCTTGCTCCATATGGAAAGATACCTGTTTATAGCCATTGAGCATCATATAGAGGCCAAAAATGATCAAAACTGTTGCTACAAGATACTCAAGCAGGTTCAATTTTTTCATAGATTTCTTGAAATATCATATCACATTCTGTACTATGTTCGATAGCATGATACTTTTAATTAAATTATTAGTAAGTGCAGTTGCGATCTTTATTACCGCTCAGATCTTACCTGGCGTGCACGTAAGTGATTTAAAAACAGCACTTCTCGTTGCCGTCGTCTTAGGAATAATTAATATGTTTGTGAAGCCAATTGTTGTTATCCTGACGCTTCCTATTAACGTAATTACGTTAGGACTTTTTACTTTTGTCATCAACGGCATTTTTATTCTTGTCGCAAGCAATATCGTTGATGGCTTTAATGTACCCAATTTTTGGCAAGCAATGCTCTTTGCACTCGTACTTTCTTTTGTGAATTCTATATTGGTCTGGATAGTGAAGTAAGAATAGTCAGTAGTCTAGCCTTTCTCAGGAACCCAAAAGTCATCGCCAAGAATATTCCATTCAAGACGCTCCTCATCAGGCATTTCAGGATTAAAATGTTGATTAACAAAGTAGAAAACCGTTGTTGCTTCTGATGAAAAATTCGCGCCGCCATGGGCAACACCCCGAGGAATATAGACAAGGCGCGAGCGACCAGCTCCCATTGCAATCTTTAGTGATTTTCCTGATGTTGGGGACTCTTTTCTAAGGTCCCACAAGCCTAAAATTAGATAGTGTTGTGGTGGAACATACCAAATATCTTCTTGATTATAGTGTAGGTGCCAGGCTTTAATACTGCCAGGGAGCATTATGGAGCGATTTACCTGCAGTGGCTTGAACTCTGGCACATCAGGAAAGGTGCCATCTTCACCAAGGCGGACCAATTCTTCAAACATGCCATCCTGAGTAGAGAAAATTGGCTTATCTATTACCACGACGCCATCAATCGATTCTTTCACAGAATAAGATTGCTTGGATATTTTATCTTGATAGTCTTGAACTATGTCATCGACGGTCAACTTTCTCATATGCAACTAGTATACCTCTAATGCTTTTTAATGTATAGTCGACGTATCAATGGGATTATTAAGAAGTGGCGCATCATCCGCACTACTTTCTAATTTTATCTTTTCTACAACTTTGGATAATTGTCGTGTGCGTGTACTATCGACCTTTTGAAACGTATTAGAAAGTGTTTGAATTTGGCGTCCCATAGATCCAAATTCCTCGTTATACATATCAAATTGCTTTTCGAATTCTTTAATATGGCCAACTATTTTATGAATATTTTTTTGGTACACAAAATTATCATGCGCCTGGCGAATCATACGCAAGATTGCAGTAAAGCTAAAAGGGCCTGCTAGGACAACCTTTTTTGACATTGCATCTGTCCATACATCTGACATTTTTTCATAAATATATGAAAAAATCATTTCGTTAGGGACAAATAAGATCACAAAATCGACGGTATTTTCTTCTGGATTTATATAATCGCGCGTGCTAATTTGAGTTATTTTTGTTCGTACGTCTTTTGCGAATTCCTTATATAGTTGCTCCTTGAGCAAACGCTCATCGGTTTCTGCAGCTTTTTGTAAATTTGCATATGGAAATTTCACATCAACATTAATGCGCGTTTTATCAGGGAGGAAAATAGCAAAATCTGGACGTGTAGAAGTAGAAGATTGGGCCTTATTATATTCAAAATCAACACCCTTAACAAAGCCAGCCATTTTTAAGAGGTCCTCTGCAACCTGTTCGCCAAATTGGCCACGGAGCTGATTATTGGTTAAAACTTTACGAAGGCTATCCGTTGTTGTGGAAAGTTCTTTGGTAATTTTTTCATGATCTTTAATCTGTTGAAGAATAGATTGAGCTGTTCTTTCGCGCTCAGTCATGTCTCGCTGAATCCCTTCAATGAGCTTTTCGATCATCAATCGCTTATTATCGAGGTCGGTTTTTATCTCTTTTTTCTCAGCGCCTAGCTTTTCATTTGCCAAAGAAATAAGCTGCTCACTCGCGTTCTGCAATACCTTAGGAAACATCTCAGTAAGACGCTTTTCCAGCTCCTCAGAAAAACCCTGGTCCTTTCTACGGGAAAGAATAAACTGAATGATGATAAATGCGGCAACAGCACCAATAGCGACACCTAAAAAGAGTTCAACTGTCATAGCGCTATTAGTATAACAGAAGAAGATTAAAGTTAGATTAAGTTGGAGCCTTCAAAGATTTTTGGTTTTAGCCAACTAGAAGAGCTGGTGCCCTCTTTGTTTTCAGCTGTGCCAGGTTGAATGATCTCCTCATTTTCTTCAGGAGCTTGTGGCGCAGGTTGCGCTACAGGCTCAGGTTGAGCAACTGGTTGAGGCTGCGCAATAGGTTGCTGTACAGGGGCTGGCTGTGGAGCCTGAATTGGCTGCTGAACTTGTTGTGGCTGGGGTTGTGCTTGTGGCATAGCCGGCTGCATCGGAGGCTGAATGCCATTCATTACAGGATTCATAGCAGGTGCAGCAGCAGGGATAGGAGCAGCTTTTCGGATCGCGCCGTTATTTAATAGGAATGCGCTGGCCTCAAATGTTTGAGCTGAGACTGCATGCGCAGTAAAATTATTTGTCGCAGACATAATACCAGAATACAAGTTTGTGGCCGCGTCTTTATCCATTTTCACATTCAAAGATCTCAATAGATCAGCCATGATCTCTGACATTGATGCTGCCTTTTTATCTACAACATTGACCGTACCATAGTTATTGTTAGTAAAATGTCGGTCAATATTAATGATTTCAACACCGCTAAATTTATCTTTTTGATTGTTGTAAAGATCCCCAAGTGCATTTAATGTCGGGGTATAGATAGTAATAATAACGTCTGGACGACCACCACTATAGCCAAATTTCACACGAGTATGATCAAGTTTGTCCATACCTTCTTTAGGTGAAATTAAGAGATTAAAACGGTCGCCTTCAATATTGTAGGTCACTTTATCAACTGCACCCTCTGTGTAAGGGAAGGACACAACAAGTGTGTTGCCTTCAGATGAAAGTTGTGTTTGAATTTTATCTTGTCCTAAAAGACCAAACTGAGGATTAATAGCGTCAGGAGCTGAAATACCGACCTGTTTACCCATGTGAAGCAATACTAAATATAAAGCCGTCGCAGAAGCGACTGCATCTAAATTTGGGTTTTGTGGAAGACAGATAGCGATAGACTGCTTCTCATTAAGAATCTGCGCTATGCGCGCTGATTCATTGCTTTTGGTCATATACTATAAGATTTTATCACATCACCCTGGAGTATGTCAAGTTGAGGGTCAAAGAGAAGTCCGGCTTCGTCGTCTTTTTTGACGTCTTTAACCGATTTTGCACGTTGTTTGATTGAGGCTAAGACAGCCTCACCTTGTGAGCGATTTTCACGAAAGAGTTCAACACGATCATGAACATCAAAACGTCCTTTTTGAACCTTAATGCCAGCAATTTTACTGCCATCAATAGTGAAAATCGCAACGACTTTAGCCTCACCTTTGAAGCTTTTTTCCTTATCTTCTCGCTCTTTGAGCAAATCTGATACTTCAACAAGCTCTTCAAGCAGTTTATAGATAATATTATAGGTCTTTATAACTACCTTCTCTTGTTTAGCGACATACTCAATCTGCTTATTTGGCTTCACATTGAAGCCAATAACGACCGCCTTTGCCACTTTCGCCAAGAATATATCTGAGTTAGCAATGTCGCCAATACCTGAGAAGACAATCTCAATAGAATCGCTTTTTTCCAAGTTGGGAAGAAGAGCCTCAAGCGATCCTTGTGAATCAGCTTTAATAACAAGACGCAATTTTTTGCCTTCTTCTTCAAAAAAGCCTGCAAAATCGTGTGGAGCCTGTGCTTGAGCCTTTGGCTCGTCAATTTGCTCCGGGCGCTGTTTTGAAAGGAGAATGCCAACCTCAGGAATTTCACTCAAACCCAAGAGTACAAAAGGCATTGAAGGAACAACCTCCTTAACCTGTTTGCCAGTATCTGAGATGAGCGCCCGAATTTTGGCCTCTTTTGAACCTGCATAAATCATTTCGCCTACACGAATTATGCCATTCTTGATGATACATGAGGCTGTTATGCCTGATTTTTCCTGTTGTGTTTCAATAACAAATGCCTCTAAATCTGCGCTTTCATCATAAATGAGGTTTTTTTCTGAGGCTATGTACAATACGCCTTCCAATAAATCGCTCACACCTGTACCTGTTTTGGCAGAAATCTCTACGACAGGGATAGCGCCGCCAAAACCTTCTACTTGTACGCCATGCTTTGCGAGGTCCTGCTTAACACGCGATTGATTCGCAGTCTGCAGATCAACCTTGTTCATGGCGACGATAAAAGGAATTTGCGCCTCATTTATATGGCTAATGGATTCAATTGTCTGAGGCATAACTGAAGCTGTGGCGTCCACAATGAGAATAGCGATGTCAGCAGCTTGGGCGCCACGCATTCTTAGTTTAGTAAAGGCCTCGTGGCCTGGCGTATCAATAAAGGTAATCTTGCTTGTATTGTAGCCTTCTATACCAGTCTCTGCCTCATATGCACCGATGGATTGCGTAATGCCACCAGCTTCACGTGCAGTAACCGTTGTCTTGCGAATGTAATCAAGTAATGTCGTCTTTCCATGATCTACATGGCCTAATACAACAACAACTGGTGGTCTGTATTTTTGTGACATAATGATAGCGACCTTGGTAATTACGCCGATTCAGTTTCTGATTCTGGTTCGGTATCTGTTTGAGCGGAGGCGGGGGCTTCTACTTCGGTCTCAACTTCAACTTTCTCATCCTCAACTGGCTTTTCAGGCTCTTCGGCCTTTTTTTCACCCTCGATTTGCTTGATATCAAGCTCATAATCAACAAGTTTTGAAGCTAAATTGACATTAACGCCTCCCTTACCAATAGCAAGTGGAGCCTGTTCTTCTGTAACGGTGATTTCTGCTCTTTTATTCTTTTTATCGAGCTTAATTGCCTCAACTGTAGCTGGAGAAAGAGCCTCACGAATAAATGTCTCATCATCCTCGTTATATTGAATAATATCGATTTTTTCATTGCCACCGAGTTCATCGGTTACCGACTTTACACGGATACCTTTTTGACCTACGCAGGCACCAACTGGATCAACACCCTGCTGATCTGAATGTACAGCAATCTTTGTACGATCGCCTGGCTCACGTACGACGCGATAAATCTTGACCGTTCCACTTGCAATCTCAGGAACTTCTTTTGCAAAAAGTTCATTAACAAGATTTGGATGTGAGCGTGACAAAATAATGCGTGAATTGCCAAAATGGTCTTCTTTAATCTCTTTTATATACACCGTGAGCGTATCATTAAGACGATATTGCTCATTTCGAATCTGCTCTTCAACAGGAAGAATACCTTCAGCTTTGCCTATATCAAACGAAACAAATCGCCCCTCAAAGCGGATAACACGGCCTCGGATTATGGTGCCGACCTGTCCTGTGTAATGCTGAACAATATGACGCTTTTCAGCTTCACGGATTTGCTGAAGAATGACCTGTCGCGCTGTCTGCGCGGCAATACGGCCAAATCCTGGTGGAGTAATATCTTTTTCATCTTCAAAAATATGCATCTCTCCAGAATCCTGATTAATCTTAACCTCAAGATTGCTTTCTGGTTCTTTGCCTTCTTCTAATTGTGCTTCATCAACACCATGCTTTTTACCGTAATCTTTGAGATAGGCAGCCATTACTGCTGCTTTTATAGAATCAACAACATCTTGTGGCGAAATGCCTCTTTCGGTTGCGACTTGGTTTAATGCTAAGAAAAATTCACTTTTTACAACTGTCATAGTATGGCAATTGTAGCATAGAGTAGAGAAAAATTAAACTGAGATGGTATTTATAGGAGCATCTTTTAGAAAGCTGTTAATGTTCTCTAATGTGGTTGTGAGAATAGTATGAATAGCTTCTCTACTGTTAAATGCATTGTGGGGAGTGACAATAACTCTTGGATGATGTACCAACACATGGTCCATCACAAGGGTCTCAAAGTTTACTTTTCTCCTAAATTCACTCGAAATTAGCTCGGCCTCTTCAGAAAGCGCTGCCTCTTCTTCTAACACATCGAGCCCTACACCTGCGAGAATACCTTCTTTTAGGGCGTGTACTATTGCCTCTGTTTCAATAAGTCCGCCTCTTGCTGTGTTTATGAGATATGAACCTTTTTTCATATACATGATATTTTTGCGATTAATATAATGTTTTGTTGCTGGTACAAGTGGAAGATGAATAGTCACTATATCTGAATGCTTGAGTAAGTCATCAAGCTGAACATACGTAACGTCTAGACTTTTTTCAAGTTCAGGATCTCGACTGCGATTAAATACAAGCACCTTCATTTCAAATCCGTGTGCGATTTTTGCGACTTCCTGTCCTATTTTTCCAAATCCTACAATTCCGATTGTCTTTTCATGAAGGTCCATTCCAGTTAAACCATCATTGTCGAAGTTACCAAGCTTTGTGAGAGCGGCCGACTCATATATACGGCGCGTGAGTGAGAGTAAAAGCGCAAATGTAAACTCAGCCACTGTTCGATCCCCGTATCGGGGCACATTGGATACTATAATTTCATTTTTTTCACAGAAAGAAATGTCTATATGGTCAAAGCCTGTAGAGCGGGTTGCGATGCATTTTAGTTTTGGCAACTGAAGAAGTAAAGATGAGTTCAAATTGGAATATATAAATGTTGAAATGACTTCGAGATGTGCATGTTCTCTCGCGTTTTCAGGCAATAGTTTCTCTGTCGAAATAAATGCATGGGGAAAATGTTTCTTAATAAGGGGCACCTCCCATTCGTCAACTTCAAAGAAGCCAATATTCATACTTCTATGCTATAATTTTGCTTGCTGCTTTGCAATAAACAGTGATACCAGGGGTACTCAAGCGGCCAACGAGGGCAGACTGTAAATCTGCTGGCAATTGCCTACGAAGGTTCGAATCCTTCCCCCTGGACCAGGGTTTCAAAATCTCCATACGCTCAACTCGTTAATCTTTTTTTAATTTCTGGCCTGTACACTTTCAGATATAATATGTTCATGGCAAAGATAAACAATTTGTTTCGCAAAATATCAGCCCTCACATGGAAAGAGGAGGGTTTATATATCGCTCAAGCTATTGAAGTAGAAGTCACCAGTCAAGGCTCATCTAAAATAGAGGCTCTGAGCAATTTAAAAGAGGCTCTCGAGCTCTATTTCGAAGATAATTCGCCCTCAAATTTCAGCGAAACACACCAGGACATATCGTTGGAAAAAATAGATATTCGATATGCCTGATCTCTATTCCGCAAAGACTATACTAAAAGTTCTCAAGAAGGCAGGATTTGAAAAAGTTTCTCAAAAGGGAAGCCATATAAAACTACGTGGATTTCGTGGAGGAAAGAGCCTTACCGTAATAGTACCCAATCATAAGATCATAGCCAAAGGGACATTTAGTAGTATTCTTCGTCAAGCGGGTATCACAAGGGCTGAGTTTGAGAGTAATTTATAATAAAATCAGATTAGCACATGTTCAACTAGCCTGAAAATGTCTGCTATACTTAATCTATGGCGCTTCCTAAATGGGCTATTACCGTTACTCCAATTTCAAAATTAATTGCATTCATATTGTTTGTAGCACTTCCATTTATAGCTTTCTACCTAGGTATGCAGTATCAGATATTTATATCTCAATAGAAAGTTCACTATTACTGCAGATGGTATACTTGACTATCCATGTGTACAACAGCAGCAAAACAACTCGATTCTGGTTGGTATCTCATCAAAACACGTGACCCTGTTGAATGGATGCGATGGGATGATGAAATTAAATTATTTGATACCGAGACAGATACATTCAGAAAATACTTAATTCAAAATCCTGACCCTAATCAAGATGGCTACTACGGAGGTATAAATGAAAAAGGAGTAGCTTTCGTATCTACGTTTGTAAAAGTCGCTGAAAATCAAGTTTCGTATATAAGAAGGCCATATGTTCGCCTCATTTTGGATGCACCTACAGCAAAAGAAGCCGTGAAGATTGTTGAATCGTTTAACCCTAGAATCGGAGGCAATATGTTTATTGCCGATGCAGAAGAATGCTATGGAATCGAAGGTGCTCCCGACCAATACTTCATTGAGAAGATAATCAAACCATCTGTAAAAACCAATCATTATCTTAATCTTCCTTATGAAAACATGGGATTTGCTTCGAGACCAAGTTTTGAAAAATGGTCAAAAACTCACCAATCTCGTGCAGAAGAACTCATCGAGACAGCAAGCTCTATCGAAGACTTAGAGAATATTCTTAAAGACAGAAAGAACTGTGAAGATGGTAATGCGATATGCACAACCGATAAAGAAGATGAATGCTATACACATTCAGGATTTGTGTTTGATTGCAAAAATAAAATCGCATATTATTGT
Organism: uncultured Gammaproteobacteria bacterium; assembly: GCA_965230965.1. Taxonomy (GTDB): domain Bacteria; phylum Patescibacteriota; class Microgenomatia; order UBA1406; family HO2-37-13b; genus OLB23. Next base: position 353,440 of record OZ246401.1, read on the forward strand.
CAAGGCAACCCGTCTGTAAAACCATTTATTAAATACGAGTTTCCAGTAAAATAATCCTATGCAAAAGATGCACATCACCACACACATAAATGCTCCAAAAGAAACCGTCTGGCATAAAATGCTTGATATAGAATCGTACAAAGAATGGACAGCTGCATTTAATCCCGGTTCATACTACAAAGGCGACTGGAGCCAAGGCTCAAAGATGCTTTTTATGGGACCAGACCCAGAAACTGGTGAAGAAGGTGGCATGGTCAGTCGTGTTGCTGAAAGCAGAGAATACGAGTTTGTGTCTATCGAACATCTTGGCATCTTAAAAAACGGTGTTGAAGATACAACAAGCGAAGAAGCAAGAAAATGGTCGCCAGCATTTGAAAACTATTCGTTCGCAGAAAAAGATGGCGGCACAGAACTTACTATTGACATGGATGTTGCGGAAGAATATCACCAAATGTTTACAGACATGTGGGAAAAAGCACTCGTAAAGCTAAAAGAGATCTGCGAAAATCCCTCCTAATAATTCTATGAATGTCAAACACGCTACAACACCTCAAGAAATCGAAGACGCAAAACTTGTAAGAAAACTTGTCTTTCAAATTGAACAATGCATCGACGAAGCAGCTGATTTCGACGGCAAAGACGATGTTGCCATTCACTTTGTTGCATATGATGAAGAGCCCATTGGGGCAGCCCGAGTCAGATTTCCTGACGATGCAAACCGCGCAAAAATAGAGCGGGTGTCTGTCATCCCCAAACACAGAGGAAAGGGTGTCGGAAAAGACATTATGATAAAAATTGATGAGCATTTAAGGGAGCACGGAGTGGCAGAAATATATCTTGACGCACAATCACACGTTAAAAACTTTTACGAAAAGCTGGGGTATACTCAAGTAGGTGAAGAGTTTGAAGAGGTCGGCATTCCGCATGTTGTAATGGTAAAGCGACTCGCATAACTCATACCACAACCATGCGCAACATCAAATTAAGCTATGCAATAATCTATCTAAACTCTTCCTTATTTTGGATACCGATATGGGTTCTTTATTATCTCCGTTTCACAAGCTATGCAGGTATTGGCATTATCGAATCAATCATGATCTTTACTTCTACGGCACTCGAAATACCTACGGGGGCAATAGCTGATCTTTTAGGAAAAAGAAACACTTTAATTGCCTCATTCGTATTTCGTTCCGCAGGCAATATACTTATGGGTTTAGCTACTTCTTTTAGTCAAATTGGATTCTCTGTTTTTATTATGACTATTGGCGGGGCCCTATATTCAGGCACGATGGAATCACTTGTCTATGATTCTTTAAAAGAAAAAGGCCAAGAAAGTCGATTTGATAAGATTGTTGCACACACAACATCGATTCAGCTTATTGCCACAGCTATTGCGTCAATTGCGGGGGGGTTGCTTTATATGAAATCTGTGCAACTGCCTTTCTTTGCACTTGCCGCGTGTCAAATTATTGCTCTTGTACTTTGCGTAATGCTTACTGAACCAAAAGTTGACTCTTATAGATTCTCATTTAAACGGTACAAGAACCAACTTGCCAGTGGTTTCTCACAACTATTTTCTGTTCAGGCAGTTAAAAAACGTTTACTATTTATACTCATGCTTGGCGCTCTATTCGTTGTTAGCTATGAGGTTGTTAGTGATATCGTGCTTGTTGAATTTGGCTACAATGCGAAAGAAATTGGCATATTAATTTCCATAATGTATATTGTTGGTGCCACATCTTCTCAAATCACTCCATATCTTTCGAGGCGATTTGGCTTAATGCCGAGTATTTTGGGCACCTCAATAGTTGGAGCGACAACATATGTAGTAACACCAATATTAAATAAGTTTTCTGCTGGCGTTTCGAATGGCGTGCGTGTTGCATCTTGGGCTGCTTGTGATAATCTGACCGCTGAGATTCTTAATAAAAACATTGATTCTAAATATCGAGCTACCACAATATCAACTTTTTATATGCTACAAAAGCTACCTTATCTTATCCTTGCATATCCAATAGGTATTATTATCGATAAATACTCAGCAGTTAATTTTGGTTTCGGCTTTGCTATGCTCATGATGATCGTCATAAGCTTAGTTCTCTTCAGACATCGAGATATAATTGCAGACTAACACAGAAAAAGGTGCTGAGATTTGCGCCCAGCACCTTCCTTATTTTCCTTCTAATAACATAAAGTCCTGTTTATTTCTTTTTTTTGTTATTAAACATTGCAAGCTCGTAAGCACCAGAAAGTCCTACAAGAATGTAGACTAACTTTTCTAGCATTGGCATTGATCCGAGAACTGTGTTTACGAGGTTAAAATCAAAGAGGCCTACAAGACCCCAGTTTAATGCTCCTACAGCCATGAGCAGGAATGTAAGTACATGCATATCTTTCATACGTGATCACCTCCTTCCGCCCTTTCGTTATCGATATATTAATTGTGCGGGATTTCTAAAAAAAAACAAGTAGTTTTTTGTATTTAGCACGAGTACAGTACAATATAAGAAGTATGGGGTACGTAAAGGTTACTCTCATCGCAGTGCTGACCTGTGGCATATTGATTATGAACTGGGCAGCACTAAATAACATTGTGAAAGGTAGCGAAGACATTATGAATGAATACATAACGCTCGCCACCACAACACCAATGATTTTGTTGGTCATTTATTACGTGTGCACCGATAAGTTTTCACGATAAAATATCTTATGAAAAGTCTCACTCATCAAACCTATGAAGCTCATTTAGCTGCCGAACACAAGATATCACCAATTTCAACATATCTAAAGGAAATAGTGTACGGTGGCATTGACGGCATTATCACAACATTTGCTGTTGTGGCGGGATTTTCTGGGGCACAAACGGGTCCCGAAGGCACCATACCCATGTTCGTTGTGCTTCTCTTTGGATTTGCCAATCTATTTGGAGATGCAAGCTCAATGGGACTTGGAAATTTTCTCTCTGTTAGAGCGGATCAAGATGTATATAGGAAAGAACAAAAAAAAGAGCGACATGAAATTGATAACAATCCAGAATTTGAAATCGCAGAGACAAAACATATTCTCACTCAAAAAGGATTCACAACAAAACAATCCCATGAACTTGCAAAAATCTATGCAACCAACCCAGAGTACTGGACTGAATTTATGATGAAAGATGAATTGAGTATGCCTGACCCACTCGATGAGAATCCATATCTTACGGGAATCATTACAGCAACCTCATTTATGGTCTTTGGAGCAATACCGCTGATTCCGTATATTTTTCTCGGTAATGTTTTAGGTGCAACCTTTTATATTTCACTCGTCTTTACTGGCGTTGCACTAATTATCTTGGGTCTGTTTCGCTGGAAGGTAACTCGTCAAGGATTTTTACGTTCAGTTGGTGAAACTGTTCTTGTTGGCAGCATCTCGGCAGGTGTCGCATATCTTGTTGGAACCTTTTTCCGCGTATAATTCTCCATAAATTAAGGCTTGTATTTTGTATTTGGAGTTCGTAAGATGTAATTATGATCTATTTGTATATAGGTAAGCATTCGATTAAGCTGTTGGGTCTTTCAAAAACGATTCTTGGCCAATTCAACCCAACATTTTTTACAAAAAATCACTCCACAGACTTAATTCAAAATGGCAATATTTCTGGTATAGATCTTGTTGCGAGCGCAGTGAAAGAGGCTCTTACAAACGCCCAACCTAGCAGCGTCAATGACAAAGAAGTGACGCTGATTCTTCCCCAAGAAGCTTTTACCTATGGCCGCTTTAGCATTCCTGCAGATATTTCTGAGACTGCGATTATGCCATTTATAAAAGACAAAGTCCGCGCAGAACTCCAAATTTCAATAGAATCAGAACAAGCAGATTTTGTTATTTCCCGACAAGAAGATGAGAATGTCGTGCTTTTTTACTCATTAAAAAAAGAAGCATTTCTTGAATATCAACAAATTTGTAAGCTCCTACAGTTAAAACTGATTAAAATCATCCCAGAAACTCTCGCGTACTTTAAGCTGTTCGAGAAAACACTGCGCAAGGATAAGAAAGAAAAAATTATTTATGGTGTGTATCGCGAGGAGCATTCTTTTGGTTATCTCTTCGACTCACTCGGTCTTATTTCTGGTGAGAGATTTGCTTTTGATGACGATATAAAACCCGCAATTAAAAAGAAAATTGATGCCCTTAATAAAGAAGACGCGAAAGTGAACCGTCTTATATTATCTGGCGCCGAATCAAAGAAAGTCCGTCAGGACTTATTTACAAAAGATGTCGGCGCATGGACAAATCCACTCGAAAAGATTGTCGATAACTTCTATCAAGATTATCTCAAAATGATCGTCGCAAATACTGATACCGTTTTCCCTATTCTTGATTTAGATGTATGTTTCGGCGCATTTATCTTCACTCAAGAAAATAAAGACTTTACTCTTACGAAAAGCAATCTCACACCTGTTAATATGAAAAGAGTGAGTGTGCCATCAATGGATATATCCTTTTTATCAACTATATTCAATCTAAAAACAATCGGCATCTTCATCGTTTCATTTGGTTTATCCTTTGGTCTTATTTTTGGTTTTTCTAATATCAACGTTTCAAATTTAAAGTTCCAAATGCCTTTCCAGAAATCAGGTGAAGAAAAGAAGGCGGAGACATCTCCAACACCAGAGCCTACTGAAGAACCGGAGCCTTCTCCAGCAATTAAACGCGCTGATATTAAAGTCAAAATTCTTAATGGATCAGGTGTTAAAGGCAAAGCTTCTGAAATTAAAGAGACTCTTCAAGATGCTGGTTATACCGATGTTATTACTGGCAATGCAGATAACTTTGACTACGAAACGTCAGAGATTCAAGTCAAAGATGACAAGAAGGATGCCTTTACACTTCTTAAGGAAGATCTCAAAGACTTCGCCACAATTAAAAAAGCGGGAACGCTTGATAAAGAAGACACAGCTGATGCAGTCTTTATCATCGGAGCAGATATTCAGTAAAATCGCCTCCTAACAGTTATAATACACTCCTATGGAAGAACATGACATTGCAGGCTTAAGAGAGCGACTTGATGCGTTATTGGAAAAAATAAGTCTTGGAAAACTGAAGGATCATTTAAGAGATTTAGAAACCAAGACGTATGATGATTCTTTTTGGGCAAACTATGAGGAAGCAAACGAAATTTCACAAGAGATCTCTAATCTAAAAAAAGACATTGATGACGCGGAAATGATGCAACTGCTTTTTGAGGAAGGACATTATGACGAGCTGCAAAAAATGGTACGTGAATATGAGATTCGTCTTTTCCTTTCTGGGCCTTACGACAAGAAAAGCGCTCTTGTTGGTATACATGCCGGACAAGGTGGCACAGAAGCCATGGATTGGACATCAATGCTGTATCGCATGTACACGCGCTATTTCGAAAGAAAAGGCTATACGTATGAGGTTCTCGATTTAGTTGAAGGCGAAGAAGCAGGTATAAAAACGGTTATTATGAAAGTGAAAGGTAGCTTTGTGTTTGGCTATATGAAAAATGAGGCAGGAGTGCATAGGTTGGTGCGACAATCGCCCTTTAATGCGAATGGCTTGCGCCAAACGTCATTTGCCCTGGTTGAAGTAATTCCAGTAATTGAAGACAAGGAAATTCATATTAATGAGGAAGATCTGGAATGGCAATTTTTCCGCTCGGGCGGTCATGGTGGACAGAACGTTAATAAAGTATCGACTGCTGTCCGCCTTATTCATGGACCGAGCGGGATAATGGTCACATGCCAAAAGGAGCGCAAGCAGGAGCAAAATAGAGAGATTGCGCTGCAAATGTTGCGTGGTAAGTTATGGCAACTCGAACAAGTGGAGCGCGACAAAAAAATTGACTCCTTTAAGGGTCCAAAACAGGCTTCTTGGGGGCTTCAAATTCGCTCATATGTATTGCACCCATACAAACAAATAAAAGATTTGCGCACAAATCATGAAGATAAGAATCCAGATATCGTTCTTGACGGATATCTGGACGAATTTATCGAAGCCTCGCTCCGCTCGGCATAACCTATTTAATTTTTCTCCGCGTTCTGGTATCCTGTTGATATGAAACCTGTTGAGAACGCGGCTAAAAATCAGCCAGATTCTGAAAACATAATTCACACTTTATCAGTTGATACCCCTACAGAAGATATGTCTCTGCAAAAAACTTTTTCAATTCTTGGACTTGTTATCGTACTTGGTATCGTATCTGGCTTTGGATTGAGTTATTTGAGCAAAGCAAAAGCAGGATCAACAACCACACAAAAAACGTCAGGTGGCAGCACAGCTGATGTTAAAGAGACAGCAGGCATTGTAGACAAGTCGACATTCAAAGATTCAGCAGAAGGCGAACTTGAAGAAGGCGGCGATAAAAGTGGTGAAGGTAGTTTTAAATTAATTCGACCAGGTGGCGAAGATCAAACAGCCTATCTGACCTCCAGTACAGTCGACTTATCAGAATATGTTGGTAAGAAAGTGCGTGTATATGGCGAAACATTCTCCTCACAGCATGTGGGCTGGCTCATGGATGTCGGTTACGTCGAAGTTCTAAAATAATAACACCATGATCGTTTTTAACGATGTCACTAAAACATACCCAACGGGTACCATTGCCCTTAACAACGCCACATTCCAGGTGGAAGATAATGATTTTATTTTTCTCGTGGGGCCTTCGGGAGCGGGCAAAACAACAATTCTAAAAATGATCCTTCGACAAATTGTACCGACCAGCGGCTCAATTGTTATCAATAATCTCGACGTAACAAAGAAGAAGTTTAGTGAGGAGGACAAGCTAAAGCTACGCCAATCTATTGGCGTGGTTTTTCAAGATTTCAAATTACTTTTCGATAAAAATATTTTTGAAAATATTGCTATTGCATTAAAAGTGACTGGCGCTCCGAGGGAGCGCATAAAATCAGAGGTTGAAGAAGCTCTTGAATTAGTCGGACTTTCAACTAAAAAATTAATGTTTCCTGTCCAGCTTTCGGCTGGTGAGCTTCAGCGCGTTGCAATAGCACGCGCAATAATTGGAGATCGCAATATCATTCTTGCTGATGAACCGACTGGCAATCTTGATCCAAAAACTACCTGGGAAATTATGAAAATCTTCAAGAAACTTGAGGGCCATAAGACAATTCTTATTGCGACACATAATGTGGACATTGTTAATAGCTTCAAAAAACGCGTTATCACCCTTACCGACGGTAAGATTACAAAAGATAAACGAGAAGGCAAATACGAATTATGAGTGATTTTATTACATCAGTAAAAAGGACACCGTATCAATCTCTAGGTTCATTTTTGATACTTTTTTTTACTCTTTTTCTCGCTCTATTCTTTTTTAACATAATTTCATTCTTCCACGGCATGCTTTCATACGTCGAAACACGCCCACAGGTCATTGCGTATTTTGACGTAAAAACAAAAGAAGCTGATATTATCTCCCTCAAAGATCAGATTGAAAAAACAGGAAAAACTTCTTCGGTGAACTATGTCTCTCAAGCAGCCGCTCTAAAAATCTACAAAGACTTAAATAAGGATAATCCGCTATTACTCGAGATGGTGTCTGCAAACATTTTGCCAGCTTCGCTCGAGATTTTTGCCACAAAACCAGTCTATCTTTCGGAGCTCGCTGAATTTCTTCGAAGCCAACCAAGCGTCGATGAGGTCAATTACCAAAAAAGCATAGTTGATCGACTTGTGGTCCTAACAAATATTTTGCGCCACATCTCCATAGCATTGCTTATACTTTTGCTCACGATTACCGTTACAGTACTTATTACAACAACAGCATTCAAAATTTCTATCAAGCGTGAAGAAATTGAAGTACTACAGCTTATTGGCGCCTCAAAAAGCTATATTCGCAAACCATTTATTGTTGAGGGAATGTTATTTGGCATCATAAGTGGAACTGTCGCCTTCGTGTTGTTTTATGCAATTTTCTTTTCCTTTCAACCTGCGATATCAGCATATCTAACAGGATTACCAAAACTTACATTGGGCAATCTTGATCAATTTAATATTTTTGTATTTCCACCAAGCTTTGAATTTATTCTGCTCTCATATGCTCTCATCACAGCTTTTGGTGCCGCGATAGGCTTCGTCGGCAATTACCTTGCAACTTCAAAATATATTAAGTAAGACTGCATAAGTTTTATTTAATTTCTTCATCGTAACATTGCCGTATGGCAGACGTTTTGATTAATGAAATTCATCCAAGCCCTCTCGATGGGTTTGAATGGGTAGAGTTATTTAATAATTCAAACGAAAGCATTTCCGTTTCACGGATAAAACTTTATGATCAAACAAGCAAAGCTTTAAAAATAAACAAAGATGTTCTCTCGCCCTATACATATGCTATCGCCACAGCTTCTGCAGTGCTTAATAATAGTGGTGATACTATCCTCCTAGAAAAAGATGGCACTGTCTTGGAGACCATTACATACGGCGCAATAGAATCTGGCAAAAGCTATGCTCGCTGCGATAATATATGGATTGAAAATGTTATAGCAACATATGGATCAAGCAATCTTTGTGAAGAAAATACTTTACCCACAGGACAGCCTTCCAAGACGCCGACATCTACTCCCAGCACACCCGTACAACCCTTTATATCGTCACTATTAGTCACGATTGCTCCCACACGAAAAATTACGCAGTCGCTTGCAGCAATTAGTTTCAATACAAAACATGCTTTACTTCATCAGACAGCACAACCTTCTCAAAAAATTTCGCCGACTATTACGGTAGTAGAAAATGCCAAATCAACACATCCTTCCCCACCACTACCCCTCTTTGCCATTGGTTTTTTTTCTTTAATTCAATGCATTTTTTTGGTATACCTTATTATTAAGCGTATTCGTTTTGGTGCGCCCGATAATTTGAACATTACACAATGAAAAAAATTCTATATTGGGTGCCGCCATTATTCGTCATGCTCCTTATTTTCCGCCTTTCCTCACAACCCCGCTTCACAGCTACAGGTGAACCACTTGAAGATTTTCTTATCTTCAAACTGCTTCATATGTGTGAATATGGGCTTTTAGCTGCGCTTCTCTTCAATGCTTTGTACAATACGTTTGTACAAAAACTTCTCCCTGCTATAAGATATGCCGGGATAATTGCCATCTTATACGCAATGACTGATGAGTTTCATCAAGTATTTGTTCCAACGCGCAGTGGTACTATCCGTGACGTAGGTATCGATGGTCTCGGCATTTTCATCATGCTCCACCTCATCTCTAAGACTATGAGAAGTCAAAAAGCTCGTAAATGAATGTGATATAGTGAATATGTACACACATATGAGGCGGCTGAAAAAAATCATACATCATTTTTTTGTTCCATCTGAGCACAATAATTTTAGAGCAAGAGGACTGCATCTAGACATGCTTGTGTTCTTATTAATGATTGCCATAACCATAAACACAATTAATGATATATGGCCAGGCAAAATTCTTGGCTACGCTACCGATATCACCATTGAAAAATTAATTGCACGAACAAATCAAGAGCGAACGACACGAGGCCTTCCACCACTTCGCTATAACAATCAACTTTCCAACGCAGCCTGCAATAAAGCTCAAGATATGTTTACCTACAATTATTGGGCACATTATCGTCCAGGCGATGGTACTGCCCCATGGTATTTCATAAAACAAAGTGGCTACTCATATGAATATGCAGGTGAAAATCTAGCACAAGGATTTTTGTTTAGCGATGCTGTGGTAGATGGCTGGATGAATTCACCCACTCATCGAGCAAATATCATGCGCGCTGAGTATGATGATGTGGGGTTTTGCGTATTGAATGGGGTCTTGCAAAACGAAGAGACAACACTCGTTGTCCAGATGTTTGGAAAGCCATCGCAACCTGCCAAACCAGCATTTGTCGCAGAAGTACAAGCTGCTGAAAAAGCGCCTGGAGATTCTGAGATTACTCCAACACCCATTGTTGAGAAAGATCTTAAAAAAGTACTCGAACAAAAACCAATTGTTGCTGAAAAAGAACATCCAATTAGCCTTGCAGCGTTCTCTTTCAACTCATCATTTACTATTATTGGCTTATTGCTTCTTATTCTCGCTATCGATCTATTCTTTGCCATCCGGCTCCAAATCGTTCGCGTAAGCGGTAGAAATCTTGCTCATTGGCTCTTCCTTGGCTCTATTGCAATTGCACTATTCATCGTTAAAACGGGTATGATTTTATAAATATGAAACGCTGGTCATTTTTTAAAAAAATAGAAAACGATGTCGCCCATCATATTATTGAGTATATTTTGCTTTTAATATCCGCCGCGTGTTACTTAACCTTTCTTTCACTTTTCAAAGGGGAACATGGAAAGCAATTGGTTGTGAGCTTTCTCTTTATCACCTACTATATACTCTGGGGCATCATTCACCACGCTCGCGACCAATCACTCCACCTCAAAGTTGTGTTAGAATATATACTTATTGGAGCTTTAGCAATGCTTTTGCTCCGCTCGTTATTAATGTAATAAAAACTATATGAAAGGCGTAATCCTAGCTGGCGGTCTTGCAACTCGCTTATATCCGTTAACATTTGCAACAAACAAACATCTCCTCCCTGTCTACGATAAGCCTATGATTTTTTATCCTATCCAAACCCTTGTTAACGCGGGGGTAAAGGATGTTTTAATTATTACATCAGGACCCCATGCCGGACATTTTATTGGGGCTTTAAAAAATGGAAAAGAAGTTGGATTAGATCATCTTGAATACGCATATCAAGAAAATCCCAAGGGCGGCATCGCTGATGCACTTGCTCTTGCTGAAGATTTCGCCGATGGCGAACCGATTGCTGTGATCCTCGGCGATAATACAACTGATGAAAATATTTCAGCACCTGTGCAATCGTTCTCTGAGGGAGCAATGATCTTTCTTCATAAGGTCAAAAATCCTGAAAGGTTTGGTGTACCTCGTTTTGACGAGCAAGATAATAGTAAAATTGCAGAAATTATTGAAAAACCAGAAAATCCACCATCCGATTATGCTGTCACAGGGCTCTATATATATGATAACCAGGTCTTCGACTTTATTCGCCAATGTGAACCTTCAAAACGCGGCGAATTAGAAATCACCGATGTCAATAACTTCTATATTCAAAAGGGGCAGCTGCGATGGGCAGAACTAGGCTTCTGGATTGACGCAGGTACATTCGAAAGTCTTTATGAAGCCAATTCCTATTGGGCAAAGAAGGCTGGTAACGTATAATGGACCTAGGCCATGAACAATAAAAAAATATTACGCCGAGCACTACCCTTCATCATTATTTTTGCTATCAGTCTCGCTATTGCTCTGTATACATTTATCCAACAAAATTTACCAGGTTCAAAGGCAGCCGACGAAACGTTGAGCGTAAATATTGCCAATGTGCGTGATCCTATCGCTACAAATGAAACATGGGAGTGGAACATGCTTGCTACAACAGATCGCAACCCATCGACGCCGATCGTTCTTACCTATACAGCAAATTGGTGTCTCGATCACACACATGAATCACCCTGTATTCAGGGAGCAACCGAAGACTATTTTTATCAAGTCGGAAGTGGCGAACTCACTGTCAACGCACGACAAACTACAGCAAAAATTAGACATCAGAGTGTAAATTGTGGAAGGGTTCAAGTTGAACTACAATATGAAGGCAAAACAGTTGCTCTCGCAACACACACAACAAATACAAAATGTACAGCAAATATGAGCGGCAGTGTATCTGAATATGTCGATTCTCCTGCTCAACTCATTGAGGTGATCAACCAATTTCTTAAGACTATTTTAGGTTTGCTTGACGAAGATAATAATTCTGACGATAAAACCAATCCAATTGGTGAGGAACCCGGAACTCCATCAGAACCTAGCAATCCTGGGTTATGTAAGGCAGCGGGTGAAAGTTGTAATGAAACCTATCGCGAAGCGTGCGGCCAAGGAGAAGATGCTGGTACAAGAATTTGCTATAAATATGGCACGTGCGTAGCACCAGGAAGCGGTGTGCAATGTAGCTGGGGTACTGGATCATTCTGTGACCCTTGCGAATCTGGCAAGTCCATTAGCGATCCTGTGCCACCTATTAAACCACCACAAGTTCCACCAGAACAACCTGGGAATCCACCTGGTCAACCGGTTCAGCCACTTCCACCAGTTAGCAATAGCGACGCACAGGAAGTTGTCGACCTAGTAAGCTATATAAAAAATAACTGCCAATTTCCAAATTTTGATTTTGGGAGTAAGGTTGAGAGTGGGCTTGTGGCTGATGTAAATGCTGCAAAGTGTATGGCTGCTTTTAGCAATTCAAAAAATGACGGTCACACAAAAACTGAAATAATAGATAGCGCTGTAGGCTATAAGAGGTTGCAATGCGTCGGCTTTACCGAAGCCGCAGTAGCCGCCGCTTCTGGACGAAGCTATGATGGACCTGGCGGCCACGCATATCAGAGAGCAACAAGCAATAGTTCATACGAACTCGTCAGTCCTAGTCAAAGACCTGCTGCTCCAAATAATATCGCTGTATGGAAGTCTACGGCCAAAGTCATGCCTTTTGGACACGTGGCATATATAGTACAAGCTAATCAAAATACAATCACCGTTTTGGAAGCGAATTTTACAGAGACATTAAGTAATGGACAAAAACACCCATGTTGGGGCTGCGTAAGGGAAAAGACATATGTTATTAGAGAAGAACAAAATCAGCGCAATTTTGCAGGCTGGTTACAAAAAAGATAAACTTACATGATGAGAAACAGAATTATTCTTGGATTACTTTTGAGTTCGGGCGTACTACTCATTATCTTAGTGAGTCTTTTTATTTTCACCGCAAGCAAAAGTCGATTGGCTAACCAGCCACTCGATACACAGAATCCTGACGGTCGTCTGGATTCTGGTGTGGCAAAAAACCCTAATATAACAGAAGCCCCACAACAAAGTGGACCAGCTGACCCCATTGATATTGATGCTGAGGTGGATGCTGAACAAAAGCGAAATTACCCAGATGTCTTTATTTACAATAAAATTCCCTTTGAAAATCAATATTTCAGCATTATTGGAGCTATACGTTCTGAAGGAAATCCTGATTTCTCTTTCACTGTTACCATCAAGGGCCAAGACAGAGCCTTGGCGGAGTCTAAATTCAAAGATTGGTTGTTAGAATTAGGACTTACACCTGGCCAAATTGCGGGTCTCCTCATTGAATATCGCTAAAGCTTGCACACACTCATTGATTTCATTAGAATGAAGACGAGATGCAAAAAATCCTTGCTACTATTGTTTCTATTAACACAAACATCCGTAACATGATTCTTGTAGGGTTCGTAGTTTTCGGCGTGTTTGCACTCTTTGCTCAACTCACCTCACCTTACGATATCAAAGTACGAAGGCCTGAAGAGAAACTCATTACTTACCAGCAAGAGATTGGTGACTTTCTAAAACATGCAAAACCTAAAACGGAGAAAGATGAACGTATAGTAGATGCAGTGCGTAATGTTTATTGCGGTGTATTTGGCTTAGCGTGCGATGAAAATTATGATACTTTTTCAAATGCAAATTTTGACAAAAGTGCAATGGGAAAGGTTGCTAATTTAATGTCAACCCCTTACACAAACCCCCCAGCTTTAGGTTCATATTATGTTATGCATCAACTTAATGAAATGGGCATAATGCCCAAAGCATATGCTGCTGAAGGACTGGGATTCGCTGGCTTGGCTCCGTTTATGAACATCTGGAAAAAATTGCGTGATATATCATTTTTAATTATTGCCCTCGTAATGATTTTCAGCGGATTCCTTATTATGTTTCGCACAAAAATGGATCCTCATCACGCAGTAACACTCGAGAGTGCTTTACCTAAAGTTGTCATAGCAATGATTCTCATCAATTTTTCTTTTGCTATCGCAGGTTTCATGATTGATTTAATGTACATTGCCACTGGCATTATCATTGTAATCTTTGGCCCACTCATTAGCCCCGACCTCTCACTATCCTCTATGCTTGATCATTTCATGAGTCCGAATCCTATTGAGTTGTTAAATCTAGGGATCGGAAATTACGAAGGTTCTGTACTCGGCGGTATCCTAGGACTGAAAAGATTATTTTACAACACACCTTATGCGTTACTCGGGATGTTTGGCACAACTATTCGAACAATATTTATTTTTGTGAGCGGCAAAATTATTGGCATACTACTATGGGTATGGATTGCCGATAAAATCGTTATAAGAATTGGTGATTTATTCGACACGCCAACTATTGCTGCCGTAGTTACGCTTATTGTCGTTGCTCTAGTCGGCATACCAATTCTTGCTATTTCTGAAATATTGCCAGTTATTGTAATTGGTTTTTTTGTATTTCTTACCGCATTATGGGTTTTTGCCAGATTGCTTGTTCTTACATTCAGAACCTATATCAAAATACTTTTCTACGTCATGCTATCGCCCTTTATTCTTATAATGGAGGCATTGCCTGGCTCAAATGCATTTATTTCTTGGGCTCAAACAATATTTGTAGAGCTATTAACATTTCCGCTTATCATCGCCATATTCCTTCTTAGTGGAGCGTTCAGCAATGCAATTTCAAATGGTCAGCTATTAGCTTTGCCTTTTGTGTCAGCATTAAACCCTGAAAGTCTTGGTACTATAGTTGCTTTTAGTATAATTTTCATGATTCCTGATCTAGTTGATGCCGTGAAAGCAAAATTTGCACCACAGGGTGTTAATATCCCTCTAGGATTTAATCTTTTTTCAGGTACCTCACGACCTATGAAGGCACTCTACTCCTCTCCACGAGGAATGTATTTTGCTAAACAATTGTATGCGACAACATCGCTTGGTAAGGCTATTAAGGCTACCTTAAAATGGGAAGGTCCAGGTAAAAGTGGGCACTAACTAAAGTAACTTCTACCGAATCACATAAAGAAGAGACCCGGCAAAATCGCAACCCCGACTAAGTTCAGTATGAATACTGAGAATATGATGAGTAACAATCCCAAAATACATGAGGTAAGTGATTCGCGTGATTGCTGAATAGATTCTGCTTGACCTTGTGAAAGCTGAATCCTAATAGCGGCAAGTATAATGCAACCTAGTGCAAATAAACCAGCGAAGCTCACCCCAAGACCAAAAACCCATTTTGTTAAAAAGTCATTTAAACTAAAACGCACGCAACCAATTGCACTATAATAACCATTATCTGATCCACAGCGAATGCAGTTATCTCGTTCTTTATTTATCCGCGAAACTTCATTTGCCGATAAATTCGTATTTGAACCCCTTTTATCGACATCGAATCGATTGCGACACATTGCGACAATAGTTTCTCTCACTGTATCTGCTTTAACTTCACAGCGACATGATGGATCTGAAGGAGAAACGCCATCGGGCTTAGGAACCCCTGCAAAACATGGCATTGCGCTCGCATATTTGTCTTGAGTTTCTAAAATAGATTCACGAGCAGTGTTCCAAGCTTTAAAGGGATTAGGAATTAATGGAATAAAACCTATAAACCCACTCATTTTTTCAATTATCCAAGGAACTTTGTCAATTGATTTAATAGGTGCATAATAGCAACATCGCGCAGCTAATGGGTTTGTATAGATTCCCGGAACGCCACAGTTTGCAACTGGAATCGTTCTATCAAGATCAATATCACCACCAAAAGCATATGTTGCAGAGGGGATAAAAGGAAAGAAAATGGCAATTAGTAAAATAAATAGAATTGTTTTTCGCACCATATCAATACTATACCAAAAAGATGCGCATTAATGACCGTGACCACCACCCCCACCTCCGCTCTTGCCACCGCCGCCTTTACCTACGGTTTCTCCTGCAGCATTAAGATAGCTCAGTATCCCACCTCCAAGAGCAACAATCATGTCTAATGAGAGAGCTTTTTCTTTCAGTATGTCCCTCTTGCGAGCACCTAACTCACGAAGAGCTTGATTCTGGTTATATTCATGAAATCGATATTCTTTAACTCTTGCTTCAGTAGCTAAACTCAGTGATGATCTGAAAATACTACGTAATGTTGGTCCTATAATAGGTATACGCCTCATAGAATCTCCCAATCCTCTCAAAGTACGGCGTGCCGCATTCATTTCACTTAGTGATTCATATTCCTCTGCCTCAAATTTTGTCGGGGGTATATCTAATACATGTTCAAGTGTATTACAAAAAGTCCTAATACCATCCGCATCAAGGGTAGTATTATCAGTGCGACCAAGTACACGTTGATAGTATTCTCCTAACAAGCTAGTTTGACCACCTCTTGAATTCTTCCAATTGAGTTCATGTATAGGTCCGAGCAGACCGCGGAAAACTTCAGGTTGAGAAAATAATCGTGCCCAAAATATTTCGTGTCTTACTCTATATTCATTTCCAAGGTCCGGACTAAATGAATGCGGATACTTTACAATTTTTGCTATTGCTTTTGCAATCTCCTTTGCACCATGTTCAATTTCTTCTTCATCTTTAGCAGCAGATTTAGCAAATTCTTCCAAAGCACCACCTTCTCCGGTTAATTCATTCCAGGCCTCAGTCATTTCTACTGATTTATTCACATCAGAGCTTAACCTATTAATAGCATCAACGCCTCCCTGCTGAAACTCAAATGCAAAGTCAAAATATGAGCCGCCTAGCGCCTGATTAATCCCTCCTTGTTCGGAGGCCAACATATGCGCATAACGTTTGGCAAGAGATTGGCGCTTTCTTTTCCTTCCTGATACGCGATCATATCTATCTTTGTCTCGCTCTTGGAGAAGTCTCCTATTAAATCCTTTAAGTGTTGCGAAATATTCCTCAAAATCTACTTCCAGTTTATATTTGTCTTCTGTTAGAGCGCCCATACGTTCCTGATTGAGTTTATAATGGGTGCGGAGCTTATCTTTCGTCTCTGGATCATCAAAATCAGCATCAGTTAAATCTTTTGGATCCTCAGTTTGTCGAGCGATCTGCTCATCCTTACTGTCTTTTTTACTCTTGTACCTTTCCCATCTTTGACGTTCTACGGTATGAATAGCATCTATGTAGACAGGATACACTTCAGTTTGCAATATGTTTGCTGGCAAATTCTGAAAAATAGGTAAACGCTCTACATATGAATTAAGTGCGCTATATAGAGTGGTTTCACCTTCAGGCATATATCGGGGCTGTTCTAACGCAATCAAACTCGTTGTAAAACGTTTTGAGAGATCATCAAAAATATATCGCTCATAATATCTTTCTAGACCATATTGAGTAGCTTTGCGGCCTTCTGCAAGAGCCTTTCTTCTACTTCCTGTTTCTGCTCCGGTTCTGTGCTCAGCATGCTCAGCTTTTTCTGCGCTTTTTATTCTGCTCAACATCCTCCTATCAACATCTTTATCTGCCTCCATCATCTTCCCTACGTTTTTATCAATATACATCTTCACCAAACGTGGGCCACCTCGTGCCATTAAACGCTTAATCATATATTCATGTAATTCCGTGCCTTTAAGATCCTTATCGACCTTTGCCTCCCTGAGATATTGATTCCTATAGAGCTCGTATTGTCGTAGGCGCCAGCTTTCGCGACGTAGCATGTGAAGCGAAGTTACATTGGCAAATTCATGGGCGGTAATATATTCATCATCAAAGTCGGCAAGATCGTCAGAACGACCTCGATAGAATGCTTCTTGATGCTGATGATATAGATCATAAAGACGAGTGTGATTGAATGGTTCGGTACTCTTCCAACCGGTTTCAGCAGCATCGAGATCACGATGCTGATACAACATCCAAAATGGGGCCATTTTTTCTCGTCCCCATCGCTCATCACTAAAGCTAGGGTGAAGTTCAGCAACCATTTTTTCAATACCAGTAGATTGTGAACCTCCATAATGTTGTCCAAGATGATATGGCTGTTCATGAGTCCCTTCACCCTTTCTTTTGGTTAAAAGCTTCGCATCAAGCAATACACCCCATGACTCACGACTATGGCCCCATGCAATACCACTGGCCATTTTTATAGCACGCATCTTTTTTTTCTTTATACTATCCATTGTTTTCTTACTGAGTTTTTCTCTCAACTTATCATCACCATTTTCTCGCGCCAATTTATGTTCCAATTCAGCTTTTCTGTAGCCATCATCCATTGCTAACAGTTGAATATATGCACGATATTCAGCTTCCGTTAAACCTCCAATTTTAGACATTGTTCCATAGCGCTCTGTAATAGTTCTCCCTGTCTGTGATTTCAATTGTTGAAGGCTTTGGATAAAAAGATTGTAAGCAAGATTAACATCATCTTCTTTTTTAAAGGTCCATACCAAATCGGCTGGCTTAACGCCGTCTTTTTTAAGTTGCTCACCAAAATCTTTGTGGCTGCCACCCGTGTATGCAAACCCGCGAGCATTATGGAAACCAACAGTAATTTTTTGCAGCTTAGTCAATGTAGCAGCCAAATCATCCACAAGTGCCTCACTCATCGAGGTCATCACATCACGAGGCACTAAATAATCAGACATGCCGCCGACCATTAATCCCTCCGGGGAACCAAATTGATCACCTTCCCGACTCGTTCTCGTTTCTTCAGGAGTCGGTAACATTGCATCGGTCGCTTCAAGTTTAATCTTTCCAGGAACATCCATCTCAGTATCGCCAGCGATTTCTGTACGAATATTGCGTGAGATACGGTCGACTATCAAACTTATGTATTGTGTCTCTTTTGAACTATTCGAGTCAACAGTACCACTTAAAGCAGAAAGTAGATCACGCACAACTTCTTTAATATCATTGCTCATTTCCTTGTATGCTTCATTGATTGTTATGTCTTCTGGGGTTTTCGGTGTTCCCGCAGCAGTAGAATCGTCTGCAAGCTTCTCGCGCATGGCTCTAAAATATGTTTTGAATTCATCACCACCATCGAAAGCACGAATAATAACACGCTGACGACGTGTCAAATCAAGCTGTGATCGAATAGCAATACCTAAAAGACTGCGCTGCAACTCTGCAGAGAGACCATAATATGCACTCTTTCTGTCATCTTCAATATCGAGCCAACCATCCGTACCCTCCACAAGCTGCCCAGTATTTGGGTCGCGCGTAGCTTTCATTATTCGATAGTGTTTATTCAAATATTTTTCGATTGGTTCACGGTCATCATCATCTTCAGCACGTTCGGGATTCGCAGGTCCATTAGGATTTTGTGGCGGGCCTTCGGGCGGTTTTGGAGGCTCATTCGGTGGTGGCTGTTCTGAGGCTTTAATTTCATCATCGATAGTATCTGCCACGTCATGTTGGTCTTGTCCTCTCAGACTTGCCACAACATCACGAAGTCTTTCTTTCACTAATTTTTCTGTCGCCTCAGTCGTAGCTCTGAATTCTGGCGATTCAACAATATCATTCACAATTTTTCCTATCAAGATTGCTTTTTTTGGAGACAATGATTTTTTTGCAAGAGCCTCAACTACAGACGAGGCAATTATCGGCAAGTTTCTTATGGCCTTATGTTTGACCAATTCAGCAAGCTCGTTCACACTTGTCATAACATCTTCAGCAGCTTTATCATGATCTCTTCGATTTTCTGGCGTGCTTTCATGACGGTCCAATTGTCTTTTTAATTCCTCTTGTGATGTTTTTGCAATTTGCTCTTTCTCTCTTGCTTTTTGGTCTTCAGTTTTTTGGCCATCATTATCGATTTTGCCCATCAGGCTACGAATAAACTCACGCGTTTCACGAATGCGCTTCTGCATGGGTGTTTCTGGATTCCCACCTTGTTCAGGTCCGTTAGCCATGAGTTATTTTAGATTTAAACTTATAAACATCCAACGACGATAACATTGCAGCAGTTAATGATTGGCTTCGCAGAAAGTCAGTAAGTGCACCGCATTGCAAACAGCTCGGACGAACAATCAAATAGTAGAGGGAGTCGAAGGTGAGAAGAAAAGGAGCCAGTAAAAAGACCGCGGCCAAGGCCAATATTACAGTCAGTACGTTTTGGTGCTGGTTCTGTAAAGCCTTCATCGTTAAATATTACGACTTATAGTATTATACCACATAAAACACATAAAAGGTATGGAATAGAGTATAGGGATTTGCCAAGTCCAATTCAAGGATCAGGAAATGATTTAGGATTTTTTTATAGCTATGATCAGACTACGATCAAGACCCTCTCCTTCAGAGTATGATTCTAGTGACGTATAGTTTTCTGCAATGTGCTCATGGATAATACGTCGTTCATAAGCTGAGAAAGAGGAAAGTCGCGCGTCTCTTTGTTCGTCTACAACGCGTTGCGCGACGTTATTGGCAATACCGATAAGACGTTCTTTTTGCGCCTCACGATAATCATTAACGTCCAAAAGAACATCTATTTTTTCGCCAATTTTTTGATAGAGCATTGCTGAGAGAACTCGTTGAAGCGATGCGAGCATACGAGAATGTTTGCCTATAAGGAGTGAAGCATCGCTATCTGTTTTGAGATGCACATAGTACATTGAACCTTCAAGCTTGACCTCTACGTCAGCTTGAAAGCCAAGTTGCTCAACTAATTCTTGTGTCAGTTTGGTTATTGTTTCTGTATGTTCCATTATGCTTTTGGTTTTTTATTTGTAAGAATGCTAAACAATGAGAATATATTCCAGTATAAGGCCAAGCCTACTGGGAACACGTAAGAAAAGTACCCAATCATAAGTGGGAACATAATACGCATTTGTTTTGCCATAGCAACTTGCATATCTTCAGCATCTTCTTTTTTATCATCTTTATCTTTAGATTTCGTGTCGGTTTGTTGTTTTTTTGGTGGAATTGGGGATTGTGCACTTATTTGGTAGTACTGAAGAATAGCTGTTATGACAGGAATAATGAGATAAAACCAGCCAAGTTTTTGCCATTGTGAAGGAGTTGCAGCTAAATTAAAGCCAAAAAACCAAGGATCAATGCTCGAAATCTTAATAAGATCTGTATATGCAACACCATTGACCTGCTGTAAAATTTTTGCCACATCTTTTGTAAGGAAGAGTTGCAATACATGATAAAGAGAAATGAAGACCGGCATCTGGATTATCGCAGTAAAACAACCAGAAGCAGGATTAATGCCGTGTTCCTGATATAGCTTCATCTGTTCCTGTTGAAGTCGTTGTTTATCATTTTTATGTTTATCGTTGAGCGCGGTAAGTTTTGGACGAAGCATTTCAATATCGCGCGCCGTTTTCATCTGTTTTGCAAAAAGTGGATTGAGAAGGAGACGAATAGTTATTGTTAAAGCAATAATGGCCCAGCCAAAGGCACCTGGAATATGCCATGTTGAAAAAATAAAGATAAACAACAATAGGAAGTTGATCGTTGGATTAACAAGAAGTAGTTGATATAAAGCTCCGATACCCATATTCATTAAAGTGCAGGTTGCGCTCTACCTTTGAGACGTCGTCTTTTGAGTGTAGCTCTGCCATCTGCTGTGCTATTTTTGGTTAAAAAACCATGTTTTCGCAAACGCTTAAGTTTTTTTGGTTGATATGTTCGTTTTGGCATGTTGATTAATCAAAAATTGACGTATCTTCTCCGTGCAATTCTTTCCAAACTGCCTCTGTTACAAATGGCATGAATGGGTGGAGAAGCTTAAGGTCGACAGAAAAGGTTTTTTTCATCTCCTCAAGAACCTTTATATTACCAGATCGCACCTCATCTTTCAACCGCTCAATATATATGTCAGCGAACTGGTGCCATACGAATTCGTAAAGATCATCAAATACGCGCGCAAATTCAAATGCGTTCATATTTTTATGAACACTTTTTTCAAGCGCGTCATGAGCTTTTTTTAGCTCGCCGAGCGCCTCTATCGCTTCTTTTGCTGGCTCGGCGGTATTTTTTTCACCTTCTTCATATGTCTGTAATAGGCGGCCGATGTTCCAGATTTTATTGGCAAAATTACGCATACCGGTAATTTTGTCCTCGGCAAAATTAACATCGCCACCTGGTGTTGTTTGGAATAAAAGAGTCGCGCGAAGCGCGTCAGCGCCATATTTTTCGACCATGGCCAAAGGATTAACAACATTTCCTTTGCTTTTGCTCATCTTTTGGCCTTTCTTATCGCGCACCATGCCATGAAGATAGACATGCTTAAACGGTACTTTGCCAGTCACAAAAATCCCCATCATAATCATACGGGTGACCCATACAGGAAGAATGTCGTAACCCGTTTCCATAACAGTTGTGGGATAAAAATAATCGTACAGTTCTTTGTCTTTTTGTGTTTTCAAAGTGAGCATTGGCCATTGTGACGACGAAAACCATGTATCAAACGTATCTTCATCTTGTTTAAATCCGCAATTTTTTCCACATTTTAGGCATGTCACTGGCTTTTCTGTTGAAACAAACCATCCTTTTTCGCTATGATCAGACCCGCATTGGTAAGCCGGAATGCGAATGCCCCATACAATCTGTCTTGAAATATTCCAATCATGGAAACGATCAAGCCAATCAACAAGAATTTTCTTAAAGCGTTTTGGATGAACTTCTATCTCACCATTTTCCACGGCTTCCATTGCCTTTTCCGTCAGTGGTCGTACTTTAATAAACCACTGTTCTTTTGGCAAAGGTTCAATAGGACGACCACTCTTATAGCTAACTGGAATAGTATGTGTAATTGTTTCCTCCTTAATTAAAACACCCATTTCCTTTAGCTTGTTCACAATTTCTTCACGCGCCTGCTTTACTTTCAAACCCTTAAACTCGCCAGCATTTTCATTCATGCGACCATCAAACCCAGTTACTTGAACAATCTCAAGATTATGTCGCTTCCCAATATCCCAGTCTGTGTGATCGTGCGCTGGCGTCACTTTGACTGCACCCGATCCGAATTTTGGATCAACAACATCATCAGCTATGATTGTCACTTCGCGATTTACAAAAGGAATGATGACTTTCTTACCAATTTTGTCCTTGTATCGCTTATCTTCAGGATGAACTGCCACAGCAGTATCGCCCAATAATGTTTCGGGACGGGTTGTTGCAACAACAATATCAAAGTCCCCTTCAACACTTTTATATGTGATATGCCACAGATTATCTTGACGCTCCTCATGTAACACCTCCAAATCAGAGAAAGCTGTCCCATCAAAAGGAGAGTAGTTTACAAGTTTTAAATCTCTATAAATCAACCCGTCATTAAACATGCGTTCAAATGTCTGATACACAATTGCCACGATGTCATCGTCCATCGTGAACTTCTTTTTTTCCCAATCAAGCGCGAAACCCAATTTTCGCAGCTGATTTTCCATCGTTTCGCGATTTTGCATCACAAAATCCCAAATATTTTGGAACAATTCCTCCCTAGGAAAATCAAATCGGCTTTTGTCCTGCTTTGCAAGGTGTTTTTCGTACACAAATTGCGTCTCAAAACCAGCATGATCAGCACCAGGAAGCCATAAAACCTCTTTTCCTTGTAATTTGTTATAACGAATCATGGCATCCTCATACACATACATTGCATGACCCACATGAAGATCAGCGTTAGCATTTGGCGGAGGCAAAATAATAGAGAATGCTTCTTTTTTTGGATCAGCTTTTGCCGTGAAGACACCTTTTTGCTCCCATTGAGCATACAATTTTTCTTCCCATTCTGACGGCACAAACGTCTTCTGCATACCGGCAACTATAGCAAATATAGCTTGCAAATTCAATCTAAAAGCGATATCTTAACAGCATGGAGTGGCAGACGTTTACATTATGGTGGTATGTGGTTTTAAGTTTCGTTGGTATTTTATTTCTTCCCACTACACGATTGCTTTTCAAAAGATTCTACGATCAAGGATACGCATTTTCAAAGGCCATAGGCATTTTAGCCATTACTTATACAACATTTATACTTGGCACAACCAAGCTTGCGCCTTTTACCCCAGGAACACTCATGGGCATTTGTATTGTTGCAGGGCTTTTTAATCTATATGTGTTTCGGAAGACAAAAGATGAGTTCTCTTTTTCATGGATATGGCTTGTGGAAGAGGTAATGTTTTTTGTTGCTATTTTTGTCTGGGCATATGTTCGTGGTCAGGAGCCTTCGATTCGTGGACTTGAAAAATTCATGGATTTTGGATTTACGAATTCTGCGTTAAGAGGCGATTACTTCCCACCAAAAGACATTTGGCTTGCGGGGAAGTCTATTAATTATTACTATTTTGGCCACATAACAGGGGCTGTACTAACAAGACTTTCAAATATACCCTCATATATCACATACAATCTTATTCTTGCCACTATTTTCGCTCTTGGCATAACACAAAGCTTTTCACTAGGACTTAATCTTGCCTATGTAGGTTTTAAGAAAAATTTAAAACTTGCAATCTTGACGGCGATTTTAGCGACGTTTTTAATTAATCTTGGAGGCAACCTCCACACAGTTTATTCGCTTACTGAAGGCTACCCTAATGAAGATCCTGTACCTGTGTGGCAATTACCAGCAAAGTATAAATTGGCTGATCTTGCTCATCCTATTGAATCGTTCAATAAATTATCTGTTAATTATTGGTATCCCAATGCAACACGCTTTATTCCATTTACTATTCATGAATTCCCGATTTATTCGTATGTTGTAGCTGATTTGCACGGCCATGTATACGATATTCCGTTTGTGTTGCTCACATTAGCGTTATTGTGGATGTTTTTTGAGGGTAGTTCAAAGAAGGATGAGCATATTCCTGAATGGTTATATGCGGTCATATTTGGATTTATGACCGCTATACATTATATGACGAACGCTTTTGATGCGCCAATATACCTCATCCTCACGACCATTCTTTTCTTTGTTGTATACCGACCGTCGCGAGATTTTCTTGTGTATATGGCGATTCTTGTTGGTTCGTTTTATGTTTTTAGCAAGCCATTTACCATGTTCTTTGAACCATTTGCTACGGGTGTCGGCATTAACTGCGCACCTGGCTTTCTCACCTCAATAAAAAAGTGGGGACCATTTTTATTCGAAGCTGGAAACTGCCAGGTATCACCCTGGTGGATGCTCGCCTCACTTTGGGGATTTTTCTGGTTCAATTTCGTATTTTTCGGCTTGCGTCTATATCCTTCTTTAAAAAAATCATTGCGTGCCGCAGATTACTTTGTCCTTATGCTGTTTGCCTTCGGCACGCTGCTTATAGCCATTCCGGAGTTTGCCTATGCTAAAGATATCTATCCTTCACATTTCCGTGCAAACACCATGTTTAAGCTTGGCTATCAGGCCTTTATGATGATGGGCCTCGCGAGTGCATATACGTTTGTCTCATATAAAGAATGGAGCAAAAAAGAAAAAACCCCTCTCGCCATAGTGTATTTCGTTTTAGCGATTCCACTTTTCCTTTTAGTTGCGATATATCCGTCGTTCGCAATCAATTCTTATTACGGTAATAAGCCAACGACATCATTACACGGTTCGCAATGGCTCGATACGACATTTCCAGAAAACGCTGAAATTGTTCAATTTTTTAATACATCAGTAAAAGGCCAGCCAAACATTCTTGAGGCACAAGGTGATTCTTACACCGACTATAACGTTATCTCTGCTTACACGGGCCTCCCTACAGTTGCAGGGTGGTGGGTGCATGAGTGGCTATGGAGAGGCTCCTCAGATGCTGTTGGAAAGATCATCCCTGAAATCCAGGAAATGTATCAGGGCACTGATAGACAAAAAACGGCGGAATTATTAAGAAAATATAAGGTCGAATATGTGGTAATTGGCCCTAACGAAAAAGAGAAATATCCACAACTTCTTGCGAAGAAGTTTGAGGCTCTGGGACAGTCCGTATTTACTTCAAAATCAGGTGCCTCACACGTATACAAAATCACCCTTGACAGGTGATTTGTTTTCTGATAATGTTGTTAGTAACTCCGATCCTCGGAGACCCATAGAGGGCATTACTACTCGTCGAACCTTAACCGAACGGTAGTGATGCTCTTTTTTTATCCCAGAGCCCTAAACTATCATAACTGATATAGTTCAATTGGCATCCGTAAATTCTTTCTCCTCATTGCATCAAATTGACCTTTTGTAAAGTCGAGCAACTTGACCCTGTCCTTATTAAGATATTCGCCAATGCGTGTTTGTATTGTTAGGTTAACTTTTTTCATATCTGAAAATTAGTCTAATTCACCCACTATTCTTTTGTCAAGTCCCATAGTTATTTACATGTAAATTATAGGACGTCCTATAATTCTACATACCTATAATGGGTTGTTACAATAACCTTTTGCGGTTATCTATAAAAATGTGGATAACTTTCATTATTTCCTATTTATTCTATATCTCCTCGGTAGTACAATACATACCTAACACTATGGAAGTTATTGCAAATAAATTTCGCAACGTATTTCAGAAGCTATTCTTTTCCCGAATGGAGGAGATTCCATTTATTGTCTTTATTTCATTTCTGTCAACTTTTTTTATTGCTCGTTCATATGTATATGGGACTCAAAAAGACCTTCTGGCACATCCATTCTTTATTGAAACCATCAGAATTAATGGCATACATGTACACCACCTCAATTTCGGCATTATTCTACTTGCGATAGCTGGATTTATTGCTTTGTATGACCTTAGGCCGCATATACATCGCATGATTGCTATTTTGTATGGTATTGGCCTTGCATTAACCTTTGATGAGTTTGCACTTTGGCTCTTACTCGAAGATCAATACTATGCACGCATAACATATGATGCAATTATTATTATCACGCTCATTTTCCTCAATGTAATTTACTTTCCATCCTTTTGGCGTCAACAGAAAAAAAGGATTACGATGCTTTTTCGAAGGTTGTTAAGAAAGATCTAAGGTAATAACTTGTCTATAGTTCTTGTAAAAATAGCGAGTTGTTTTAGATAAGCTCGCATCTTTTTTTGTGAACCATTCCTAATATAGTACTGACGACCTTTTTCTATTTGGGCAAATGGAACCTCTATTGACATCTTTAATAGCGATTGCATTGAACGCAAAAACTGTTCTTGGAATATTTTATTAGTCTTATATGCAAAAAGTAAATCAGATCCAATGCGTCTCAAAGCCGCCTTCGTTTCCAATCTGTGTGAATGAAGAATTTTAATATCCGGATCGCATAAAAGATAATATTCTCTTCGCATTGCCCACGCAGCAAATTCAATTTCTTCTCCCCATAAACACTCTTCATTAAATTTATTTTCTTCCCAAATAGCACGCCAAAATATCATACAAGGTCCATTTACTAGAGGCATATTTTTAAATACACTCCTTTTTTTAGCTTGAAAGCTCATATGACGCACACGATCATAAAGGGCAGATAGAAGGTAAGTATCGAGTGTCAGCTGATTCGTAATAATATCCATACCAGATACAAGACCAACATGATCAAGGTTAAGAAGATTGACACAATGCTGCAGCCAATGTGTGCCAACAGGTATGGCATCGCCACTTATTCGAACAATAATATCGCCCTTCGCCTGACGAATACCCATATTATATGCATGAGAAAAATTAAATCGGGCACCTTCTTTTTGGTGATAATATATGACTTTGTGGGGCAACGTTGTACCTTGAAGCGTTGTTGTTAAGACCGATGCTGAAAGTCTCTTTTTTCCTGAATCGACGAGAATAAGTTCGAAGTTTTTATAGGATTGTTTTAACAAAACTTTAAGAGTTTTTTGGACATGGAGAGCCGTGGGGTCATACGTAATAATGACAACAGAGACAAAATTGTTATAATTGCTGTTAACGCGCATATTTTTTACTATGATTTCCATTATTATACCAACCTATAACGAAGAGCGATTCCTTCCCCGACTTTTGACCTCTCTTGCAAGCCAAAATACTAAAGTTTCATTCGAGGTTATTGTTGTTGATGGCGGATCACATGACATGACTGCTGCTGAAGCAAAAAAATTTGCTAAAAAACTTCCGCTGCGCTTTGTGGTGGCAAAAAAAAGAGGTGCAGCGGAGCAGCGTAATGAAGGGATACTACAAGCAAAGGGTGATTGGCTTATCTTTATTGATGCCGATAATCAAATTCCAAGCAACTTTTTAGAGAAATTTAATGCTTTGGTACAGGAGCAAACGTTTGATATAGCAATTTTCAAAGCCAAAATTCAAAAACATTGGCCAGTTCGATTTAAGATCATGTTTAAAATTATTGATACATTTTTTGGATTTTGGAAATATATTGGCGTCTCAGTCCAACATGGAGGTTTTATTGCTATAAATAAATCTCATCTTTACGACAAATTCGATACAGATGTTGAAGTACTAGAAGATTATATTTTTGTGTATAACAATGCAAAAAAGGGTGCACGATTTACCTATGTAGAGGATCCCTATTTTATTATGTCGTTGCGCCGGTTCAAAAGAGATGGCTTTTTTTTAACCTTGACTAAAAATTCCTGGCACGTTATCTCATTCATGCTCTTCCGCAAAAAATTTCTCCAAGGAGTACATTATGCAATGGATGGAGGAACAAACTACAAATCAGAGCATATTGAAAGTTAATCTAAGACTTTTTTATAGATTTCTTCGAGTTTGGCAACTACATGACGCATATCGTGTGCATCAATTATCTTTTTCGAATGTTCAGCGGCTTTCTTTCGTAGAGCTTCATCTTCTAATAAGAGAGAGATGTAATAACTGAGCTCAAGCGTATTACCTTGTTCATATAAAAAGCCGTTCTTGCCTTGCTGTACAAGCTCAAAAAGTGCCCCCGCATGTACAGCAACTACAGGAAGTCCTGATGCCATCGCCTCCATCGTAGCAACACTCTGGAGCTCAACTGGCGATGGCATAACGAATATATCGGCAAGAGCAAACATATCCGGCAATACTTCATCTGGCACAAAGCCCGTAAATACGACATTTTTTTCGATTCCCAGTCTTTGTGTGTGACGCTGAAGTCGTGACAGATAATGGCCCTTGCCAGCAACAACAAATGTAGCTTGTGTTTTTTGCAGAACTAGTTTCGCAGCATTCAGCATATCCTCAATACGCTTTTCGCCATCAACTCTTCCTAAATACAAGACAACTGGTTTGTCGAGAGGAATTTTGTATTTTCTTGCGATGTTTTTATCTCTCTTTAATCGTTTAAATTGACTTACATCAATACCATTACTGACCGCCTCGGATTCTACTGTTAACCCATGCTCTCGCAACATATTTATCGCAGTCTGAGTTGGTGATGTCACGTATGCACATTGTTCATAAAAATTGACCACGTACTTCCACATGATTTCTTTCATTTGCGATGTCAACGTATCAAAATTTTTGATAGGACCTAGATTATGGATCAAATTTTCAGGCATGAAATGATTTGTGCCCACAACGGGTATATGTAAGTCTTTTGCGTAGCGCTGGGCTGCCTGGGCAATCAAAAGCGCGTGATGGATATGAATAACATCAGGCATAAATGAATCCAGTACGTGCTTTACATCGGTGAATGGCAATGGAGAAATGCGCATGTTCTGCGCAACCCTAATAAGTGGCACTGGCTGTGAAGGAATGTAATAAATCGTAGGATTTTGTGTATTGTCTGTTTCTGCAAGCTTGCTGACTGAAGGTGCAATAATGCCAACTTTATGTCCGTGTGCAGCAAGTGCTTTTGCAATGCGATCCGGAGCAACCGTAGCGCCATTCACTGTAGGATAATAGAGGTCTAGAACAAGTAAAATTTTCATTGATGTGTAAATAAATCTACAACTTCTTTAAGTTGAGTGCAATCTTCAGGTTTTTTATCATCACGAAATTGTTTTAAACGGGGAAATCTGAGTGCATAGCCAGGTTCGTCAACATCAAAAGCCTTACCTGATTTAGATTCTTTTAACGTACGACCAGCAGTATGAGTTGGTGAACGCGTAATTTCATCAGCCTTAATTTCAACAATAATTTCAGGTTGGACCCATACATCAACGTTCATCATTGGGTCTACGTCGTAGAGCGCTGGTTTATGATCGCTGTCAATCTTATTGCAACGTGTATACATTTCTCTCCATTCATCGTCAGAAAGGCCTGTTCCAATTTTGGCGACTGTCTCAAACATGTCTTTTTCTTTGTTATAGATTCCAACAAGAAAAGCTCCTATGCCAAATCCTGTGCGCTTTCCTTTTCCCCTATCATAGCCCATAACAACGCAATCTAATGTATCATCAATTTTTGCCGATTGGCTTCTTTTGTATTTAATCCAATTGTAGCCACGAGCGCCTGGTTGATAAAAACCATCGCCTTTTTTAATCATAATGCCCTCTAAGCCTTTGGAAAGGGCATCATCAAAGGTTAATTCAAGGTGCTCCTTGTCATTAAGCAATTCTTGTGGCGAAAGGAGCAAGGTATCTTTAAAAATATCGCCTGTCAATTTTGTGATTGAGCGAAGTTTGGCAAGGCGATCATGCAATGGGTCTTTGAGAAGGGACTTTCCATCACAATGGAGCAGCTCGAAGACAAACATTTTCAATGGAATTTCGAGCGCCTTTTCATCGATATTGTATTTTCTTTTGCGTTGCACGGTTTCTTGAAAAGGGAGAAAGCTGCCTGTGTATGGATCGAAGCCGATGGCTTCGCCTTCGAGAATAACATCGTGGGCTTTTATTTCTTTTTGAATGCCAGCGACAATATCGGGATACATATAGGTCACATCTTCAAGACCTCGAGAAAAAAGGACGACTTTATCGCCTTTTTTATGGATTTGAAGACGAAAGCCATCGTATTTTGGTTCGATGAGGCCATTTTGGATTTTGTCAAAGATCTCATCGACATTACCTACGCGCTGCGCGCGCATCATTAAAATCGGTGTGAACACTGTAGGCTCTACCTGTGTCACACCTTTCGCACCGGTTTTTTTCAGCGTGGCACCAATGTAACCAAGATCCGGCCGCACCAAATACGCCGCTTCTATTGCCGACCGGAGGCTTTTATCTCCTTTCAACATCCAAGAAAATGCATCTAAGATTGTCATATCAGAGAAACCCAACCGCAAGGTATTTGTAGGGATGCGCACAACATATCGAGCTGACAAACTATCCAAAGTTTGTATGAGTTCGGCTAACATGGACAGCTTTTTTTCCTGCGATCCTTCGCCAGACGACTTAGCCAATTGCTCTAACTTTTCAAAAACCTCAGTAATCGTCATGTCTCTCTCATGCATACTAACAATAGTTTTCTTAAAAAATTCAACAGCACGACCAGCATCACCTTCTTCTTGAAACTTTTTAAAAAAGAGCTTCTTATCAAGCTGTAAAGCATCTCCAGCAGCTCGTACCACCATCTTTTCACCCAAACCAAAATCAATTTTTATATATTGCGGCGCTAATCTACCTTGCAATAAATAAAGCACCTTATCAATCTCATCTGCATCAATTTCTTTAAAAAGCTCAGCAAGAATTTCGGTCATTTGTAGCCGTGAAGAAGTTTCTTCTATTTTATAGAAGTATTCAGCGAGTTTTTTGAATTTCATACCATGACATAACGGGAAGCCTTTGTCTTGCCCACTTTTTTAACAATTCCTTTTTCCATAAGATCGGTCAAATCACGTAAAACCGTATCCTCAGACACATCGTCAGCTACTTCATTAAACATCTGATTTTGTAAATAGCCAATACTTTGAATATACTCAATTATCTTTGTCTGACGCTCTGAAAGATATACCTGCTTTCCACCCAACTTTTCTTTTAGATATGTATCTTTGGAAAGTTTTAAGATTTTTTTCTTAATGCGCTCAAATTCAATCGCAACACCTAGTACAAAATAGTCAAGCCAGGCCGTCAAATCACCCTGATTTGCCTTTTGAAGATGTTCATAATAAGTGACTGCATCCTTATCATAGTATTCCTCCAAAGAAAAGAATTGACGAATATCATATTTTTCAAGGAAAAGAACAAGTGTAGACAGTCCCCTTGAAACACGTCCGTTGCCATCAATAAATGGATGAATACGTACAAGCTCGTAATGCGCTATGCCAGCCTTAAGAATGGGATGAATATCGGCATCAGATTTATTGAGCCAATAGAGAAATTCGCGCATTAAAAATGGAACCTCAACGGGAGAAGGGGGGCGGAAGGTAACCTCACCAGTTTCACTATTCTTAATTACGACCTGTTTTGTACGATATTCACCTGTCTGTTCAGGTGCAAGAATGCCCTCCACAACGGTCTTGTGAAGTTTTTTTATTGTGCCTTCTGTAATGCGCTGCAAATCTTTCTTCGCCTCTTCTTCAATAACTTGCAGCGTTCTTCTGTAGTTAATGACTTCTTGCACATCGCGCCCGCGACCGACGACATCTTTCCCTAGCAGTACATCCTGTGCCTCAGATAAGTTTAATCTGTTACCTTCGATATGCGTGCCATGATGTGCCGTACGAATAACAGCATCATCTCTGAAACGCTTTTCCCATAAAGGGAGGAGTGGTGCATCAGCAATTACCTCGCGGGCCGCTTCAATAATGCCAATATTTTTTAAAAGACTGTTTGTGATCGTATATTGAGGATCAAACATATCAGAAAACGTCGTTTATTTGCCAAATCGCCTTTCACGATTATTGTACTCATCGAGTATAGCATCTAGGTCATCTATTGTCACTTCAGGTAAGAATTTTTCAGGAAAGAAATATTCAGCATATGCGGCTTGCCACACCAAAAAACCAGACATGCGATGCTCGCCGCCAGTGCGGATAATAATATCAGGCTGCGGGTATTTTTGATCGTGTGTATCTAAAAATTTATTGAACGATTCTTCTGTTATGTCTTTTGGATCGACGCCTTCTTCTATTGCTTTTCTAATACCACGAACTACATCATCTCGACCACCATAATCAAGCGCGACATTTAATGCATGCTTTGTAAAATGTGCTGAATCGCGTTCATATTGTTCAATTTTTTTTCTAAGACCTCCAGGAATACGATCACGACGACCAAGATGTGTATATTTAGCTTCATGTGCCACTGCCTCTTTAAAATAAGGTTCTGCTAAATTTTGAAAAAGCATCATGAGAGCCTGAACTTGAATGTGTTCTCTGTTCCAATTTTCTGTAGAAAAAACCCAAATGGTGATTGTGTGGACACCACGCTTATAAAGGTGACGAATAATGTTCAGAATGTTTGCTGCACCGGCCTTATGTCCCTCAATGATATTTTTCCCATTGGCCTTAGCCCAGCGACGATTACCATCAAGAATCATGGCCACATGTTGAGGTACGCGATCTTCCATATTTATATCTGTAGATTATACACGCAAAATATACTACACTCATATGAGTATGCAGCCTACACCGTTTATAAATCCAGGCAACTTTGCTCCAGCACGATTTGGCAACATAAATACAATGATGGGGCTTATTATTCCCTTAATATTCGTTCTCATTTCTCTCATTGCCTTGAGTGTCCTTATTCGTGGTGCGTTTTTGTTTATAACAGCAGGTAGCGATGAACATAAACTTGAAACAGGAAAAAACAGCTTTCTTTATGCAAGTTTAGGAATTATTATTATATTTACGAGTTTCCTCGCAGTGCGCATTATTACGACAATCTTGGAAATTCCATTTTTATTATGAATGGTGTTGGCGATATTTTTGGCGATCCAATCAAAGCTCCAGGACCAGCTGGTTTAAATTCTGGTACAGTTGTCGAATCTATCTCAAGA
Source organism: uncultured Gammaproteobacteria bacterium (assembly GCA_965230965.1). GTDB lineage: Bacteria > Patescibacteriota > Microgenomatia > UBA1406 > HO2-37-13b > OLB23. Next base: position 387,016 of record OZ246401.1, read on the forward strand.
GCTGGTTCTTTTGCGTTAAATTTTGTTTTTGTTGTGGCTGGATTTATACTGGCTGTTCAACTAATTTGGGGTGGATTGGACTGGGTAACTTCAGGTGGTGAAGAACAAAAATTAGCTGCTGCACAAGCAAAAATCGTCAATTCTATTATTGGCATAATTATTATGATCGCTGCGCTCGTTATTTGGGTATTCATTGCTTCTACGGTCTTGGGTACCATTAAGTTTGAAAATGGTGGTATTCGCTTCACTTTACCTTCAATCAATGATGGAAGTGGGAATGGCGGACCAGGAGGTTCAAATCCGGGTGGTTCAAATCCGGGTGGCGATCAAGGTGGTTCTATTCAACCGGTAGATCCAATTTTCCCTACTGGGTCTGGAAGAATACCGCGACCTACAGTTCCATTCAATTAAGCAGTAATATGCGTGCCTTTAACATTAGCGTCTAGTAACGCTCGTGTAAGAAGATCTTTCTCTGATACTCCATTAATAATCATTGAGGGAATGCCTTTGTCTGCTAATGAAAGTGATTCTTCAATTTTATGTAACATGCCGCCCGTAACATCAAAACCATCTGTTGCATAGATAAGCTTCTTAATTTTTTCCAAATTTTTGCGTGTGATGGAAGGAATAACTTTGTGTTCATTATCGAGCACGCCTTGTGTCATGCCGTTATGAATAACTTTATGAACTTTGTAGCCTTTTTTAGTTAATGCGTCAGCTGCCGCTCCCAATAGAAGCTCGGTCGACGCAATCATAGAACCTTTTCTCTTATCTAAGATAATGTCACCATACATAACGGGGACGATATGATTGTTCAGCGCAGTTTCCAATACCTCTACAGGAAAATCTTCGATTTCTCCATCATTGCCAACAACGGTTGCAGATGGTTGGAACGAAATTGCAGAAACGCCTGCTTTAAGTAGCGCATCAACAATGCAACGATTTAATTCTGCAACGGCTTTCTGAACCTCTGCATAGCCCATATTTTTCCCTGGTTCATCAAGGCCATTTTGCATATGGTGTGTGATAACGGCATAATGTCCAAATGATCCGGCGCCGTTTCCTATAATGAGTTGTAGATCGGGGTCTTTTTTTAATGCAGAAGCAATTTGCTTTGCAAGTGTGCGAATAATATCCTTTTTAGCCTGCATGGGCTTTGCTTTATCGGTGATGAGACTTCCTCCGAGCTTTAAACAGACGAGTCGTTTAGCCATAAGTTAGCAAAAATTCAATAATATATTAGTCGTACTATTTTTAATAATCATTCTGCGATGGTGATCGCGTTGGCCACAAGAATATCTTGCAACTCTGCAGAGCCAAGAATTAATCTTGTATCATATCCCGATCTGAATACTAGATCTTGATCTGTGAGTACACTTTGACCCATAACCATTGTTGCTGCAGCTTCGTCTTGATTAATTGGCCCCACATACATCATTGATCGGTCATCTACAAAAACCTGTACGTGGCCACGCGTATCGGGCTCGGTGAGATAGACATCGGGTCTTTTGTAATTAAAATCATGTTCAAATGAGCCGATTTTTCTAAGAGCGGCCTTCAATCCCGGTTGCCATCGACGCATATGTTCTTCAAAGACTTCAGGATCCATCAAATCTGGATCGTATCCGCACATTTCTTCCACGACACCCCGGGTAAGAACTGCCATAATATCGTCTGGGGTCTCACCTTTTTTAAATGTTTCACTCATGAGTCCCAAACCTGATCGAACTTGCTTATGACCATGACCTTCCTCATCTTGAGAATAATGGTTATGATCGACGAGATAAAAACCATGGGTACCATCTCCCATTGGTTGCAAAATTACCGCAATAACTCCTTGTTTTTTTATACGCGGATCTAATTCTTGTCTTTCAGCTCCCATTATTTTTTAATAACGCCGTCAAAAGACTGGCTAAATCGATAATTTTTTTTGTCCATAGGCGGAAATTGATCAAAGAAAAGTTTTTTGTCTTCTTTAATAATTGCGACCATGGCTCGCTTTGTACGTTTTTCTTGTTCTGACAAGACAAGGTCTGCTTTCTTTGAGCTTATATTATACACGTCGGGCTTTTCAGAAAGGTCTATGTAGAGCTCTTTTTCAATATTTTCGGGGATTTTATAGGGAAGCTTGTAAATTCCTTTGAGGAACTCGAACTCTTTTCGATAATAAATCAGGCCACCAAAGGCAGAAAGTGAGGTGTAAAGGCCCGATGTGCGTGGGGAAATTTTTTTATGTGCCTGAAATGCGATATTGCTGATTGTGTCTTGAGGCGCTGGACTGCCCATGGTGTACTCATAAAGAAGCGCCGTTGTAACAACGATTTCTGCTGCGATCACGCCTTCGAAGTCAGCATCGAGGCCGACAGGCAAAGTGATGTTAAGCTCGTGGCTTACAAAGCTTGTATCTCGTTTTTTAGTGCTCTTTAATACTTGGTCAAGTACAACATCGTAGTATCGACACGAGCTTTTCAAGCCCTGGGCTTGCGCGCGTAGCGTGCCTTCGGCTCGCACACTCATGGCTGAGCCGAAGGCCGGGCGGCCGTACAAAAGACCTTCTTCACCTGAAATAATGACGCCGACCGGCGCAGAGTAGTGCAACATATTAAATAAACGGCACTCTAAAAAGGCCAAGTTTGTAAAGGATGAGTGAGTAAGGGAAAAAGAGCGCGAAATAAATAAACATTATTTTTACCGTTTGTTGAAATGAAGTTCGCAATGAAAATCTGATCGTCACATAGAGCATCATGATACGCAGATCAAGCAATGTTAAAGAATATATGATGAAAAAAATACTAAATAATATACCCAATGGAGTTGCATGCCGTGGTGGTGGTACCAATACAAAAAGTGTTGAGGTAAGCCAAAACCAGGTTAATGTCGGTAGTAACGAGTAGGTTGCAAGGTGCACCGCACGCGGCACCACATCTTCATGTTTCACTCCATATTTTTTTCCTATGAGATATATAAAAACGATAAAAAGAGCAAATGTCGTAATAAAACTTATTGAAGAAATTATCGCAGATGATGTAATAATCACTGGATCAATAGAACCATGACGAACTGTTGCAGCATATAAAAAGTAGCAACAACATACAGAAAAAATCAGTAAAATTTGCACTACATCCCTTTCTTTCGCAATTTCTCGCATTGTTTTATAAGGATCCTGAATCAATCTGTATGTATTGCGAAAAACAAGAATGATCGAGGCTAAAAAGCTGGCAATAATATGTTCCATAACTAAAACCCGTATTGAAATAGGGAGACTATACGAATAACAAGAAAGCCAAAAAGACCATACAGAAATATCGTGAACAACAGAGAAGCTGGTATCACAATGCGAAGTGGCGAATGTTTAATGTACTGTCCAAAAAATTTGTACATTCGCGTAAGAAGAGGATTTCTGAAATGTGTTGGCTCGAGAGCCAACGTATCATCGTAGTGCCTCTTCAATTGTGTGTATAGTTTGTCGTTCATGTGTGTTGTAGGCTTTTATAAATGCTTTTCGTGCTCGATATAGCATACTTTCAGCCGTTTTAAACGACATATTTTTTTGTTGAGCAATTTCGACCACACTATAGCCTTCTTTGTACTTTAGACGCAATATAACAGCATAATCATGCGGGAGCTTTGCAAATATTTTTTCGATACGATATGCCAAAAATTTCTTATCAACTTCATCTTTTAAGAAGACTTTGGCAATTGAGTCAACAACATTGTCGGGAAGATATGAAAAAAGAATTTTTTTTACCTTTTGACGACGCAATTTATCTATCGCCTTGCGCTTACCAATTGAGTACAAAAAAGTTTTTAACGTAGATTGATTACGAAAGCTGCGCAGGCCTTCTACAAAAGCCACATATGTATCTTGGAGAACCTCTTCTGCATCATCTTGATCGAGATATTTTTGCAAATATTTTAAGAGCGGCTCGCGTGTTTGCTCATAAAACAACCGAAAACTCGCCTCATTACGTTGAAGTAAATTCTGTAGTAGTTCAATTTCTGCAAGACTCATACACGTTGTGACTATTATATAATAGTTTTATGAAAGCTCCTAATTTTGAACTTAAAGACCAAGATAATATTGTCCATACGCTCTCTTCTTATAATGGGAAGTGGCTCGTTGTCTATTTTTATCCGGAAGATGACACACCAGGATGCACGAAAGAAGCGTGTGAATTTCGTGATATGACAGAAGAATTTAAAAAAAGAGAAGTGGAAGTCGTAGGTATTTCAAAAGATACGGTCAAATCACATAAAAAATTTGTCGAAAAATATGCGCTCCCATTTACACTTTTGAGCGACCCAACGTTAAAAACCATTGAAGCTTTCGGCGCATGGGGCATGTCTACGCTACGCAATTCATATCTTATTGATCCAGATGGAAACATTATCAAAGAATATATACGTGTTACACCAGAGACTCACCCAGAAGAAATACTTCGCGACGTAGATAATTTACGCTAAGATAAGCGTCGCGAGGCCGAGGAAGACTAAAAATCCCAACACATCTGTTGCTGTGGTGATAAATATTGTTGCCGAAGATGCTGGATCTTTTCCGAGGCGTTTCATTATAAGCGGTACAAGCGTGCCAAAGAATGCTGCAACAAGAAGATTCGCCACCATAGCTAATGCAAGTATAAAAGCTATCTTGACATCATGATTCATAAATATAACTATTGCTGCAACAATAATGCCGTTAATAATGCCGTTAACTGCACCAGAAATAAGCTCATTTTTTAATGTAGGCAGCGCGGTAGACAAATCAATTTGCTTTAGCGAAATACCGCGCACCAATACAGCCAACGTCTGTGTTGCGGCATTTCCACCCATTCCTGCCACGATCGGCATATACACTGCCAACAATACATATTTTGAAATAGTACCTTCAAAAAGCCCGACCGTATATGATGCAAGAAATGCCGTCCCCAAGTTAATAATCAGCCATTTGTATCGCAGCTTTACCTTTGTAAAACCCGTATCCATAATGCTTTCTTCCTCACTAATACCAGCGAAATCATACAGCGATGATGACTCTTCTTCTTGCATCAACTTCAAAATGTCGTCAGAGTAGATTATTCCTAGCACGCTGCCAAAATCATTTAAGACAGCGACCTTTGAATGCGGATGGTTGCGGAAAAGTTGTACAACTTCATCATGACTCGCTGAAAATCGGATTGTTGGAATACGCTTGATGTATTTATTTACGCGTTCTGCCTTTAGCCCAAAGCCAAGTTGATGACCTGGAACATAACCAGCAACTTTTCCTTCTTCATCCAATACAATAATCGCCGGCGAACGACCCGTCCTTTTCTCATGCACACGAAATTTCTTTGACGTTTCCGCAATTGTTTCTCCTTTTTCTACCAAAATATAATCCAAGTTCATCAAGCCAGCTGCTGTATCTGGGTCAAATTGGAGAAGTTCGCCAACTGTTGCACGCAACTCTTCACTTAATTTTTCAATAATTCTTTTTTGTTTTTGGCGAGAAACAAGCTGGAGAAGATCGGTAGCTTCATTCGCATCAAGCTGTGCAATAAGTCCAATAATAACCTCGTCTTCACTATGCGTCAAAATATCTTTAACAATATGCTTAGAAAGTCGACGCGTCAGAGTAGCTTGCATAGGGGGTTCAAGCGCGGAAAAAACCTCAATCCTGTGTGACTGATCAAAGCTCAAACTGTGTAACAAACGATTGATTTCACCCTTGATGCTTGTCTTCATTGGTAGTTGGAATAAAGTTCAGACAGGCTGAATTAATACAATAACGTGTTCCTTTTTCTCCTGGTCCGTCAGGAAAAACATGCCCTAAATGCGATCCGCAATGTTTACATTGTACCTCCGTGCGGAGCATGCCATGGCTATGGTCTTCTAACAATGTAACATTTTCCAAATTTGCGGGATCGGTAAAACTTGGCCAGCCGGTACCTGAATCAAATTTCGTGTCTGATGCAAAAAGCTCGTTGCCGCAGACTTTGCATGCATACATGCCATCCCTTTTCTCATTATATAGCGCACCAGAGAATGGGGCTTCTGTACCTTTCTCCCTAAGAATATGATACTCCTCTGGGGTTAGTTTTTGTTTGATATCGTCGTCATTCATAGTGAAAAAAAGGAAAAAATAACAAATAAAATGGCGTATGCGAGTGCGACAAGGGCAAATGGGACGGTGATGAGGACCACAAGGATTTTCTCGATGTCATACTTTGTGCCGAAGATCTCCATACTGCTATTATACTCGGCGTAAACAGCTACGTGTTACAATAGTAACCAATATTCGGGCTGCACTAGCAACGAAAGGATGGTCCAAAGCCGATGGCCGCGATACCCAAGCGCATCACCGAGGCAGACCGCGCCGAGATCTTCGGCGATGGAGCCGACCAGGATCCACCTGCTGTAGCCGGTGAAGTCGCTCCCGGTGCGACACAGGACGACCTTAAGCCGCAACTTGGTGGCGAAGGCGGTGAAGTTGAGGCCGGCAGAGGCCTCTTGTGCGACCCGCGCCTTATGTGACCAGCCGGTCACTGAGCGCATTGGTGAGCCGTGGCGGCCTTCCGCCGCGGCTCACCTTCATTTCTACTTGTTCATTGCTAGCAACACCCTCTCCTATTTTTTTGTTATAGACGTTTTAGACCCAAAACGAGTCATATAGTGGGTCGAAAATATGTATGCTCCAGATTCTGCTTCCTGGCATCAATATCCTATAATATTGATTTCTTGGTTCAAATAAGGTATAATTATGGTTCGTTTCTCGCACCTTTTAACCAACCGATCACAGAAAGAGGCACAGACCCGATGACCCATTTCCTGTACGAAGAGCAGGTCCGATTCGCGGTCGAGGCAGTGGCGCAGCCGCTGCTCGACAGCTTCGTGGCCCGCCACATGACCGGTGGCCGCGAGGCCATCCACATCGTCATCGTCGACCCCGACACCACCTGGGACTATCCGGAGTTCCTCTGCGAGCTGACGCTCGGCGAGATCCCGAACGGCAAGGAGTACGTGGACATCGCCCGGCAGAAGGCCGTGCAGGCCTGGATGAACGACTGCGACACCCGCGAGCTGGTGCGGCTGCGGCCCCACATGCTCCGGGACGGCAACGTCCTGTTCGCCGGCGGCGTCTTCCGCCACGGCCTCGCCTGCGGCGTCAGCGGCTTGCCGTCCTGCTGGGACGAGGTCATCGGCGTCGCCGTGATCGAGGCCTGTCGGGCGCTCTGCTTCGTGAACAGCGAGGCGGTCATCGCGGACGACGACGCCCCGCTCTTCCTGCCGACCTCGTCGGCGGAGACCGCCGCGTCCTAGCGGCCGCAACCACTTGGTGCGAGACCAACGCAGCCCTGGTGAAACACCCAGGGCTGCGGTCTCATATATCCTCTTCTAATCTCCTTGACACCACCTATTTCCAAGATATAATATGTCTATACGTGTTAATATGTTCTTCTGTTTTAAAGACAATCATAATTCCCCAAAAATGAATATTGCATTGATCTACAGAGATACACACGTTTTTCAGAAAGAGAGGTGAAAGATTAATGGCAAGTAAATTATTCGTCGGGGGACTTTCATGGGGCACAACCGAAGATGCATTGAGAAATCATTTTGCACAAGTAGGTACAGTTGTTTCTGCAACAGTCATAACCGATAAATACACTGGAAAATCCAAAGGCTTTGGTTTCGTTGAAATGTCTTCTGAAGAAGAAGCACAACAAGCTAAAGACCAATTCAATGGTCAAGAGTTTGATGGAAGAACCATCACAGTAAGTGATGCTCGACCACAACAACCTCGTGAAAATCGTTTCGGTGGTGGTGGCAATCGTGGTGGAAACCGCGGTGGTGACCGTTACCAAGGTGGAAATGATCGCAACTTCGGTGGCGACATGGACATGGGCGGTTCTATGGATAACGACAGAGGTTTTGGTGAGTAATTCTCATTAAAAATATGCAAGATGCCCTGGCGCAAGCCGGGGCTTTTTGCGTTTAGGGTAAAAAAAGTTACTTTGCAACTACAGCGCGAAGAAGAAGTCCCATTATCTTTCCATCATTATTCTTGAAGGGTACTAGAACCTCTTTACCTTCATAGAAATATATGTAATCATCCCAAGGTAATTCAGTTTTTGAACCATTTAACAATTCCTTAATTTTCATCGTTGGTGGATCAGAGCTATAAAGTAGGTCTTTTTCACCAGAAAGGCGCATCAACATAACCTCACCACTTTTATTAATTGCTATAAAAGCTGTAGAACTAAAATCCTTTAAATCACTAGAAATCGCATGCATAATTTCATCTTGATCCACTGATCCGCAAGGAGAGAATGCACAATTTGTGCTTTGCATCTCTGCGAAAATCTGCGTAAGCCCCGCACGATTTTTTTCCATGTACTGAAGCGACTCGTCGGTATATTCTTTATGAAGTTTTTCTGCTCTATGTTTATTGAGACCATCAAAAAATACAGTTGCAAAAAATACAAAAACAGCGAGAATAAAAATGACAGAAATAATTCCTTTAAAGTTGAGTTCTTTACTTCTTGCGTTGGCTTCGCTCATATGTTTCCAAAAATTCGTCAGAATTAATCGCAATGATACTCAGATTCAACATGACATTGACCAAAACAGATGAGAAGATAATGACGCTACAAGAAGCCATAGAGAATGCAATAAGCTTTTCAACTTCTGGCGAGAAAATGTCCCAATTAAAGAAAAGGTCGCCCATCAAAAGAATACCGATAAAGGTCATGCAAAATAGGAGAAGCACTGCGAGAGAGGCGGTAATATTTTCAATTTTTCTTCTATCCATCAAATGTATTATAATACTTTACATGGCTAAAGACAAAAATAATCCATTTTATGCGATGAAGAGAGATCAGATGTTTAATGGTTTACAACAAAAATCTGGAAAACTGACTGCGGGTAAAAAAGTTCATACCGCAATTCGTCTACCGTCAAGAAGAAATCCTTAACTCTTTGCTTTTAAACGTAACATATCTAAATCAACGGGAGTCTTTACATGTCTACCATCATTAACCCACGCCTCCTGAATACGTGCCACATATAATCTATCTCCAACATCTGTCAAAAGTTCATCTGCGGTTGGAACGGGTTTTCCTTGTCGGGCGTAGCGATAATGAGCGTATTTAATAACTTCAGTTGGATCGGTAATTTCTCTTCCGGCAGCCTTTGCATAAAATCCAAAATCTCCTTCATCTTTAGAATGGCTAAATATACACAGTGAAACATATGGATTTCCTCGTATATGTTTTGAATGTTCAGCAATAGCACTAGATTTCCAAATAATATCTACATTATCATCAACAGTTAGCCCGAGGCAAACTACCCAGGGTCTATTGTCATTATCTACTGTTGCTAAGGTAAAAAGTATATGATGACGAATTTGTTCTAATACAAATTCAGCGACCTGTTCTTTGTTACTTTCATCGTACTGTTTCATATTTTTGTATTCAATTTAAATTGACTCATGCTTCTGCTACAAAGGTAAACCGTGGAAACTTTTTTCCCTCTCTTTCAACTTCTTCAAAAAACATTTCTTTCGGCCTTACCCAAAGTTTACCATGTGGATTTTCATACAATGCTTCGTATAAGACTAAATCCTCAAGTGTTTCTGAATGTTTTACCAAACCGAGAACTTTGTATTTCATTCCTTTGAAGTGTTGGTAAATCCCAAGTTTCACAATTATTTATAGCGAAGTTTTGCTAATACAATATACAGACTTAACACAGCAATGATGAAATTAACGATCATAACAGGAGTGGCATGCATAAGGTATCCATACACAAACCACAAAACAGAAACAGATCCTAAGAGAATATAAGAAATGAGCGAAATACCACTGGTATTTTTTGTTTTCCAGACTTGATACGCCTGTGGCATAAACATGAGTGAGCCGATGAGTGCAGCGACATAACCGATTGTGTTTGCGAGTGCTTGTGTTTCCATTTTTTGATTATACACATTATTGACCCACTATATGACTCGTTTTGGGTCAGAAACATCTAGGGTTTGGAAATGACTCTTCAAGAAGGCAGCGATCAATGTAAACATTTTTTCCTTGTCTTCTGGTTTTGAATATCTATGATCTGCGCCATCGATTTCTATAAGTTGCGCATTCGGCATTAGCTTTACAAGCTCTCGACTTTGTTCTACATCGACTTCTTCATCGGCATTGCCATGGACAATAATTGTTGGTATCGAAACTTTAGGGGCCACTTCCCATCCGTTATTTTTCTCAAAATCTTTGTAGAAAACATAACCAAGTTTTAATATTTGTCCACCATCTTCAAAATCCATAATGCCATCTTTTTTCCAATTCTCCATTCTTTCTCCTTTAATATCGTCATCCATTTGTTTTTTAAAATTTGAAACTGGAGATTTTAATGCAAGTACTTTTACATCGGGAGATTTTGCGGCTGCTAAAAGTGCAAGACAACCACCATAACTCGTGCCAAATAATCCAATATTCTTGTAACCGAGAGATTTTACGTACTCAATTGCTTCCAATACATCATTGACACCTTCCGTTAATGTAAGCTCTGCAAACGTTCCGTCGCTTTCACCATGTGCAAAGGTGTCGATACGATAACTTGCAATATCGCGCGCCTGTAAAAAATCCAAAAGCATGACTAGACTAGCAGTATTTTTATGGGATGCAAAACCATGAACTATGATAACAATTGGTTTTGATGTGTCGCCGGATTCATTCGAAAGGATTCCTATCATTGTGTTTTTTTATAAAGGTAAAAATGACCAATGTGTGATTCTAACATATACTTTTTTTCTGTATCCAGTTTTTTGATGAGCCCCATCTCATATTCCTTTGGGCCGTAATTATCGATTACGCGATGCTGATCAATCAGTGCAATATAATCTGCCGAGTCAATTGCATAAGGCAACATATAAGCAAATTCACGATGTGTTACATGAGAATGTAACTCGGTCGATGATGTTACTGAGGCGGTTTGTGGAATTTCTTTGAGAACTTTTTCAAACGCAATATCATCTGCAGGAACTTCATAACTTTGACACCAACATGATTGGGTCGTTGGTAAAGGACTATGGTGATAATTAACACGAAGCACCATCATTAATGCCGCAAGAACAATGATGTAAGAAATAGCGGAGTTTTTTGTAATTTTCTTTATATAGTAGATGCCGTATATTGATGCGATCATGAGACCCGGCACAAGACCACTTGTGTAGTGATACTTTATCGAATGCATCTCTGCATGCGCACTTAAAACATTAATTGCCAAATCGGGAGCTGTTAATACAAGCCATGGAAACCCGAGAAGTGGAAGGAAACCGAATGATTTTAAGACCAAAATATAATATGCGCGAATGTCGAGATCGAAGAATATCCGATGGATGACATTCGCACTAAAATCGTACCACTCAAAAGCCCAATGCTCGCCAGATGGACTAAATTGTGGTAAGACAAAAAAGACAAAAATAATAAACCAAGCGATGCCAACAAAAGTTGTTATTGTGCCGATCTTTTTTTCTTTAAACACCATTGCAACAGTCATGCCCATAATCGCGACTTGCAATCCAATATGTTCTTTCGTTATCAATGCAAGTCCTACAAATAATGCATACCATCGCCATTTTTTTTCTAACACACAATAAAACGCTGTCAGCAAAGCTGGCACAGCAAAAGAAACAGCATGATAATCAAACACATCAATCCATTCAACAACGGGGCTCAATAAATAGATTGCTGAAAAAAGTAACGCAAGTTTTTTATCGCGTAATAACTTCATCGCAATCAAAAAAACAGGTATAGCACCAAGTCCAAGATAATATGACTCGATAACATTTAATATGTGTGGACTATTCCACAAAAGATAAAACGGTGATAAAAGAATGAGAAAAAAATCTGCATGTGCGGCAAACCTCAGTTGATTTGATCCATCATATGTTAATGAAAATGGCCTGCCATGCAATGTATTCCACACCGTTTGATCCATATTTCCAAGATCCAGTCCAGAAGCGAATGCATTGTGTCGCAGAATGGAAAGTATAGAAAATATCATGACGTATATAAGAATAAAAATGATGAGCAATACTCTAGAACGCGACATGATTTGATTATACCTACATTATCAGACTCGAGTCACCGAATGAAAAAAATCTGTAATTTTTTTCGACAGCTTCTTTATATGCTTTTCCCATCAAGCTATCATGAAATGTTGTGAAGATTTCATTAGTGTTGGGCGAGCTGCAAAAGGCTGAAACCAACATAAGCAACGAAGACTGTGGAAGATGAAAATTTGTTACCAGTCCATCAACTATACGAAACGCATATCCCGGCGTTATGAAAATTGATGTCTCTCCATATTGTGGGTGTATTACACCTCTTTCATCAGTTGCAGATTCTAATGCACGCATTGACGTTGTACCAACTGCAACAACTTTCTTACCACTTTTCTTTGCATTATTAATTGCATCTGATTCTTCTTGAGAAATCTCATAAAACTCGGAATGCAGTTTCCCTTCTTTAAGATTTTGTTCATCAACGGGGGCAAAGGTGCCCATGCCAACATGCAGCGTGATTTTTACTAAATCTATTCCTTTTTCTTTGAGTCGTTTAAATATATCTTCAGTAAAATGCAGTCCTGCAGTTGGTGCTGCGGAGGACCCAGATTCTTTAGCATACACTGTTTGATATTTTTGTTTTAATTCTGTTGGTGAAAGCGATGTATGAATATATGGTGGAATAGGAACCGTTCCAATTTCTTCCAATGACTGCATAAATGCATCTTCGTCAATATCTGGCTGGATAATAATGGTGCGATCTTTTTTCTCAAGCACTTTTATTTTATACGCACCGACTCCAATTTCTGTTCCCGTTGGTAATCCTGGTTTTGACATGGCTTCCCATGTATTGTTTCCCAATTTTTTTACAAGTAAAAGTTCCACTTTTCCCCCGGTGGGTTTCTGACCAAAAATACGTGCCGGGTATACGCGAGTATCGTTAAGAACAAGAAGTGTGTTGCTATCGAGCAAGTCAGGAAGGTCTGTGAATATATGATGTGCAATGGTTCCCGTAGTTCTATTGATGACCATGAGTTTCGATGTATCGCGAGGAAAAACAGGCTGATGTGCAATATGAGACTGAGGTAATGTATAGCCAAAATCTGAAATTTCCATAGGGGTATTATACTGCAAGACAGCTGACAGGTTGGAAATATAGCCTATAGTTTGGTATACTTATAGCCTCTATCCGCTCGCACTTGGACATAGGAGACAGTAGACGTGAGCTCAATACTCAAAGTCGTAAACATGCTGAGGCGCCTCGTGGAGGCGCTCCCTGGCATGGCCGTCATTCTGCCGGACTGGCCGGATCCCATCATCATCGACTTCGCCGAGTTCTTCATCAGTCCGAGGGATGGCATCTGCCGTGAAGTCGTCCTCCGCCTCGTCGAGAACAACTCACCATGGGGGTACGTCGAGTACTCACTTAGCGAGCCCGAAGGAGGGCCGGACGGACGCCAGACCATCATGGAGGTACGCCTGATGCGGCGCGTCCACGATGCGATTCCCATCGCCAGCCTCGACGCGTTCAACGCCGGTAGCCGTGTGCCGTACGACGGCATCCACTATGGTTTTGAGAGCCGCGCTGGCGGCATCAACCTCAAGGTGGTCGCCGGCAACGTGGTCGTGACGGAAGGTTTCAGCACCTGGGTGACCTTCAAGGCCGAGCTCGCGCACGAGAAGCGAGTCCTAACGTACGCCGACTGGGGACAGGATCCCCCGCTGGCCTGCTACGTCGGCATCATCGTCTCCGAAGACCAGATCCAGGTCCATCTCGTTGGGGCGGCTGACGAAGCGCCAGTGCTGGCGACAGAGGAAGCAGCTGCCACCGGCAGCGATCAGAGCTGACCGCACGAAGGTCGGCGCAGCTGCACAGAGGCCCCGGGGTAACCAATCCCCGGGGCCGCAGCTTTCCATAATTTTTTTCTATAACTTCACGTCTAACAAAATGTCTATAGAATTTAAAAAAATATCTCTGTACAATCATCACGTATGCAGAGAATTGTGAAAATTAGCCTCGTTTTTTTCCTCACATTATTCATTTTTTCCTCAGTAGAAAAGGCCCATGCAGCGCCCCCCGTCGATTTTCAGACAACTCAAATTATTGGTTCAGGCCTTACAAATCCAACCGGATTAGAGATTGCGCCAGACGGCAGAATTTTTATTCTGCAACAAAAAGGACAGGTGCGTATCTATAAAAATGGCCAGCTTTTAGCAACACCGTTTGCGACGTTACCAGTAAGTCAGGCTGGCGGCGATTTGGGACTTCTTGGCATTGCCTTTGACCCCGCATTTGCATCTAATCACTACGTATATTTCTATTACACATCTAGCACGGGTGTAAATACAGTTGCTCGATATGATGCCACCAATGACACCGCAAGTGGCAGTCCTTATGTTTTATATGAATCATTTATTATTGCACAACAGTTTCATGCAGGAGGCACGATCGCATTTGGACCAGACGGAAAATTGTACATTTCTATTGGTGACAATCAATATCCACCGGATGCACAAAGCCTAAATAATCCAGCAGGAAAAATATTAAGAATAAATAAAGATGGGAGCATACCGTCAGACAACCCATTTGTTGGACAAAGTGGAAAAATTCCAGAAATATGGGCATATGGTTTGCGCAATCCCTTCCGCTTTCAATTCGATAAAGCGAGCGGCAGATTATATGTCGGCGATGTCGGTCAAGATGGACAAGAAGAAGTTAATCTCATAATTAAAGGAGGAAACTATGGATGGCCAACATGTGAAGGAGTGTGTAATGTGGCTGGTCTTATTAATCCCGTGTATGCATATCCGCATAATGGACTAAGCTCTTCAATTACCGGAGGGCTCGTATATAACGGATCAGTATTCCCATCTTTTTATCAGGGTTCATATATTTTTGCGGATTATGCACAAGGATTTATGAAGACGCTGACACTTAATGCGTCTGGCGGCGTTTCTGGCTCAGCAACATTTGACCCATCAGCAGGTGCTGTTGTGGATCTAAAAGAGGCGCCAGACGGATCAATATATTATCTGACGATTTTCCCGGGGCGACTGTATCAGACAACGTATACAGTCGCAAATCATATCCCTGTAGCAAAATCCTCGTCAGATGTGACTGAGGGTTTGGAGCCATTAACGGTGCATTTTTCTTCAGCTGGGAGTAGCGATCCTGATGGAACACCCATTACCTACAGCTGGGATTTTGGTGATGGCACGACATCGACAAATCCAAACCCGACCAAAGTCTTTAATAATCCCGGCAGATATACAGTGCTACTAACCGTTTCTGACGGAGTAAATCAGGCACAGGCGGCGCCAATATTTGTCCAAGCCGGCACTCCGCCTACGATAACCATTGCGTCGCCTATAAATAATGCCACCTATAAAGCCGGCGACATCATTAACTATGCCGCGTCGGCGAAAGACTCAGATAATAACACATTGCCCGCCGACGCATTCCGCACCGAAGTTCTTTTTCATCATTCAACACACCAACACCCGTTTATTCTTCTTGAAGACAATAATCAAGGTAACTTTACCGTCCCCACAACCGGCGAAACTGCCAGCGACGTATTTTACGAAATTAAATTTACCGTAACCGACGGAGATGGACTTTCGACATCGAAAAGTGTCACCATCCTTCCTCTGAAATCTGATTTAACCTTTGTTACAAACCCACCAAATCTCAAGATACTTCTTGATTCGGAAGAAGTTGTAACTCCCGATACAATCGAAAGTGTTGTTGGTCTGCAACGTGAATTAAATACGCCGTCCATGCAAAATCTTAATGGCGTTTACTATCAATTTGACTCATGGTCTGTCGGAGGAAGTCAACGACACTATTTTGCAACTCCAGCAAACGACACAACAATTACAGCGAACTTCAAGACAACAACCGCATTTAATACAGAATATTGGAATAATGTAAATCTTTCAGGCGCACCAGTTTTGACAAGAAACGAAGGGCCTATTGATCATGATTTTGGCGGTGGCTCACCAGCTCCAGGAATAAATTCTGATAATTTCTCAATCCGTTACATAAAACAATACAGCTTTGCAAATGGCCTTTATAAATTTGATACGTTGTCCGATGATGGTGTCCGCTTATATATTGATGGAATTCTCATTATTGATAAATGGATCGATCAACCAGCAACACCATATTCTGGAAATGCACAAATGACAGCTGGCGATCATGAAATAAAACTTGAATATTATGATCGTGGTGGCGGAGCTGTTGTTAAATTAACTTGGGAACTAGTTGGAACGCCTTTACCAACACCAACCGGTGGAGAAACGCCAACGCCAACACCAACGCCTGCATCACCAACGGGTCAAACAATCACATCCTTTAGTCTTATCAACGCTGATACAGATCAGGTTATTGCAACTTTTGATCCACTCGTAGATGGCTCAACATTGAATCTCACTACATTGCCAACAACGCATCTTAATGTGAGAGCAAATACGAATCCGCCAACAATTGGAAGTGTGCGCTTTGCCTATGATGGAAACTCTAATTTCCAAACAGAAAGCTATGCACCATATGCATTAGCATCTGATGATAATGGCAACTACTTCCCATGGACACCAACAAATGGTTCGCATACAATTTCCGCGACGCCATATACTGGTCAACTTGGTGGAGGATCCCCAGGGACACCACTTTCAATAACTATTATTGTCACACAAGGCGTTGCACCGACAGCAACACCAACGATCACACCGGCAGGCCCTACATCGACACCGACGCCAACTCCTCTATCTGGACAGTCGGTCACATCATACTCACTCATCAATGCCGATACTGACCAAGTTATTCCTGCATTCAATCCAATCCCAGAAGGTGCAACGATTAATATCACTACACTACCCACACAAAATATAAATATCCGCGCAAATACGAATCCTGCAACTGTGGGAAGTGTGAAATTTGCTTATGATGCAAATCCAAACTTTAGAACAGAAAGTTACACGCCATATGCGTTGGCATCTGATGAAAATAGTGATTACTTCCCATGGACGCCAACACTCGGCGCACATACCGTTGTTGCCACGCCATTCACACAGCAAAATGCAGGTGGCACACAAGGCACGGCGTTAACATTGCATTTCACCATAACGAATTCTGTGACAACACCATCTCCAACTATTGCACCAACAACACCTGTTACGCCAACATTAACACCAACGCCAACTGTATCCCCAACACCTACCGTCACACCAGCTGGGCCTACACCGACGCCAACTGGTCAATATGTGCAATCATTTACATTAATCAATGCTGATACTGATCAAGCGATCGCCGCGTTTGATCCCATTCCTGAAAACGCAATCATTAAACTTTCAACACTCTCAACGAATCACTTAAACGTCCGCGCAAATACGTATCCAGAGATCGTGGGGAGTTTGAAGTTCGGCTATGACGCAAATGCGAATTTCCAACTTGAGAATGTTGCGCCGTATGCATTTGTCGGAGATGAATTTGGAAATTATGCTCCTTGGATTCCAAGTCTTGGTGCTCACACAATTGTCGCTACTCCATATGTCGGGCAAAATGCAACCGGCACAGTAGGTACCCCACTAACGCGAAACTTCACTATCGAGCCATAATCCAAGCGGGATCATTAAAAGGAAAAAAACGAAAAGTAATTTTGGTTGATATGTGTATCCTGGGAGGAAAAGAATATTGAGCAGTGCAAGTGTGGTGATAATGGACTGCTTTTTATTTCTCTCTGCAATTAAGAAAGTTGCAAGCAAAAGTGGAACAAGCATTGGATATGTATATCGAAGGCTTGAAACGATAATACTGTAATCGGGTGTTGTAGGAAGAAAAAGTACGAGGAGCAAATTCGCATAACCAAGATAAACAATTTTTTGATGTAGTCTAAATAATGGAATAAAAAGAGCAATAATCCATACCATGTATTCACTGATCAATGCGTTAATTAGCTTTTCTGGATATGCTAAAGCAATAGTTCCGATATTCCATTGAAGAATATTCCAATTGGGTGCTCCTTGCATGCCAAGCAACCCTTGGGGGTAGAGTGGATTACCCATTAAAAAATAATTTCGCACATACCAAAATAATCCGAATATGCTGAGCGGAATAAGAAAGTAGAAAAACTTCTTCAAAGAAAGATATTGTGTGAAATGTTTCCAATAGATTATGAAAAGAATTAATGCAAATCCTGGACCAGAGTTTTTTGTGCCGATCAATAATCCAAGGCTTATGCCATATAAGATATAATCTCGAATATTCTTTAAAGGTTTCTGGATTAAAAATAAACTCCATACAAAAAATACGGCAAGCCATATGTCAATAACTTGTGTATTAATCCAGCGAAGAGAAATATTGAGGAGCGCGGTGCTCACTGAAAAAATAAAGGCCATTTCTTCTTTAAGACCTGTACGTTTTCCGAGTAAATATGAGAGGTATGTTAACAACGCTATGCCAAGAACATTAAAAAGATTTGCAGGTATGTGGAACATAAAGAAAAATGAAAGGATCATTTCACCAACGCTGGGATAAAAATGCAAGATATTCTTTGGATGAAAAAGTCCGCCGCTCCAAAGATTTTGCGCAATGGGAATATGATATGCAAGGCTGTCGCCTTCAATCGGCGGGGTTGTTATGCCAATAATAAACGTGCGAAAGAGATGATAAAGTAAAAAAATTGCAAATATCTTTTTCACTGATTAGTTTGAGAACTATGTAGATATGCTCCTAATGATTTCTCTATTCCGTCTGTATACATTTCTGGATGTTGTGCAAGATCCTCTCTTAACCACTGCACATCGACAAACCTTCCATCGGCTACTTCTGTCTGATCAAGATGCACTTCTCCATCAAACTTGCACGAATACACATACCAAAACCGGTTGTAATGTTTATCATCAACAGATCGTTGTGTTTTATATGAGGAGAGATATTCAAAATCTTCTGCTTGAATGCCCAGCTCTTCGACCAATTCTCTTTTTGCTGCATCGACTGGTTCTTCGCCTTCATCTACATGCCCTGCTGCTGAATGATCCCATAAGTTGGGACTTGATGGGGCGTTCGCAGATCTTTTTTGAATAAACATTTCACCTTTTCCATTAAAAACTAAGACAACAACTATGCGATGCCATAAACCTTCTCGAACAGCTTCGACCCTCTGTCTCGATCCAATAACATTATTATTCTCATCCACGATTACAATCGGTTTTTCTTCGTGTTGTTGATTACTCATGTTTGAAGTTACTTTTAAAAAGGAATAAAGCACTTAAGGTAAATCCACATTTAATTTTTCCACTCTGTACATAGCTGTCGACTTCATCAAAAGTAAAATGTTGAACATGCATACCTATTTCATTGAAGTCAGTTTGTTGAGACCCCAATGCAAGATCTTGACCAACATAGATAAAGACCTCTTGATTACTCATTCCTGGCTCACCATACAAGGTACCTAACAAAGTTAATTTTTTTGCATCTATACCGGCTTCTTCTTTAAGCTCTCTACGAGCTGTTTCCATTGGATCGCTTTCATTTTCCATCATACCCATCGGGATTTGCCAAAAATAATCTCGAGAAGGGTATCTATACTGTTCTATAAAATAGAGACCTGTGCTATCAATAGCAACCACACCAGCTGCATTTTTAAATGGTTTTACATAATATGCATGTTCCCAATTATTACCATCAAGTGTAACTTCATCAACTTTGATTTCGACAAATTTATTTCTGTAGATAGATCTAGAAGAAACGGTTTGGGGAATTTTATTCATAAAATCCTAGAGGCATTATAAGCCTCCTAAGCTTCGGAAGCAAGTTCGAAGATTTTTTTCCATGTTGGCAGCCAAATTGTATGAATAAGATTGTGGCCAACAACATTGATAATAACATGTCGTGTTCCTGGCAAAAGACTATTATCATGACCTACCATCTGGTCAGAAACTGCTGCGATACAAATTATTCTATCTTTGTGCAAAATAGGCTTTTTTAGAAGTTCGCGAGAATATGCACTATTATTAATTAATTCGCTGTGCGGTTTTGAAAACGGCATTAAAAACCCAGCAACCGCACCTTTGAATGGTGTGCCAACAGCAATGAAAAGTTTGATGCGCTTCCATGCATATTCCTCAGACAAATATTCAAGACATGTAAGCCCCCCACCACTAATGCCAACAAGAATGAGATCATTCCCAGGAATTGTATCGAGAAATATTTTCAAATCATGAGCACTTTCTTTAAATCCATCTTTTAAAAGTGGGAGATTTATACTGTGTGTTTCAAAACCGCGATTTTCTAAATAATATTTCATCAAAAAATGGAGTGGATTTCTTCTAAACCATCGCTCAACTAAAATAATTGTTCCTTTTTTATCGGTTTGCTTTTTGTGGTGAAATGGAAGAACATAGTTGAGAATACTTAGTGGTCCATGAAAGATAACGAGAAGAAATTCCAAAATCCACTGAAAAAAATGCTCGACACGATCAATGATCATACATGTATGATACCAAATGTTATTATTAGTTCATTATGGGAGTGAAAATCGATCCTTCGTGGAAAGCTGCTTTAGAAAGTGAGTTTGAAAAAGAATATTGGAAAAAACTCACTGATGAGATTCGTTCTCAATATTTGAGTACAACCGTATATCCCCCTTCTAATCAGGTTTTTAAGGCATTTGACCTTTGTCCGTTTGAAAAAGTTAAAGTTGTCATTGTTGGTCAGGATCCTTATCACGGCAGGGGTCAGGCAAATGGTCTATCTTTTGCTGTTAATGAAGGCGTGCAAGCTCCCCCTTCTTTGAAGAATATATACAAAGAAATTTCACAAGATCTTGGGTATGCTCCTGAACCGTCAGGTGATCTATCGAGATGGGCAAATCAGGGCGTCCTGATGCTTAACAGCGTATTAACTGTGCTTGCCGGGAAGCCTGCATCGCATGCTGGGGTGGGGTGGGAGCTGTTTACTGATGCTGTTATCAGAACACTGAACGAAGAAAAAAAGCATATTGTGTATATGTTATGGGGAAGATATGCACAGACAAAAGGTGAATCGATCGATAGAGATAATAATCTTGTGTTGACGTCTGGTCATCCATCTCCTTATTCTGCTACTCTATTTTTTGGCAAACATCACTTTAGTCAATGTAATGCATATTTAGAAAAACACGGTATGTCAGCAATTAATTGGAGGTAATATTAGATGTAACATGTATATATTTTTACTCTCAATTTCATATTTATTTCTCCGTCTCTTAAATTTAACGAAAATTCCGATTTTTAATGATGAGGCAATTTACTTAGACTGGGGATGGCGAGAAGTACATTTTCCGAATTCATTGTATTACTCTCTTTTCGATGGCAAACAGCCACTACTGATGTGGGTTTTCGGTTTTATGCAAAACTATTTCGATGATCCGTTACTTGCTGGACGCTTAGTTTCGGTACTTACAGGGCTAGCAACACTTTTTGGACTTTATATTTTGGTAAAAAAACTTTACGACAAAAAAATCGCATTCATTGCTTCAGGAATGTATATAATAACTCCTATCTTTTCTTTCTTCGATCGCCAAGCGCTCATGGAAAGTTCAATCGGGCTTGTACTTGTGTGGAGCACATTTGCTTATATTTCGCTTATTGAGAAGCACGAAATGAAATATGTTGTATTACTTGGTGTAATGCTTGGGTTAGGTTTTTTTATAAAATCAACAACTCTCTTATTTATATTTTCCTTTTTCATAATTACAATACTAGTACTCTTTCATAAAAACTTTCAAAAGAAAATTTCAAATAAATCTTATTTGATAGATCTCATTTTTTCAGGGATTATTAGCCTGATGGTAATTTTCCCACTATTATCACAGCAACAATATTGGGAGACATTACATCTAAATAATCGCTTTTCATTTTCATCTCGCGAGTTACTTTCATTTCCCGTTTCGCATTGGATAAGCAATATAATAAAAACTCTTGAAATCACGTTTTGGCATGTAACCCCACCGTTTTTTTTACTTTTTATTTATGGAGTATTAATGACGTACAAATCAAAATCTATAATAAGGAAAATCGTTCTTTTACTTATAACTTTGAATGTGGTCCTTTTCATAATGTTAACCAAATCTCCTTCACCTCGATATTTAGCAAGTCTATTGCCCTTAACACTTATTTATATAGCTGTAGGAGGGGAAAAAATACTAGACAATAAAAATGTGTTTTGTAAAATGTATTTTTACTTATGTTTAACATGTGCTTTCGGTTTAGTTACTATTCAAATTCTCACTCCAATTAGATATTTTTCACTGTTTGAAAAAGTAACGAGGTTTTCACTTAAAACAGAATATGTAACGAGCTGGACGTCTGGATATGGAATTCCTGAAACAATAGATTTTCTTAAGGAAAAGAAGAAACCAATAATAGTAGGTGTTCGTGTTGATTCTGGAAATCCAGAGAGTGCGATTCTCACTTACTTTCATAGTTCAAAAAATGTTAAGCCTGGATATTTTGATGCAGCTTTGATAAACACTGATCTCTCCAAAATTGATTGCATTACATTTCCGAACGAATTTTATTTCGTAAGTAGAGGTTCGCAGTTTGCTGGAATGGAAAAATATTTGTTAGAGGTCAAGAGATTTAATAAACCAGGTGGTGAAGAGTTTGTTGGTGTTTACACAATGAAACCTAATTGTAAAGGCCGTTCATTGAAGATGAGCAAGATCCTCTAAGGCTTTTTTATAAAAAGGTTCCGCAAGTTTTTTTCCTTCCGGGATTTGAATGCGATTATACATGTAATCAAACTTTTCTTTAACTTGTTCTTTCGAATATTTCTTTGGAATATTTTTTATGAATCGCGAACTGTTTATCTCTAGAAATGAAATACTGTCTGCCGCTTGAATCAAATTTTGTTCTGCATCCCCACCCATTTCGTGACGCATGATAATATGTTTCACTTTTTCAATAAAATCTTTTGGCACATTATGTTGTAAAAGAAATTCTTCGGTGAACTTTGCGGATCTTTCTCCATGCCAAAGATTGTATATCTCATCATCCCAAATGATATTGGCTCCTTCTTCATCGCTTCCTTGTGGAACACGTCCCTCAGAAAAAGCTCGCTCGACATCATGAGTAATACATGCAACAATCAGTTCTGCTGATGCATTGGGATCAAGCTGCTTAACCCAATATCCTGTTTGCAATAAATGGTCGGCATTGTAGTGAATTTCTTTTATCCAGTTTTCTGTTTCTTGTATGATGCTGTCCATATTCTTTTGAAGAAGGGCAATGATAATGTTGAAAGTAAGAAGCCGAGCGATGGGACGATGGCATGGAGCCAAAAATTGGAGACGCCTATTGCACGGAGATATAATGCGACTGAAAAATATGTAAAGATGATAATCAAACCTTTTCTCGCATAACTACCTTCCCAGGCCTTATCAATTTCAACTGATTGATTTCTCGATTCGATTTTTGCTACCCGTTTTTCTAGATTCTCGATTGATGCCATGAGTGAAAGTATAACAAAAGCTATAATAGGAGTATGAAAAAGTCGACGTTCTCGCTTTTAGAATACAAGAATAATTTCGTTTATATCATAAAAGATATAGACAAGAAAATTCTTGCGCTACTGGGAACTGAGATGCTGCGGGACAGGGATTCGAACCCCGATTAACTGATTCAGAGTCAGTCGTGCTACCATTACACCATCCCGCAAAGATGTGTAATTATACCTTATTGCTCTAAATCGGAGAGATCCTCAGTAGAAGTCTGATCAAGCTTTTTGAACATTGCATCAATCTCTTCACTCGTTGTTGAAGCACCCTTTACTTTAGATGTACCATAACGCAATGTTTCTTCTTCTTGCTCAACTTTTTTGATATCAGCTCGATACCAACACCACATTATCGCAATACCAATTAATACTGTAATAACAGCTGGTACGAGCCAGTAGCTTGATGATTGTTTTTTGGTTTTATGCGTCTTTGCGACAGCTTTTCTTTTTGCCATATTAGTCTCGAAGTGCTTTTAAGTCAGCACGAATTGTGGTGTTGTAAAAACTTCTAATATCTTTTTCATCAGCAAGCACCGTCTTGTGTTTTGCTTGCGCAGCTGTTAAAGCATCTTTAAAAGCGCCCTGTGAATCACCACAAGCATATTCTTGTGTCTTTTTGAGTGCATCGATAAATGCAACGCGATCAGTATTGAATTTTTCAATCTTTGTATTCAAAGTTGCAAGATCTGTACGAAGTTTTGAAACATCTTTACCTTTTGCAGACATCTCAAGAATAACCTTGCCAATTTTTTCCTTCATCATTTCATATTGACGCACATGCATTTTATGCGTGTTATCAAAATTGGTGATTTTGTTTGCGATGCGCTCTTCAATTCTTTCACATGCAGCGTCAGTTTTTTCTTCACGCTTTTCCTTTTTGGCTTCGCGTTTTTCTTGCATGCGCTCTTTGACAGCTTCCATCTTGTCGCCACGCGCTTGGGCCTGTGGGACAACGAAAGTAAGAACGGTTAAAAGTGTTATGAATGAGAGCAGTGTAGTTTTCATATCTTTGATTATACCGAAATTTTTTCGTGGTGGTCAAGAAAGAGATCGCATTCTGGACCAATACAGTCTTTCCCTACCTGATGTCCTTTGTGATTATTGAACATCTTTTCATAATCATTGAGATGTTGCACAACTTGTTCTGGCGTGACGGCATATTTGAACACACGATATTCTTCTTCGCGAACACGCATGTTATTCCAAAATGCATCAAGAATGTTTTTCCAGAAGGCCCCGTAGAAAATCAGGGGTTTATGATGACCAAAGTAGAGACGCGCGATACACCAGGCCATTGCAAACTCTGAGACTGTGCCGGTGCCGCCATTGAAGACGACGTACGCATCGCCCATTTCGATAAGACGTCGCGTACGCTCAATATAATTTGCCTCTTGGTATTCTGCATCGGCGAATTGTATTGTTGGCTCGTGACGACCTTCAAAATGTGTCGCGTTTGTCGGCACGTAATATACAACTTCTACGCGGCCGCCCGCATCTTTTGCTCCTTTTGAGGCCGCGTACATAACGCCAGGACCGCCGCCGTTAATAATAGTGCGGCCGCTTTTTGCGACCAGTTGTGCTGATTGATAGGCACCGATGTATTCGGCATCGTCTGTGTGCGATTCGGCATAGCCAAAAAAGGTCACGTTTTTTAAGACCGTTTTGACCGGACTATCGTCACTAATAAAAAGTTTCTCGTCTTTACTATCCATTCAATATGTCTTTAACTTTTGTAATAATTGCCGTTGCTGAAATGTCTTCATATTCTAACAATTCATGTGGCTTGCCGCTGCGCGGCATTTTTTTCACCGCAAGAATATGCACTCTTGCATTTGTATCAGCAAGCTCAGCAGCAACAGCCTCTCCAAGACCGCCGGCTTCATAATGATCTTCAACGGTAATAATCGCCTTAGTTTCTTTTGCTGCTTTGTGCAATGTTTCAGAATCAAGCGGCTTGACGCTGTAAAGATCAATCACACGAACAATAATATCTTCGCTCACTAAATCTTCATATGCCTGTAGCGCCTCATAAAGGGTTATTCCTGCAGCTACAATGGTCACTACATCATTTTTTGAATGGCGTAAAACCTTGGATCCGCCAATGGGAAAATCATCTTTTGAGTCATACAGTGTTTCGGTATTTCCCCGTGTTGTACGAATATAGGTTATGCCTTTTGTATGAGCCATTTCTGATGTCAATTTTTCAGCAGATACATGATCGGCAGGGTATAATACGGTACTATTCAAAAACGTGCGGAACATAGCAATATCCTCAAGACCCATTTGTGTCGCACCATCTTCGCCGATAGAAACGCCTGCATGCGACCCAGCTACATTAATATGTGCGCCGGAATATTGTGCGGTACGCAACTGGTCAAAGGCGCGCGATAAAAATGCTGCAAATGTTGAAACAAACGGCATTTTGCCGCGGAGCGCTAAACCAACAGCTACGCCAACCATATTTTGCTCCGCAATAAACATTTCAAAAAACTTATCAGGATGCGCTTTCATAAATGCATCCGAGAATGTTGAATTACTCGTTTCAGCATCAAGCACAACCATCTCCGGATGTTCCGGGAACATTTCAACAAGCGCATGACCATAAGCTTTTCTCGTTGATAGCGGCCCGATATATGATTCGTCCACTTCTATTGCCCGGGCCTCCATATCTTTATGCGGCTCCAATCGCTCCGGCTGGACAATCTTTCCCACAACAGTCATATCAACCGGGCCAAACTCTAGCAATAATTTTTCGCTATCTTCTTTTGATACAGCCTTCCCATGCCAATTATCCTTATCTTCAACCATCGGGAAACCTTTGCCTTTCAATGTTTTGGCAATAATCATAAATGGCTTGGTCGCTTTTTGAGCCTTCTGATAAGCTTCATCAATTTGCCTCATATCATGGCCATCGACAACTGTCGTTTCCCAACCAAACGCCTCAACTTTCAGTCGATAATTTTCAATATCATGACCGAGCATTGTCTCGCCGCGCTGACCCAAGCGATTGACATCAAGAATGCCAACGAGATTTTGCAATTTGTAGTGAGTAGCAACTTCCATGGCTTCCCAATTAGAGCCTTCTGCTAGTTCGCTATCACCCAAAAGCACATATGTTTTATACGGAAGTTTATCTAAATATTGGGCATTTAGAGCCATGCCAAGACCTATAGATAAACCTTGTCCTAATGATCCCGTTGGCACCTCTGTGTATGGAAAAGCCATCGTTGGATGACCTTCAAGACGACTGCCAAATTCGCGTAAGGTCAATAATTCTTCAGCTGGGAAGGCTCCTGCGGCAGCCCATAGACTATAGAAAAGCGGTGAGGCATGTCCTTTTGAAAAAATCAGTCGATCATTATTTGGATGTTGCGGATTATCAATAAAATAACGAAAATATCCACCAAACATAAGAACCGTCATCAATTCGACCGCTGAAAGGGAAGAAGTCAGATGGCCAGAACCTGCTTGCGTCGTCGATTGTAATATATGAACACGTAATCGTTTAGCTAAAGAAGATAATAGTTCGCTATTTTGCATAAAAAGTAATGAATTTATAATACATTAACGAGCAACTAATGCTGTTTGATAATTATTTGCCCATCCAAGACCAATCTGACGACCATTTGGACTCATTAAAATAGCTTTATGCGGTGGGCTTGACCACCATCCATCAACAGCGCCTTGCGCAGTTGTATAGCTACAAGCTACTGTTTCACCAATCACCTGTCCATTATAACCGGCACTTTTAGCACGCTCAAAAGGTGATGAACCACCTTCTCCCACATGTCCACATCTGCCGCGACCGCCTGCCATATACGTACTATGATCGCGAGCCGCAGTTGATAAATGGCCATCCAGCGACATTTCTTGC
This sequence comes from uncultured Gammaproteobacteria bacterium, assembly GCA_965230965.1. GTDB lineage: Bacteria > Patescibacteriota > Microgenomatia > UBA1406 > HO2-37-13b > OLB23. The sequence continues at coordinate 414,466 of OZ246401.1, forward strand.
AAACCAGCTTCTTTGCGTCGCTGATTAATTAGTTGCAACATTTGCTGCTCCAGCGTTGATGGATTAGCCGGGACAGACGTAGGCTGCGCCGGCGGCCTCGTTGGCTGCGGAGCACGGGTTGGTTGTTCTACATATACTTCTGTTGGATTAGGATCTTGGGGATTATCTGGGCGTTGTGTCGGCTGAGGATAGTTGGGAGATTCTTTTGGCGCTCGCGTTGGACCGGTGTATTTACCTGATGTCGTCGGAATAACTTCACCTGGCCCCGGCTCAAAAACCCAAGGCGGCGGCGTTTTTGAGGCAAGTTCCTTTTGACGTTTAATACTGCTTATGACTGTTCTTATTTTTTCAGGAGCGTGCAACGCATACTCTTTTGCTGTTTGTGGAAGTTCTTGTACTTCATGAATAAATTCTGCACGGACTGTTGGAACAGGACCTAAAAAAACTTTATCCAACAATACAACTGTCACAAGATACGCTGCACCTTGTGCGATAAGTATCTTTATGTAAAACGATGCTTTTCCTCCCATATATTTATATTATTGCGCGCAAATAGAAAATGGAAAACGGTCTGAAATGTCATTGCATGTTGTTTTTGTATAGCCGCACGATGACTCCGTTGTTGACCATTGATGAACAGTTACTTCACAATTATTCGATTCAACAAACATTTCTGTGATTCCTTCAAAACCCTGGAGCGACAAGAATGCCTTTACTTTGTTGCATTGACCTTTTTCAATAGCTGCTTGCAAGCAGCGCACTACATCTTTTGATTGCGCCTCATCCATAACCGATTCATTATCATTCAAAGAGCCACAGTCTTTAGCAGCACTTTTTATATACATCGCATGAACATCCTGCTTTTTTGGCAGATCTGTACATTGTCCAGCAACAACAATTTTAGGTGTAATGTTTGCTTCTGGTGCCGCATTAATCACATTAATAGGGGATTCTGTTGGAGCCTGCTGATAGGTAATATTTAAACGCGGTTCTATTTTATTATGAAGGCGGCCATATGACGCATAATATGCAATCGCTGCGCACACGAGAAGAATCGTACTAATTAAAAGCCAAAAACGCATACAACGATTATACAAATTTTAATAAAGCTCCGCAGTGAATCCATGTGAGCGTTTCACTTTGCGATCTTTATTTAGTAATAGGTATTCAAATCGAAATTCCTTTTCAAACTGCTCGGGTGGACAAAGGAAGAGTGCGGTAGAAAGTCCGTCGGCAATTGCCGCTGAATCGGCAATAACCCAACTAGCCATAATGTGATCCGCAGATTCGTTAGTGCGCGGATCGATGATGTGATGCATTCCTTGCCAGTTGCGACGATTTGTCGCAGAGCTACACATCGCGCCGGTAGAAAATTCGAGGGAACCGATGACTTTTGTGGTGTCATCGGGATCCTCGAGGCCAACGGTGATCGGCGCGGTGCCTTTATACCGAATATCGCCGCTTCCATCGACAAGATAGGTTTGAACGTTCTTTTGTTCAAGAATGTTCGCAATAGCGTCGACGGCAAAGCCTTTTCCAATTGCGCCAATATCGATTGTACTTTTTTCCTTTAGCTCGATATGGCGGGCATCTATCACTTTGACGGTTGTCAAAAAATCAGGAACGCGACGTATCTTTTTTTTTCGCTCTAAACTATACGTCGCATCATAACCTAAATCGCTCAACGTATCCCCAACAAGTGGTGTGAATACCCCTTCTGACAATATAAAAAGCTTTTTGTACAACCCTAAAATTTCCACAAACTCTGGGTTCACTTCATGAGCCCCAGTTACATCTGAAAGTTGTGATATGAAAGACTCTTTAATAAATCTAGAATATGTATGATCGAATATTGAGCAATATGCTCGAATAGTTTGTTCTAATGCTAAGAAAGTCGCTTCGGGAATATCATCCCAGACAGTAACCTTCCACGATGTTCCCATCGAATCGAACACACAAGAATATGGCGTCATCTTATGATGCAGCTTCAAGCTTGACCTTTGTTAAAGCATCCATGAAGCCTTTTGGTGTAAGTGATGAACCATTGACAACAGTCAATGCAATTTCATCGAGTGGTTTACCGACAACTGCTTCTTCAAATCCTTCTTTAAACTTTCCTTGCATTTTTTTTGATGTCTCGTTGACTGCTTTTCCTGCAAACGTTGCATCTGTTACAACACCATCTTTAAGCGTTATTGTAATATCAACTTCTTCTTTTTGTGCTGGGGATGTGTAGTTGCCTGTTGCCTCGTAGGTGCCATCTTTGTAGTTTCCAGCTTTTTCCATTGCTCCTGTTACTCCTTCTTGAACCTTCGCAACTGTTGGTTCAGGGGTTTGCGCTTGTTCTTTTTGTGCAGGTTTACTACCCATAACAAATACGGCAATACCGATAACTGCAACAACTACCAAACCCATTGCGAGATTTTTACTATTCATGATAAATACGTGTAAAATTGTAACGTAGTCACATTATACACAAAAACTATATGTTGTCGGAGATAAAAAAATTTGTTAATTTCAAGAATCCACTCTTCAGATTTTTTCTTTTTCTGACAGCTTTTTCTGCAATTTCAACGTGGGATATTCACACAAAAGATACGCTTCGAAATATTGCACTCTGTGGCGGCTTAGGATTCGCTCTTTATTATATTGCCCTCTATGTCTTAAAGATTCCAGCAGTCAATCCATTTAATATGGCTGTCACGACGCTCCTTGTATATCTTTTAGTGCATCCGACAAACGAACCAATATTATTTTTCCTCGTGTTTGTAGGTATCTTTGTAGGGAAGTACTTTTTTAGATTTATGAATCTGCCTGTATTTAATCCGACTGCGTTTGGATTATTCTTTGCACTATATCTTAGCAAGGTCCTGCTGGCAATGCATCTCGTTTCTGATTCCCTGCTTATTTCATGGTGGGGGGCAGATATGCAGCAACAAGCCCTTGCCAATATGCCGATTGCCAATATTATTGTTGCGGTAGTTTTATTGTTGGGATTTGTATATTTTACGCAGGCGTTTAGAAAATTTAATTATGCGGTGACATTCTTTTTGACCTTTATCTTTTGCTTCTTCCTTTACAACTTATTAGTCACAAAACAGCCTAGCGAAACAATCCAAATTGTTGCTCAGGCATTTTTTAATTCTGTTGCGTTTTTGGCGCTCGTTATGATTCCTGAGCCAAAAACATCGCCATCGATGCCTACCCAACATATTGTAATAGGCATGCTATCTGGATTGGCGCTATTTCTTTACTCAACAATTTTTGTACGCTTTGTTGCAGAGCCATTTATAACAACAATTTTGACTGCAAATCTAATGACATTCTACGTTAAGCAGAAAAAGCTCTTCCAATAAACTTGCAATACATATATTTTTTCAGCACAATAGTATATTGCTTATGGCAGATAGTGCTTTACATTACACACCACTACCCGGGGATGTACTACCTCAATCAGCTGCAAAAAATGATGCAGGTACGGGTGGTCTAAAGAAAAAACTGCCCATACTTATCATTGGCTTACTTGCCGTCGTCGCATTAGTGCTTGGAGTTTTTTACTACATAAATGTTTTCTCTGTACCAACTCAAAAAACTGCAAATACCATACCAACCCCTCAGAAATCTAGTATTACCCCCTCTACTGCTCCAAATGCCGATGAGGTGAATGTTTTTTCCAATATGGAAGAACAGAGTTTGTCTTGTCTGGATTGGCAGAAATACAAAGCAAGACTTGATCAAATTGGTCAAGTTTGTACTAGCGGGTGTTGCCCATGGGTAATGGATGAAGACCCAGGACTTGGTTGTAGTGCACCCGCAGATGGTGAATGTAAACCAAAAGGTAACCCATGCAGTGATGGAACCTGTTGGGAATGTAGATTTGAAGATGAAAGAGGATTTGTGCTTTTGCGCTATGTAGGAAACCAGTGGGTTTCATGCTCAGAAAATGAACCAACACCAACAATCCCTCCTATTTCTGGCTGCGCCAATCCAAATCAATGTTTGCCTATGGATCAATGTGAAACACCTCCATCAACAGCAAATCCTGGCAATCAATGTGCCAACAATCTTTATTGTTGTAAGCCTAAAACAAAAATAACGGTTACTCTCACGCCACCACCAGTTTGTACTAAACCAAAAGTTCAAGTAGAAGTTCAGTGTCTCCAATGTGAAGGAGAAGCATCAACACAATGAAAGCGGCACACACAATAGAATCCAGCACGGGCTTGAATAAAAAAACAGGGGCGATCTTGGTGCTCTTGGCATTTACTCTTATCGCTATGATTGTGGGCTACTTCCTCGTGAACCAGGTTCAAAACCCTGCTAAGCGAGCCGATGAAGGAGACAAAGGTATTTCGCTTTCTGGACCAAACTGTCCTGCAAACGGTTTTATCTGTAGTTGGACTCGTGAACCAGGTGTTTCGTACCACTATACGATTAAAGATGGTGGTGGCGCGGTCGTTAAAGAAGGTGATATTCCCGCTTCATCAAGCACGGATAAAATTACAGTGACTCACACACCAGAATCGGGCAAAACATACTCTTGTAACGTTGTTGCAACAAATGATTGTGGAACTGCCACAGATGAAAAATCTGCTGCCTGCTCATCATCACCACAACCTTCTCTTATGCCGAGCACAACACCATCACCAACACCGACATTGACTTTGACACCGACCGGGACTATCTCACCAACCTTAAGCCCGACGGTCACCCCACTGATTTCGCTCAGCGTTACCCCAACATCAGTATTGTCTTCAACACCAAGTCCAACCTTGCCGCCTAACGTCACACCAACAAAAACTCCTACACCGACCGATATTGTGATTGTTAATACAACAAATACACCAAATCCTTCGCAACCGACATCATCGCCAAAAGCAACAACCAATCCAACGTTGCCCGTATCTGGAGGCCTCCCATCACTCCCAATGTTGACCATTCTTCTTATCGGATTTGGTATCGTCACACTTGGCTTGATACTCTAAGCATTACGCTTGCACTTACTTCTTCAACATACTAAGATGTAATGAAGGCTCCGCCTTTGTGTTTTTATTATGAAAAGTAAACCGATCATCATCGTAGGACTCATAATCCTTCTTATCGTCCTGGCGATCTCAATCATAACTGTAGGTAGACCACAACAAAAAGGGTCTGAAGCACAGTCAATTGGTGGTACCAGTCAACAATGTCAAATTGATGGTGGATTTGTGACCGATCAAGCAAGTTGTTCGGGAGCCGATAAGCAGATACTGAATGTAATTAGTGATGGTAGCAGTACACCTGGAGGCGATTCTCAAACTCAACAAGTATGTTGTCGTAACATAACGATCGCAACACCCACTCCGGCAAAATCTTGTCCTGAAGGAACAACCGAAACAGATCAAGCAAAGTGTCCCGCTGATCGCATTGTGACACCGATCAGCTCAACCGCCGATGGAGGTGACAGTCAATTTGTACAACCTGGTATTGTTTGTTGTCGTCCACAAGGCCTTACACCGACAACACCAAACAGCCCTTCGCTCACACCAACACCATCGACATGTCCTTTACCAGATGCACCGGCAATAAGCGTAAGTGATGTTCAGATTATTTGTCCAAATTGTAATAACACAACCCAATAATTATGATGAGTTTCAAGCAATTTAAAGAGGACTACGACATAAAGAAAATTGCACTAGCAGTTGCGCTACTCTTTGGTATTGTTGCGGGCTTTTTCCTCGTACAAAATACTATTGATATTCGCAATCGCGCAGCAAATAGCTGTGTCGCAGGAATAACTTATCCAGTGAAATGTCAGTTTAAAGTAGCAAGTAATGTTCCATTTACATATGAAGTCACAGTATTTAGTGGTGGTACAAATACTGATGGCACAGGTACAGATGGCACGTTTATTGGGAGCACTGGGGAAAAACAATATTCTCCCATAGAGCCAATAACTACACTCACAGAAGAATTTAATCTAAGTTATACAGGTACCTATAATTGTACAGTCAAAGTAAAAGCCGTGAGTACAAATTCTTGTGGTGGATCAAACTCGAGTACTGCTGAGCAAAGCTCTTCACTAGTTTGCACGCCTGATGGTAATACACCCGACGGACCAAATCCTCCACCCCCAGATGATGGTGGATCAGCTCCTGTTTGTAAAGACTGTACAAAAGTTGAAGTAAAGTTCAATTTTGATGATCCAGGTAAAGTACAACCCACCTTAACTCCTCCAAATGTTAATGATAAGGATCTAAAAATAGGACGACTTACATTGGAGTTCAAAGGAGAATGTGGTTTAACAATGAGTTGTGCTGATATTAAGAAAATAGAAATCAGAGCATACGATAATGAATCATGTTCAGGACAACCCAACGTGACACCAATTCCATTGAATACTGAAGACGAGGATAGCTGGTTTGGAAGATATGGCTCAAGTATTAAGTGTGATCAAGCTACCAAAGAACCTGGGGCATTATTTAGACTTCATCAAGCAAACAAAGATCAATGTCGCTGTTATAAAGCAAATGTTGAGTTTGTTGGCGATCCAGAAGATCGACTTGTATGCCCTAATATGCCATTAACAACGATTTGTTGTCCGACCGAATGTAGGCCTATGGAGATAGTGGATAATCCTGATGACCCAAATGATGGGTGTCCTGGAGACCCAGCCGGTAATCGTGCGAACGATAAACCTACGTGCTACTTTACACCATTAAATAGTTGCGCAAACATCAATGCGCGCACGCGATTTAAAACACACTCAGATAATGGCGGCCAAATTGGATTCGATGATGATTTTAAAGGCCCAGCAGATGATATGCATCCAGTTGGATCGGGCGATGAAGACCATGAGTACATCTATAATGACGGAGGAAGTTATGACATAAAGATGACGTGTGACCAGGATTTACTTTGTCCACCTGAAGGATGTAAGCCAAAGCAAACATGTACTAAGAGAATTAGCGTGACATGTTCAAATCCACCTGGCAATCCACCGCCACCTGGAAATCCTCCAGGCAATCCACCAGGAGGTGGTAATCCTCCACCAACACCACCGCAAGCATGTGTATTACCAGAAATTGTAGGAGTTTGCGCAGACCAACCAGCTCAATAATATGGATAATGATAGACAAAAAAAATTAGGACTTTTTGCAGGACTCATTTTCATGACGATCATGCTTGTAGTGGCTATGATCTTTGTCCGTGAGAGACAAACAACAAAAAACGAAGCAGATGAGGTTCCTATCACCATGAAACAAATAACCTGCTCGTGGGAAACCGAAGGTACCTATATTGTTCGCCTTGTTGATGGCTCCGGAAATGTTATTCGTGAGCAAAGCGTTTCCACAGGCACATCATTTACTTTTAGAGATCTTGATCCACGCACACTTCCTATCCCTGTCTATTGTGAAGTTGTTAACCCAGAAGATCTCTCATGCAAAAAACGTAGTGAGCCGATAATTTGTGTCGTTCCGACAACAACAGTGACACCCACAATTCCTCCACCTGGTCAGTGTGAACCTTGTGAAGAAGATGAACCAGTACCACGTTGTGCACCGGGACTCCAATGTATGAATCAGCCCGATGGTAGTAAGCGTTGTGAAAACCCAGAGGGTGAGGCGTGCCAACCAACAATCACCGTAACGCTCACACCGACGTTGACACCAACAGTCACACTAACACCAACTCTAACATTGACACCGACATTAACACCGACGACACCACCGGGGCAACCAACCCATACGCCAGCGCCAACACTGACGGCAACATTGACACCGAGTGCAACCCCATCATTGTCACCGACTGCTACATCGACACCTAACCCAACTCCAACGAGTTGCCCTGTACCAAATGCTGTCAGCAATATTGCATTAGCATGCACAACCTCATCGGCTGAATGTTCATGGGGCGCTTCCACCGGAGCCGATTATTATCTTGTCACTATTCGTGATGATTCAACAAAGCTTCCAATTGAGGGCTACAATCCAAACAAAAAAGTTACCAGCACAAAAGCTACATTTACAGCAGTGGCTGGACATAGTTATTCATGTTATGTCGAAGCTGTTAATGAGCAATGCGGAGCAAGTAGCGCTCGACAATCAAATGCATGTAACTATAATCCGCCAACATCAACACCAGCGCCAACGGGCATCGCTTCGCCAACCCCAACTGATGTCGTCATCGTTAATGTAACAAACACGCCGACACCAACACGAGCTTTGACTTCAGTCCCAACATTGCCGCAAACAGGATTATCTCGCAACTCACTCACAATAGCCCTTCTCTTCGCTCTGGTAGGCATAGGGACGGTCCTCATGGGATTGCTCATCAAAATTTAATATTGTATTTTCTGTGAATTCCTTCTATTCTTAATTAGGTATTAATTTTTTGGTAAAGAAAGGAGGGGACATCATCATGCCAGCAGCAAAAAAGAAAACAGCAGCCAAGAAAAAGACAGTAGCTAAGAAGAAGACAGTAAAGAAAGTAGTAAAGAAAACTGTAGCTAAGAAGAAGACAACAACAAAGAAAAAAACAGCAGCTAAAAAGAAGAAATAACCTTTCAAAAAAATAAGCATGCCGAACACAAAACCATAGGCAATGTTGTCTGTGGTTTTGTTTTTTTAGAAGACCGTAACCTCCCGAGGTTCGTACCTTTATTTAGGAGACCAATTATTCACTCCGGTCATTATTGCAGCACATTCATTACGGAGCACACCACCAACCACTTCCATCTTAGAGTTATTCAGAGCAGTTAATTTTTTGCCGAAATCTTCTGCATGATAACCATCTAATAGGTATGAATTTTCAGCAATATCTTCTTTATATGCACCAAAAACAACGCGGGATATCTGTGCCCAAGATGCACATGTGAGACACATTGCACATGGTTCGATGACTGAATACAGTGTGCATGATGTAAGATGCCATACACTCAACTCTTTACAAGCAGTACGGATACACACAATATCACCGTGTGCAGAAGGATCAAAATCAGGGCCAACACGACTAACTCCTCTAGCTATAATCTTGTCATCTTTAACAAGAATGGTTGCACTTGGGAGATTCCCGGATTTTTTTGCTTCTTGCGCATCATTAAGAACTATTTGCATAAACTGCTCGTCAGACATGAAGGCATTGTAGCAGAAGTTATTTTCTATTTGCAACGCGGCGGTCGGCTTCTTTGAGGAATTTTTTACGAATACGAAGGCTCTTTGGCGTTACTTCAAGCAGTTCATCCTCACTTAAGAAATCTAAACACTCTTCGAGTGTCATTATGGTATGCGGTGTAAGACTATCAGTCACACCCTCTCCAGAGGAACGGTTATTTGTAAGATTTTTTACTTTACAAACATTAACCTCCATATCATCCTGTCGTGTACTCACGCCAACAACCATACCCTCATAAACCTGCACAGCTGGAGCTATAAAAAGATTACCGCGAGACTGCACATTAAGAATACCGTATGTTGTGGAAACAGCTGTTTGCGTTGCAATCATCGCACCACCACGCAGACTCTCGAGTGAAGTTGATTCTTTTGGCTCATAGCCTAGGAAGAAGCTCGACATTACCGCAGTACCACGTGTCTTTGTCATGAGTGTACTGCGAATACCCAATAGGTTTGAGGAAGCAATTTTGAATACCAGGCGCGACGTGCCCGTTAGCTCATTATGCATGCTTTGCATAACCGCACGTCGCTTACCCATTTCTTCGTTGACAGCGCCAACGTAATCAGGGTTAACGTCGATGGTCACCTCTTCGAATGGCTCACAGGTACGACCATCGATTTGTTTATAGAGGACTTCTGGGCGCGAAACTTGCATTTCGAAGCCCTCTCGACGCATCGTTTCAATTAAAACTGAAAGGTGCAATTCGCCGCGACCTGAAATAATAAAGTTTACAGATTGTGAATCTGGCTCAATGTGAAGTCCCAAATTAATTTCTTTTTCTTTCATTAACCGTTCTTTAATTTGGCGACTCGTTGTAAAATCGCCCTCACGACCGGCAAATGGCGAGGTATTGGGACCAAGTGTGATTTTTAGCGTCGGTTCCTCGACAGAAATTGTTGGGAGGGCATCCGGATGAGCTGGGTCAGTGACTGTTTGACCAATAGTAAGCTCAGGAATACCAGCAATAGCTATAATATCTCCTGCGGTGACAGATTCGGCCTGCACCTTTTGAATACCATGTGACGTAAAAAGCTTTGTGACTTTATATGTGCCTTTTACCCCAGATTCGTCAACAAGTGCAATCATTTGATTCACCGCACATGTTCCACGTGTAACTTTTCCAATACAAAGCTTTCCTACATATGCATCCTGATCAAGCGTAGATATGAGCATCTGAAAAGGCTCTTCGGTTGGGCCCGAAACATCTTCAATCTCTTCAATAATTGTGTCAAAAAGTGGTTTTAAATCAGCGCCTTCAGTTTTGGAATAGTCTTCAGGAAGCTCAAGGAATGCCTTTCCATCGCGCCCTACAGCAAACAAAGTTTTAAAATCAAGTGAGCTCTCATCATGCGCGAGCTCAAGGAAAAGATTTTCAACTTCAGCATGCACAGCGAGTGGTCTAGCATCTTTTTTGTCTATTTTATTAATAATGAGAATTATTTTAAGATGGTTTTCTAACGCTTTTTTTAACACAAAGCGTGTCTGTGGGAGTGGACCTTCTGCAGCATCAACAAGAAGTATCGCCCCAGAAGCCATATTCAAAACGCGTTCTACCTCACCACCAAAATCTGCGTGGCCAGGCGTATCGATAATATTAATTTTATGCTCGTTATAATATATAGAAGTATTTTTCGCCAAGATGGTAATACCTTTTTCACGCTCAAGATCTCCAGAGTCCATAATAAGTTCCTGAAACATTTCCTTTTGATTGTCTCTGAATGTTTTTGTTTGCTTTAATAGCGCATCGACCAATGTGGTTTTACCATGGTCAACGTGAGCAATAATAGCAATATTACGTATTGATGACATATATTTTTTCCGTGCTTAGAATTAAATAAGGAAGGAAAAGATAATTATACCATTTAAAATGAACATTCGCAGTTTTTATTGTTCAAGAGCTCTTTCTGCTCGTCTATCGTAGCAATTAATGTGTTTTGGATCTCGCTTTCTGTCATTGGAAAATCTTCCAGTGGACTATTATGTTTATAACCTCTACGTTCCATTTCTTTAACAAGAAACGCATGACGCTTATATAAAGCCCCTAATTTCCCTACCCATCGTTTTGTTTCAGGATGATTTGCATAACCTTTTTTCTCATTTTTTATGATGCTGTATAAGGCATGAAGCTCTCTGTGTTCACCTAAAAGGTGCTTACGACACAGATGTTCAGGTTCAATATCCCATATTCTCATTTCATAATTATAATACAGTTGAGCTTATTATCTTTCTTTGATATACTATAGGTTCTATATGTTGCGATTTCGCATATCTAAAAAACCAGTAATGACTAAAAAGGAACATTATTTGTTCCAGATACTGCTTTTACTTGGATTTAGTTCAAGTATTATCTTCGCAGGTTGGTGGTTTCAACCCCAACATATCGCACAAAATTTTTCTGGTTTACTCCATACCTTTGATTACGTTCTCTTTTTCGCTCTATCCTATATTGTGTGGTATCAAATCGTTAATGAGCTTTTCTACTGGTATAACGCGAACCACATGCGAAAAATTGAACCAGTCAAACCCGAAGAAGGTCTTTCAGTAGCATTCCTTACAGCTTTTGTTCCACAAAATGAACCATACGATGTTCTTGAACGAAATCTAGAAGCAATGGTTGCTGTAGATTATCCGCATGATACATGGCTTTTAGATGAAGGTAATGATCCAATTGCTAAGGCAATCTGTAAAAAATATGGAGTCAAACACTTCTCACGTAAAGGAATTGAAAAATATAATATGCCTGATGGTGAGTTTAAAGCAAAAACAAAAGGGGGCAACTACAATGCCTGGTTTGATCACTATGGATTGAAATATCATATTGTTGCACAAGTCGACGTTGACTTTATTCCAAAGAAAAACTTCCTGACCGATACTTTAGGTTATTTCAGAGACCGAAATGTTGCATTTGTAGGTACACCACAAATTTATGGGAATCAAGATGCTTCATGGATAGCTCGTGGAGCTGCAGAGCAAGCCTTTAGCTTTTATGGACCCATGCAAAAAGGCTTTAACTATACAAATATGTCGCTTTTTATCGGCGCAAATCATGTATTTCGTTCAATTGCACACCATGAAATAAACGGTTATGCTGGGCACATCGTTGAGGATCATTTGACCGGTATGAATCTATATAAAAAGAAATGGAAAGGTGTGTATGTGCCAAAGATTTTGGCAGTTGGCGAGGGCCCAGCAACATGGGAGACATATTTTAATCAACAAATGCGCTGGGCATATGGATTATTCCATATTCTTTTTAATCACAGTCCAAAGATTTATCCTCATCTTCGTAAGCACCATTTGCTTAACTATATGGTTTTGCAACAGTATTACTTCTATGGCATCTTGCAGGCTGCCGCGATAGGTCTTTTGACGCTGTATTACGTTTACGGAATAAATGCAACAGATATGAAACTTGTTCCAATGCTGACGATGTACAGCATCTTGCTTTCAATTCAGTTCCTTATTAGTACTTGGTTACAACGCTTCTTTGTAAATCCAAAAAAAGAATCTGGCCTTCATTTACGTGCTAAACTTTTGAACATTGCTGTTTGGCCTATTTACTTACTTGCCTTCATAAGCGTTATTTTCGGTAAAAAAATCACCTACAAAGTAACTGAAAAGGGTGCGTTTACCTACAGACCACCGCACATTTCGCTCTTCCTCCCCCATCTAGTGCTTGGCCTAATTTCATCATGTGGACTCTATATTGCCTTCAAAACGCATCATACAGCACCCCATCTGATTTTCTTTGGCCTATTGCATACTGTCGCTATGCTTGGTCTCTTTGGCCATGTAGTACTTGAAAATTTGTACGTTTATTTAAGAACGACTGAACCTCGCCAGCTGTTTAAATTCGCTCAATAACCTCACCATCTTCTTAGGCTATAATAGATGTGTGAAACAGATACAACTTTATATCGCCCTTGCCGCCGTCATAGGTTTTGTAAGCTTTTGTGTAGGATATTTCTTCAAGAAACCTGCTTCGGGCTATATAATCCCTTCCCAGATTACCCCTAGCATATTATTACCTACCGTCATCCAGCCAACAGCTCGTCCTACTTATACTGAAGAAAGCATGCTGAAATGTCCTGCGGGGACAGTCAAAGTATGTGAAGTAGGTATGTGCGATTGCCAACAAACCATGTACTAATATGAGCGATATTCCCCAATTCATAAAAGAGGAGGTTGTCTTTAAAGGTCAGATGTTTGAAATCGTTCACATGACATATAAGATTGGCAATAAAGAGGTAACCTATGAAAAAGCACGACGCGCTCCAGGGACACGATTAATTATCACTTCATCCGAAGGGAAGTTATTGCTTGTTAAGGAATATCGTAGCGAGTTGCAAGATTGGGATATCCGATTACCAGGCGGCAAAGTATGTGACTCGCTTGAAGAATATCAAGCATTTTTAGCAAGCGGGGTCGATATAGCTGAAAAAGCAAAAGAAGGCGCTATTAAAGAAGCTTTGGAAGAAGTAGGGCTTGTGGTTAAAGAAATTGAACTTTTTTCTCTCTCAACATGCGGAGCATCAGTCATTTGGGATTTGTATTATTTTGTTATTAGGCAATTCGAGGAACATCCAGATGGACAACATTTGGAATTGGGAGAAAATATAAAGCTAAAGTGGGTTTCGCATGAAGAAGCAACAACACTAGCTCTTGGCGGTTCAATAAAGGAAGATCGTTCTGCTGCAGTTTTATTTCGTTTTCTTGACGCCTCTCCACAGGAATAACATACAAAGTGTAATCACACTAAATGCAACCAAAGATAGGAAAGGGATTGTTATAAAGCCAAACCATTCGATAAATTTTGTTGTACAAGATACGCCATTTACACATGGTGCCATGCTTTCTGGAATAATCTGGTAGTACAAAAGATTGTGATATATAGCAATCAATAGCCCGGTGACACTTAAAGGCAACACATATGTATGGATTTTTTTATCTTTTCGTACCATGCCTACAGCAAGAATAAAGACCAGAGGATACATAAAAATGCGCTGATACCAACAGAGAACGCAAGGGGGGAACTTCATAACTTCACTAAAATATAGACTGCCGAGAGTTGCAACAATTGACTGTATCCATGCTAGATATAAAATCATAGACTTCTTTTATAACGAATATATAAAAAAGTGAATGAGACGATTATAAAAAAAACGGCGTATATTGAGTACAAGAATAGCGGCGAGTGCATGAGGTCGGAGCTTTGCGATGCCGTGGCTGCGGGTGTATCACGGTATTCATTAAGAATTTCAATTCCTCCTTTTGCTCGCTCAATTGCTTCATTAGTATCCTGGGGCATATAGAGAGTATAACACCAAAATAATCCTTGTTTGACATGTTGATACAACAGGCATATAATTCCCATAGTAAATTTTGCATCGCTGTAGTTTTTTGTGGGCTTGCATAATAGCTGTGCAACGCCGGCAGCTTATAACATATAGCGAAACGCACTTTGACAGAAACGGCAATTGATTATTAAAAACTAACGTTATTTTGGACGTTGGGGTTGTGGAGATAAACCAGTTTGTCTTTACTGCCCCAACGTCCAATCGCTACCTTGGGAAGTGTTTGTTGGGGAACAGTCGCTATTTAACGGGCTTTGAAAGGAGGCCCAAAACATGGCACGTGGACCGCCTTAGTCGAAACAACCGCATACGTCGGCCCCCTCCGCGAGGAGGGCTTCGACTCCGCTGGCAGCAGCCAGTGGAGACCGCGATTCATGTCCACTCTCCGATAACGAGGTGCAACTTGAACGCTTCCACCACCCGAAAGTCGATGGGCATCTTCGCGCTCCTCTGCGCGATCGCTCTCGGCGCCTTCTTCACCACGACCGGGCACCACTCCCTGGCGGCCGGCGCGAACTCCGACCAGCAGAACGTCGTGGCGATCCAGGACACCGGCCAGGCCGGGCACCAGCAGATCGCCTTCGGCGCGAATGGTACGAGCGGCTGCGGACAGTTGGCGGCCAACCCCGACGCGGGCATGACCGGCAGCCACCTCTTCGCGAGCGCGAACAACAACCTGAACACCGACGGCCGGCACATGGCGCTGATGCGCACGATCGACGGGCAGCCCCAGATCGCCATGCAGGCCACGAAGAGCTCGTTCGACTACGGACACGTGGCATGGCGCGACACCGGCTACCAGATCGCGGCCATCAACCGGCAGCACTTCACCTTCAACCGTGGCCCCCAGACCCGGGGGCCCACCATCGCCTACATGGACGGACAGAGCGGCGGCCTCGGCCACCGGCTCGCCCTGACGCGGCTGCAGGAGGGTGCCCAGCACCTGCAAGTCTGACCTAGCTGCGCCAAGGGCGCGCTTTCAACAAAGCGCCGCTAGGCGGCGCGGCTTGGCCTGGTAAGCCAGCCAACACCCGGCGAGGTACAACTCCTCGCCAGCCCCGAATGAAGTAGGGGCACTGCTCGAAGGCAGCCAGTCGCGGTCGGAATCATACCGACAATCTCGCGAGTGCTGCCGTTCGTTCGGCAGCCGTCGGAGCCCGAAGGGGCCAACGACCGCGGCTGGCTGCCGCAGGGTGTGTTAAACACAAAGAATCAATTGCCGTTTCTCACATCCAAAAAATCATTTATACTTTCCTTATGAAATTCAGCATTCGTCTTTTTTATCTATACCTTTTTGCATTCATTGGACTTCTTATTGTTACTATTGGAACAGTCCGTATTGTCGATCTTGGTATGAAAGTATTTATCTTCAAAGATGCAGACAAGTATGAGTACTATCCATCACCCGTAACAATGACTCCGGATGGAAAACAAATCCCTATTGATGAAGAAAAAGAACGTGCACGACAAGAGACTGAAAATACGCGTCAACGACAGCGAGAATTATCTGGAGCTATGTCTATGATATTGGTAGGACTACCCCTCTATGCCTATCACTGGAAATTAATTCAAAAAGAAGATAGAAAGAGTTAGCAATACATTGTTTCTTCTCTAGCAGGACCTACTGAGACAATAGAAATTGGCTTTCCAACAAGCTTTTCAATCTTTTTTATATACGCTTGGGCTTCTTTTGGCATTTTTTTGATATCCCGTATGTGGGAAGTAGGTGACTGCCAACCGGGCATTTCTTCAAATATTGCTTTCGCGTTTTTCAGAAAATCGATATCAACACTAGGAATAGTCGTATATCTTTTTCCGTTAATTTCATAACCAACACAGATTTTTACCTTTGCAAATCCATCATACACATCAATTTTTGTCAAAGCCAATTCATCAGCGCCGGCAACCTGAACGCCATATCGCAATGCCGGCACATCTAACCATCCACAACGTCGTGGGCGACCTGTTGTGGTGCCATACTCATGGCCAACTTCGCGAATTTTTTCGCCATCTTTATTTAATAATTCTGTTGGTAATGGCCCTTCACCAACGCGCGTTGTGTACGCTTTTGTTACAGCGACAACTTTCTTTACTGCTTTTGGCGGAATACCTGTTGTTAATGAAAAACCAACAATTCCTGGATGACTCGATGTGACATATGGATATGTGCCGCGATCAAGATCAAGCAATGCTCCTTGTCCAGCTTCGCCAAGAATACGTTTTCCTTTCTGAAAATATTCGTCGATCTTTGGCATCACATCAGCAATAAGCGGTGCTAAGACTTCACGCGCTTCTGACAATTCTTGCATCACTGCTTTTCGATCATATATAAACTTTTTTCCTTTCATCAGTGCTACCAATTTTTCCTGCCATGCCATTTCATTTTCCAAACGCTTCTTAAAATCTGTTGCAACTAAATCTTTCATCTGCAGGCCGACACGTTCTGTTCGATCTGCATACGTCGGCCCGATCCCTCTTCCTGTTGTCCCAATCTTTCCTTCTCCACGAACTGTCTCGCGCAAATTATCTCGATCTCTATGCCATGGCATAATCATATGAGCCGCACGACTTATCATTAAGTTTTTTGCAGAAATCTTTACGCCAGCTTTGCGAATAGAAAGAATTTCTTCAGCAAGAGTTTTCGGATCGATAACAACGGCATCGGCAAGAATACACAATGCTTTTGGATTAAAAATTGCCGAGGGCATCAAGTGGAATTTAAATTCCCCATATTGATTGCGGACAGTATGTCCGGCATTCGGCCCGCCATTATATCGTATCGACATTTCGGCGCGGTCCGCTAGAAGATCTACTATTTTGCCTTTTCCGTTATCTCCCCACGTGGGGTCAGTGACTACGTAGATACCGTTCCAGGTCATACTTATATTGTAACAAAAGATTTACTGCAGATTGCCAATGAAATATGCAGGAAGATATTCAAGCGCTTTTGGCATATGTTCGCCAATACTTTGAAATAAACTAGTAGCGTCTTTTCCACAACCCTCTAAAATACGATCCCCACCTGGATGTTCAGAAATAAAGCTTGTGACATCGTAAACCTTACTATCTATTGCTAGCCAACAATCATTTCGCACAGCATGTTTTGCCACATCGGCTAATGAATATATTGACTGCTGAGCAGTGGTTGGAGTATTTTCAATTTGAATTTGTTGTCTCGAAGGAGTTTGCCCTTTCATCACATAGGTGAATGCCATAACTCCTAACAAAACAATTGCTATGCCAATAATCGCGCTTTTTCTTTGGGTTGTCATATTAATGCTATGAGGGTATTATAACAAATATCCGCCCTTCTTCCTACTTTGTAAGTCTAAAGTAGCCCACGGTAAACGGCATTCCAGGAATAATATTTATGTGTACCTTTCCCAAATAACTGTCCGGGCCAACTTCAATAATTTCATCCAAAATAAATCGTATCCACCATGGCGAGCGATTCTTTGAGTAATCAATCTTAATGACATCTTTTTCTTTATCAATCAAACCTTTCCCTATATATGTAACGAATGGAAATACTTCTACAATATCACCATCTTCATTTTTAAATTTGTTAATACCTGCCTGTTTTTCTGCATTAAATCTTTTGCCTAGCCATGCGGTCTGCGACAAGCCTACGGAACCATTGTAAAAACCATCGGGCATTTTTTTAGGAACTTCACCCGACATAAATTCTTTTTGCTGTGGTTTTACTTGAACATAGAGCGTTCTGAAGAGAAAAAGAAGACCCACTATTAAAAGAAAGACCAGTGGTATCGCAAACATCAATTTCATATGTTTGATTCTTAATTAATCTAAGATGTCGTCTATCCAATTCAATAATTCTTCGTTGCCCTCAATTTCTGTAAACCAAACCATGGGGAGTTCCTCTTTTGTGACTTTTTTTACCGTTTCAATAATTTGCTTTTGATTTTTTTCGATAGTAAACGCGCTAATATTAAAATATTGCAGATCTACTAATTTCTCCTGCCAGAGAAATCGAGCCGGTGCAATAAAAAGCAATCCACCCGTAACTAGTTTTTCTTTCAATAGCGTATTAAGAATAAGATTTGCTTGGTCCTCGTCTTTTGCGCTGATATGTGCTTCTCGATAGTGTGCCATAGCTATATTATACCAAGAAGACCGTGTCTTCTTTAGGTTCGTGCCGTTTCATGCATTGCTAATTTTAAAATGCCGACGTTTTGCATGGGAGTGCCAGAGCTGCGAAAGATCGTATAAGATTTTTCTGAAGGAATATTCCCAGCAAGAAGCTTTTCAAGCGAGATAATATCTGATGGAGCAAGCCATCCCTTTTCGGTTGCCTCTTTCATTTCTGGCAAACTTGTTAAGGAGGCATCCCAATCTACAATAATATTTGCTTTTTGTGTATTGAAAAAGTCACTTTCTATTTCACCAACGGGCGATGTTGTTCTATACGAGAAAATCATTGCTCCCTTTTTAATTTTATCTGTATGGTCTTTATTCAACACTGGTTCTGTAGCACTTGTGTGCAAAATAATGACATCGTATTGTGTGATATCAAAATCTCTTATAGAGTGGGCCGCAACACCTAAGTCTTTTGCAAACGTAATAAAATCTTCAGCATTACCTGATGCATTCACAACATCAATATCCATGAGATCCGGATATATTTCTTTTAGATAATGCAGCGACCAACGCGCGACTCTTCCTGTACCAAAAAGAATAACACGCATATGTTCTAATGATGACCATCCAAGATTCTGTAACACAAGTGCATCCATAACTCCTGTTCGCATAGCAACCAAATCAGTAAAATCCGTGTTAAATACTACTTTTCCATCATGAAAAACTAATGCTTGGTCTGGGGCCTTTTTCGAAATAACATCGTATGGACTTGCGGTATGGTAAACAAAAGGAGCATATTCTCCGTTCTTTTCGTAAATAAAATAATTGTAAAAATCGCCAACAAATGCACCTCCCATTTCAAACTCATACACATACTTATGCATTGCATAGTTTTCCTGATGAAGGAATACATCTTTTATCGTGTCAATTAATTTTTGCGCTTGCATAGTTTTATACCTGACCCTATTATACTACGTATGTTGACCGTATTATTGTTTCAAAGTCTCTCCAACAAATACAGATTGTAGTCGTCATTCATTTTCCATGTCCTCACAACTTTTGAAGGCGTAAAATTTGCAACCTCGTACGCAGCATTTTTTAGATAGGTATCATCAGGATAGGTCACATATAAATATTTATTGTGATAGTAATCATCGTAATCAAGTGCGATGTTGTCGCGTTTCAAAAAATACTTTGGCACATTGCCCGTTGCATCATAAAACTCAAACACATTTACATCTTCGTACGTTGTTAAGTTTTCTTTAATAATGCGATACACCTCTTGATCATTTTCATATGTCCATCCTTTTGGATAGCTTCTCTCACGCGCACCTGTTGTAATGTAAGGAATTGCAAAAAATAAAAGTATGATAAAGATTCCGATTGCTATTTTTGTGTTTAATTTCTCTTTAAGCAAGCCAAGCATTGCTAGAATGCCAAAGAAAACTACACTTAAGAGATAATATGGAGCTATCCAATGCTCCGATACGTTTCTTGGATGATTAGCAAAAATCCATAAGGTTTGAAGAAGATAAAAATTATTGCGCAATTCAAACACAATTAAATTTCCCATGCCGATGCCGAAACCGATGAGATACATCAAAAAATATTTTCGTGAAAGTTTTTTTACGAGAAAATAATATGCACCTAATCCAAACCAAGCAAAGATAAAAAGGTAGTGCAATTGAAAACATAAGCCATTTATTATTGAAAATAATAAAAAGACTTTTGGCGATTTTTTTTCTTTAAACAAACCCATTAAATATACCTGCAAAGGAAAAAGGCTCATCATATAGTACGGATTCCACATCTGCGAGGTGCTTTCGATAAAGTATGGTAAAAGCGTATAGAGCACCATCATGATTATTGCAGCTTGCTGATTGATAAGTTTTTTTGTTCCAATGTAAAGCGGCAAAATCATTAATGCACAAAATAGCATGAATGCATATGTCGATAGGAAAGGGTCAAACTTCCCTATCAGGAGAAAAACGAGATCCATTGCATAAGAAAAACCACCAAAAAATACCTGGCGACCTTCGACCATAAATGACATATGCGGTCCAATCAGCGTGATGGATTTTGTTTTCCATAATTCAAGAACCTTTGTTGCAGCAGCTACCTGATCGTAGACAAAGTTAAAGCGATTTTCGAAGTATACCGATCGAGTAAAAATAAAAAGTAGAATGAAAAAAATCGGCAGAAGCCAATGATTAATTTTCTTAGATACTACTTTGCTCATTTTAGCTCATTATACTAAACATTGAAAAAGGATTATAATAAAGGTATGGCTGCAAAGCGAATTTCGACCTTGTTCTTAAAAGGTGTTATCGTCCTTGTAGGCATCACTGTGTTTGGTTGGCTCATCATATTTCCCCAACTTGAAGGAAGGGCCGCAAACTTAGATCTTATAAGTATTTATAATGATCCGTTTATTATCTACATATATATAGCTTTTATTCCCTTTTTTATGTCGCTGTACCAAGCACTTAAGCTTTTGGGCCAGTTCGACAAGAATAAAATTTCTAGTACTTCAATAAAGACCATAGAAAACATAAAGAAATATATGCTCATGTTTATTGGGCTTATTGCTCTGACGGTCCTTTACATATCCATGTTATCGAGACAAACGCAGGATGATGGGGCGGGCGCTATGATGTTGGGAATGATAATAATTCTTGGTTCTGGAGTAGTTGTGGCCGTCGCAGATATTGTTGGCAAAGAACTTAAGAAGAGGGTTGTGTAATTTCAATTAGCTAATCACTAATAACTCATTCAAGCGACTTCTTATATCTTACTTATTAAGTGAAGTTATCGTAATCTGCAACACTGTTGCGAATGATACCCAAAGTAAGTAAGGAATTTGAATATAGGTAACCCAACGCAGATGAGGATAGATTGCAACCATAGACCAAATAATTGTAATCAGCACAAGCACAATATCAACACTTGCTAGATAGTTGTTTTTAAGACCGAACTGAATCGGAGTAAATGCAGCGTTGAAAATGAGATTAAGAGCAAAAGGCAAGAGGACAACTAATGGAATTTTCTTCTGCAGTGCCATTAAAAATACCTTTCCGAACGAGATAAAAATAAGAGCATAGAGGATTGTCCAGACTGGACCAAACAGAAAAGAAGGTGGTGCCCAAGAGGGTTTAATTAACTGTTGGTACCAATTATATGTTGTATTCGTATTCATGTTTTTTTGCTGGGGTTGGTGGACAATATCGTAACTTACTACCAAAGCTTATCTTACTAATCTGCTCTTGTATCGTTTAAGTGCAGACTCATAAGCCTTGACTTCATTATCTGATAGACTATCTTTTATCAAACTAAAGACTTTAATTGCATGATTAACTTTTTCTTTTGATTTCTTTGTTCCCGTTGCATACCTTTCTGCATTTTGAATAAAAAATTTCAGCTTATTAATATCTGATTTTGCTACACTTGTTTGCTTCTGCTCAGTTGCCTTACTCCGACTATCCTTTTGAGCTGGAGCAGGAACTTTTTTTACAGAATCAGGCATCATAAAGCTCTTTACTACCTCATCTATAAGAACATCGTCTGGTAGTATAGGGGATTCAAATGAAAGACCGTTGAGGGAAGTCACTCTACTCAAGGCAACATAAGCTTGACCAGGAGCAAAAGTTCCTGAACCAAAGTCTATATGAACATTGTCATAAGTTTTGCCTTGTGACTTGTGAATTGTAACTGCCCAAGCCAACTTAATTGGGAGTTGTACAAATTTCCCTACTACAACTGGTTCGATCTTCTTCGTTTCCTCATCATACTCAAACTGGATATTTTCCCAAATATTAGGCTCGACATCCTCATATGTCCCATCTTCAAACTTTACTTTGACTGACGACTTTCCTAGACCAATTATTAAACCAACATCACCATTTACCCAACGCCCATCCTTGTCATTGTTTAATAACATTATCCGAGCTCCCTCCTTGAGGCCTAGCTCAATCGCTGTTGGGGCAGCTTTTTCAGAAAAGTTACCAGATACCTGTGCGGTGTAAACCATAACTTCTGATTGAATCTTATCTAGTTGCGACTGGTTTATCATTTGTGCCATTTTGTTTGTTGTTACTAGCTTTATTGATGAATCAGTTGGCTTGTTAGATCCAGTCAAGCTGTTCAGTTGGCTAATATGACTTTCGCTTTGATCACCAGTTCTAATCGCATTCAGGATGTCAATAAACACATTATCACTCTGACGATAGACTTTCGTCAGTTCCCGAGTAGTAAAGTTGCCTGTTTTATAGCTTATTGCATTGAAGAAATGTGGAGCACCATAAGTCCTTTGAATGAACTTTTCTTCAGTAGCTGTTACAACGGGTGGGAGCTGATAAGGATCCCCTATAGCTATCACTTGCACACCTCCAAATGGCAACTTGCTGCGACGATTTATTTGTAAAGATTTGTCAATACAATCAAGCAAGTCTGCTCTAACCATAGATATTTCATCAATAATTAGGGTTTCAAGACTTCGCAATACTTTTAGCTTTTCGTAGCTCACAAATCGAACTGATCCCAATGTAACTCCAACTCTAAATCCGAAAAACGAATGGATGGTTTGCCCTTGAACATTGATAGCTGCAATCCCTGTTGGGGCAACTACGGCGTGGCTCTTACTTGTTGTAGCACGAAAATGCCTGAGGAGTGTTGATTTACCTGTCCCAGCTTTCCCTGTTAAGAAAATATTTTGCTGGGTACTATCCATTAGATCTAATATGTTCTTTATTTCAGGGGTTATTTCAAAATTTTCAGGTTTTTCAACTGTAAGAAATTTTCTGGACTTTCTACGTTGCAATGATTCGGTTTTCCTTTCACCCGACTCATCAGAATAAGTGATTCTTTTTGAATTTCTATTACTTAGAAAGCCATAAATGATTACTCCAGCGATAATCAATATGTATAGTTCCATAAGAACATTGTACAGGACGAAGTTTGAAGTGTAGGCAGCTTCGCCTTTCTTAACTATTTAGCTCTTGATAGCTGAAATAGATCGTTAGATTCTTGGTTAAAACACGTTGCGATTAAAGCTTTAACCTTTTTCAACTCATAGTCAACATCAGTGTAAAATAGTCGTAAACCAAATGCATTCTGCGTCATGTCCTTGTGCGAGCTAATAACTTGAGGAAAAATCAAATACTTATTCAAATTACCTATCGGATCAGCCACTACTTTCTTATTATGAATACAAAAATCAATACTCAGATTTTTTCCTTTAGGGACAATACTATCATCAATAATTAAATATGCCTCTTCATTAGCACCAGAGTTATAAGCTTTATGCCCCTTCTTGTTTATCACTGTATAATACTTCCTCTTGGAAATTGCATCAGGTAGGCCTTTACCTATAAATGTAAACACACTTCGAAAGTTAACAGTTGGAAAGATAATTTGTGAAAAGGCAATTGTTTGACCAGTGGAAATATCATGCAATGATGAAGCTAGCTTATCAGCAATGACTCTTTCCTTCAGTCTACCTGCTTCATTGTAGCCGCTTACATGTACTCTTCCTGAAGGGTGCCAAGATAAATGGGGATCGTAAACCTTGTATCGTTGCTGTTTCAACTCAATTGTTACAGTACCTTGAATTTCATTCTGTGAATGCTTGGCAGTAACTTCCCAAGAATTGTTGATGTTATCGTCAAACCAGATATACATTGATTCATCAATTCCATACTCTAGCCAACAAAGCATGTAATACCTGTGCTTAATTCTATATAGGATGTATGTTCGAGGCAAATCGGTTTTTCTTTGCCTAAAAGTATGCATAGGACCTTGATTATATCAAAGCTAATGGACTCGGCTAGAAAGGAAAGATGTCCTTGATACAGCTTATGAAGCTCGAACAATTATTGAAAGTGACAACTTTGATGCTAAGAGGCGATTAATTCAAACAATAGGTAAGAACCTTTTCTTGAAAAATGGAAAGATCGATATGACAATCCAAGAACCATATCATCTACTATTGAAACCTGATGCTCGTACTAACGTGCTGGGGGACAGGGATTCGAACCCCGATACACAGCTCCAAAGGCTGTTGTCCTACCATTGAACGATCCCCCAAGTATGACTATTATACCAATCCAAAGTTAATTTGGTACAATATCCTTAATGAAAGCAGGGACAGTAGCGCTCATTGGCCGACCTAATGTAGGCAAATCAACACTCGTCAACAATCTCATTGGGCAAAAAGTTGCAATCACATCGCCCAAACCACAGA
Source organism: uncultured Gammaproteobacteria bacterium (assembly GCA_965230965.1). Lineage (GTDB taxonomy): Bacteria > Patescibacteriota > Microgenomatia > UBA1406 > HO2-37-13b > OLB23. The sequence continues at coordinate 439,309 of OZ246401.1, forward strand.
CCACACGTTTTCCGATCCAAGGTTTGTATGAAGATGAACGCGGACAGATTGTATTTGTTGATACACCAGGTATTTTTCGAAAAGCCACCGATGCGCTCTCAAAAAAAATAAATCAAAAGTTTATGGAGCCGTTCGAGAATAATATCGATGCGGTTCTCTATGTTATTGATCCAACAAGAAATCGTGATTATGAAGAATCACGTGTATTAGGTATTGTGCGAAAGTTCAATATGCCGAAAATCTTAGTCATAAATAAAATGGATGTTGAAGAACCGGAATTTCTTCCGCTTTACAAATTCCTTGAAGATGAATTTGATGTTGTTATAAAAGTTTCCGCACTTGAGAAAATACATTTGAAGAAATTGCTCGATGCGGTTTTTGAAAAAATGCCAGAAAGGGATACTCCTCTCGTGAAGACTGATGAATATGTGTATCCCGCACTAAATATTGATAGCAAAATTTTTCTCGCAGAATTAATTCGTGAAAAGGTTTTCCTTAGAACGAGAAAGGAAGTTCCTTATACAACAACTGTAGTGATTGATGATGTTGCTGACCGTGAAAACGGCATGCTATACGTAAAAGCCCGCATTTTAACAACGACGGATAAATACAAAAAGATGCTTATTGGTGAAGGTGGGAGAAGAATTAAAGAAATTGGATCAATGTCGCGCAAAGAACTTGAAACAGCAACGAATAGAAAAGTTTTTCTTGATTTGCAAGTCGAATCAGACAAACACTGGATTACAAACTTTTCGTAATGTATGGCTTTCGCCGAGAGAGAAATCGCGGCTTTAAATAATCCGGAAGACGGACTTCGACATAACTGTGGCATTGCCGCATTCTATTTTCACGAAACTGGACCTCTCTCTGATCTTATTTTCCCATTAACTGCACTTAATCATCGTGGTGAGGAAGGTGTTGGTGTCGTTGGTTTTCTTCCAGATGGAACAATGACTTCGTATCGCAATGAGGGCATTGTTCGGGATAATGTTGGTGGCATCACCACAGCAGATGCAGATGTGAAAATTGCATTAGGACATGATCGTTATTCAACGTCTGGCGGCATGTATGCGTGGCAACCATTTTGTGATGAAAGAGATCGTGTTGCCACAGCTCATAATGGAAATATAACAAACCCGCTCGGGTTATTAGATGAAATGCCACCAGAGGATCGAGCGATTTTAGTTTCAGATACGCACGTACTTCATAAAGCGCTCAATGCATTTGATGACCAAACTATTGAGGAGCGCCTGCAAGCTGTATTGCCAAAAGCTGAGGGGGCGTTCAGCTTAACAATCGCTGATCGTACAAATAATTCACTGTATCTTGTCCGCGATCCATGGGGATTCCGTCCCCTGCATTATGCGCCAATGAAAGATGGTCAAGGATTTATGGCAGCATCGGAGTCTGTGGCATTTGCACAATTCGTTGATGATGCGGACACTATTGTAGAAGTTCAGCCAGGGCAATGCTTGCGCATTGATGAAAATGGTATAACAGAAGTTCCAATCGATTTTCCCGATGTTCAATCAGCGCGCTGCATTTTTGAATTAGTATATTTGGGAAGCCCGGCAAGCGAAATATTTGGTGCTGAGGTACATCAATTTAGAAAAGAGTGCGGTAGCTCACTGGCTGATGCCGATATTGAACAAGGTTTTATTCCAGATGTGATTGTACCTGTAAGAGATTCTGGAGCTGCTGCTGCAAATGGATATTCAGAAAAAATAATGCAGCATTTAATTAGTGAAGGGCACGATGCAACTGGGGTTACGCAGCACATGCCACAAGAAGGTTTGCTTCGTAATAATTATGTTCGCCGCACATTTATTTTGCCAGATGGGCGCGGCGATGCTGTTGCAGAAAAGTTTACTCCAGTACCTGGAATTGTTCGTGGAAAAAAAGTTGTCCTTGTTGATGATTCCGTTGTTAGAGGAAATACAATGACAAGGCTTGTACAAATGATGCGCAAAGCAGGAGCAGCAGAAGTGCATATTCGCAGTGCTTCGCCCCAAATCAAACACGGCTGCTTCTATGGTGTCGATTTTAGTGGATCTGAATCAGAGCTTGTTGCAGTAGGACGAACTGTAGCTGACATTGCAGCTTTTGTTGGAGCCGATTCGATTGGCTATGTCGATCAGAAAGAAATGATAGATATCGCTTCTCGTCTCAGTGGAAGAAAGAATGGATTTTGTACTGCATGCTTTGATGGTGACTATCCTGTTCCTGTTGATCCACAACTACTGCTCTCAAAGGCTTGTTAAATCGACTTTCGAAATAACTTTTTTCTTCTCACGCTTAATCGAGTTTTGCCTAATTTTGAATCGAAATAGACAATCGCTGCTAAAACATTAGCAATAATAAAAACAAATGCATAACTAATAATCATGGGATGAATCTTCATGTTGATTTTGCAAAACTTCTAATACATATCTATCCTGATATGTCTTTTCCACATATAGACACAATATTACAAGATTAACCTCGAGCAATATAGCCATTATGATAGTCCCTCTTTCTATATCAGTTACAAAGAAGAGGCCATTTATAATCACTGATCCTGCAATCACTTGAACAAAACCATCGAGCAAATTTGCGATTCTCTTTATTTGACTTCTAGATAATGAATTCAACATAGAAAAAGTCTATCAGACAGAGATTAAATAATTCTTAAGCCGCAAGGCGGCGAAGAGTTTCAGATTTACCAAGAATCACAAGCGATTCATTGATTGGAGGAGTGACTTTTTTTCCGGTGATCGCTAATCGAATTAACATGAAGAATTTGCCAAATCCAATTTCTTCTTTTTCTGCAAGTTTCTGCAATACATCATTCAGCGTCTCTAAATTCCATGCATATTCTTCAACACCCTCTAATGCTGCGTTGATTTTTTGTAATAATTCTTTTTCTTCATCTTTAAATTCAGTTTCATGCGTTGGTGCTTCAATAAAAAACCGCGCATATTCATCAAATTCTTTCAATGTTTTTATTCTTTCTTGAACAAGTGGCGTAACTCTTTTAATAAGTTCCTCAGAGTAATCGCCAAGATTATATTGTTTGACAAAATCGATAATTTTTTGTGCCAATTCATCAGTTTTCATTGCACGAATATATTCTCCATTCATCCACATTAATTTCTGCAAATCAAAACGTGCCCCTTGCGATGTGACTGTTTCGATATCGAGTACATCAATAAATTCTTGAAGTGTATATATTTCTTTATCGTCGGGATGATTCCACACAATATTTGAAAGATAATTCAGAACGGCTTCAGGAAGAAAACCGGATTCTCTATAAAAATCTACCGATGCATGACCAAAGCGCTTACCCAGTTTTCCTGGGCCTTGGTCATTCAATATAAGTGGCAGGTGCGCATGTACCGGCATTTCCCAACCAAAAAATTCATAGAGCAATACATGTTTTGGTGTAGAGGGAATCCATTCTTTGCCTCTGAAAATATGGGTTATTTCCATAAGGTGATCATCAACTACAACGCCGAGATGGTATGTTGGAAAACCATCAGATTTTAATATGACCTGGTCATCAAGGGTATTGCTGTCAAATTCGATATCGCCGATTATAAGATCATGAAAGATGACTTTTTTATTTTCAGGAATTTTCATGCGAATGACATGTTCGGCGTTATTAGCAAGTTTTTCTTTTGCTTCTTCTGGAGACAGATTGCGACAATGCTTGTCATACATTGGTAGCTCCTTATTTTTTTGCTGTTCTTCTCGCAGTTGATCAAGGCGTTCTTTTGTGCAAAAACAATAATATGCATGGCCTTTCTCAATAAGCTCTTCCGCATGCTTCTTATATATTTCCAGCCGCTCAGACTGTCTATACGGGCCATACTTTCCCCCTTTCCTCGGACTCTCGTCCTCGGAAAGCCCAAACCAATCGAGGGCACTAAACACTACCTCCTCTGCCCCCTCGACAAACCTGGCGCGGTCAGTATCTTCTAAGCGCACAACAAACTTACCGCCATGCTTTTTTGCATATGCATAGTCAAATAACACCTGATATATCGTTCCGATATGTGGGAAGCCCGTCGGAGACGGAGCAATACGTGTGCGAACCATGTGTGTATTATAGCAATTTAATCTATAATCAAGGTATGTCACTCAGTGAGTTTTCATATTATCTGCGAAAATACGGTCCTGTAGCCATTTTAGGCCTCATTCTTTTTGTTCTTTTCTTCATGATCGTGTCACTCACATTAAAAACATTGACCAACAGACCAGTTCAACAAGTCTTTACACCAGCTTTTGGAAGATTGACAGCCAACCATTTCACAATGAAAATTGATTATCCTGCCAATCCACAATTTACCATCGACAATATTGAGGGTCGCCCTATAACCGCTACGCTTTCTGCAGCAATTTTCTATATTCCTCCACCAATAACACGATTTGGCTATGTGCAAAATATTTCATTAATGGCAAAAGCCGCAGGATTTAATACCGAACAGGAAAAATATATATTAAATGACACAGCAGCAACATTTGAGAATGCACAACAAAAATTAGATATCGATATTCGCAATTTTAACTTTACGTTTGAGACAAAGTTTGAGTCTCAGCCAGATCTTTTTGCATCAACGACAATCCCTGGCGAACAGGTTATTTTGGAACAAGCAAAAACATTTTTGAGGAAAATGGATCGATACCCAGAGGTTTTTTCAGCTGGGACAGAACATGTTATCTATCTGAGATTTGACCCAATCACGAAGAGTTTTAACGTTGTGGATAAGTTTGAAGACGCAAATGTGGTGGAAGTTGATTATTTTCCTCCGGATGTGGATGGGTTCCCGATAGTGGCACCCAAGTATTTTAATAGTCAGAATTATGTGGTGATGACATTTATTCCGCAGGGATCAAAATCTGCAATACCGAAAATATTAAAGGCACAAATTAAGTACTTTGATAAAAATCCTGAGGGGCATGCGTATCCTGTGAAAACGGGTGATGAAGCTTGGCAAGAATTAATAAGTGGTAAAGGTACTATTGTATCTGCGGGTGAAAATTCAAATAAGATTACTGTACGACAAATGTTTATGGGGTATTTTGAGCCAGATGAGTATCAGGAATTCTTTCAGCCAGTATATGTGTTTTTGGGTGACAATAATTTTGCTGCGTATGTGCCTGCTGTTGCGACAGGATATATAGCGACCGAATCTGCAAATTAATCTTCTTTTAACCTTCATATGATAAGCTGTCAGCATTATGAGTGTTGATAAATCTTATACAAGGCGCAGCGGCAAGGTCATAAGCATCTCGCTACCTAGATATCTCATCGATTTTATAGATAAGATGATGCGCGAAAAGCACTATAAAACAAGAAGTGAGTTTATCCGCTATGTATTACACCTGTACCAAGATAAATTTATCGTAAGGAAGTTGGATACGGTATCTAAAGAGGAAAGGGATGAAGCTAACAAGTACAAAATGAAAAAACATTTTGAAGATATCGGTCATCTTTCGCAACTTATTGCTAATACGATTATCTCATCAAAGAAAGCTGGCGTACTTGAAGACGAATAGTAACAAACATTTCCCCTACTACTCTATTTTATGACATGAAAAATTGTCATACACGTGTCATGCATCATGTATTACAAGTGTCATACGATTTTCCCACCTGTAAAAATTAACTCTGAGAAATTGGGATATTGAATGAATCGGAGAAGAAAAGGTAATAAACCGGGCGGGAGACGTGCTCCCGCCCGGTCGTTGTCCCATGGCTCTTCGCCAGGGTCGTCGCTTGGGCCGTGTGGCCCTAGTTGGCGTCGCCGCCGCCGGCCTCACCGCCGGTCTCGGTCACGCCGTCGCCCTCGTCGCCGGAGCCGTCATCGCCCCCCTCGGTGTCGCTGCCGGTGTCGCCCGCGCCCTCGTCCTGGGTCTCGACATCGTCCTCGGGGCCCGTGCTCGTGCCGTCGACCACCTGGTCATCGCCGTCCGTCGTACCGATCTGCTGCGTCGTCATTGTGTGTGCCGCCTCCTTTTGACGGCTGAAATGGGGGTTTCTCGCGGCGACCCGCGATAGTGAGAGTATTATAGCATAAGACCTAATAAATGCAACTATAAGCTCTTTTCATAGGAAATATTTGTTTGAAGCCAGGTTACTATAGATTCCGTATCCTTGAAACGATCCTCACTTTTCATTAGAACTATAAGATACTCTCGATTATCTCGCTTATACAACGTGATTAAATTTTCGCCTGCCAGTTCAGTTTTTCCTGTCTTCAAACCGCCTACTCCGGGGATTTTCCCAAGTAGTTGGTTTACGTTATAGAGGGCGTGAAAATGATTAAAATCGATGTCAGAAATGGTGATGCTTTTTGTAGAAACAATTTTTGAAAGCTCTTTATTCTGCAGAAGTTTGCGGCCGGCGAGAGTCAAGTCATAAGGTGTTGAAAACTGTGCGGCTTCGTCAAGTCCTGCAGGGTTTGAGAAGGTTGAATGTAGCATACCAAGATTTTTTGCTTTTGCATTCATACGTTTTATAAAGGCAGCGTACCCCTGCGGATCATTATCTGCCAAAACATACGCCGCGTCGTTGCCAGAATGAATCAGTGCGGCGTAGAGAATATTTTCGAAGGTCAGTTTTTCGCCAACAAGAAGATCCGCCAACTGACCTTCTGTGATTGCCCGTTTTACCGTCAACACATCGTCAAGTTTATAAAGATCCATTGCCGTAAGAGCCGTCATGACTTTTGTTGTAGATGCCGGGAAGAAACGTGTATCTTTATTTTTTTCAAAAAGCGGTGTTGCCGTTGCCAAATCAATCACATACACACCTTGTGCCGTTAAAAACGGCTGCACATTTCTGTCACGGACAAAAGGAATATCTTGCGCCGTGAATGTATCATCAAGCTGATTACTTTCTGAAAATAGTTCGCGATTGTAGGCAAAAATATGTGTGTAATAATTGTCGCCAGGATAAAAAAGAAGAAACGCGCTGATTATAAACAAATAAAAAAGTGTGCGTAGTTGTCCAAACGTTACGTAGCTTTGCTGTTTTTTTTGTGGCTTTTTCTTAGGCATGTAATCCAAGTTCTTTAAGTTGGTCTTTTTCAACAACAGACGGGGCGTGCATAACTGCTGTTTTTCCACTTGCAGAAGCGGGGAATGGGATTACTTCACGAACAGAAGGTTCGCCAAGCATTGCCATTAAAAATCTATCAATGCCTGGCGCAATACCACCGTGCGGTGGCACACCATAAGTAAATGCTTCCAACATATCTGAAAAACGTGCTTTTTGTTCTTCTGAAAAACCAATCAGATCAAAAATTTTGCTTTGGATCTCTGGCTGATGAATACGAATACTGCCCCCACCAACTTCAAAGCCATTAAGTGCCAAGTCGTGTTGCAAACCACGAACTTTTAGCGGATCGGAATCTAATAGCGCGACATCATCTGGATGCGGAGCGGTAAACATATGATGTGATGGCGCATATTTTGCATTGCCCGATCCATGATAAAAATCTTCATCACTTTGTTCTGTAAAAAGTGGGAAATCTAACACCCATGCAAAAGCCAATTCGTGTGGATCATCAGGATTCTTTCTCAAATCAGGTTTATCATTGCCATATTTTTCTTTTGCTTCCTTATGTGAGATGCGAGGCCAGGGCGATTGGGTTATATGTTTTTCAGGAAAAAGCTCTTTAATAAGATTGGTGAATAGCTCTTCAATAAGCTCCAAAATGTCATTTTGTTCAACAAAAGACATTTCGATATCAAGTTGTGAAAATTCACCATATGCGCGATCTTTTCGCGGGTCTTCATCGCGAAAGCATCGCGCAATTTGAAAATATCTTTCAAATCCCGCGACCATTAAAAGCTGTTTATACTGTTGCGGGGACTGTGGAAGCGCATAAAATTTGCCCGGCTGCAAACGAGAGGGAACAATAAAATCGCGGGCGCCTTCGGGTGATGTTTTTGTCAAAATTGGCGTATCGATTTCGGTAAAATACTTTTCGCTGAGAAAATCTCGGATGTATTTCACCACCTTATTACGCACTTTAATATTCTGCGCCATTCGTGGGCGGCGCAAATCAAGATATCGATATTGTGCGCGAATTTCTTCATCAATCTCATATCCGTCTGTGTCGATTGGCATTGGTAATGCTTTGCTCACAGAAATTACTTTGTGCTCTTGCATTTCAATTTCAATGGTTCCTGTGGCAATCTTGTCATTGACCATATGCGCAGGACGCTCTTTGACAAGGCCCTTTATATACACAACAGATTCTGCTGAAATACCAGATAATTCTGCGCCACCAACAACTTGCACAAACCCTGTTGTATCACGAAGATCAATAAAGACAACTTTTTTATGATCTCGAACGGTCTGCGCCCAGCCATAAAGTTCGACTGTCGTACCAACAAGCTGTGGTGTTTCGCTAATCCATGTCTTTTTCATAAGCCTTATTATACTTCACTTTACATCATTTATGATGTATCGACCCATTGCGGATAACTTAATTTTCCCTCCCCAAGTATCGATTTTAAGATTATACGCAATAGAAACTGTATCGCCAATCTTGAGCGCTTGATTCGGCTTTTCAAAAAAGGTAATTTCTAAAAAAGCCATGTCGCCATCATGCAAAAGATAGCGCGTATATTGCTTTTGTTTTCCAAAAAGAATGATGTCTTTGATCTTTCCTTGACAAACGAAAAGTGGCTGTGGATTACCAATGCCAAAAGGCTCAAGTTGTGAGAGTTTTTTTGCAAGATCAAGTGTTGCACTTTTTATAGGAATTTCAAAATCAATATCAAGCGATGGCACCAACATATCATCGGTTATTTCTTTTTCAGCTTTTGCAAATGCCGCTATTGTAAAATCGTCAACGTTTTCTAGAGGAACAGTGAATCCAGCGGCGGCGGCATGGCCGCCAACATCAGTCAAATATTTTCTAATTTCTTTTGACGTTAAGAACTTTGTAATATCAACGCCAGATACCGATCGCACAGAAGCTTTTGCATGACCATCGGATCGGGTCATTACAATTGTTGGCCTGCTATATTTATTCATCAGCTTACCCGCGATCAGGCCGATTATTCCTTCTTCCCAGTCATCATTGCGGACGATAATTATTTTTTGCTTGCCGTCCGCCATTCTTTCTGCCTGTTTTTGTGCTACCGTTACAAGATTCTGACGGTCTTTATTAATCTTCCCAGCTTTGCCCGCCAGTTCTATGGCTTTTGCATATGATTTTGTACATAAAAGTCGCAACGCATCCATCGCATGCTCTAATCTTCCAAATGCATTAATACGCGGAGCAATGATATAACCAACTTCATATGGCGTGATGGGCTTTCCATCTAATCCTGACTCTTTTAATAAATGTCTAATGCCATAACGCACTGACTTTCCGTATGCTTCCAGCCCATATTTTGCAACACTGCGCGATACACCAACCAGCGGCACCAAATCGGCAATAGTTCCAGTAGCCGCCAAAGCTACAAAATCGCGACTAAACTCATTAAAAGATTTTGCAGGTTTTCCAAATTCTTCCGCAATTTCTTTTGCAACAAAATATGAAACTCCACTCCCGGACAATTGCGTCGTATGAAAAACAGCGAAAGCATCTTCTGGTTCTTTTTCCTGTTTTTGATGATGGTCAGTCACGACGATAGCAAGACCTAATTTTTCTTTTGCATACGTAATTTGTTTGTGTGCAACAATGCCATGGTCGACACTAATAATCAATGCAGGGTCGTACGTTTCTTTAACATTATTCAATCCGGTTTCTGAAAATCCATAACCTTCTTTCTTACGATCAGGAATATAGGGCATTACTTTAAAACCCAATATATGGAGTGTTTCCCACATCACAGCCCCTCCTGTTACCCCATCGGCATCATAGTCAGAATAGACAACGATCATGCTTTGATCTTCGTGAATTTTTTTAAGAAGTTTAATAAATGCCTGCCAATCTTTTTTAAACGAAGGTTTTTCAGTAAAAAAAGATTTCAAAGGAATTTCGGTTGGGTGGGCAGGTGTAATAAAAAGATTAGTATTCTCAATTCCTCGATCTTTTAATAAAAGTTTAATGAAATCCTCTGGAGGAAGGTGGTCGTCAATTCTGTGCTTGATATGTATTTTCATGTGATTGTAGTAAAATATCGCTATGCAATTGCCCAAACCTTTGCCTCAATATATCGAACATTTTATGCAGACATTCCGTGAAAACGGTTATCTTATCTATGCAGTAGGAGGCCCCGTTCGGGATCAGCTTCTGCAACGTCCTGTTTATAACTGGGATTTTACGACAAATGCGACACCTGAGCAAATGCTCAAGCTTTTTCCTGATGCATTTTGCAATAACGACTTCGGTACGGTGAGTATTATCATACAGGACAAAGATGAAAAAATTCTTACAGAAGTGACGCCTTTCCGAAATGAAAGTTCATATTCAGACAATCGCCATCCGGACAAGATTGAATGGGCACAAACGCTTGAAGAAGATGTGAAGCGACGCGATTTTACCATTAATGCTCTGGCGACAGATGGAAAAGAGATTATTGATTATGTGAATGGACTGGAAGATATGGAAAAGAAAGTTGTGCGCGCAGTTGGCGACGCCAACAAGCGCTTTGAAGAAGACGCGCTCCGGCTCATGCGAGCAATCCGATTTGCAACGCAGCTGGAATTTATGATCGAAGAAGAAACAAAAGCTGCGATAGAGAAAAATTCAGGGCGGATTACCAATATATCATGGGAGCGCATTCGTGATGAATTCTTAAAAATACTTGCAAGCGATCATCCTGCTGAGGGAGTTTTATTTTTAAAGCAAACAGGATTATTGAAACATATCCTTCCGGAGGTAGAAGCATGTTTTGGTATTGAACAAAAAAGTCCTGGCCGACATCATGTGTTCGATGTGGGAACACATTTAATCGAAGCGCTGCGCGGCTGCCCTTCGGGCGACCCAATAACACGCTTTGCAACACTCCTCCACGATATTGGAAAGGCGGGCACATATGCAAAAGATCCTGAAACGGGCACCATTACATTTTACAACCATGAAATGGTCGGCGCCCAACAGACAGAAGCGATCGCAGATCGCTTTAGGCTTTCAAAAAAAGACAAAGCGAAGCTTGTAACATTAGTGCGCTATCACATGTTCCCTGTAAGTGAAAATCAAACTGATAGCGCGCTGCGACGATTCATTCGTACAATCGGCGTCGATAACCTCAACGAAATGCTTGCATTGCGTACAGGTGACCGCATCGGAGGAGGGGCAACCCCCACGTCATGGCGTACCGAACTTTTCAAAAAACGACTTATCGAAGTCCAGAAAAAACCATTCACCGTCGCGGATTTAAAAATTTCTGGTCATGATGTGATGAAAGAATTGAATGTAAAACCAGGTCCAGAAGTAGGAAAGATTTTGAACGATCTCTTTGAAAAAGTCGTAGAAAAAAATCTACCTAATGACCGCGATGTTCTTCTCCAATCGTTGTTAGCTCACCGTGACCAGGATACACAATAGTTTCCTCAGGTAGTTTCATCAATTTTTGCAATGAATGGATGAGCTCTGTTTTATCTGAATAAGATAAATCTGTTCTTCCTACAGCATCCTTAAACAACGTATCACCCGTAAATACTGCTTGTTCTCTCGGGAAATATAAAGCAATACTCCCAGGAGTATGTCCAGGAATATGAAAAAGTCGAAAAGAAAACGGGTCAATCATAATATCTTCATCTTTCTCAGGAAAGAATGTCATCTTTTGTGGCGGAATGGCTGCTGGATCATAACCTAGAAAATGTTTTGCTGTCGCCTTTAATCTTTTAATTAAAAACTCATCACGACCATCAATATATAGCGGAATGTCAAAAGAAAGCTGAATTTCTCCCACAGAAAGTGTGTGGTCAAAATGCCCATGTGTTGCAATGAGAGAAATAAGTTTCAGGTTTTCACGCTGAATTTTCTCCAATAGAAAATCTGCCGAATCAGCAGGATCAATAAGCATACATGTAGCGCCCTCTACTAATAAATAGCAGTTAGTCTTTAGCTCACCCAACACAAATGTTTCAATACGCATATCGCACTATAGTATATAGTGTTATAATTGTCTACATAACTACTACGGAAGGGGGTGAACCTCATGGAAACAGTTAGTATTAACTTCGTCGCAGTTCTTCTTGCAGCAGTGTCTAATATGGTAATTGGGGCTGTTTGGTATTCTCCAATGCTGTTTGGCAAACAATGGTCTTCATTGATGGGATACAAGGACAAAGATATTCCAAAGATGCAAGAAGAAGCAAAGACTGGCTATGCCGTTATGTTCATTGTGTCAATTATCTCGGCATATGTTATGGCACACTTTGTGCAATATCTTGGCATAAGCACCGCACAAGAAGCGGCTACATTCGGATTTTGGATATGGCTCGGATTTGTTGGAGCAGTGCAAGTTTCAGATCATGTCTGGAATGGTAAGCCTATGCAGTTGCTTTATATCAACACGAGTTATAGATTGGTTTCAACAATAGCAATGGCTCTCATACTCACTATGTGGGTATGATCATTGCTCTTTAATTTCTACATCGGTAATAATGACGTCCGATAAAGGCTTGTCATTATTACCCGTAGCAACATTCGCAATTTTGTCAACGACATCCATACCCTTTACCACTTCTCCAAAAATTGTGTGGTTTCCGGTCAACCATGGGGTTTCTTTATGAGTAATAAAGAATTGCGAACCATTAGTATTTGGACCAGCGTTAGCCATGGCCAATAGACCTGCCTTACTAAACACTTGCTCTGCTGTAATTTCATCTTCAAATTTATATCCTGGGCCACCCATGCCTGTTCCCTCCGGATCTCCGCCTTGTATCATAAAATCTTTAATGACTCGATGAAAAATCGTACCGTCATAAAAATCTTTTTTAGCAAGAAATACAAAATTATTGACTGTCTTAGGTGCACCTTTTGCGTTTAAGGCGATCTCTATGTTACCCATGTTTGTTTTTAGCGTTGCTGTATATTTTTTCTTCGTATCAATGGTCATTTCTGGAGCTTTGGGAAATGATTTTACTGCTGAAGGGGTCGTGACTTGTTTTGGGCTTTCTGTTGGGTTTTTCATATCACTTTGTAATGAAGATTCGCTGGATCTAATGAGTAAGTAAACCACACCGGCGAAACCAATGATGAATAAAAGTATTATGACTTCTTTTTTCATGTGATGAGATTATATACAAAATGGTATAATTTTTCTATGGGACTTGAAACACTATTTTATACAATAGGCATTGTAGCAATGATGCTCTGGATCATTATTGCAGTCAGTTGCTTGGTTCTCGTATTCTACATTCGTTATCAAATAAAAACATTCCAAAATAGTTTTGCTGGGAAGATGGCGAGTTTATTGCGCAACAGAAAAAAAGAATTCTTCACGACTCTAGGTCTTACCCTTGGACAAATGCTTGTACAAAAACTCAAGAGTAAAAGAGGGAAAACATCAGAATCAGAAGAGGCTTAAAGACTCGTTGCCTCGTCAGACAATAGATACACTTCGCGGTTATATATATTAATACCAGCAAACTCTCCTCTACCTTTTACAATAGCTTCAAAAGGGGCACAGTGACGACAGCCATTTTTTTCATCAATGGGACATTTGAAATGATTTAATTTACGCGCAAGTTTTATACGAGATGCAATCTGCATAATCTCTTTTTCAGATTGCGCGGCATCAGGAAGTTGCACGCTGACTAAATCCAATGGATTACCATCGTCAAGATACCAATAGCTCATTTTTTTGATGGGACGGTTCTGAATATTGGTCGCCAAAAGATAATAAATGGGGAGCTGCAGTGAACCTTCTGATTCGGTACGACGACCTGTTTTAAAATCAATAATGTGCACTGCGTCGTCGCTCTCTAAATATTCCATCCAATCAATCTTGCCGCATAAAATAATACCTTCCTCTTTGGAAAGCCAATAGTTTGGCAAATCATCTTTTGGTTTAATAGCCTTATTGAGCAAAGGTCCTGGGTTTTGCTCGACCTTTGCAATCATCTGTAAGCCACGGGCTTTAAATTCTTCTTCCTGTGCTTCAGACTTGAAGCCTCCTTGTTTGCCCGTCACTTTCTTCCACTCTTCTTCAAAACGTGCTCCCAATGGCTTATTAAATCGCTCCTCAACAGGGAGTACAGAGAGTGATTCAAGCGTTGCGTGGACAGCCTGTCCCAATGAAAGAAAGGCATTTATTATCGCGATTTTCTTTCCACTCCTTGGATTTTTATATATATTTGCCAAATAATATGCCCGCGGACACGCAGTAAAATCGCTTAATGATGAATAGGAAATCCACACTGCTTTGTATTTATCTTCATCCATGTTCCCCAAAGTATAGCAAAACTCTTATAGTATAATGATGAATTAGGATGGATGATGAATATGACTTTCCTATTCCAAAGAAGGAACGAGAAACACTCGGTCCGATCGAAGTAGCAATGCTCGTAGCAATAATGTTGCTAGCTAACAATGCGAATCATTCAGGTTCTGACCATATTGCCGACACTTCAACTCCCACTCCCATTACTGATCTCGATACATCACCCCAAAGGCAAGCGCAGGTTTTTGAGAGGGTCTCAGTGACTGGTCGACCTACGCCTCTCGAGTAGTACTAAAAGCGGTGTCGCAATGCATGGGGACGAATATGTTCCTGTCACTGTTCCTATAAGAAGCGCTGCTGCAAAAAACTTTACCGCATCTCCGCCAAAAAATGTGAGCGGTACAAGCATAAGAATAATAGTCAATGAATTATTGACCGAACGAACAATTGTTTCGGTCAATGCCTTATTTGCCAATATTTCAATATCCAAACCTGATGTTTTTTTATATTCACGAATCTTATCAAACATAACAATAGTGTCATGTACCGAAAACGACATTGTGGTGAGTACTGCAGTAATAAAAAGCGTATCGATTTCTGCACCAAATCTTGCCAGAACGGCATACATGCCAAAAAGTATTAACAGGTCGTGCAACAACGCTGTCACAGCGGCGACACCATAACTCAGTTTTCTAAACGTAAACGTTATGTATAAAAGAATGCCGAAGATTGCAACGATTGATGCATAGAATGTTTTGCGAATTGTTTCCAAGCCCAATACAGGACCAACAGAATCAAAACGCAGTTGTGTTGCATTCAAATCTTTACGCACCGCAGCCTCTTGGGTTTCGGACATTGCTGCTGCTCTAATAATAGCTCGCTTAGAGTTTTGTGTCGCAATAGAAGAAACTTCAATCTTGTTTTTATCAAATGCTTTTTGAATTGTATCTGTCGCAGTATCTTGTTTAAACGTGTATTCCAACATACTCCCGCCTGTAAAATCAATCGAAAGATTCAAACCTTTTGAAAAAAGAGTGAATAATCCGAACGCTATCAAACATGCAGAAAGTGCAAAATAAAGTTTGGTGTATCTTGTAAAGTTGATCATGGTTTTTTAATAAAAAACTCCATTAAGCGGCGGGTTATAAATATGCCGGTAAATAAACTCGTCAACACGCCGATGGTCAATGTTAATGCGAAACCTTTAATCAGACCAAATTGTGGGAAGAAACTCCAATTTAATGGATTGAACAAAATAAACGCTACCAGAAGTGTGGCAATGTTTGCATCTTTTATGGCATCTAGAGCCTTACCAAAGCCTAAACGCATTGCTACATCAAATGATTTTCCTTTTCTCAGTTCTTCTTTGATGCGCTCAAAGATAAGAATATTTGAATCTACAGCCATGCCAATCGAAAGAATAAACCCGGCAATACCAGGAAGCGTCAACACAATGGGAATAAGACGGAAAATTGCATAAGAAATAAGACCATAGAGAAGAAGCCCTAATGTCGCGATGATGCCAAACTTACCATAGTACAACACCATGAAAAGCACAACAGTGGCAAGGCCAATTGCGCCTGCAAAAAGGCTTTTTTCAATTGCTTCTTGGCCTATGGTAGGACCAATAGTGCGCTGCTCAATAAGCTTGATCGGTATGGGCAGCGCGCCTGAATTAATTGATAAGGCAAGATTCTTTGCCTCATCAAGAGTGAATTGTCCTGTGATTATAGCGGTGCCGCCTATAATCTCTTGTTGGACGGTCGGCGCAGATAATATCTGGTCGTCTAAAAAGATGCCGACCTGTTTACCTACATTTCTTTTTGTGATCTCTTCAAATAATTTCGCACCTTCATCATTAAATTGAAGTTGCACCGAAGGTGCGCCAAGATTATTGCCAGATCCCTGGCCAAATTCAACAGAAGCCTTTTTTACATGCGTCCCTTTTAATCCAGTTGACTTACTTAGCGCCATTAACATTGCCAACTGGGGCGACTGTGTCGCAATCTGATCGATTTCTGCTGAAGGGGTGCCTTCCTCTTTAAATTCCAACTGCGCTGTTTGCCCAATTAGTTGAATTGCTTGATCGACACTCTCAATACCAGGCAAATCCACAGAAATACGATAGGTATTTTTATTCTTTATTGTCTGAACTTGTGGCTCAGATACACCATAGTAGTTAACGCGGCGCTCAATAACATTTCGTGCCGATTCTAAAGCACCTTCAGTTTCACTTGCAGGGATTTTCGACACATCGGCCTCAAAGAGCAAGTGGCTACCACCACGCAAATCCAATCCTAGTTTTGTCTCAAATGTGCGTTGGAATCTCTTTCCAAAAAGCGATATATCAATAACTGGAGGATTAATAACGCGATCAATTTTAAGAGAACCAATCTGAAAAGCTAGATGCTTATTGCTTGGCAAATCAATAAGAACGACAAGTGTTATAAGAAGAATAAAAAAAATGGCGCCAAAAGGAATTTTTTTCATGCCATGAAATCAGCCTCTTCACCAACTATCATAACCTTTGGCTCTTTAAGAAACTTCCAAATAAAAGGGTCGTTTTTTCGTTTTCTGTATTCGAATTCATCTTTCGGCATTATAGTATAGTTCAGCTCAAATGGGTACTCATTTTGTACAGCTTGGACAATTTTTTGGATTTCAGCTGCTACAACAGTCCCTACAAAAACCATATATACATCACTTTCTGGAATAGTTTCCTTTTTTTGCAGCCTAAGCGACATTGCGATGAAATGTACCTTCCCCAATAACGATGAATTTTTTCTTAATCCGGTAGCTAATGTACTATGTTTTGCCTGCAACTTAAGAAGTTCGTCAAAATAGAGATGTTTTTTATTGATGACGTATATGGATTTATTAAGCCGCTTCTCTTTTTTTAGAATTTTTGCTTTCTCAAGAATATCTAGTTCGCGTTTAACAGCATTTATTTCTTCTCCGACTTCTCGGCCAATGCGTCGCAAATGATATGCCTCATCAACATTATTGAGGAAGAGAGAAAGTATCTTGCGACGAGTTTTTGATGGAATGATCTCGTCCAACATAGTCTCTTATTAGTATGTAACTTCGTTACCTTGTGGTATTGCTGAGACCCATGTAAGGCCGCGCACTAACTCAATTTCTTTTCCTTTTTCATCATAGAAGCGCATCATATCTTCTTCTTTTGGTTTCTTCCATGTGCCTTCAATAACCTCGCCGTTTTGGAATACAAGGGCTTTGCCACTACCTAGCGTCTTATATAAAAGATGGCCGCCCGCGTAGCCGTCATTTGCCGGCGATTCTACAACAGATGCAACGACGACGTTGTATGCATACAATTGCTTCTTATTATTTTTATCTTCATGCGGTTTGCCATTTTGTGATCGCTTGTACGTATTGCTCGCGGCATCATACGTCCACTCTACCGCATAGTCTTTACGACCTTCCCAGAAATCATATGAAATCTTTGGAGCTGTTGGTGAACTTGAAGCTTTACCATCTTTAAATTTCCATGGGGTGAAGTCCTCATCCCATTTCACTCCGTCCTCATCTACGTTGGTAAGTTTTCTTTTATCGGCAGCATATTTCCATAATTTAGTTGTTGAGGAGTACATAGTATGTTCTGTAGCAACACCTGGATTTCTTTCATAATCACGCGCAAAGATTGGGAATGGAACTGAGAATTGGTTCATGTCATTGTAGCCTGACCACTTAAGCTTGGTCAGCAAACCTAAAGCATCAGCCTTTCCAGGTTGATTTGCGCCACCAACATGAACATATAATGGATTATTACCATAAGCACGGACCATATCAATAAAGTACACACGCGCAGAACGAACAGGGCCAACATATCGTGCATCCTTACAGTAAAACATTGTTAAGAAACGTGTAATACCACCTTCTGCCACAAATTCATAGATAACGTCTGCTGACGATAAACCAGATTGTGGGCGAGCTTCCAGGTGATTTTCAATCATAATACCCATTGGTCTTCGAGCCTCCCATCGCTTTTTATGTGTAGGTGTTAAAAGTTGCCCGTTCAATGGGCATTCTTCTGTGAGCTTTCCTTCAATTTGCTCTTCACCATCAGCAGCTGGTTGCTTCACATCAACCTTATTACTTCCGCCTGGTTTGGATCCAATACTTAAGCTTCCTGCTCCGCCACCTCCTGAGAAAAATCCGTAAGAAAAGTAGAAAGAAATGCAGTATGTGAGGAACGCGGCCACAAAAACAAATTTCTTATTCATGTTTGAATGGTATAAAAATGTTTAACAATTTTCAACAATAATTTTTACTGGGCCAATCTGATGGCCTCTTTTTCTTCATCTGACAATTCATATTCGAGTGCTTTTCCTTCTTTAACTTGTTTCACATAAATGCGAACGCCTTCACGGGTATACATAAATGTTTTGACAATGCCAGAATTATTACTATCAAGCAAGGCTATCACAAAGCTCTGTTCGCCACCGCTTCTTTCAAAAGGGTTAAATCGTACAAAGCCTACACGTTGTAAATGTTTCTTTGCTTGTGATTCAAGTGTGAGGAGCGCATCTTTTAGGTTTGACATATCACGATTATGCGCTACATGCTGATCAAGAATGTCGTCAAGAATGCCATCGATGCTTTTGGAACCAGTGCGGGTAGAAAGTTTTTTATAGTGATTAACTGCACGAAAAAGGAAAAAACTTAATACAGCAAGCCAAAGAAAAGCCAGTCCCAAGGCACTATAAACGAGGTTCATAATGAAAGTCATTGTATATGGTTTGAGGGGGAGTGTCAATGAAAATGGGAAAAGTGGTTGATGATGGGTCGCGAAAGCTGCGAACTCATGTGAGACATCAACCAAGTCGTCTTCATCGCTCTCACTGCGATGTTGCGTCAACCGAACACGATCGCACCAATGATAATCGCAATGATCAGGAAGATTCCAATAGCCATTGTGGACCCAGCAGCGCTGGGACCAAGATTGGCCATGATCTCCCTCCTGCTAACGCCACTCATCACTAGCATGCCATCTTCGGAGTACACGTTGTACAGGTCACGATAACCTGCCAGAGGCGAAAGCGTGTACCATTCTCCATCGCGATAGATCTGCTCTTCTTTTCGGCTGGACATGACTATGCTCCATGAACTTGGTCCGACCGATGTGTCAAACGAGCCTATATTATACCATTTACTATAAGATATAGCTAGCCGATCCACCCCGTGATACAATACGCTTATGGCAAGAAAAACGAGAAAACAAAAAATGAGGGCTCAAGCACGAATTGAGCAAAAAGTTGAGCACGTTGCTGAAAAAAGTACTGAGAAAAAATCGACAGCCACAATGCCTACCATGTCTGCAGAAGATAGAGCAGAAGCTGAAGTAACAAAGCGAGGTATTATAAAGACACTTATTATTATTGCTCTTCTTTTTGTTCTTCAAGCGGCGGTGTTCGTAGCAAAATCAAAAGGCATGCTGCCTTTTTAATCAAGCACTTCTTTATCTGGCTTGTGGGTTAAGGCAATTGTTGAGGATTTATTATCAATGAGTGGTGTGACTTCCATAATCTGTGCACCAATTAGTGAAGCTTGCTTTTTTTTATCTTCAAGATATGTGTCACCTGCGGTAAGCGCAATTATGTTCGGGCGGATTGATTCCCACATATTTTGATATTTTGATGTTTCGCCCATAAAAGGCAATAGCACAATTGTGTCGACATCAGATATATGGCTTAAAATTTCTGCGCGCTCTTCTTGAGAATGAAAAGGTTCGCGCTTTTTAAAATATCGAATAAATTCATCGCTCTCTAATAGGACAACGAGTCGATCGCCCCTTTTTCTTGCTGCCGTAATAAATCGAATATGACCAATATGCAGAATGTCAAAACAACCACTAATTGCAACTACGCTTCCGGATGAGGGTTGATATGATGAGAGCGGTAGTATGTTCGCCATGTGCACATATTATACTTAAGCATATGTATTTCGTCACCGAAGAACAATCTGATGCACCACTCACGCTTTTTGTGCGCACACGACAATCTACGTTATTGGAAAATCTTATGAGCGCACTCACAAAGTCGGGCACATCTGTGAATGAAGTCGACGAGTTGCCCGAAAATCTTCATCCATATACCTATGTGTTTGTTTTTTATGACGCACAATTTGGAAGATCCTTTTTTAAACGATTGAATAAAATGCACAAAAGGATTGTCGTGATAACTTATGATCCAGTCGTTTTTACTAAACTCGTGGAACTATCTCGCACAGAGGAATATCAACACCTGAGGGTTATTAATGTCGATGAAGACGAAACACACGAGGATTACATTGAAAAAATTATGTGGTTCGCGACAACTGAGTCAAAAGAAAAAGGATTGAATCTTGAGAAGGTGTTGAAGAAAAAGAAGCCAGCTGAAAAAAGCGACCGCTTTTTTCAGCTGCCGAAGATGACAAGAGGCCGATGGATCGGCCTTACAATTGCTTGCATTGTTTTTTTAGAGACGTTCTTTCTTGTGCCGCTCGGGATATCAGGATATTATCTGTACCGAGCGGGACAATCATTAGAACGACAGGAAAGTATAAAAGCCATTAAACTTTTGCGCCGTGGGCGCCCATTTCTGCGCCTTACCGAACAAAGTTATGCAGCGGCTCGGCCTCTCTTATCATTTTTCTTCTTCACCCTTGTTCCTGAAAATCTCATCCAGGTTGAAAAAAATGGCTATGAATTTGCCGAGACTGCAATGATTGCAAAAGATGATGCGCGCACGCTTTTCACGTTGCTATTAAAACCACAAAAGTCGCCAGAGGAGATTGCGACTATGTCGAGCCATATTACAAAAATTAATGAAGAAATCGAAACGCTCTATCGCACCTCAGGCAGCATAAAAGATACCTTAACCTTTAAATTTGCTCGTGCTGAAAAAATACAGGCGCGGTTTACCGAGATCCATAACTACCTCGAAACCGCGCGCGTCCTCATGAAACATGCAGATTCGCTCCTTGCAAAAGATGGCACAAAAAACTACATCGTCTTTTTCTACAATAATATGGAAATTCGACCTGGCGGGGGTTTTATTGGCTCTTTTGCTCATCTCTCATTTGATCACTATTCGATAAAAGAGTTCAAAATTTACGATGTGTATGATGCTGATGGCCAACTCACAGCGCACATAGAGCCTCCTAAGGCCATTCGTCTCCACCTCGGCCAACCACATTGGTTTCTACGTGATTCAAACTTCAGTCCTGATTTTGAACAAAATACCAAAACCGCCGAATACTTTCTCGACAAAGAATTACAGCTTGGAAAGTTTGATGGCTCTTTTGGCATAACCACAACCGCTATGACATATATGCTCGAAGCTTTTGGCGACGTGTACGTTCCAGATTTTGAGGAGACCATCAATAAAGACAATTTCTATTTAAAAACGCAGGCACAGACTGAAAAAGAATTCTTCCCTGGGTCAAAACAAAAGAAAAATTATCTTTCCTCAATTGGGCGTATGCTCTTTTTAAAACTCGATGCCGCATCGCCAGCAACGCTAGCAAAAAGCCTCCGCCAGGCATTTGATGAAAAACACATTGTTATGTTTATGAAAGATAAAAAGTTTCAAGAAGATATTGAAAAACTCCATTGGTCTGGGCAGACAATCTATCCTCAATGTGCGGTTGATGGGGAAAATTGTCTCATCAATCATATTTTCCCCGTTGATGCCAACCTTGGCGTGAACAAGGCTAATTACTTTGTAAGCAAGTTCATGCATCTTGTCTCTCGATTTCAAAAAGACGGCTCCGTAAAAAATGAATTGACGATTAATTTCACCAACAACTCCGCTTCAGACACATTTCCAGGAGGAAAATATACAAATTACTTCCAACTTTATCTTCCTAATGATGCCGAAATTACCTCAATCGAGATTGATGGAACTACTATCGAAGACTATGACGAAACGAAATCAGGCTTTTTTAAAATTCTCGGCATGCTGCTTGAAGTCCAACCAGCATCTTCTTCTTATATAAATGTGGCATACACTTTAAAAACCAAAGCAGTCACTGGTCAAAACACATATCAAGTTGTTATTCAGAAACAGATTGGTGCATTTAATAGTGATTTCACTTTTGAAGTGTACTTTCCCAACAATATGTTTATAACCGATCAGAACTTTAAGAGCCTTGCAAAAAACAACGCAGTAGGCTACAATAGCTCCTTATCAACAGACAAAATATTTGTCTTGCAATTTATAAAAGAATAAATCTATGACACCTAAAGATAGTAAGAAAACCCATGATAAGATTGTGCTCGTTGTTGAAAAGAGAGAGCTTCTTGGAAAGAAAGTAAAACAAGTTCGTGTCGAAGGCAAGCTTCCTGCAAACGTGTATGGAAAGGACATGCCTTCTATGGCAATCCAAATCGATGGAAAAGAGTTTAAAAAAGCTGTACATGCAGCTGGTCTTACCCAAGTTATCTACCTTAGTGTCGACAAGCAAGAAATTCCTTCAATGATTCAGAATGTCCAAACCGACCCTGTTTCTGATCATTTTATTCATGCAGATTTCAAAAAGGTAAATCTTTCACAAAAAGTCGAGGCTCAAGTTCCAGTCATCTTGATTGGTGAATCTGAAGCTGTCGCTCAAAATAAAGGCGATATGATGACACTTGTGAACGTGTTGTATGTTGAGGCTTTGCCAACAGACATGCCACAAGAAATCGAAATTGATATTTCTTCACTCAAAGAAATTGATGATGAAATGAAGGTTTCAGATCTTAAGAAAGATGGTACTTACACCATTACTGACGATCCAGAAACGGTCATTGTTCGCATCGCTGAACATAAAGAGGAATCCTTAGAGCCAGAAACCGACGCTGCAATTGTTGAGGGCGAAGGCGAAACAGCTGAAGGCGAAGCTCCTGCTGAAGGAGAAACCCCAGCTGAAGGTGGAGATAAGGGTGACGATGCTGCAGAAGCTCCAGCTGAAAACAAAGAATAATCCGCGTTTATTTTCCATATATCTTTTTGGGTGGTGAAAAATAGTCATACACGTTTATGACTATGTGTATGACAGGTGTCATACGATTTTCAGCCATTCCATATTCTCGTACTTGATAAACCGCCACAATTGACTTCTCCTCAACTATCTTTGATAATGGGTGTATGAAGAAAATCAAAATTGGCCTCAATGGCTTTGGTCGTATTGGAAGAGCGATTACTCGTATTGCCTCTGATACAGATTTTTTTGAACTTGTTGCAATAAATACCTCTAAGACTACCCCTGAACAACTTGCGTATTCATTAAAATACGATTCTATTTATCGAACCTTTGGAAAGCCCGTGAAGAAGGTCGAAGATGGCATTTCGTTAAGTGGGCGCTTTGTAAAAGCCTACAATATTCGCAGCCCTGAAGAAATTCCCTGGGAAGAAACAGGTGTTGAAGTTGTGATTGATTGTACCGGCGTATTTAAAACGCGTGAGGATTTAAAAAAACATATACGCGGAACGGTGAAGAAGGTTGTATTAACCGTTCCCGCGAAGGATGAAACGATCCCTCACGTCGTGATGGGAGTTAATGACAATGCATTCGACTGGCAAGGATCAGATATTATTTCGAATGCATCATGCACAACAAATTGTGCGGCCGTTATGATGAAGATCTTGCAGGATGAGTTTGGGGTGGAGACCTCATTTATTTCGACAATTCATGCATATACAAGCTCACAAATGTTGGTTGATAATCCTGCAGACAAGTTTACGCGCGGCCGCGCGGCAGCTATGTCTATTATTCCCACAACAACAGGTGCTTCTGACGCCGTGTGTAAAGTAACTGATTTGCATGCCGACCATATGGGTGGCATGGCGTTCCGCGTACCGACACCAACTGGTTCAATCACAGATATTACAGCTGTTTTGAAAAAAACAGTGACAAAGGATGATGTAAATAACGCATTTAAAAAACACGCTGAAGGTGATATGAAAAAATACCTTGCGTACGCAGAAGACGAGCTAGTTTCTGCTGATTATATTTCTGCACCTGCTTCCTGCACCTTCGACCCCCATTACACAGCAGTTCTCAACGGGACTTTTGTGAAATGCTACGGCTGGTACGATAATGAATGGGGTTATTCTCATCGCGTCGTTGACGTTGTAGAAAGACTTGCAAAGTCATTATAGATAAAGTATGCTTTAAAAATCGATGGAAAACGACGCACACATCCAACATCTTCACACTAGTCTTTTTAGGAGCAAATGGGCAATTTTTTCTATTGTCGCATTTTTGACATTGCTCACCTACTTGCTCATCACAGTTTCTGGCCAAATCAGCACACAAGAAACAATGATTAATACAGCGCCAAAAGCGAATACGCTTATGCCTGATGAGCCGCTTCCACCAATGACATGCGATTCGTACGCTGATTATGTACTTACATCCCTTAGAAATCTTGATGATATTAAAACTAAGCTGAAATGTCCTCCTCATCCAACGGGAACACCAAACAACATCGTACCAAATGGAGGATCTGAGGAATGCAGAATGCTTGATGATGCCATCACGCATATTTCGTCTATGAAAAATTTTATGGCGATGATGTGCAATCGATGTCCTATGCCTACAGCTGTCCCAGGAGGTTCAGGCAGACAGCTTCCAACTCCAACAGGACCTTTGCCAACTGGTACACCAGTCGCATGTATAAAAGTGGGTGAAAGATGTAGTGATAGTCAGGGGTGTTGCAGTGGTGCCGTCTGTGCATTTGGTTTTTGTTTAAGACCAGACAGAGGTTTGCTATCGCCTACACCAACACCAATGCCACGACCAACGTCTTCAGGCCCAAATATTCCCATTGATCCTCAACCAACTTATTCACCCCAATAATTGACTTTATCACCTTGCAATCCTATAATATTTGAACGGTAGACATTATCAATTGACTAACGTCACTTTTTATAGCGTGTGGCCCCTATCTGCAACGGCAGCGGGGATACGAGGAGAGGGCTAGCGAATCATCTGCGGGTACCCTCAGGCCAAAGCAAAGCTGCTGGCCTTAAGTTGGCTTTTAAAATTTTCAGGCAACTGAAATAATACGGAAGCAACAAGCGGCGTACCGCAATTTTCTTCAATTATTATTTCTAACTTTAACTATTATGTGTGGTATTTTTGCGTACGTTGGAAACCGTCAGGACAGTCCCAAAATGATTTTGGAGGGCTTAAAAACATTGGAATATCGCGGTTATGACAGCTGGGGTATTGCTGTGGGTAACGGCGACGAAGTCGCTGTGGAAAAGAAAGTTGGAAAAATTGGCGACGCCGAAACAACGCTACCCAACAGCACAATCGGCATTGGCCATACGCGTTGGGCGACCCATGGTGGCGTCACAGAGTTAAATGCGCATCCGCATTTAAATGCGAATAAAACAATCGCCGTCGTGCACAACGGCATCGTTGAAAATTATCAGGAGCTGAAAGCTGGGTTGATAGCTGATGGACATACTTTTGTTTCTGAGACAGACACAGAGGTCATTGCACATCTTGTCGAAAAAAATCTTAAAGACAGCGATTTCAAGACTGCGCTGTGTAGAACTTTTGCCATGCTTGTTGGCTCAAATGCTATCTGTGTTCTTAATGTAAAAACAAAAGAAATCGGCGTGTGTCGCGATGGATCACCGATTATTGTTGGTATCGGCGATAAGGAATTTTTCATCGGTTCTGATGTTACCGCATTTCTTCCTTATACGCGAGATGTCATCTTTCTTGATGACGGCCAAGGAACAATTATTAAACCCGATGGCTATGAAATCTTTGCTATTGATACAGGAAAAATTCTTCCTATTGAGCCAACCACAATTGATTGGGAAGCCGAGGCAGCTCAAAAAAGCGGCTATCCCCATTACATGCTCAAAGAAATAATGGAGCAGCTTACAACAATTCCAAAGACGGCGCATCTTAATGATGCTGAGCTTAAGGAAGCAGCTAATTTGGTAAAAAGTGCGCACAAAGTCATTATCACAGCGTGCGGGTCAGCTGGTTTTTGTGCGCTCATCACAAAATATATGCTTGCAAAACAAGGCGTTGCGTCTGAGATGTGTGGCGCGTACGAATCATCACCAACCATTGAATTCGCCGATGATACATCAGTCCTTATCGCAATTTCACAAAGTGGCGAAACTGCGGATACGCTTTTAGCCGTTAAAAAAGCCAAAAGTAAGGGAGCAAAAATTATTTCTGTGATAAATGCGCGGGGGTCAACATTGGAACGTATTAGCGACATTGCTCTAATGGTTGGGAGTGGCCCAGAAATTGCTGTTGTCGCAACAAAATCGTTTACAGCTCAACTCGCAACAATGTATCGATTGGCTGGATTTTGTGGAAACGAGCCTAAAGATCGAGGTGATGAAATTATTGAAGCCGGCAATAGACTTAAGGAGTGGCTTTCCAAGGAAACGATGGATAGCATTGCTCAGCTTGCATCACAGTTATATACACACGAACATATTTACTTTCTTGGTAAAGATTTACAATATCCTGCTGCAATGGAGTGTTCGCTAAAGGTAAAAGAGGCAAGCTATATTCATGGCGAAGCCTTTTCATCAGGCGAACTTAAACATGGTGTTATTGCGCTTATTGATAAAGACACGCCATGCGTGGTTCTAGGCGCGCATGATGGCTATGAAAGTGAAGTTCGCGCCTCAGCTGCAGAGGTGAGGGCACGTGGCGGACACATTATTGGTATAGCTCCTTTCGAAGCATCAGAATTCGATACAACGATTGTGACACCAGATCTAGGATCTCTCACGATTTTTGGCAATATTATTGTCGGCCAGCTTCTCGGCTACTATTGTGCAATCGGCCGTGGAGCAGATCCCGACAAGCCAAGGAATTTGGCTAAGTCTGTGACGGTAAAGTAGTCATGCGCGGGATGATTGTCTGAAGCTTACTCGACTATTTTGATTATTTTGTCCCCTGTCAAAAGCAGTATTCCTTCTTTTTGATCAACAACAAAATCGGTTGCCTCACCAATAACTGATACTGAGATTTGCTTTAAAAACTCACCGTCTTTTGAAACAACAAAAATCTTTTTCGCTGCCTTATCAAGCAGATATACATTATCTATATCATCACTCGTAAAAATATCATCAAATTCAAGGTCATCACCACCCGGAATTTTAATAGCAAAGTTAATGCTGTTTCCCGATTCATATTTCATCACACGCGAGCCATTTAGAACGTAAATCGATCTGTCGATAGCCATGGCATTGGCTTTTGCAAGATCAGCTTTTCCTGACTTCACATATGAAGTTTTCGCTGAATAGCCACCTTCGGCAACAAGGTATTTATATATCTCATCTTTCCCTGCATCCACCATATAAATATTGCCGTTATACATCCACATGTCTTTTATATCGCCCCATTCATCATCTTTTTCAATAAGTACCTCTGTTTTTTTGTCAGTTATTCTAAAAACACCATCATTGTTGCTAAATATATAGGGTTCGTCTTGATGTAGCGCAATGTAAAGCCCACTTTTTACTTTATTATCTTTGCGTGTTTCTACAGACTTTTTCTCGAGATTAAGAAGATATATTTTTGACTGTTCATCATCGAGCATTGCGAGCGTCGTGCCATCATAATAGAACTTAGATGCCGACGCACCTTTTTCAATAAGGTTAAGATCATAAAACTCTTCTGTTCCTGTTTCTTCCTCTTTCTTTATGGATTTTTCTGCTTCAGCAAGCTTTGATCCAATCGCCTTCAATTGATCCAAATCTGCTAACTTTTTTTTCTCGGCTTCGGTTTTCAACTCTTCATAGGTGCTTTTTGACGAAGCCAAAAGTTCAAGCGAACGATCAACATTTGAGGCTGTCAATGACGATGCCTCCTCAAGCTGCTCATCAATCTGCTGCGATGCGACCTCAACTTTTTTAATAAATGCATTGCGTTGGCGGCGCTGATTACCCAATACAACGCTCCAAATAAACACGCCCACTAAAATGATCAGCACAACAAACGTGAGCTTCTTCCCCAGTGAGCCGCCAGGCTTAAATCCTGCCAATATTCCTTTCACATTAAATGTAAACCTCGGCGCCACCTTCTCTTGTGGCATATTCTCGGCCGGCGCCGCATATATTGGCTCTCTAACAACCTCTTCTACGACTTGTGCCTCACTTATGCCACCTACAACAAAACCTCCATCATCGACCGATTCTTCTACCGTCTCCTCCATCGCATCGCGTGCATGATATCGTCCGAACAATGCAATGAGCCCCGTATCATCACTGCTCTTTAAATCCGGCGTTAATGATTCGATTATTTCTTGTGGACCGTTGCTCTGAATAAATCGCTGCAGAGTAGGGGGTGTTACACGCGCGGTAAAATACGAGTTTGTCAGCACCAGCATATCCTGTTCTTCCAAATACCCAGAAGATGTCTGATCGCCACTAATTAATTTTTGAAATATTGGACCGCGATCGATAAACACAGAACCGCCACCACGCGTCACTAAATATAAAACGTTACCAACAGACAATGATGCAGCCAGTGCAAACCCAGCATCATTCTCTAACTTTTTAAACTCTCTGTCGAGTAATTTCTCAAAGGAAGCTAGGTCATGAATATGTTCCGCAGTTACTGCATCGCGTGTTTTAGCAAAAATCTCCTTAAATGCTTCTTTCTCTATCGCATTCTCAGTAGAGGCAATAATAAAAAGATTCTCCGTCGACACGAAGTCAAGATGAAAAGAATCGGACTCATTGCCCAGATAGATACTGTATTCCCACATGTATACTATAGTTATAGTACAAACAAGGCATAAAACACAAGGAAAGCTGCAAGCAGAGCTTGAATATAGGCAATAATATCCAGGATCCCCGCATCATTAATAGACAAAGACTTTCTCATTGTGCTCAGTTGTCGAATGAGAATAATGCAAAAGAACATATACAAAATGCCCATGACAATACCAAAAAGCTTGATAAATAAGCCTAAAAGGTCACCGGTTAATAAAAGGTCTAACATACTTAATGCATCATTTCGTTGATAATACTCACCACATCAGCTGGTTCTGGAACTGCTTGAAAATCAATATCTTGCGTAGGTCCCGCTGTTTGGACGTGCACATCGCCATAATTAAAAAGTGAGCGAATAAATCCATTAATATTTGAGCCAACATCAGATACTTCTTCGAGTGTTGTTGCATTAATTTTTTTCTGAATAATATTAAAGTAATCAATATCCAGGACGCGCTGATCCGTAACAATACCTACATTAAATAACCATAAAATAATCTTGAGAAAAACAAATGTTGTAAGGCCGCTATACCAAAACACATTAAGGAAGAATATCTGTGCAACCGATAAAAAACTAGGCAGAATAAAGTTCATAATGATAGGAAAAAACAAAGCGAGAACTGCAGAAACTATCCAAGGGATAAAAGTTATCGGATGAGCACGTAGTAACAAGACAATGTGTTCTTCTTCGTCTTGCGACTCAAAGCGTGTTTTTGGATACACAGCGAATGCACCTAAATATCGTGAATGCCTGTATTTTTTCAGAATTGGCTGGCTATGTAGCGCTGTGTGTGGCATTGCTATATATTATACTATATTCTCGATTAGCCTCAAAAAAACATTTTTGGCCAAAAAAAATGCCTCGGCCATGACCTATTGTCCCGTAAAGTATCGTCGGCGCTATCTCGTTTCACGGCCCTGTTCGGAATGGGAAGGGGTGGTGCCAAGACGCTCTAATCACCAAGGCAAATCAAAAGATATTATACAATGAAGTTTAGCGATATACAACAGGTTTATCGACGAGTGCGAAGACGAGACTAATGCGGCGTTGCTTTACATCAATTTTCTCGATATAGACAGTGATTGGCTTACCAATCTCAATACTTTCATGACCAGTTACCTTGGAAATATGGATAAGACCCTCAATTCCAGGTTCAAGTCGCACAATGTAGCCATATTTCTCTTTGCGAACAATTTCACCCTTAACTTCTTTATCCTTTGGATATCTCTCTTCAATACTTTCCCAAGGATCCTTTTCAAGTCTCTTGATTGAGAGATTAAGTTTAAGATTGTCGTCATTCTTTTCAACGACCATAACATCAATATCATCACCAACATTAAGATGTTTACGTGGATTGCTGACTTTCTGCCAAGAAATTTCAGAAATATGAATAAGGCCTTCGATCTTGTTAACCTCACAAAATACACCAAAGTCTGAGAAGCCGATAACTTTAGCCTTGTAAACCTTACCGACCTCAACTTCATCAAATTTTTTCTTAATATCTTTATAAGAAATACCAAGAACTGAGGCTTTTTGTGATACGACAAGACGATTTTTTTCACGGTCAACTTCTAGAACTTTTACTTTAATTTTTTTACCAATAAGTTGTTCTGGGTCACGGAGATACTCTTCAGTTAATTGAATCTTTGGAATAACACCACGAATACCCATAAATTCGATAAAGACGCCACCTTTACCGTATTCACCGCATACGACTTCGATCTCTTGTTCGCTTTCATGTTTTTCAGCCAATATGTTCCACTTACCACTCTCGAAGAAAGAGCGCATAGAAACTACAGGAAAGCCATCTTTTGCCTCTTCAACAACAACCTTAACAGGAACAGCATCACCGGCTTTAAGATAAGGAAGATATGAACCAAGCTCATGAGCTTCAATATTGCCTAATACAGCATACGACTTCCAGCCAATATCAAACAATATACCTTTTTTTGTTAAATCAACAATTTTTGCCTGAATAATAGCACCCTTTTTTGGTGGGGTGAGGGGTTGCATTCCTAACAAGTCGGCCATAGAAGTGGCCTTCTTCATAGAAGTTACTTTTGTAGATTTCGCTGGCATTCGTGTAGGTCCTCCTTTTTCATATTGATACAGCAGATACTATATCATAGCCTGCTTCAAAAAACAAGATTATCTGTATAGAAAGGACCGATATTGAATTGCTTCTGCAATTATTTGTTCTGAGATTGATGCTTTTTCTTCTAGATCGGCGATTGTTTGGGCGACTTTAAGAATTTTAAAGTAGGAACGAGGTGAAAAATGAAGTTTTTTGAAGGCTTGCGATAAAAAATCGCGCGCAGTAGATTCGAGATTAACGAATTTTTTAACATCCTGCGATGATAGCTCGGCGTTTGTACTGGTGCTGCGCGCTTGTTGAATAGTGCGGGCTTTAATAACACGCTGGCGAATGTGCGCGCTTGATTCGGAAGTCGTATCTGACTGTAATAAATCCTTCTCGGGAATATTAGGAACAGCGATATGAATATCAATGCGATCAAGAATAGGGCCAGAAAGGCGCCGAGCATAAGAATCTATTTGCTGGCCCGAACATGAGCAGCGCTTTTCTTTACTCCCATTAAAGCCGCAGGGACAAGGATTTGTTGCTGCAATAAGCAAAAAGCGAGATGGATATGTTGCGGAACCGTGCACACGAGTTATTGTCACGGTTCCATCTTCTAAGGGTTGGCGAAGCGCTTCGGTAATTGCACGCGGGAACTCTAAGAATTCATCTAAGAATAAGACCCCGCGGTGCGCCAATGTCACTTCGCCAGGTGTAAGCTCCGCGCCGCCACCAATCATACCGGCGCGGGAAATTGTATGATGAGGCGCGCGGAACGCGCGCGCAACAGAAAGACCTTCTCCTTTGCCTCCATACATAATCGACTGGATCTTTGCGATATCCAGCTTTTCACTTTGTGTTAATGGAGGCAATAAAGAGGTAAATGCTTTTGCAAGCATTGTCTTACCGGTGCCCGGCGGCCCTTTTAATATAATGTTGTGACCGCCAGCAGCGGCAATTTCTAAAGCCCTTTTTGCTTGTTGTTGACCTTTAATATGACAAAAATCGTAGGCGCCATATCCTATATCTATCTCTTCACGCTGTATATTTTTCACGTCAACCTTTATCATCTTCTTCACATCTTGCAGATCTTTCACTAGCTCCAACAGAGAGCTCACACCAAAAATATCAACATTTTCTCCTGCATACAATGCTTCATCAATATTGTGAATAGGAATATAAATCTTTGAAAATTTCTCTTTCTCAGCAAAATCAAGTATCGGCAATACGCCATCTATTGCCTTTACATCACCATTGAGCGATATTTCACCGATAAAAAGTGCGTCATGTAATTTTCCGGGGTAAAAAATTTCCTGAGCCGCAAGAATTCCGATTGCAATAGGTAGATCAAATTGAGAACTTTGCTTTGGCACATCTGCAGGTGCCAAATTTACAATAATGCGACGTGCGGGTATATCAAATCCGGCATTCGTCAATGCAGTCCGCACGCGCTCTTTTGCTTCTTCAACGGATTTCCCTGGCAACCCCACAATCTTCAGTTGTGGAAATCCTCTTTCTGCAATATCAACCTCAACGGTTACCCGAATAACTTGCATCCCTACAACAATTGCCGAATATACTTTAGAAACCATGCGGATATAATAACGAAGAGAAATTAAGGAATTATTATGAAGTATGCCTAGACTTCAAAAATTCTGTCGCTGCTGTTTCTACAACCACAGCTACTGGTACAGCAAGAATAGCACCCAACAATCCACCAATTCTTCCACCAACAGACAGTGCAATGAGCGTCATAATTGGATTGAGTCCGGCAGTCTTATTAATTACGTAAGGAACAATAATATTGTTTTCCATTTGTTGAATAATCAGATATAGAATAAGTGTTGTTCCACCAGCAAAAAGTGATGTTGATGCAGCGACAAGAAAAGCCGGAACACTTGAAAGAATAGGACCAATGATCGGAATGACTTCAAGTAAACCCGCAAGAAATGCTAATGAAAGCGCATAGCGAATGCCTAAAAGCGACAAGCCGATGTATGTTGTTAACCCGATAACAACCATAAGAATGAGCTGCCCCCGCATCCAAGCTCCCATGCGCAGTTCGAGTTTTCGTGTAAATTCGGTGACAGTTTTGGCTTCGTGAGGCGACATAAGCCTCTGTAAAAATTTTTGAAGGAATATTTCTTCCAAAAGGAAGTAAAACGTAAAGAAAATAAGCGAAACAATAAAAAAGACATTGGAAAAAACACCGCTGGCAATTTTGAAAATATTCTGCGGGATATCAGGAAAGTAACGCAATGCTGATTCTGCGGTAAACACATGTGCAAAAAATGGGAATGCCGTGCTTAAAATCGTCGGAAGATTTGTTAAGAATGAGATGCTTTCCGTAATAATTGGAGGCAGAATAAATGCTAAGACAAACATCAACATGGTAACGGTGGTCAATATAACCAAGAATGCTGCAAGTGTTCTTGGAATGCCTCGGTGTGTCATCCTGTTTACAATAGGCTTAAGAGCGCTCATAAAAATAAACGCGAGAAAGAGTGTGAAAATTAGTTCTCGGACAATCCAAAGAGAGCGAAGTAAAATAAGAAAGAATACCGTAAAGATGATGGTTTTCGAAGAAATTTCGATCCGTTGCGTCATGCTTTCTTCATTATACAGTACTTACGCATATTGTGCGTGCGCTCTTCTCGCAAAGGTAAGTGCATACACTCTTTCCACACCATGTTGTTTAAGCGTATGCGCAATTTCTCGTATTGTCGCACCAGTTGTCCATACATCGTCAACAATAATTACTTTTTTGGGTAATTCTGCGTATGGCTTTACTGAAAAAGCCCCATAAATATTGACGTATCGCTCAGTCACAGATGATAGCTGCGACTGAGGTTCTGTATATCGCGTGCGCACGAGAATATCTGATGTGTTTTTTTGTAGCATAATTGCGCACGCATGGGCAAAATCATACGACTGGTTAAAGCCGCGCTCGCGATGGCGTTTTTTATGCAACGGCACCGCCATCACGTGCGCATCCTTAAAAAATATGTCGCTTGTCTCAATAAGTTTTTTCCAAAATACTTCGGGCACGGAGTCAACAAGTGCCGAAACACCCGCTCTAATACGACGAAACTTTATCGACTTAATAATCTGTCTGAATATTTCGTCATAGTAAAAGACATTCATCATGCCATCAAGTCCATATAATCTTGAACATACGCCGTGTGTTAATCCATATCTACTGGTCTTTTCACAATATGGACAAATATCAACAGAAACCGGTAGCAGCTTCGATGCACAGTCGCTACAAATATAGGCACCAAGTGCTTTACAGTTGAAACAGAATTTTGGAAAAAATACATCAAGTAGTGAAAATTTCGATATAAACATATCGATATATTAGAAGACGAAGGTTAAATTATTCTTATGAAGTAAGCAGATCTTTTCTTTGATTTTTTGTTACAAGAAAAGCCTGCTGCAGCTGCCATTCGCGTATTTTTTTTGGATCCCCAGATACAAGTACTTCGGGCACTATGTTTCCTTCAAATTCTTGGGGTCTTGTATATTGTGGATATTCAAGAAGTTTGACCCTTTCTCTTTTTTTATCACGCAGCTCAAGCAACATCGGATCATTACCAACTGCTTTTATCAATTCCTCAAGTGGTACTTCAAAAAAACTTTCTTCTTCTGTGGCTGCCTCTTTCTTTAATACACCTTTCTGCAGCCTCACAACAGCATCAATGATACATGCTGCAACAAGTTCGCCACCAGTCATAATAAAATCACCCAAAGAAACCTCTTCATCAAACTGCTCTCGCAGCCTTTCATCATAGCCTTCATAGTGGCCTGCAAGTATAACTAGTTCCTCTTTCTTTGCATATTCCTGAGCCTTCTTTTGCGTAAATACATTACCTCTTGCCGAAGTGCCGACAATATATGTACGTTCACTTTTTACACTTTGTATTGCTTTTTTCAGTGGTTCAACCATCATGACCATGCCAGCTCCACCTCCAAATGGTCTATCGTCGACAGTTTTATGAGTATCAGTCGTAAAATCGCGCGGATTCACGAATATAATTTCAACCTTCCCCATTTCTTGTGCTCGCTTAACAATACTTTCCTCCAAAAAACCTCTAAACATTTCAGAAAAGAGCGTTATGATAGTAATTTTCATATACGATATTATAAGCTATACTATCCGCAATGGTACGAAAATTGCTTTTAAAGCTCGTTCGCACATATAAAGCATCGGGCATTATCGACAACCCGGTGGTAAAAATGTTTATACCGGGAGTTTCTGTCTGCCGCTTTCAGCCAACATGTTCTGAATACATGTACGAAGCTATTGAAAAACACGGTGTTATAAAAGGACTCTATCTTGGTATTCGCCGTATATTGAGGTGCCACCCGGGGTCAAGGCCTAGCTATGATCCCGTACCGTAACCAAAGTCTTGCATTCTATTTCTAAGGGGCGTATGATTTTTGTCAAGATGAAGGTTTCAAAAACAGCATTCTTAGGCATACTCATCGTCGTCTTCATAGCTCTCGCCGCAGTTGTTCGTATTAATGCGCAAAATTCAGCAATAGTCATCCATTCTGATGAGCAGTGTGCGGTATTTGATGGCAACATGAATATCTTCACCACAGAAGGCTATAAGGCTGTAGTAACAAAAAGTGCAAATGGTAATTTAACACTTACTTGTAAAGCAGAAGGCGTACCAAACGACACGGGAAAAGTTCTAAAATACAGTTTCGAAAATACAAACATTCCTTGTGTTTTCTTGACTGAAGACGGTGTTCAAATAACTAAAGACTGGAAAGAAGTCTTATCTCCAAGCGGTCACGCCTCCTACATCTGTCATTTTAAGAGTAATTAATCTAACCTATGTTAAACCAACACCTGAGCAATCTTGAGCAGGAAATCATGGATGTTATTTGGCAACTTGAAGAGTGCACTGTACGCGATGTAATCAAGGCAAGAGAGGGTCAAAAAAATCTTGCTTATACAACGATTGCAACAATTATTGATCGACTATATTCAAAGTCGATCGTAAAGCGCGTTCAGAAAGGCAAACAATACGTATACATCCCTCTCATTAGCAAAGAGGAGTTTGGAAAAAATGTTGCTGCTACATTTATCCAAAGATTTATGAAAAATTTTGGTGATGTCGCAATTGCATCGTTTGCAGAATCAATTGATGAACTTCCAGATAAAAAGCGGGCCTCTCTTATTGACCGCATCAAGCAGCATGAAAAAAAATAATATCTATCTCTCTGTAATGATTGGTTTTTTTATTCTTATTAGCGGTTTAATAACTGTTATTTTAGGTAAATTTATGCCATTTTTTGCTAATGAAACTATATACATGTGTAGAAATATGGTTGCTGCTGTTTCTGTACAAAAAGTGCCGCACTATCTATCCAATATTGTTCTTTATGGTGCAATGATTTATGGCGTCTTTGTAATTTGTAAACTGGCAGCAGCTGTTTATCAATATAAAACAATGACGCGCAGATACAGCTCCGCACGAAAGAGAAGAGATACGAAGATAGACATGCTTAAAGTAAAATACCCATTTCTTCCAGAGATTTATGTTGTTGCATCGAGAGAATCTCGAGCATTTTCTTTAGGCTTTGTAAGAAGAAGCATCTATATTTCTTCGCAGCTAGTAGAAAAAATGAGCGATAAGGAGTTAGAGGCGGTTATTTTGCATGAGTACAAACACGTAAAGGACTTTGACAGCCTGAAATTGTTTATTGCGTTCGTCATTGAAACCGCGCTTTCATTCATTCCTTCCATGAAGGAATTTACCATATCGATGCGTATTGATCGCGAAATAGAAGCGGACGGCTTCGCTGTTCACATACAAAAAACCAATACGCACCTTTTATCATCTTTAGAAAAGTTTCTACGTAGTAATGATGTGCATCAGCCACATTTCGTGCCCCGCTTCGCGCCGGGCGATCTGCTTGATGCACGCGTATCATCACTCTTACAGCATTCAGGTGCATACAAAAAACAATATTCTCTGCCGCGCCTAGCTGTCAGTATGCTTTCCCTTTGCACCATAGCCTACCTTGCCCTCACTCCAGTACATGCAACAGAAATGTTGATTGACGGCAAGACAAGTGTTATGGCTTGTACAGAAACTTCACCACAATGTTTAGCAATATGTGAAACCGGAGCCTCCCACTTAAGCAAGCAACGTTAATTTTTGGTATAACTATAGTATGGATGACGCGTCTGAAAATTTGACTCTTAACAATCTCCAGCATCATAAAAAATTTCTTTACATAGGAGCAGTTGTGTTCGTGCTCTTTCTTGCTGTTGCAACAGCCTTTTTACTTCGCAGCCAAAGTACAAGTCCAAACGTTGACGACTCAAAGAATGTCGACATTCAGCCGTCACAAAATTATATTTTTCGTAATCCAGCAGTCGTCAGCAACAACAATCCATTAATATCTGACAAAGATTTAGAAAAGGCTAAAGAAAAATTTGATAGCGATTTAAAAAAGTTTAACCTGCCAACTCCCACACCACATGTTGCCGAATATAACTATAAACTTTCACCACAACTCAAAGGTGGCGCGCCTTCAAGTTTTTTGCCGTTCTTTGCAAAACCAGCTTTAGCCGCTGGCTGCACACAAATAACTGCACCAGCAACGGTTGATGTCCACAAACTAAAAACACACATTTCAAAAGAGCTTGCACTTTCTATAGCAAAGGAATTGGGAGTGGAATCTTATGAAGCCTATGCAACACCGTCGACCGATGGAGGTTTTTCATATTTCTTGGTTAATCCAAAGGAACCAGGGAGTTATGTTATTTTGTCAGAGTCAAATGGTAATTTTCTTTATCATCATGCCATCACAGAAACCGGAAGTCCTATTGAAAAAGCATTTGCTGAGTCAAAGGCAACATCTCTTGCAAAGAGCTACTCATTTCTTAAGGGTCTGACATTTATTGAAACCCTCGAACATACACAAAATTTAAACAATGCATTTTCGACACGTTTATATAAAGATTGGGGTGTTTATAATGTCGTCAATAGAACAAGTATCGATAAATTAACTGATACAGAATCTGTCTGTGATATTCAAACTTCACAAGATACAAATGTAATCCAAATGGACTTAGCTATTGATGGCATCACAACAAACGCTACATCAAAAGTAAAACTCATCGATTCGACAGTGAAGTTGCCAAGCATCTCTCTTGAAAAAGCTCTCGCCGAAAATCCAGAATCGATTATTGCTCCGTACGCGTTTGATGATAATCCAGATCTTATTAATAACGTAACTATTGAAGAGTCGGTACTCGCATACATTGATATTGGCATGGATATGGCGCAATGCGCATATGCACCAACATATATAACGAGTGGGAAAACGCAAACTGGGAAAAGAGTGGTTGCAGTGTTCCCCGCAGTTTCGGCAAAAGATTTAGAAGCACTTTGTGCAGGGCCAGAAAAAAAAGAATCACTCAATATTAAAGAAGGTGAAGGCACACATTCTACGGTGCAATATAAAACATACACAGTGCCTACCCCTACCCTTCCTCCATATCCGACGGGTGGTTATGGAAAATGTTTTGGCTATCAAATTGATTATCTTGTAGATTGTCGTGACGCTCTAAATAATACTTGTAACGTCTTTTTAGGCGTGCCCTATAAAGAAGAAGGGGACGATGCATTCAATGTGTGTAAAGATGGCCCTCGAGCACCAGAAGAGTTTGCGTATTCAAAAGCCACTGGCTCAGATGTGTGTAAGCAGGTCTTTTTAGATGTGAATAGTCGACTTGCCTCCCAAAATAAGAAACAGATTCCGCTCGACAATTACTTGCCACCACAAACACTTATGCCGTCAGGAAATGTCACATGCCACTTTAGTGTGAATCCCTGCTAGGCTATGTCACGACAGAGGCGCTTCTATTTCTCACACCTATACTTGCTCGGAGCAATGATGTTTTTTTGGTCTTTGTTTGATGGGATGCTCGCCTATATAAGTCCACTTATTATTACAGAGCACGGACTTTCAAAAACCTACATGGGTTTTATTGTTGGGTCATCATCGATATTCGGCGCGCTTTTCGATATGATTGCAATAAAAATATTGCCCTCAACACACTATCGACGTGTCTTTCTTATTATGTTCAGCTTGTGCCTTGTGTATCCCTTTGTGCTTTTTGGTGCTCACACAACTGCAATATATCTCGTTGCCATGGCAATCTGGGGCATATATTACGACCTAAAAAACTTTGGCCTTTTTGATTATGTTTCTCAAAATACGACGGAAAAGGAACACGCTTCGAGCTTTGGCCTTATTCAAGTCTTGCAATCAATGGGATACCTTATCGCACCAATAATGGTGAGTGCCCTTATTTTCGAAACAATAACATGGAAACCTTTTGCTTATGCGCTCATTTTTCTTGGGATATCTTTACTGTGCTTCTTCTTTCTTATTACCAATCGACATGTCGTACACATTCGAGAAAGTTCAAGAAAACTAAAGATATTTATGAATATGCGCATGTGGTTTTCATTGGATCGTATTATTTTTCCTGTTCTTGTTATGACATTTGTGCTCTACCTTATCGATGCATTTTTCTGGACAATTGGACCACTCCTGGCAGAAAATTTTTCGCTACCCGGACAGCATGGAGAATTTATTCTAACCGCCTACACATTCCCTGGTCTAGTTGTGGGATGGTTTGTTAATTCTGCAACAGGAACTTTTGGTAAAAAAAGAACAGCCTTTTTAAGCCTGCTGATTGGCTCAGTACTTTTGTCATTTTTTGTCTTTGTAGCTGCACATTATTATTTCGCACTTACTATTGTATTTATTGCATCGATGTTTCTTTCGCTCGCGCTCCCAGCCATTAATGGTGTCTATGCAGATTTCATTCAAGAAAAGAAAAAATACGGGGAAGAGGTTGAAACGCTCACGGATCTTTATACAAATCTTGGCTATATTGTCGGTCCAATTTCCGCCGGCTTTCTCGCAGATATTCTTGGAAATGCTGCTTCAATATCAAGCGTTGGTATTTTCGGAATAGTTGTGGCAATTATTCTTATGATGACGACTCCTCGCCATATCGAGATACGAGAAAAAAATATAGCGGGATAAGACTCAGTGGCAAAAGACCAACAAAAAAATACGCGCTTCGCAGTGAGCCTTCTGCTAAAAATCCCACTACAGGATTAAGAAAAATTAATGACAATCTGCGAAACATGGATACCGATGAAAGAACCGTTGCTCTTTCTGATGAAGGAATCAATTTGTTCATATAGCTGCTCATATATTCAAAACGTGTAAGGCCGAAGCCGCCAGCAAGAAGAAGAAAGATTGAAACGGATAGTATGCTTGGATGCAGCGCGACCAGAAGAAAACTTGCACCGGTTACAAAAGCAGAAAAACGTAAAAAGTTTACCGGCCCACCAAGTTTTTTTTCAAAGAACAAAAAGTTCGCAGCAATAATTATTTGTATCAGTGCCAATCCTGCATGAAATACACCAAATGTTTGGATTGGCACATGCAGTGATTGTAATATCGGCTGATACAGCCATAAGACAAAATATGCAGCAGATGCGACAATGGTCGCATCTGCTGCAACCTGTCGTAATTTTTTATGTGAAAGAAAGTATCGCGTCCCCTTTATGGCGATATCAAGATAGCGACGCGATTCTTTTGGGCCTACATGAATTGTAGGTTCACGCAATGAAAGCGCAATACATGCCGCCATTATTGACGGAATTGCAGAAAATAATATTGGCGCCTGCAATCCAAAACGCGCAGCAATAAAGCTACCAACGAGTGATGACACAAGAAACCCACTCATACTTATTGCGTGCGCCTTCCCAAAAATTGATGCGCTTTTTTCTTCCTCTCCGGCCTCCTTCAACGTGTCGTAAATCAACGCATTATCTGCGCCAGATTGTAATGCGACTCCAAGTGCCAATAGAAACTCTGCAATAAGAAACACGGTAAAATCTGGCACAAGTCCATATAGAATTGACCCGCATGCAGCCGTAATTGCACCCAAAGCAATCGAATATTTTCTTCCTAAATAATCCGCAACAACACCTGTGGGGATTTCCAATAAGAAAATGCAAATCATAAACCACGACTGCAAAAGCTGGATTTGAAATTTAGAAATATGTCCCCAGTCAGTAAAAAATGGCACAAGAACACTGGAGAAAAAGTGCAAACTCAACAAAAATGTAAACAAATAATATCGGCGAATCATCGTATTGACCATGAGATTTATCATACCAGGTGTTGTACAATGTCGTAATTATTAGTTCTCCTATTATTACTATGTCAACACGAGAAATGGCCAAACTTTTATTACAAGATGTACATGAAACTCTGGAAGGTACTATGACAGGTGTTACTGATGATGTTGCCAACTGGCAACCATCTGGTAAGGCGTTGTCTGTTGGTGCTGCTTACACTCATGCTGTCATCTCTGAAGACATGCTTTTGGCAACAATGCTTGCACAAAAGCCCATGCTTATTGATCAAGGTTGGGCAGATAAAATGGGTTTGAGCGAGCCACATCCTGCAGTTACAGAATCATGGGAGCAAGATTTTGCCGCATGGACAAAGAGCGTCCGTGTTGAGATAGCAAAATTGCAAGAATATGCAAAGGCAACGTATGCACAAACCGAGGCTTATTTAGACAGTCTCTCTGATGATGATTTCATGAATAAAAAGGTTGATCTTACCAGCTGGGGCATGGGTGCTGATTATCCTTTATGGAGATTTTTTCACCGTTTTATTATTGGACATGCAGATAATCTGACTGGTGAAATTTCATCAGTAAAAGGTTTGCAAGATTTGAAGGGGTATCCTTTTTAATTTTAAGATATGTTGCCGGCGTTCCTCATTACATTTCGAGAAGTCATTGAAGCATCGCTTATCGTAGCGACAATTCTTGGTATTCTTGTCAAGCTTGGACAAACAAAAAGTATAAAAACGGTATGGCTTGCAACGGGTACGGCAACCACATTAAGTTTTTTACTTCTTGGACTCGGTAGTCTCTTTGGTTTTGAAGTACAAAAAATATATTCAGGAAAAATTGAAGAGTTGATTGAAGGAATTCTCATGATGCTCTCTGCTGTATTTATTACATGGGCGGTATTTTTCTTGCATAAATACTTCTCGCACTATAAAGTAAAACTTTTACAAAAAGTTAGAAAGACGATTGAAGAAGAGGAACAAAAAGGACTTTTTCTTTTGGTTTTTACCGCCGTCTTTCGCGAGGGATTCGAGATCGTACTGTTTTTAACAACTATCTACTTTTCCTCGAACCCGCAACAAATTTTTGCCGGCTTCGCAAGCGGCATAATTGGTGGCTTACTCATATCGCTTGCACTCTTTACAGCCACGCTGCGCATGCCTGTCTATTATGCATTCCGGGCGAGCAGCGTATTGCTTATTCTTTTTGCTGGGGGTCTTCTTGCTCGTGGTGTTCATGAATTTGCTGAAGCTGGGATTATCCCAGAACTCACAAAAATAACGCTTCCTCTCATTCCTGCTGGTGAGTCATATGCGGCTGAAATGATAAAGGCTGTTTTTGGCATTACACACCACATGGATATTGCCCAGCTCACTCTTTACTCGGGGTATGTACTTTTCATGTACTGGTATGTATTCTTAAGAAAGGCTCAAAAAAAAGCCTAAGAATATATGGCTAGAAAAAAACCCCGAACATTATCACGACACAAACTATTTCTTATTGCCTTTCTAGTAGTGATTTCAATGTTTGGAGCGTTTGCGTATGTGAAGAAAAGTAGCTGTGCATTTGCCTCCGAGCCTCATACCTTAACTCAAAAAGCACTATGCCACAACAGACCTCTACAAACTCCTACGCATGTGTGCCAACCTGGCTTGGCATGTAGAAATTAGCTCCACTTTTGAGTTCAACTTGATAACCTATAGTAAAAGTGATGTAATGCAACACCTACAAATCATCCCTTACGCTCGCGTACAAGGAAGTTTTGCAGGTATTCCATCCGTGCTTTGACACCAAAACGAGGGAAGAGATGAACTACAATCGCCTTAGCGAGGCCACAATTGGCCTCATTGGCCTTGCTGTAATAGTTGTCATTGTGGCGTTGATCGTCAGTGCGTCAGGTAGTCGAAACTTGACCCTGACCGGCAACAACACGGCGACCATCAATGCTGGCGGGCGTCTGTCGCTCATGTGGATGGGTAAACTCTTCTACACCGTTGAAAAAGACGGGGATGAAGTGGTAGTATCCAACATTGTTGACGTGCGACGAAAGCTGTGCGGCCCAGGCTGCACAATCGAAGCACCAATCGGATTCTCGACCCTCAAGGTCACCGAGAATTCCGACGGTACGATTACGGTCACGTGGCCAGGAGGGTTCTGGCAATACTGACCCACGGTGTCACAAGCACTTGGCGTGGGGCGGCTTCGGCCGACCCCACGTCATTTGCGTTTTATGTAAAGTTAAACAATAAGAACAGAATGCCTCCCACTATTACAAAAATCCCTCCAGCGAATCTCAATAAACTTAACTCCGTATCTCTCATCATTGAATCTGTTTTCATTATCTCGTTGAGCTGACTTGGCCATATAAACATCATCAACCCCATGCATATAGGCACGATGCTTGCCAAGAGATTAGATGTGTGGGATTTAAAAATCATTGTGGCGACGATGGATAAGAACAGCACCTGCCACAGGAAATTCCAGACGATAAAAAATGGATATACATTCTTCGGAATCTTTTTCTTAATCTGAAAAAATCGATATATCGAATGCACAAAAAGAATGAGCGCGAAGATGATGAAGTACTTATTCATTTTGGTGGAGATGGGGGGAGTTGAACCCCCGTCCGCAAAGGTATT
The DNA here is from genome assembly GCA_965230965.1 of uncultured Gammaproteobacteria bacterium. Taxonomy (GTDB): domain Bacteria; phylum Patescibacteriota; class Microgenomatia; order UBA1406; family HO2-37-13b; genus OLB23. The sequence continues at coordinate 483,317 of OZ246401.1, forward strand.
CTATAAGCGTTGTAGCTAGAAATAGCAGGTTTTTACTTCAATTCTGTAGGTAAGCTTGCAAACCTTGCAGAAAAGCCGATGAGGTTTTTTTCAACACGACAGCTCATCGAAAACATACCGTGCCATAGTCTATGATTTTCGTTCCCTAACTCAAGACGTTGCTAGGAAAGGGTAATACTTAAGCAAAATTGAATGCTAAGCCAGTTCGTGCCTTTGCAGGAACGAAACCGTCAGCAAAATCTTGATCAGCCATTACAGCAGAGAGTTTTTCTGCAGTTATGTTTTGTATTTAACGGATGACTCCGTTCTAGCCGCTATATAAAAGTACAATCTTCACGTCGATGCCCGACATCCCCTATGGATATATTTTAGCATATTTAGATTGCTAAATAAAGCTAAGTCTAAATATAAAGACTGTTGCAGCACATAGAATGAAGGTTAAGAATATAAAAAGCCAGCTCGCAAACCTTGCTTGTTTTGTATACATTTCCATCGGCATTTTTTCTTGCATTTCTTTAGGTACGCCCATCATGTTTACCCACATTAAGAAGAATTGTCTATACAGTGTCTCTGAGCGTAATATGATGACAAAAGCAAAAGTAAAGATAGTGAGACCAGAGAGAAACATTGAAGTCAATATTAAAATATTCATTATGTTTTAATATACTCTTTCAATTCTTTCTGTATGCGACGGGTCTCGTCGCGATTTTTCTCAATCTTCTTTACTTCCCATGTTTTGCGGCCCTTACCAAGCCCGATTTCGAGCTTCACAAAGCCCTTTTTTATATAACTCGAAATCGGCACTATTGTCAGATTGCCGCCTTGAGCAAGTTTTCCCCGTATGCGCTCGAGCTCTTTTTTGTGCAACAGCAGCTTTCTCGAGCGTTTGGGGTCATAGTTTTCTGGGCGCGAAAAATCATAGACATCAACATTTGCATTAAGTAGCAATGCCTCGTTGCCGACCAATTTTACGTACGCGCCATCAAAATTTATACCCCGTTTTTTTACCGACTTTACTTCTGCACCAGTAAGAACAATACCCGCCTCAAAGCGTTCAGTAATTTCGTACTCTCGTTGTGCTGTCTTGTTATGTCGCAACATAATGCTATTGTACCAACAATCTTCGCTGTCTGTTAGAATGTGAACGTGAAAGCCAAAATACAGCAGGCGCTATTATTCGCAGTTGTTTTTCTTCTTCCTACACAGTTTGGTAAACATTTTTTTCTTCCTTTTTCATTTGTTCATGGCGTTCGCATCGATTATCTTGCACCCACAGTCTATGCGATTGATATTACCCTGCTTCTCCTTGCTCTTTTTTATATCAAGCCGATTAAGAACCACCTGAGCCAACACCTTCGGGTTCTTACAATGTTTCTGCTTGCTTTTGCCACAAATATTGCCTTTTCACCTGTTCCACAAATGGCACTTTATACGATCACACGATTGTTCGAGATCTACATCATATATGTTGTAATAGCCGATGAGAGAAAGAAAAATCTCCCACTTATTATTTCAGCGCTCTTATCCGGAGCCTTATTACAAGCCTCCCTGACAACGTGGCAATTCATCAACAAGGGTTCAATTCAAGGCCTTTTTTATTATTTCGGTGAGCGCTTTTTCTCCATTTCAACGCCTGGCATTGCAACAGCGAGTCTGAACGGAACTGAAATCTTGCGGCCTTATGGCACATTTTCACACCCAAACAGTCTCGGCGGATTCTACCTGCTTGTTTATGCACTCGCACTTGGCTTTCTCGCCAATACAAAACTATCTCCACCCACACGAATAATGACCATAGTTCTCGCTGGCATTTCTTCGTTCCTCGTCTTTTTTTCTTTCTCAAAAGCAGCAATCGGTGCATTTTTCCTCATAACTATTGTTCACGCTATCTTGCAATTCGCATACCATCGTAGAAATAATAAGAAGATATGCTTTCCTTGTGTTCTGTCGCGTATTTTAATTCCGCTTATTTTGGGTTTCTTATTCTTTCAAGCAAAAGGAGACACCTATTCAATTGACAAGCGGCTTACACTGATCGAGCAAACGCTTATCCTTTTTCAACAAGCACCATTATTTGGCGTAGGTTTTGGCAATAATTTATATCTTCAGGCTCAATTTCCTTCAAAATATCCTGAATTTTTCTTACAACCAGTCCACAATATTTTCTTATTACTTTTGCTTCAAGGAGGTCTCGTTATATTTGCTCTTTGTTCATGGATTGCTCTACAACAATCAAGCACAAAAAGAGCCCTGCTTTGTATAGCCATACTGATGACGGGGCTCGTCGATCATTATTGGCTTACGCTTGTACAAAATATGCTGCTTGTTGGTGTGGTTTTTGGAGCGCAGGAAAAGTAATTAGAAAGATTCGTTCAGCTTGTCAGAGAGCTGAATATTAAGTTTAAGTGCTTCTTCAAGCTGTTTTCTGGATCCATCAGGGGCGCTTTCAAGCAAGTCTTCTATCACTTCGCGGTGTTTTTTATTACTTTGCTTCATTTTTAAAATAAACTGCTCATCGGCGCCAACACCTTGATTCTTTGACAAGATTACCATATCAACCATGCGTTTGAAATTCTGTTCGGCTCCCAGCATTATTTCGCCTCCCGCCTCCCACTTCCCCTTTTTTGTCAGCATTTGCGCAGCTGCTGTTTTTTTGTCTGAAAATAAAATAAGGACCTCTGCTTTTTTCATGTTGTCGCGCGTAAAGAAAAGCCAAAAATTATCTCTGACAGTTTTCAGATAATAGAGTGGGCTATCAGGAAGTACGCCGGCAAATGGCAATTCGTATTCAACAGCTTCGCCTTTAATTTCAATCTGAGCAAGAACGTAATTTGTTTTTTCTGAGAGAAGCACAACCGCTGAGAAAAAGATTAAAAGGAGTGTTACAAGGGTCACAATTGTTCTCTTCATATATTGATTATATCTAAAAACAAACCCGCTGCAAAAGCAGAGGGTCTGTTTTAGAAGTCAAGATAAACTTATTTGACTAATTTCTTAAGAGTCTTTCCAGCTGTGAAGCCTGGAGTACTTGTTGCTGGGATCTTGATTTCAGCGCCGGTTTGGGGATTTCTACCCTTGCGTGCTGCTCTTCGTCGGACCAAAAAGGTTCCGAACCCGGTAACAACTACTTTTTCATTACGCTTCATTGCTTCAGAGACTGTACCAAATACAGCGTTAACTGAATCTTTTGCTGCCTTTGATGTAAGGTTTGCTCTCTTTGCAACTTGTGCGACTAAGTCTGCTTTTGTCATGTATTCTTTCACCCCCTCCCAGCACTAATTCTTGCTATAAGCTTTTGTAAAGCGCTATACTAAACATTAGTGCTCGGACATATAATACTGCAGTTTTGCCTTTCCTGTCAATCTATATTAAGAACCTCTTATTGTAACAATCTATATCAGGAATGGCTTGTTGCAATAGCTCGCGTCTCACGAATAACAGTAATCGTCACCTGTCCGGGGAAGACAGGGAATTTTTGATTAATGTCTTCTTTGATCTTTTCTGACAAGACAATCGCCTCATCTTCAGAAATATCGTCTGGTCGAACGATTACGCGGAGCTCTCTACCAGCCTGTAAGGCATATGCCTCTCGCACGCCTTTTCGCGACATGGCGATCTCCTCAAGATCTTTGATGCGCTTTAAGTATTGTTCGAAGTCTTCATGGCGTGCGCCTGGGCGACCACCAGAAATACCGTCTGAAATGTAGACGATAACAGCTTCGGCTGACTCGAATGGAATATCTTCATGCGACGATGCCACACAGTGAATTGCAGCGGCGGGCATGTTGTATTTTTTAAGAAGTTCGACGCCAAGATCGACGTGTGATCCCTCTTTTCCTTCGACAACTTTACCAATATCGTGGAAAAGACAGCCGAGTTTGACGGTCATAACATCTGCCTTAAGCTCGTGGGCAAGTGCAATACCAATTTTTGTTTCTTCAAGTGTATGAAGAAGCAGGTTTTGGCCGTAAGAAAATCTGTATTTGAATTTTCCTAGCATCCAGACGAGCTCTTTTGGAAGATCATAGACCCCTACGCGGTGCACAAGATCTTCACCAGCCTGGTGTACAATCTTGTCGATATCGCGACGGGTTTGGTTCACAATTTCTTCAATGCGAACTGGCTGAACGCGACCATCTTTAATAAGTCGCTCGAGTGAAACCTTTGCAACCTCTCTTTTGTATGCATCGAAAGAAGAAATACGAATTGATCCCTCCTCTTCGAGGTCAACATCAACGCCTGTGGCAAGTTCGAAGGCTCTAATATTGCGGCCTTCTTTCCCAATAATCTTGCCCTTTATGCCATCGTCAGGAAGGGCAATGGTAGAAAGTGTATATTCGGCAACATAATCTGTTGCGCCATGGCGCATCGCCTCAAGAAGAATGTCTTGCGCTTTACGCTCACTTTCTTCTTTGATTTTTTCTTCTGCTTGGCGAATACGTTTTGCGACCTCAGGCTTTAATTTTTCCTCCCACCCTTTAAGGATGAGGTCTTTTGCCTCTTGTTGACCAAGTTTTGCGACTTTTTCGAGCTTTTCTAAAATCTCGTCTTTGCGAGCTTTTACTTCTGCGCGATCGGCCTCGATAGCCTTTTCTTTGTTTTCTAACTCATTTTTAAGGCGATTCAACTCGCTTTCACGCTGTTGAACTTTGCGCTCGCTTTCTTGCAGTTCTCGTTTAGAGCGTTGTAGCTCTCTTTCCGCCTCTTCTTTTAATCGAACGGCCTCCTCTTTGGCTTTAATAAGCACTTCTTTTGCTTGCAACTCAGCCTCTTCAACCTTAAGTTCAACTTGTTGGAGCTTTTCTTCTACCTTTTGTTGATCAATTTTTGGTAAAGGCTGTGGAACTGGCTGTGTTTCAAGCGGTTGCTTGCTGAAAAAGGGTAGGGAGGCAAGCATTTTTTGAATATTCATAACATCCAATACTGACACAAAAAGCAATAGAAAGCTGACGAATTAGAGCCTCAGAAAGAGATTTTCCAAATTTATCATATGCCTTGTTCTATTAACTTTTTGCTCAATTTACAATTTGTAATGGCCCTATTTTACTTTTTTTTAATGAAATCTTCAAATGCTAATTTAATGTTGCTGTACGAAAAGCCGCGTCGGAGCAAGTGATTGGTTATTTTTTTCTGATCATCAGGCTCAATTTCGTCTTGCGATTGAGGATTTATGAAAAACAACTTCTTTTGAATGATGCTTGTTATAAGTGGAAGCTCATCAATGATGTTTTCTGAGAAGTAGTCTTCGATTAAAGGGTCTGCGACGCCCTTCTGTTTGAGCTCAAGGACAAGGCGGCGCTTGCCGCGGGGACGAAAATATTGCCTATCATCAACAAACATTCTGACAAAATTCTCGTCATTGATGCGTTTTTCATCGTAGAGCTTTTGGATTGTTGCATCAATATATTTTGTCTGCTCATCGGCATCCGCCACCTCTTGTTTAATAAGCTTGCGTTTTAAATAGCGGCGGAGCTCATACTCTGTGCGCGGACGATACGAAAGGTATCGATCCGCGCACCAGTATAAATAATCAGGAATTAAATTGTTTTTCACGGATTTCCTTCATAAATTCTTCTCTCATTTTTGCATCGGCACGCAGGTTATCGGCAAGTTGAGCCCTGCCTTGAGCCAGCACCTTGTCGCCTTTCTTCAAAAAGGCACCTGCTTTTGTGATCACTTCTGTTAATAGTGCCGCCTCAATCAGGGCATCCTCCTTATCAACGCCTTGGTGATTTACGACAAATTCCGCTTGTTTAAATGGCGGAGCCACCTTATTTTTCACAATCTTAACTCTATGGCGTGACCCAACAACCTGATCGCCCTTTTTAATACTCTCTGTCTTGCGCACATCCATGCGTATAGAACAATAGAATTTAAGCGCAAGTCCACCTGGGGTCGTCTCAGGATTTCCAAACATGACGCCGATTTTATGACGAAGTTGGTTTGTGAAAATAATTGTTGTATTAGATTTTGAGGTGACGCTTGTTAATTTGCGCAGCGCGTGCGACATAAGTCGTGCCTGCACGCCCATTTGCGCATCGCCCATTTCGCCTTCGATTTCACTCTTTGGCACAAGTGCAGCGACTGAATCAACTACCACGAGATCAACGCCTCCTGAGCGAATAAGGGCCTCAGTGATTTCTAAAGCCTGCTCACCGGTATCTGGTTGTGAAATAAGCAGATTAGCAAGATCGACGCCCAAGATTTCTGCCCATGTTGGATCAAGCGCGTGCTCTGCGTCAATAAATGCTGCAATACCGCCGGTTTTCTGTACTTGTGCTATAAAATTTAATGAAAGCGTTGTCTTTCCTGAAGCTTCAGGGCCATAGATTTCAATAATGCGGCCTTGAGGAATACCACCAACGCCGAGTGCAACATCAAGCGGAAGAATGTCTGACGGAATAACCTTAACCTTCTCTCTGACGCGGTCGCCGAGCTTCATAATCGAACCCATACCAAACTGTTTCTGAATTTGTTCAACTGCCATCTGAACCGCTTGGTTCTTCTGACTCTCTTCCTTCTGGACTGGTTTTGTTTTCTCTTTTGTTTCTTTTGTCATAATAGTAGGGAAAAATTTAGTTTATGATAGAATAATCGGTGCTAAAAAACAAGCTCGGCCGCCTCAATTTATAACGATCGGTGAGCTTTTGCAGGTCATAGCAGGCTGGTGCAAAATAATAATGTCCTACGGGGAGTAGTATAATGGTAGAATGCGCGCATGGGGTGCGCGCGGTGGGAGTTCGATTCTCCCCTCCCCGACATATCTCTTCATCATGCATTTTATTAATCTGCTTAGTTGGCTCTATAAATACTTGTGTTGGCATTGATGAAGGTGTTATTGATGGTTGCAATACAAAGTCTGGATCAACATCTATAACAATAGGGTTGCCGTCGTCTTTTCCAACAATCCTTTTATTTTCTGCACCACGATTCGTTTGGACCACAATGTATTGATGCGAACTTTCTTGATCCGGCGAAACAATGCGCACCTCATAAGCGCCTTTTTTCGGTAGAGGAATAACAATATGGCGCACAATTGTAGAATTGTCGTCCTCGAGATAGACGGCCCCAGGGATTTCATATAATGTTGCTTTTGTTGTCGGATCATAACCGACCCTTTTTCCGTCGGGGGCCGTCGCAAGTATGTGTTCTGGCGCCTTTGCAAAAATTTCTAAAGCACTAAAGTCACTATGAACTTTTGTGAAGCGTCGCATCTCTGCGGCAGTATTCTTATAATCTGGATTGTCGAGCGTGCTCCATTCAAATAGCGGATCTTTTATAGAAAATGTTGCCCCATTAATACCTGATGCAACAAACCAATGTGATTTCTCAGGTGCTTTTAATATGACCGGTTTGTCACTTTTAATATCCGCAGCTGTCAGCTCACGATTATATGCTCCGCCACCTACAAACATAACTTTAGGACTATTAAACCGCTCGTTGGCTTTCTTTGTATATTGGTGCAAAGCTCCCCAGATCACATCGCCATACACATACCCATCACTTACGCAGCCATTTTCATCGCACTCTTGATTTCTCGAAAAATACTCATTGAGCACATCTGGCGTTGTATTGAGCCCGTCGGGACCTTTTAAGACGCCGTGAAAACTTAACATCATTGCCAGCGATGTTATGACGCAGCCACAATTGCCAATCGCTATGCCACACAACATCTTATCTTGCAATCCACCGGCATACTGCAATGGTGCCCATGTTAAGGTCGACTGCTTCATGTGCGGAATATCGAGCTCATACTTTTCTGCATACGGCAGTTTTGTCTCTATATAAACGGCTGCCGATTGGCAGACACCGTATGAATCGCGCACGACGAGCGCTATGGTATTTGGACCTTTTTTAAACTGTGAGGCAAAATAGCCTTGCGATACACCCACAACACCATCAATACTTTGTAGCACCATGACGCCATTTACATATACCTCGCCATCGTCATCCATAACAACCTTGACCAAAGCACTTTTTGGGGCATCGCTCAACATGAATGTCTTACGAAAATAAACCGTCTCTTGATTTATGGGATTTGGTGCCCACATTGGATCGCCTTCAAAATTGTCTATTTTTCCTGCACACAGGCCTCTTGATGGAGCCATGGTATAGCCCCAACCACTATCATCAAATGATGGTTTTTCCCATCCATTTTGTGGATTTCGCGCAAACTTCCACGTACTATCGCTTTTTAGCGTAAAAACTGTATCGGGATTTGTAATTGTGGGTGTCTGCCCCCATGCACCCCCAGGAATCAATAAGAGCATTATTAATATGGCTAGCGAGGCTATTAAAATAATTTCGATTTTTCTCATGGCCTATCAAAAACGTGTAACGCCATAAGAATATCGAGTAGTTATTAAGGATTAATTATGGAGAAGGGAAGAGGAAAAAAAGAAATTATTCGGCTTGGTCAGCGAGATAGCGCTCAACTTCAAGCGCTGCAGCAGCACCCATTCCTGTTGCGGTAATACCTTGTCGATAAAGGTAGTCAACACAGTCTCCTGCTGCAAACACACCTTTCTTCGTTGTTACATAGCGCCAACCTGGATCAAAGGAAATATTTGGTTCTTGAGAAGCTTTACCTTGAGCTTTTTCCCACTCGTGCCAAGAAGATGTTGTTATGTAGCCCTTTTCATTCATCAGCACGCCACTTCCTTTGAGAAAATCCGTACTGGGTGTATGGCCTATTGCCAAGAAAAGCCCATCGACTTTTAATATTTCTTCTTTATCCTTTAGCTTCAATCCCTCCACTTTTTGTTCCCCTAAAACCTCTTCAACTTCTGAATTCCAAAGAACTTCAACTTTTTCGTTATCCATCACTCTTTTTTGCATAATCTGCGACGCGCGGAAAGAATCCTTACGATGAATAATATAGACCTTGCTAGCAAAACGAGTGAGCGTCATGGCTTCTTCCATTGCTGTGTCGCCGCCGCCCACAACCGCAACAATTTTTTCTTTGAAGAAAAATCCGTCGCATGTGGCACAAGCGGAAACTCCGCGACCACGAAGTCGTGTTTCTGATTCGATGCCGAGCCATTTTGCGGTTGCTCCAGTAGCAATAAGAATTGATTCGGCGACATATTCATCGCCATTTGACAGCTTTATTTTTAGGTTTGCCGGATCATTAAAATCAACCTCTTTTACATTGTCATCAACAAACCGCGTATCAAAATGTGCGGCATGCTCTCGCATCTTTTGTACAAGCTCTGGGCCGAGGATTGAGGGAATGCCGGGGTAGTTTTCTACATCGGTTGTGAGTGTTAGCTGGCCTCCCGGAGGAGAACCGGCAATAACGAGAGGTTTTAGAAATGCCCGGGCATTATATATCGCGGCACCAAGGCCCGAAGGGCCGCCACCAATGATAATTACCTTCTCTTTTTGCATATAGGTTGTATCATTGTATCATGGAAGATTGCATTTTTTGCAAAATTGTTGCTGGGGAAATTCCGTGCTTTAAGACGTATGAGGATGATCTTTTTCTTGGATTTTTAGATATAAAACCATTAAATAAAGGGAACTCGCTTCTTATTCCAAAGAAACACTATCGCTGGGTTAATGATGTACCTGAGTTTGGTGAATATTGGGAGGCTGCAAGAAAACTTGCGCTGAAGACGGCTGAGATTGTGCAACCGGAGTCTACTTCGTATTTGACACTTGGATATGAGGTTCCACACGCACACATTCGTATTATTCCTCGATTTGAAAACGATGGGCACGACGATGGGATTCAGCTCTCCGCTGTGAAAGAGATTTCTATGGAGGAAATGAAGGCCCTGTCTGAGGAAATTCTACAACTATAAGCTGCGACTTTTCTTTGTATCGAACCGGGCTTATATCATATATGATATATCCCGAAAATGAACATAAACCTTGGCGTGGTTTGTGGATAGGAAAAGCATGGAGGCCCCGGCGATGTCGCCGGGGCCTCCATGTGTCGACCCGCTTGCCGGGTCAGTCCTCCTCGCCTTCCTCCTTGGGAGGTTCGACAGGAGGGGGTGGTGGAGGAGGATTGGGTTGCCTGCCCGTGATGACACTGGGATCAGCAACGACCAGCGCCACCATGGTTACGATTATCGGAACACCAGCACCTGCGTTTTCGAACAACGTCTACTCCTCTCATCAACAAGCTGCCTTTGCAGCCGAGTAAACCTATAGTATATTATATCACGAGCTCGGGCTATCGCCAAATTCATCAAATTCTGTATACTGATATGCATGGAGCAACATGCCGTTCCTCGCCAGATTACTTCGTTTGAATTTAAATTGATTGGTTTTTTTACCATTAAACAGTTTGTGTATCTTTTACTCTTTGCTGGCTTTGCCGTTCTTTTTTACTTCCTACTCTTACCTATTAAACCTTTTAATTTTGTTATCGCGGGTCTCGTTATGGCATTTGGCGCTTTTTTTGCCCTTTTTAGATACAACGAGCGGGAGTTGGATGTGTGGATAAAAAACCTGCTTTCGAGCCTACTTGCGCCTTCGCAGTACTACTATATGAAACACAATGTTGCCCCTGATTTTCTCAAAGGCATATATGTTTCTGGCGATGACAACCTCACCCTAACACATATTGATGCACAACAAAAACTTGCTAAATATATGGATTCGAAAAAAACTAGCATTGTTGAGCCGCCTGGCAAAACACAACAAATACAGACACTTTTACAACAACCACAGGTAGCCGTGGCTCAACCGGCTACTCCAACGCCACCCGAGACAGCTCCGAACAAGGTTGCAAACACAACACAAGCACAATCACCAACGTCATCACCCACAACAACTGCTGCCGAACCCTCCGCTGCAGCAAAGGCAAAACCCGAAGCCTCAATGTCTGGCGTTGTTCATAACAATAGAAACGAGCCTCTCCCGAATATTATGGTCTATATAAATTCGGAGGCTGGGCAGGTAGTCCGCATCCTTAAAACAAATCACCATGGGCTCTTTGCAACCTTCCATCCGCTTCCTCCCGGGGATTATACAATCAACCCCAAGGACCTCGGTGGTAAGTATTTTTTTGATACAATGAATATTACTGTTGACGAGCAGCAGCTCTCTCCTCTACAAATATATTCAAAGGAAGTTTTATGACACAAAAGAAACCATCGGCGCCGGTTAAGTCCTCTACGCAGAACTTTGTAGAGATTGAGGGAGTAAAAGATGATATTCTCATGTTAAAAGATATGTCGTGCTGCACGATAATTGAATCAGGGGCCGTTAACTTTGGCCTTTTGGCAGAAGAAGAACAGCAAGCAACCATCTATTCGTATGGCTCTCTTCTCAGCTCTCTTTCGTTTGCCGTTCAAATTGTTATCCTATCCAAAAAAATGGATATTTCGTCGTATCTTGATTATCTTGATGACAAAGTCCAAACTCAAACCGATGCTTTTCTGAACGCACAACTTATTGAATATCGCGAGTTTATTAAAAATGTCGTCACAAAAAACACCATCCTCGAAAAGAACTTTTATTTTGTCGTGCCTTTTTCACCACTTGAAATGGGTATCTCTGGTGCCACAAAAGGAAAAGTAAGAAAAGAATATGTGTTTGCGCGGGCCAAGACAGCTTTATATCCGAAAAGAGACCATCTCCTCCGCCTCTTAAAGAAAACGGGGCTTGGTGGTCGGGTGTTGTTTGAACAAGAAATCGTTGAGCTTTATTACAATCTTTATAACCCTTCATCAACCGGAAGAAAACTCGCGCCAGTTAAAAATTATACTGACATTGTCCTGTCAACCTAAATAGGGAAGTATGTTGTTTTTTGGAAATAAGAAAAAAAGTAATAAGCCAGAGCCCCACCCAGCCGCCGCTGTGTTGAGCAAAGGAATGGTTGCGGTGAAAGATCTTGTTGCGCCCTCATTCGTTGAGGTAGATTTTAATCACATAAAAATTGACGAAAAATTCTACAGAACGCTTTTTGTAGTAGGGTACCCTCGTTATGTATCGGCAAACTGGCTTTCACCACTCATTTCATTTGATCACCCTGTCTATTTGTCGATGTTTATTTATCCAACCGAATCGGTGCATATTTTGCATGACCTTCGTCGAAAAATTGCAGAAATGGAAGCAACGATTGAAGGAGATATAAAGGCAGGAAAGGCCGTTGACCCAACCACCCAAGTGTCGCTTGATGATGCGCTTACCCTCCAGGCGGAGCTTGCCCAAGGCTCGGAGAGATTCTTTCAATTTGCGTTTTATATCACAATTCCTGCTGATTCTGAAAAGGAGCTTGACCGTGCTTCAAAGGAGGTTGAATCGACACTAGGCTCTCTTTTAATTGTGGCGAAAAAGGCAACTCTAGAAATGGAGGAGGGTTTCAAATCAACACTTCCCATGTTCCAAGATAAACTTCAAATCTGGCGCAATATGGATACTACCTCGCTTGCTACTATGTTCCCGTTCTCTACGGCCTCTCTGACGGCAAATGAGGGCATTTTATATGGGGTTAACCAACACGATGGAAGTCTCATTATTTTTGATCGGTTTACGTTAGAAAATGCGAATTCTGTTATTTTGGGTAAGTCTGGAGGAGGTAAATCGTTTCTTGTTAAGCTGGAAGCGCTGAGGCTCTTGTTGATGGGTACCGAGGTCATTATTATTGATCCGGAGAACGAGTATAAAAAAATGTGCGAGTTGTTTGGTGGAGAATTTGTGTCGTTTTCATTATCGTCTGAATATAAAATTAACCCGTTTGATTTAAATGCTGATCACACAGAGCCAGATGAGCTTTCAAACAAAATATTAAATCTTCATTCGTTAATGAAGGTTATTGTGGGTGATTTAACACCATCACAAGATGCATTGTTAGACAGGGCTCTGGTGAGTGTATATCAACAAAAGGGCATAACACAGGACGTGGCAACACACAAAGGAGAGCCGCCGCTTTTGGAGGATCTTTATAAAGTGTTGCTTGGATTAGAGACGCCGGAGGCAACAGAAATAGCAACGCGTTTAGAAAAGTTTATTAAAGGGTCGGCGGCAGGCATTTTTAATCAACAATCGAACTTCGATATAAAAAATAAATTCACTGTGTTTGGTGTTCGCGACCTTGAGGAGAATCTTCGACCGGTCGCGATGTATATAATTCTTGACTACATCTGGAATAGAATTCGCCAGGCTCCAACAAAGCGGGTATTAATAATTGACGAGGCTTGGTATCTTGTAAAACAAAAAGATTCTGCGCGCTATCTTCAAAGCTTTGCGAAGCGCGCGCGCAAATACCAACTTGGCCTTACCACCATTACCCAAGACGTCGAAGACTTCCTTGCGGTTGAGGAAGGCCGCTCAATACTTACCAACTCCAGTCTTCAAATCCTCCTCAAGCAGTCAACGGCGGCGGTAGAGAAGATTACTGAGGTATTTAATTTAACGGGCGGAGAGAAACACTTTTTACTTGCCAGTGGTGTTGGTGAAGGTTTGTTCTTTGCCGGCCAATCACACGTAGCCATAAAAATTATTGCTTCTCAAAAAGAATTCGATACGATAAGCCAAACGTAGTTTTTCCTTTATTACCCTGAGGTTTCTTCTGTGCGCAGCGGCATGATTATGTGTAAATATGCTTCGCTTTTTGGATCTCTAAAAACTGCCGGGGCAGTGGGTGTTGTTAACTCTATAGTTAACTTCTCGAGTGAAACCGTGTTAAGAAAATCCAGCACATAACGATAGTTAAACGCAATCTTCAATTCTTCCCCCTCAAATTCTACGTGCTCCATAAACACTTGTGAATCATCACCTTGGGTTGTTTTTGGCCGTAGTGTGAGGCCTTCTTTTTTAATATCGAATAGTATGATGTCACCGTGCTCACGAGCAAAAACAGATACGAGTTTAATGTTTCTTAAAAACTCATCCTTTTCGACTACCAAAAGTGTTGTGTGGCCTTTTGGAATAACTTTTTCATAAGGGGGGAACTCGCCTTCAATAACGCGAGAATAAATTGTTGCATTTCCTTGGCTAAATCTCAAAATCTTTTCTGTATCAGAAACCGTTGCAATAATTGCCTCGCTTTTCTTTGATTGACGAACCACTTCACTTAATACGTGTGAAGGGATAATAATGCCGGGGAAGTCGGTTTTGTTTTTTTCTGGACGGAGAAGTGATAGTCTAAATCCGTCTGTAGACACAATCTCTGCATTTCCACCTTTTGAACCAAAGAAAATTCCTGTTAAAACGGGCCTTGTTTCTTCTTTTGAGGCTGAAAATAACACGTTGTTTAATTTTTCTACAACGTCTTTGGATATTTCTAGCTGCTTTCCTTCTACTTCTGGAAGCTGTGGAAAATCCTCAACCGAATACATATTAAAATACCCTTTGTTTTTACCTTGAGAAACAACAAGGCTCCCTCCGTCTACAACAAGTGCAATATCTCCCACACCAAGTAAAGAAATAAATTCAATTGTTTTCTTTAGATCGAACACAATATCTCCTTCTACCTCAACTTTTGCGGGAATTTCTACGTGGTAAAAATCATTAAGGTTTGTTGTTGTTAAAAATACCTTATCTTTTTGTGTTGTGAGGCGGGCCCCCTGAATTGATTGAATGGATGATATTTTTGATGAAATAAATCGGGAAGAGGTTGAAAGGTTTTCCTCAAAGAGTTCTTTTTGTATATGAATCTTCATTCTATCTATATATATAAATATTAGTAGTAATAGTGTGTGTGCATAAGTTTATAACAGGGTCTCTGTATTTGCAACGGTGCTCTATTAAGGCCCAAGTGGTAATTTTGTTTTTGTGCATTGTTGTGTGGGTATTATGTTGATAATGCAAAATGAGCTGCTTTCTCTATTTCGTCTTTAAAACGGTCATCTCCGGCGATTTTTGCTTTTATTTTTTCAACACCATGGATGATGGTTGTGTGATCTTTTCTGTTTAGTAAAAAAGCAATTTCCTCAAAATTAGTCCCAAGCTTGAGCCTTAATATATACATGATAATTTGGCGCACATTAGAGATCTCTTGTTTGCGCGTATCGCTTTTTATTAACGACGTTTTCATATGATAAAAAAGGCATACGTTTTTTATTACGTCGTGGGGCGATGTATTTTGTGCAATTCGCGCGCTCTGATGCCCCAACTCCCCTTTTGTCGTCTCTATTGTAATTTTATTACTCTGCGATTCCATAAGAGAGACAGAGAGGAGTCTTAAGAGCGTCCCTTCAAGCTCCCTCGAGTCGGTAACTTTTTCAGCAATCTCCTTTGCAGCATCAATATCAATGTCGATGTGTCGCTCCTCCGCTTTAATGAGGAGAATCGCGGTGCGAAGCTCAAAGTCTGGTTTTTGTATGTCCAAAATAAGACCGCCGGAAAAACGCGATCGGAGTCTATCTTCAAGTTCTTTTATTTCACGCGGCGGCCTATCAGATATAAGGACAATTTGTCCGCCCCTCTGCACTATGGTGTTAAATGTATGATAAAACTCTTCCTGCACATAGCTCTTCCCCGCAATAAATTGCACATCATCAACGATAAAAAGATCAAGATCTCGATATTTTTTCCTAAGGTCTTTAGTATTTTTTATGCGGATAAAATCAACAAGATCATTGGTGAATTGTTCGGAGGTGCAATACAAAACCTTTTTCTGCAGGTTTTTTTGAAGAACGTGGTTTGCGATGGCGTGGGACAGATGGGTTTTCCCTACTCCAACGTTCCCATATATAAAAAGGGGGTTATAGATTCTTCCTATATTCTCGGCCACCGCTTGTGCGGCGGCATGCGCCACGTGGTTTGTGGCCGACACAGCAAAGTTTTCAAATGTATAGCGCGCTTGAATTGATGCCTTTTGAAGAACGGCATCAAGCGAGTTTTTGAAATCCATTAATGGAAGGCCGGTAGAAGGCTCTTCGCTTGAGTTTTCGATAATCTCACTTTCCTTTTTCTGCGCCCTTTTTTTTGGCGCACGAATTATAATTTCTAACTCTGTTTTTTTATCAAGGTATGCTGATAGATGGCCCTCAATAAGTTTTTTTCTGCCATCTAGAAACATCTTTCCCCCATTGTTTTCATGTGATATTTTTATCTTTCCGTCGTCTACGGATTCAAGCTTTGTGTTGATGAGCACGGAAGACAGCACAGGAGAAGATTCTTTTGCTTCGACATATGTTAAGAATTCTTCCCAGTTCATTTTGAATATGTGGATAATTTATCCACAACTATAAATGAGAGTTATCCACAATGCAAGGACTAGTAGTTTCTTTTGATTCTTCGGACTGTTTCAACAACCCAATTAAACCAGTAGAAGGGATGAAGTATGTAATCTTGGGTTTTGACATAAGCAAGCTCTTCCCCACCGAAGCCCTTCTTGAATATTGTAAGACCTCTCCATGGGTGGTTCGGCTTGTCTTCTTCAGAAATTCCCCAGAAGTTGTAGTAAAAAAAGCCTTTGGTTTTTAAATCTTTAATGATGTGCCATTGTAATAGGTGGGGGGCAGGAGTGTTCTTCTCATCCTTTCTTGAGCCACCATAGTGATAGAAACCAGACGACCCCTGGGTAATAATAAGTGCGGTTGCCAGATCTTTTTTTTGGCTACCTTCATTTGTATAGACAAAGTAAAAACGCGCCATACCCGACTCGGCAAAAGTACGGAATTCCTCATAAATAAAATCCTTGCTGTGCCCGACATATTCTTGGTTTTTGACCGTCTCAAGATACAAGTTGTAGAAACGGTCAAAGCTCTCTGGAGCGGCAGTGCTTTCAAAATAAACACCATACGTGTCCGAGCGCTTTAATATGTATCGCGTAGACTTTCGCATGTTGGCGAGGAGCTCCTGTTCTGGGGGTTGAAGATTAAGGCGCCACGATAATTCTGACTGTACAAAAATTGGCGCCTGCCTATATCCCGACAAGCGATACAACTCAGCCATCTCAGGAGTTCGTTTTTGTGTCGGTGCAAGGCGCACAAATACACAACCTTCTTCTTTTGCGAGTGTGACTAAATATTCGGTGAGAAGACCAAGGCATTTTTTGAGGAGAGACGGATCGCTTTGAACAGCATTGCTAAAAAGCGGGCCATGTGGGACTAGTAGAAAAGACCCACGACGCGCCTTGACCTTAATGGTAAGAGCGACCCCTATAATTTCTGAATGTTCGTCGAGAAGCGCGATATTCCAGGCTGTAAGCCCACGCCTTTTGTATGTCTCACCCCATTCCCATGCCTGATGAAACGTATCGTCGGTAAAAGAAACAACTGCTTCATTCCACAACTCTTTAGAAGTAATAATATCGACGTGCATAATTATGAATTCTTGTTGGTTTTAATAAATGTAACAATTTTGACCGCACCATCCATTGAGATGTTAATGTGTGTAGGAAGGTTTATTGTGGTTTTGGCAAGTTCTTCAGCATGGGGGCATGTGATATAGCCAAGGTGTTCTAGATCGCTTCCTACGGGGTCTACAGGGCCTCGATACCAGTTACCAAGATGTAGACCCATGTGTTGCGCAGCTTTTAAAAATGCCTGCTTGTTTTCTACAATGTACGGCACGCGCAGATATGGAGCCGGCGACATATCAAGACCAAGCTGCTCAATATAATATGTGCTTATTTTTGTGCGATGGGCGGAAAATGCATCAAGTTTTTGCCATTGGTGCAGGGCAAGCACTGCAAGTTTTTCTGGAAATGCATAGTGAGTGAAGAATGGCATCTGTCCTCCCCACTCTTTTTTATATACGGCTTGCGACAACAACCCGATCATGCGTGCAACTTTCAGAATAATCTTGCCAATAACAAGATGATAAAGAGGCAACGATATAGCATATGTTATGAGATAGAAGAGTTGTTGTAAGGCGAAAAAGCGAGGCGCAGTCTCTAATTGACCAGCATATTTCTCAAGTGCCGCAGCAATGTTTTTATCTTTTGAAAGGGCGACACCACCAAAAACAGAAGAAATTATTTTATCCCTCCCAAAACTTAAAATAGAGACGTCCCCAAAAGTCCCAAGCAACTTCCCCTCATATGTATTACCCAGCGCATGTGCACAGTCCTCAATAATATAAAGATTGTGTTTTGACGCGATATTTTTAATCATCTCCATGTTCGCCGAAATACCAAACGTATGTTGCACAAGAATCGCTTTTGTCTGCGAAGTTACTTTTCTTTCGAGATCGACGAGATCAAAGTTATAGGAATTATCAATATCAACAAACACAGGGCGCAGACTATTCCACACAACTGCATTTGGCACAGCAACGCAGGTAAATGCTTGGACCAATACTTCGTCACCCTCCTGGAGTCCCAGCGCTTTTATTGCATAATATAAGGCCGATCTTCCAGAAGAAAACAAAAATGCCCGCTGGCCAGAAAATATAGTTTCTATTGCTGTAGAAAGCCTTTTTTTCGCAGATAGCACTTCGGCTTTAGGGACTAAGCCACACAAAAGTTTCAACGCTAGCGCATTGTCGTCTTTTTCAAAATTTGGTGCAAAACTAATCGAGATTGGTTTTTTAAATACCATTATTTTTCATAACGAAATTAATAATGGTTGGATGCAGCTTGCCTTCCAACATAATTGCACAATCTTTTGAAAGTTTTTTTTGAATAAAATAGCAGACAAAATCAGGGTCGGTCAAAAGACGCACTTTATTTTTTGGCGCGGTTTCGGCAATATAGGCAAAGTAATCATTGGTCGTTATAATGGCCTCAATGCTGTTGCTCTTTAGCATCTTACCAATGCGACGATGTGCTTCTTCAGATTCCTCACCAAGCTCAATAATACAAGGCATAATGAGAATTTTTGTTTTCTGTGGGAGTGATTCTAAGAATGAAATTGCTGTTCCCACACCCATTTCGCTTGCATTACGCGTATCATCTATAATTGTTGCCCCCTCTCTTCCGACAACGGTTGCCATTGTTTTTTCTGAGGCCTTAAGTGTTGAAATAGCTGTAAGAATATCTTTCTCAGACAAGCCAATCTCTTCTGCAATAAGTATTCCTGGGATAATATTCTGAATCAATTCTGGTGGTAGGTTGGTTGCTTTTACGGCTTTTTGTAGACGTGCCGAAAGATTCTTAAGTGAGTATTCAACAATATTTATTGTGTCATTGGCGCTTTGGTGTTGGTGTGGGCTTTGGGCGCTGATATAGGCGTGTGATTCAGGCTTTAGACTGTCAAAAAGCTCTGATTTGCCTTTTATTATGTTTTCCTGGGAACCAAAAAGGCTAAGATGTTGATTTGAAATGCCCGTTACGACGCCCATATCGGGGAGGGCGATGTCACAAAGCTCAGCAATTTCGCCGACTTTATACGCGCCCATCTCAACAACAAAAAATCTGTGGCGCGAATGAAGATTTTTTATGATGGTGCGAGCAACGCCAAGTGGGGTGTTGACGCTGTTTTGTGTTGCGAGCACAGGATATGAGAAAGACAAGATGTGGGCGAGGAAGTCTTTTGTGGAGGTTTTGCCGTAGCTGCCGGTTATGCCAATGACGACGAGCCCATGCTTTTTAAGTTTGATGATTTTTTCACGCGCTTGTGCATATGTGCGTTGGCGTAACAGATGCTCAATTGGCGCAAGAAGAGAGAGTGATAAAAGCACAATGCCAAGCGAGAACAATAGCCCGAGTATGGCGCCACTTAAGCCAAGCGCGAAAATAAGAAATGCGCCCAAGGATAGCGAGATTGCTGTCAGCAGCAGCGCCTTTCCTGTTGGGCGCGGTAACATGCCCAGTGAAAAAGGAGCGCCAATGCCAGTATGAAATAAGGCGTGCGTAACGTGTTTGTGTTTGCGTAACAAATGCTCACTAAGGCGATCATGACGGTATTCTTTTAGCTGCAGCAAGTATATGGCGTACAGCACCTGGTGCATGTATTTTATGAAACCAAGTAGCAATATGATTGTTGTGTAGTTCATAAGAAATCTTTAATATATGTGGCTACCTCACCGGCATGTGTTACATGAATATTATGGCCACCATCAACAATTTTCATTGTACAGCCTGGAATACCTGCCGCAATCCTTTTCCCCATCCATAATGGGGTGGCGGTATCTCTTCTTCCCCATATACATAACGCTGGACAAGCTATCTTCTTCAAATCTCCGGTCGCATCATATTTCAATAAATTAACCATTGTTTCCTTCATAACGGGGCTGGCTTTATAATAATCACTCTCCCTTGCTGCTTTATACAAAAGCTTTTCTGCTACACGATATAAACCCGTCTTTTTAAAAGGCCCTAAAACTATTTTTCCTCCTTTTGCAAGACCCATAAAAACCGTCTTTTTCAACGAAATATGAGTATTTGGAATTCCTGCTGCAGCAATCAAAACGAGCCTTTTTACGTCTTTGTGCTTTGCAGTATAGCGCATTGCAATGCGCCCACCATTAGAATGCCCCACAAGCACAATATTCTTTAATCCTTCTTTTCTAATATATTCTTCAAGCCATGCAACATAGTCATCGATATTTAAGGCTTCTTGAGGCTCTTCACCATCAAAACCAGGAAGCAAAGGAATATGAATAGCATCACCCATATTTTTGGCGAGTGCTTGTAGAGAATCGTGTATTGCAATCCACCGACTGGGATTGCTTCCCCATCCGTGGAGTATAACAATAGATTGTTTTGTCACCCTAAAATTATATCAAATAGTATAATATGAGCGCACCTTTTGGTATGGTAGCGGCGCGTGTTCGCCCCGAACACTAAAGCATTGGAGCACAACAGTGTCGAAGGCAACGTATGACAAGCCCGGTAGTGTTGCAACCACTCAGGTGTGGAAGACGGGTACCAATTTGGTGTTCCACACACGCGTCTATCGCGTGACGCACCGCAATCTCGTCTTGAAACATGATGAGGATGGTTATTACTTGATGGTGGAGGATCCCCATCGAGGCTGGCTGCGGGTTTCTTTTGAGCCTGCCAGTGCCCTTGCGGGCACCCCTCCCAGCTGAGCTGCTGCCGTGCACCGGCGCCCATGAGATGCGGTCCGATTCCGCTTCTGATGGGCGCCACCTTATCTTATTTAGGCTTTTAGCTCGTGTATAATAGAAAAACTAGATGTGTTTGGGCCGGTAGCTCAGTTGGCTAGAGCATCGCGCTGGCAGTGCGGGGGTCAGGGGTTCAAGTCCCCTCCGGTCCACAACTACTCTTCAAAATTGCTCTTACAGCCTTCTGATAGTATAATTACCATCGTCTCGCACTTTTTTTGGTGGATAGCATACTAAGGATTAGTTCTTAGTCTTTAGCATGCTATCCATCTCGGGGTAGCTCACAAGTTGGAGGTTGAAATGTCCGCCAACGGAGAACCCCGCCGCCACTATGCTGGTTATGTCAGCTGGGTTATCGGAGGCGGTGGCCTAGTGGTCGATGTCATTTACGATGGCAAACGCTTCACACGTTGTTTCATCATCAATTGCGAAGATGATAACGAATGGAGCTATGTCGAAGTGAGCCATCCAAAGCATGGGAACATTCAGATATGGTTCATGAACGGAGACATCGAGCTTGAATAGAGTCTTGAAGATATGCGAGAATACGCGCCCTGACAGTGTGGGTTTACCCATACTTGAAGGGCGCATTCTTGTTTAAACACGGCACGACCCACAAGAAGACGCGGTCTTCTATTGCACGTGAAGATAGAAGCTGACAAGGCCACCGCCATGATCAATGTATTTGATTTTGATCACCGGGCCATTACAGTTTTGTGACGAAGAATAGAGTGTTCCATCAGCCACTGCGCGAATAACATCACTGCTCCTACTTACCATATCATATCCCGTATGAATACCTCCACTATATGAATATCGCCATGACCAAGGCGTCACGCCATATCCCTGCGTTACCTCAATAGGCTGACTCAAAGGCCAATCCCAACTCTTGCCGAGGAATGCACCCGGATCGGTCCACGTTCCATTTTGACGAACCTCAAGGTGTAAATGTGCGCCCGTTGAACAATTTGGATATCCCGTGTTCCCTACAAGCGCAATAGGATCGCCCTTTTTTACTTCTCCAATCTTTTGCCCTGTCTCCACAGCTTTGTTTACCGCCTGAAACTCAGCCAGCGCCTGACTTAAAAGCTGCTGATATTTCTTTTCGTCACTCTTTGTTTGGTCAAGTAGTGCATTTTTTTGCGCAACTTGATTCTTCAAATCTATTTTTTGTGCTTCTAAATCCTTCTCAAGCTTTTCAAGTTCGACTTTTTTATCCTCGCGCAGCGTTTTTTGTTCTGAGAAATTCACCTTAACTTGTTGAGTTCTAAGAGCCAAGAGTCTGTCGTTTTCTTGTGCAATCTGAATATATTTCAATTGGTTGGTCAGGGTTGATGCCTCTGGAGAAAGCAATACGTCAAGCATACTAGCACCCTTATTTTTATACCCCTGCACAATTTTTTGTAGCAGAATGACGCTCAAGTGGTCCAATGTCGAATTCAATTGTTCAATTTTATCGGTAAGTTGTGCAATTTCATTTTGTGTAGCCTCAACATCATGTTGTGTTTTTTGGATGCGAACTTGTGCGAGTTCTACTTTTGTGTTTGTCAGTTGAATTTGTGAAGTAAGACTTCCTTTTTGTGCCCTAGCGGCTGTTAATTTCTCTTCATATTCCTTAATTTTGTTTTGACAATCATCCTTATTTGAACAGACCACCTCTGCGAAAGCCGGTGTAGTGATAATGAGGAAGGCTTCAATAATGAGCATAAAAAAGATAGCGAGTTTTACGGGGATATCTCTGACCATACCTCTATTATAACCGAAGCAAAACCTATGTTAGAATACAGTCATGGACTATTATAAGGAGGATCAATACCTCGCAAAAGTTGACAAAAACGATAAGATTTTAGGAAAAATAGAGCGTTGGGAAGCACACAGAGAGCAAATTTTACACAGAGCATTTACCGCATGTTTATTATATAAAGGTCAGGCAATACTCCAACATCGCAAGCACGTGTTATTTGATGCCGTGTTTGATCTCACCTGCTCATCACACCCGCTTTTTTTTGACGATGAAATAGAGCCAACTGAGAATGCTGTATATCGAGCTTTTGAACGCGAGTGGTATGTAGCACAAGACAAGATTACTTCCCCATTATTAAATAAAGGATCAGCATATTATCAGGCTAATGATCCACACAGTGATCTTGGTGAACATGAGGTGTGCTACTTCTATACTGCCGAAATTGATTATCTCCCTGAGCCTAATTTTGAGTTCGCTTATGGTTACTCCTTGGTTGATATTGAGAAACTGAAGGATCCAAAATTCTTGGCCGCAAAGATATTTGCGCCATGGGTTCCCCACTGTATTGCATTGTTGTAACAGTATTTGCGTTAATAAGTCGGTAATTGTGCGGGAATTATTATGAACGAAAAAAAGAATATTGCTGTGCTCGGAGGTGGGTTAACTGGCTTAACCGCAGCGCACGACCTGGTTAAAGAGGGCCATAAAGTAACCCTTTTTGAAAAAGCTCCAATTTTAGGCGGCCTTGCTGTCGGGTTTAAGGGGAAGGGTTGGAAGTGGCCTCTGGAACGAGCTTATCATCACCTCTTCTCCAACGATGACGATATCATTAATTTTGCTAAAGAGATTGGTTTTAACGATATATATTTCACCGAACCCCATACAGATTCGTTATATTGGAAAGACGGCTCATACAAAACATATCCAGTAGATTCACCAATGGATTTTCTTCGCCTCCCCCTTTTAGGGCCTATTGATAAGTTTCGTGGTGTCCTGGGGCTTGGTGTATTAAAGGTGCTGCCCTTTTTTCCTTTTTATGAAAAGATTTCAGCGGAGCAATTTGTAAGGAAATATATGGGTAACAATATGTGGGAAGTCTTTTTCGAACAGCTTTTTCGGAAAAAGTACGGTAAATATGCGGGAAATATTTTAGCCTCATTCCTATGGGCCCGCATTCATAAGAGAACAAAGGATCTTGGTTACATTCGCAATGGGTTTCAGAGCTTTATTGAGTATCTTGAGGCGCTTGATGTAAAACTGGGCGTCAATATAAAAAAGAATTACGAGATAACTAGCATGGAAGAAAAAGAAGGCAAATTTATTATTGATGGAGAACATTATGACGTGGTGGTTTCAACATTGCCCTCACCTGTACTTGCGAAAGTAGCTGCAAAAGTATTGCCAGCAAAATACTTGGAAAAAATTCAGAACCTTAATTATCTACATGCACGCGTACTAATTATTGAAACAGACAAACCTTTGTTGGAAGGCACATATTGGTTAAATGTCTGCACGGATAAAGTGCCGCTCATGTTGGTTGCACAGCATACAAATTTTGTTGATAAGAAGTACTACAACAATAATCACATCGCATATGTTGGTTACTATTTAGAGCGTGATGATAAGGTGATGAAGATGTCTGAGGACGAGTTTCAGAAAGAGGTTTTAGGTGGACTAAAAAAGTTTATTACTAAAGATTTCAAAGTTATAAATACCTATGATTTTGTAGGGCCTTTCGCTCAGCCTATTTTTGATGCCACTTTTGTGAAAAATAAACCTGATTTTATAACCCCTACTCCTAATCTATATATAGCTAACCTCGACATGACATATCCTTACGATAGGGGTACGAACTACGCGGTTCAGCTTGGTAGAAAGGTCTCTGCGTTAATAAGTCGGTAATTATGCGGGAATTATTCTAAGCCCGTTGCTATCCTTATTGCTTTGTCTACAGTTGTGAATGCGAGTTCTTGTTGTATTGCGTCCTTGGGAGAGAAAAATGCAAAGTCCACCACGTCGTCAGATGCTTTTAAATTACCAGAGACAATATGTGCCGACAAAACAGTAGCTAAAGTGGGGTAGATTATGCCTTGGTATTCATATTCATCGAAGACAGCATCAAATATTTCATCAATATCTATGTCGACTTTTAATTCTTCGCGAATTTCCCGTTTTGCAGATTCTACAATAGTTTCGCCAGTGGTTATAAACCCGCCGGGCAAGTCCCAAAGCCCTTTGAATGGCTCTATTCCGCGTTTTGATAAAAGAATATTGCCGGCTTTATCGAAAATAACCACAGCCGTTGTTGGTTTTGGATTTATATAAAAATGAAGACCACAATGTGAACAGGCGGGGAAACCGCCTTTGTGTAACGAAAGTTTTTCCCCGCAACGAGGGCAAAATGTAAATGCTTCTTCAATGTGCATAGTTTGTCTTTTTATGCATATGATATTGATCCTCACCGTATGATTCGACGTGAGGTTTATTGACAAGCTGCTCCAATACTTGCCATCGGCGTTTTTTTTCTTTGTGCGGCACATCATCGGCCATTATTTTTGTTGCCGCAGTCATTGGCCGCTGGGAATACATGGCGACATAGGCTTTGTAAAAGCCAACTCTTTTACACATGTCGACAGTGTTTTCAAATTCCTCGTTTGTCTCGCCACAAAAACCCACGATAATATCGGTAGTAAATTTAATGTCAGGGATTTTTGTGCGGATTTTATCAATGATTGCCATATATTCTTCGCGCGAATACCAACGATTCATGCGTTTTAATACATTGTTGTCACCGTGTTGAAGAGGGAGGTGGAGCACGCGGGTGATATTAGGATTGCGCGCCATAACATCGATTACCTCGTCAGAAAAGTCCCACGGATTTGACGACACAAAATCTACGCGCTCAAAACCCATTTGTGCAATCTCTTCGAGTAAGTGAGGGAAGAGTGTGGGGATGCGTAGTCGGCCAAGATGTTTTACATAGACGGGTTCGACTGCACGACCGTTGATTAAGAAGACCGTGTCTTCTTTAGGTTCGTGCCCTGTTTTTTGCGGCTTGTCATCAAAGTATGTTTTTTCAGGCAAGTCACGCATAACTTGAATGTTTTTTTCGCCAACAACAAGATCTGCGCCATAGGAATTTACGTTTTGGCCAAGCAGAGTGACTTCTTTATAACCATCTGCTCGGAGCTCTTTGCATTCTTCAATTATGTCTTCATAAGGCCTTGAAACCTCGCGACCACGCGTGAAGGGTACAATACAAAATGTGCAGAAATTATTGCAGCCATTAGAAATGGGAACCCATGCAGCAGTTTTGCTGGTGCGAATAGGGGCAAAGTCAAAGCCAACTTCTTCAATCGGCATAAACTCATCAACTGCCGGCATCGCCTTTTTGATCTTTTTAAGAACCTTGCCGGTTTTATCTCGAAAGGCAACTCCGACCATACAGCCTGTCACAACAATCTTAAGTGATGGCTTTTCTTCTTTTAATTTTGCAAGATTATCAACGAGTCCATATACGCGATTTTCTGCTTTCTCGCGCACCATGCACGTGTTGATAACAATATGATCTGCGTCTTTATATGAAGCCGCAGGAGTCATTCCGCGTGCCTGTAGACGCGCCTCAACTCTTTCTGAGTCAGCAACATTTTGCTGACAACCAAATGTTTTTACAAAATATTTCATAGATGAGAGAAATGTTGTAGCTATTATACCGTAAGGACGTCGTGTGGATGTGATTCAGCCAATCCATTTGGCGTGATGCGTACAAATTCTGCTTTTTCCCACAATTCCTCAATATTTCTTGATCCACAATATGAAAACCCGGAGCGCACGCCACCAACGAGTTCCTGCAAGATCGTGTGCACGGAGCCTTTGTAAGGAACAATTGCCTCAACGCCTTCGGCAGTGTAGTTTTTTACTTCCTCGCTATTTCCATTAGCGCCTTTTTCTGCATCGTGTTTTTGTTTATCCTTATAAGCCGCAGACGATGCCATCCCTCTTGTTAACTTAAATTTTCTGCCATCCTTTTCAAAGAGAAGGCTGGGACTTTCTTTGCATGCAGCAAAAAATGATCCCATCATAACTGTACCTGCTCCGGCGGCCAGCGCCTTAACAATATCGCCGGATCTCCTAATGCCGCCATCGGCAATAACAGGCACATTTGCTTTTTTTGCAGCGCGTACCGCATCCATCACTGCCGTCAGCTGCGGTACGCCAGCTCCAGCAACAAGTCGCGTGATGCAAATCGATCCCGGCCCTATGCCAACCTTTATTGCATCCGCGCCATATTTAATCAATTCGCGGGCACCTTCATAAGTCGCAACATTCCCCGCGATTATATCCACTTTTTTATAACGATTTTTTAATTCTTTCAACACATTCAGCAAAAAGATGCTATGCCCATGTGCAATGTCGAGAACGAGTACATCAACCCCCGCCGCCACCAATGCTTCGCTGCGTTCAGCATAATCACCCTTGACGCCTATTGCCGCTCCAACTTTCAACCCTTTTTTCTTCACTTTGCTCACTTCCTGTGCTTGCTTCGCAACTGGCAAAAATCTATGAATGATTCCGATGCCTCCAGCTTCTGCCATCGCAATTGCCATAGCGCTTTCAGTTACCGTATCCATATTTGCCGACACAATAGGAATATCCAACGAAATACGCTTAGTCAAACGAGTTGCTACATCAACATCTTTCCGAGAAGCTATAGTAGTTTTTTGTGGAATAAGAAGAACGTCGTCGAATGTCAAGCCAACCTCTTGGCGAATGTGCATAACCTGATTTTATCACAAATTATCCGCCCCAACTTTGATATGAACGAAGTGCAGAATTCCAGAATCGAATAGAAAGCCATAAAGATCCAAACGCCAACACAACTCCGACGATCCCAGCCAAAAGACCCAATGTTCCAAACAAAGCTTGCGATGGAAACGACATCATAATGCCAATTGGTACAACAAACGTCAAGATTGATCTGAAGGGCTCCTTATAAATTTCCAGTGGAAACCTACCCGCAGCAGTGAGATCCCTATAAATAAGAATGCTGTGATCAATGTCTGTTGTTCTAATACCCAGAGCAAGCACTGCTACATGAAAGGCAGTAGCCAAGACCATGGAATTGAAAATAAAGAAAGCATACATAGTAATGGAAAGAACCGAAGCCCCTCCAGATGCGTGAATAAGATAGATTGCCATGAGGACATAGCCCACAGAAATAGCAATATCCATAGGGTCTACACCACCAACAAGCACGCGCAATAAAACAGGATATGGCTTGACCAACACCGTATTTAATTCACCCGACACAACCATTTGTCTAAAACGATATACCTCCCTAAAAAGCGCCTGCGATGTGGAATCGATAATGCTAAAGGTGATGAAAAAGATAAGTGCTTGATCAACAGAATAGCCCTTAATAGTTTTGGTATGCGCAACCAAATAATATATGAAGAAAAAGAACATGCCAAATCGAATAATTTTAGCAATGGTAAATAACAAGGTTGACACCTTGCTTTGGGTTGCTGTAGCAATCGAATACTTCGAGAGCATCCAAAAGATTTTTAAGTATTTACCTGCCATAAAAGCTATATCCTTTCAGACCTTTCCTCCAAACGTATAACACAATGAAACTGCTCATAATTGTCCATAAAATAGTTGCCCCCACATAACTTGCGAGATCAGTGCTTGTATAGCCCATGTAAATCTTAGTAGGAATAAAGTAGAAGTAAGGGAAAGGTGTTAAAAGGAGAAGTTTATATATGCTCTCGGGGAGAATGTCGAGCGGGAAAAAACCTCCCGAGAAAAATGAAACAAGAATAAAGAAAATAAATCGTGGGGCCCATACTTCTGGGGACCAAAAAGCAATGAAAGAAATAAGCATATTAATATTGAATGCGATAATGCAACCGAGAATTGTTAAGCCCGTTAGGGCGACCCAAGCACCTGGATCGGTATTAATAAAAAGTGTTGGTTTTAACAGTAAAAATAAGAGCCAGACTTCAAATATAGAGAAAATAAAGTTCAGAAGCTTGTCAGCAAAATCTCGTGTTAAAAAATAACCAAAGAAAGAAAACGGCTTTAATAAAAAGTTAATAACATCCCCATTTAAAATCTGTCCGGCGACGTCGGGAGTTCGTGTTGCCAATACAAAGCTCGAGATAATTGTAGAAAGGAGTACATAGGTAAGCATTTGGCTTTCTGTGTAGCCAAAAATTGATTGTGTGCTTTCGTAGACGGCGAGCCAAAGATAATAGCGAATAATAAGGCTTACAAAAGCACGAAAGCGCCAAAGAATAAAATTCAGGCGATATGCGAAGTATTCCGCGAGGGTGACAGAAAAAACTCTCAAATACAAAGACATATTATTGTGTATGTTTTTTTATCTCAGCGATAATACGTTGTGGTTCAGCTTGTCCAGCCAATTCTTTCATGACGGTTTGCATAATGAGTTTTGGATTTTCAGCAAATTGTGTTTTATTAGCTTCCATAATTGCAGAAACCCTTTCTGCGAGAACATCGTCGCCTAAGTCAGCCGGCACATATTCGCTATAAATTTCAACCTGAGCTTGGTTTTGTTCAGCAAGATCATTGCGACCGCCCTGGATGAACATATCAGATGCTTCTTTCAACTTTTTGATGCTCGAACGAATTAATTTGACAACTTCGTCATCAGTGAGTTCTTGTTTTGAATCAATTTCTTTATTTTTAATATCAGAAATAACAAGTCGTAAAGCCTCAACCTTGTTTTGTTCTTTGGCTTTCATTGCCGAGATGAGGTCCTGTTGAATTTTCTCCTTTATCATATTATGATTGTTACACCAAACTTTAACGTATGAGACGTAAAACTGCTTTCGATATTATAAAACAAATACATAATGAAGTCGAGGAGCAGGCCCATCCGCTCGAAGCGATGGTGCGCGATATTCAAATGATGGGCTTCAAAATTCGTCCAATCATGGGCGATATTTCTGCTATTGGTGCAATGCATGATGAAGTCGTTCGTTCTCTTTGGAAAATCGGGAAAATAGACGAGATTATTAGTGGTGCAATATATGATCTTGAGGAAGATGATCAAGATAGACTTATCGACTATCTTAGAAAAATGGAAATTGAAGCAGAAAATAGAATACGCGATTCTATACAGGGCAGAAACAAGCTTTCAAAAAAACAACTTCTTAAAATAGAAGTCTTCAAAGACGTTTTTACAGATGCGGTTGTTAACTGATATACTCCTTACTACATATGCGAGCACCAGTTATCTTCGATATCGAAACAAAAAAAACTTTTCGTGAAGCCCCAAATCATAAGGATTTAGGTATATCTGTTGTTGGGGCGTATGATTATCAATCAGATACCTATCGCACTTTTTTAGAACATGAGCTAGGAGAGCTCTTTGTATTGTTAGAAAATGCATCCGTGGTTATTGGTTATAACTCTGATGGCTTTGACCTTCCCGTACTCCAAGCATACTACCCCGGCGACGTGAGTCAATTTAAATCCTTCGACATCCTGGCAGATATTAAAAGAATATTAGGTAGAAGAATAAGTCTCGATGAGGTTGTTAAGGCCACATTGGGGGAGGGGAAGTCGGGCAATGGCCTTCAAGCAATCACATATTATCGAAAAGGAATGTGGGAAGAGCTTAAAAAATATTGCCTTGATGATGTGCGGCTCACAAAACAGCTCTTTGATTATGGCTTAAAAGAACACAAGATTTACTACAACACCCCAACAGGAAAGCGCTTCATGACAGTGTTTTGGGAGCCGCATATGAGTCCGAATGCGGGAACAGATGTGAGCCTCACACTTCCTTTCTAAGTTGTATAATATACGTTAAGGTGAGCCTCAAAAAACTACAGTACGTTCTCGCAGCAGCAAGACCCAATCAATGGGTAAAGAATTTAGTCGTATATACCGCCATTCTATTCGCAGGACGACTTTTCAATCCTGAGCTTTTCTTCCAAACAACCATAGGTTTTGTGCTTCTGTGCATGCTGTCGTCCACATCATATATTCTCAACGATATCATTGATTATCCGTTTGATAAAAAACACCCATCAAAAAGTAAGCGGCCCATTGCAGCAGGCCAACTATCAATTCCAGACGGCACATTTATTGTCTTTATTTTGTCGCTTACATCATTAATATTGTCACTCTTTTTCTCAATTCCATTCTTTTTTGTCGCATTCATCTTCCTCCTTTTGCACTTTTTCTATTCACTATATTTTAAGCAAAAGCCAGTCCTTGATATATTTGCCATATCGTTCTCATTCATGTTGCGCGCCTTTGCTGGCCAGCTGATAAGCGGCTTCCACATTCAAATTTGGCTTATTCTAACAATCTTTTTTGCATCCCTTTTTATCGCATCGGTCAAGCGCCATGCCGAACTTGTCAACCACGGGACTGCAACTCGATCAACACTTTCCACCTATAAAGAAACACTTTTACTCTTTATGACAAGTACATTTGCCACGATGACTATCACATCGTATTCTCTTTATACCTTTCTTGAAACACCACCCCTCATCGAAACGAACTTTTCTGAAGCCTTTTCTTTTGTTGTCCCTGACTTTGAGGCACGAAAATGGCTTATGGTAACCATTCCTTTGGTCGTCTATGGCATCTCGCGTTATGCGCAGCTCCTCTACGAAAAAGAGCAAGGAGAAGCCCCAGAGAAAATTATCACACAAGACAAGTCGCTTATTGTCACCATGATTTTATGGGGTATAATTGTCACTTCTCTTATTTACGTGTTCTAAAAAACCATGAAACCATTTTCATTTGTGCTTGATACAAACCTCTTTTTCAATATGGAGGCTGAATCAGGACTAGGTAAAAATTCAAAGGAGGTAATGCTCTCGCTATATAACTATGGCTTACAACTTGGGTCATCATACGTCCAATTTTATATGCCCCCTGCCATTCTTGATGAGGTGTTAACGTTCCTTCCTGAGACCGATGAAAACCTAAAAAAGCTACTTTCTGTCGTGCAGATAAAGAGCCCTGAGATAAGTAATATTAAGTTTTCTGCTAAAGTTTTTTATACAATCGTAAAAGACATCCGAGAGCGCTCATATCGTGGCCTTACTATCGCAGAAGAAGAGTTGGCGAATGCGGTAAAAGATATGTCAGGCAAAACACTTGATCATATTGAACATCAAAAACAAATCGGAAAGCACGTGACAAAGTTGCGCGAGCGATATCGCAATGCTACACGCACAAAATTTCTAGATAGCGTTGCCGACCTCGATTTAATTGTTCTTGCTCAGGAGCTTGATGCAAGTGTTGTGAGCTCAGATGAGGGAATAATGATCTGGGCACGACTATTTGGTGTCAAAGAAACTAAGCCTCAGTTTTTGAAAGATCAGCTTGAGACTCTTCTTCATCAGGCAACAGCGAAGTAAGCCAGCCAGCCATTTTATCTGTTGTGGTAAGCCGTGGTTCTTTTAAATACACCAGGTGTTCTGCTAGAAGTTTTGTAACCGTATCCTTTGTTTTTGTATCCGGGACAACAAGATAGAGAAATGTATTATTTTCTTGGTCACCCTGGACCGTTAAGACATCATAATCAAAGCGCCTTATAAAGTAATAGCTACTCAGAATATTCCACGGATATGTAGTTCCAGCAATTTCAAGGCCAAATTTTGTAATACGATATTCGATGATTGCTGGAGGAGTAACGGTCAATATGTAAACCACAAACAGCGTTGACCAAATGGGCAGGATAAGTATAGGGTCGCTCACAAAATAAACAAGAAGGGTGATCAAGATTGCTACAGCAACATAGAATCGTAGAATACCTTTTGATTTTTTTCTATACGGACGTAAAGGAGCATTCCACGAGAACAGTTCTTGAGGATGTGGATTCTCTTCCTTTGGCTTATTTTGTTGTTCAATACTCGAACGTAGTTCTTCGGGGCTCACAGGCAATCTTTTAAACTTATATCTCAGCTTTATTGCTGCAATCATTATCTTTTATTTCAACTTTAAAGTCAATTGTCGCAAAATCCGATCGAAGCGAAAAAGACGACTATGTTGGGTCAGTTTATGATGAGAGACACTACATTTGTTCAATTTTTTTTGGGAAGTCGATGTTTTTGCATGTGCCAATTTTGATCCGAGCTCAGAGGGAAATAACTGATCTATTTAGATACTATTGAGATCGGTTGACACGCTCTTAGTAGTGTGGTCTAATCGAAAGTAACACAACATATGCATTGTATTTTTTGTAGTAACGAGCAAACAGAGGTAGTTGAAACAAGAACAGCGGATGACGGAATGACCGTCCGCAGAAGAAGAGAGTGCACAAAGTGCCTCAAGCGCTTTACAACATACGAACGAGTTGAACAGCTACCAATCGTAGTGGTAAAACGCGATGGGAGAAGAGAGCGATTTGATAGAAATAAGCTGAGCGACGGCATAATAAAATCAACCGGAAAGACAACGATAACGCTGGATCAGGTTGAAGAAATAGTAAAGAACGTCGAGATGGACTTAAAACAAGAAGAGACGACAGAAATTGAAAGTCAAAAAATAGGAGAATTAGTCGCCAAATATTTGAAAAATTTAGATAAAATAGCCTACATCCGTTTTTCATCGGTGTTCAAACGGTTTGTAGATGTTGAAGACTTTGAAAAGGAATTAAAAAAGTTATTATAAGTTCGCCAAAACATCATGAAACTAACAGGACTCTCACAAAAGGTTTTCATCGACCGCTATTCACTTAAAGATTTAGCCGGTGCTCCATTGGAAAAAACACCAGAAGAAATGTGGAGACGCGTTGCACGTGGTATAGCCAAGCAAGAAAAAAAGAGTCAGCAACCAAAGTGGGAAGAAAAGTTTTATGATGTGCTTAAGGATTTTAAATTTGTGCCGGGTGGTCGTATTCTTTCAGGTGCAGGCACAGATTATAAAGTAACCTACTTCAATTGTTTTGTTATTCCTTCACCAAAAGATTCACGACAAGGTATTCTAGAATCATTAAATCAATTGGTTGAGATCCAAGCCCGCTCGGGCGGCGTCGGCCTCAATCTCTCATCTCTCCGCCCTCGCGGTGCACGTGTAAAAACAGTTAATGGCTTTTCTTCTGGCCCCGTTACCTGGGCCGGTTTATTCTCATACGCGACGCATGATGTGGTACAACAGGGTGGTTCGCGTCGCGGCGCCACAATGCTTATGCTCTGGGATTGGCATCCTGACGTTGAAGAATTTATTACGGTAAAACAGGATCTTACAAAGATTCATGGCGCTAATCTTTCGGTCTGTATCTCCGACAAATTTATGGAAGCAGTGAAGAAAGATGGCGATTGGGATTTGGTCTTCCCTGATATCGATGATCCTCGCTATGACGCAAAATGGAATGGCGAGATTGAAGAATGGAAGGCAATGGGAGGCAAGGTTCGCATCTATAAGACAATAAAAGCCAAGCACCTCTGGGACTTAATTTGTAAGGCCGCTTGGCAATCAGCCGAACCAGGACTTCACTTCTTGGACAGAAGTAATAAGAGAAGTAATACCTATTATTTCGAGCGACTTCTCGCTACGAACCCATGTGGTGAACAACCTCTTGGTGGATGGGCGGTATGTAACCTTGGTGCAATGAACCTTGCCGCATATGTAAAGAAAGAAGAATTTGATTTTGACGCATTTGGTAAAGATGTGCAGGTCGCCATGCGCTTCCTTGACAACGTTATCGATGACACTTTCTACTTTTTTGATCAAAATGAAAAGGCAGCAAAAGATATTCGTCGCACAGGCCTCGGCATTATGGGCATCGCCGACGCCCTTATAAAAATGAAAGTGCGCTACGGCTCTGATGAATCCCTCCCTATCGTTAATAAGATGTTCCAAACGCTTCGTGACAATGCCTATATTGCATCAGTAGAGATTGCAAAAGAAAAAGGCGCCTTCCCGAAGTTTGTTAAGGAAAAATATCTCAAGGGTTTCCATATTCAAAGACTCCCCGAAGAGATTCAGAGAGGTATTGAAAAATATGGTATTCGCAACGCAGTGCTCTTAACCGTTGCACCAACCGGCACAACAAGTGTGCTTGCGGGTGTTTCTTCAGGCATTGAGCCGGTTTACGAGTTTGAATATCGTCAGACATGGCGCGGAGGCCAGGATATTGTCTATCATCCACTCTTTAAGGAATGGAAGGAAAAAAATCCTGAAGCCGAACGTCCAGATTACTTTGTCTCTGCTAATGATTTGGCCCCAGTTGATCATGTGCGTATTCAAGCTGTAGCACAAGAATATATTGATTCATCCATCTCAAAAACAGTGAACGCGCCAAATGCGCATACTGTCGATGATGTAAAGCAGCTTTATACCATGGCATACGACATGGGCCTAAAGGGAATCACCTATATGCGTGATGGGTCGCGACAAGGTGTTTTAGAGCGTCTTGAAGATACAAAAGACAAAAAAGCAGAAGAGTCTGTGGAGATTTCACAGCCAAAGCACAAAATTATTCCACGCCCAATGGTTGCGCACGGTTCAACATATCGTATCGAAACACCAGTTGGCGTCGCGTATATAACTATTAATGAAGATGAATCAGGCGTTCCACTCGAAGTCTTTATTAATGGAGTAGGAAAAGCAGGATCCGATCTTTTCGCCATGGCTGAAGGCCTAGGAAAGATGATCTCAATGAATCTTCGCATGGCATCGTATCTTACGCCAGAAGAAAAGATTCAACACATTGTTGATGATCTTTTGAACATTGGCGGTGCAAGTATTCGAGGCTTTGGGAAGAACCAAATCAGAAGTCTGCCTGATGCGGTCGCAAAGGTGCTTTCAATGAAATATGGCCTGCACGGCTTTGGTCATACCGACAAAAAGCCCGAACTAACAAGTTTAAATGGCAATGGCGCAACCACTAATGGTAACGGCCATACCCCAAAGCTTGATCTAGAAAATATGTCGGTACAAAAAGCGCCAATTGTGATGTCTGCGAAGCTTGATATTTGTCCAGAATGTGGTGTTGCAGCGTTGGTCTATGAAGAAGGCTGTAAGAAGTGTTACAGTTGTGGCGCATCGGCGTGTTAGCCTTGCAAGCCCAGGGCTTATGAAAATATATACAAAAAGCGGTGATAAAGGCACAACGGCTCTCTATGGGGGGAAGCGGGTCGCAAAAAACGACCCGCAAGTAGAAGCGTATGGTAGCGTTGACGAACTTGCTTCGTGGCTTGGAATGATTTTGAGTTATCCCGAAGCGGCAAAAGACAAAGAGCTACTCACACAGATCCAAAGAAACCTTCATGCAACGATGAGTATTCTTTGTAACGCGCCGGTAGAAGTGGCCGCTATAAAAGAGCACATACACGAACTTGAAGAGTACATTGATGATGTTGAAAAGCAGAAACCGACAGGAACAAAGTTTATCTTGATCCAAGGCACCCAAGTCAGCGTGGTGTGTCATATTGCGCGAACAGTATGTAGACGCGCAGAACGAAACGTGATTACATTTTTACAAAAAAGTACCGAAATCGAGGCTGAAAAAGCAGATTGTATGGTACAATACCTGAACCGTCTGTCAGATATGCTCTACGCCATGGGGCGTATGCAGAATGTAGACGAAGAATTATTTGTGTAACGGTTTTGGAATGGGGAATTCAGGTGAAACTCCTGAGCTGTGCCGCAACGGTTAAAGTCCGACTACCTTCCAAAAACCTACCCCGAGCAGGGATATGCAACAAAGAGCTGAAATATTACAGCCCCAACCGGGGCACTCGTTGGACCGTCTCTACGACATTCCTCTGGAAGTGGCTCGTCTACATGATCTCCCCGAACAATATCACCGTGAATTTCTTGATGGGCAAACGATAGGGCTATTGAATGAACATGCAGGCTATGTGCCACACAGTGAAGTAGAGGGCGAATTAGGCCACGATGGCAGATGGACAATGCAAGGGCTTGATCTAGAACAGTCTTGGCAGCGCACCATAGATAAGTACGGCCAATGGTCGCGCGAACATTATGAGGTAATAGGCTATAAAGAAGCGCATAAGTTGCTTTTAGATCCAGACGTCAATATGGTTGCTCTTTCTTCGCCATCTAAAGAAGGTTATGGTGACCGAAGTTTTTCTTTTGTCGTACGCAAAATTCCTAACAGCGATGGCACCTACCGTATTATTCAAACAAATATTATGCATCGCCACGACGATGTCTCTTTTGAAAAAGCACAAGAGAGGTTTGATGCTTTGCAACAAGCCGAAGGCTTTGTAGGAAGCCTTGCAGCACCAGAGACAGCTGAAGAAATGTTAGTGCGGCCCTTAGCATTTAAAGCAACAGAAGAGCAGCAGGGCCGTGTCTTTGAAATGCTTGGGTTGACCCAAGATAAAGTTGAAGCCTCAGAAGCATTTACAAAGCAAGTTCGCGAAGATCTGGGCGCATATACGCAGCACTTTATAGCGCTTATGAGTGAACTGCAGTCAACGATAAGAGAAGACGACCCCATTCGTTATGCAGAAATGGTTCGTGCAGCTCAGCAAGCACGCGACTACCTTTTTGAACAGGCAGAATTGATACGTGAAGACCAAGATCACAACAACAAAGCAACGTCAGAAATCAAAAGAGACGGCAATATTATAGACATTCGTGGTCATATCGCCGCATATTACGATCAGCATGAAGCCCCACGTTTCTATGGTAGTCTGGTCTGTGACACAGAAGCTTCGGGTTTTTATGGCGGCCTTCTTGGCGAGCTTTCACCTCATATGGCCGCTCTCTATACAACGCACAGCACTCAATCCAGAGGTAAAGAAGCGTGGCGTGACACATCTACCTGGCAGATAGGTGCATGTAAAGCTTTTGGTAAGGGAGGTTGTGGTGCAGAAAAAATAAAAGTGGGGCCATGTGCAATTTGTGAGCATTGTCAGAGAGATTATGATGCGGGGAGGAAACCATCGATGAACAGGGCTCCCATGAAAGATCCTATTAAATTTGCCCCTAAAATTAGACCGCAATCACAATATTTCGCCAAGGCAGCATAACTTGCTATACTCTTTGTATGCCACAAAATTTTACTGATATTTCTGACGTAATTAAAACCGCGCAAGAACATCAAGCTGCTTACGGGGGTGGTCCGGAGCGAATTCCTCCTATGCGCCCTCCTGAAGTTTCGAAAGACCATATTGAAGTGCACGAGGTCGCTGAACACCAGCCTGAGCCTGAAGTTAAGCCTTACGTCGAGCCACGCCCAGAAAAAGTGGAGCTTCCTCAGGAGGTGGTGGATGAGGGGGTAGAATCAACGGGCCATACGCAATTTCCAACCTACAATAGTGTCAAATTGCCAATAAGTGATGATAAGGTGTTGCAGGGCCTGAAAAACCCCATGACAAGCTCTGTTCGCTGGCTTGCTGAGTTCTGCTTATACATCCTTGACAAAGCGCATATAAAACTAAAAACAGCGCATGGCAAGGCTGTGCGTATGTTCGATAACAAATAAGAAGAAGTTATACGAATTTATTGAGTTCTGCTTCAAAGTTTCCTCGATCGCGTGCTCCTGCAAACTGGTTGACCGGTTCACCGTCTTTGAAGGTTATGAATGTTGGGATTGAAAAAACACTGTATTGTGCGGCTACATCTTGATTTGCATCAACGTCAATCTTGACGAATTTGACCTTATCTTTATAGGCATCACTTTGTGCGAGATCGTCAATAATAGGCTCAGTCATTTTGCATGGTGCGCACCATTCTGCGTGAAAATCTACAAAAACAATGCCTTTGTGTTGGAGTACTTCTTGCTCGAATGTGTCTTGGTTGATGTCAGGAATTGTCATAGGAAAATTAATTATAGCAGGATTTTTGAGAGGTAAAGAGGAAAATTTGGGCAAGAAAATGACCCCGCGCCTGCCGAAGCAGACCGGGGTCGTGGACAGTTTAGGCTGTCAGCCTCGTTAGCTCGGCATATCCAAGCTAGTAAGCCGCTTACGGGATTCACTTGTTGACGACGGTGTAGCCCTCCCGTTCGGCCACGCCTATCGCGAGATCCGGTCTGTCATCGGGGAAGCCCCGAGCCATGCCGATATCCCACGTCACCTTACTAAGGAGGTCGAGCCAACCTCCACCGGCAACTTCGATGATGAGTTCGGTCACTGAGGTGCCGTCTGCAAACGGCCTCGTCCTCCTGTTAACGGCTGCGTACTTCACGATTGTCCTCCATAGAAACGTGCGGATCAGAATTTATATTATAGGCTATATCTGCTGATGATTCAAATTATAGTGCTATCGTGTATCGAAGCACGAAAGTAAGACGAAAATTTGAGGCTAAGCACGAGATTGTTATCGTGCATCGATACAAGATATCAAGAAAAAATATATGAAAAGCGCCCCGCGCTCGCGAATAGATCGCGAGCCGGGGCGGCGGATGCGTTGGGGTGCATCATTCCACTGTTGATCGCTCGGTTGTCGGTGTGGCGTGCGCCGAGACGTATCGTGGGTTTTGCCCACCGCATTCGGTGCACTTCATCCGGTTCAGCCTGTCCCAGTTGCGCTGGGGAATAGCATCGAGCACCAGCCGTTCACCATTGGACGTCGCCAATGGCTTATTGCACGCGCAGCAATTCGGGTGTAGCCACCGTACCATCACCATCTGCCTGACTCCTTGAGCGAGAATCGAATCGGAAGTAATATTATAGGCTATTATTGGGATAATTTCAAATACGAAGGAATATGAAAAGAGCCCCGCGCCCGCGACCGAAGTCGCGAGCCGGGGCGGTGGATGCGTTGAGGGTGCATCATTCCTTGTTCGGTGCTTAAACCACCAGCTCGTAACCGGCAGTCCTTGCGACATTTTCGGCGATCATGCGATTCCGAAAATGCCCCGCATTGTACCTATGCGGCTTGAGCGAAGACCGGTTTGAGGCTAGGTAGCCACCAGCCTTTCCAGGTTGATGGTCACTTGCCTTTACTCGGAGAACGTGGACGATGTACTTGCCCGTGGTATAGAACTCAACCCTTGCTTGTTGAGCCAATTTGACCTCCGTCTAGTCGACATCGATAACGTAGCCGCGGCGCTTCGCGGCTCGTTCTGCTTCCTCGCGGGAGTAAAAATGCTCCGCATCGAGGAGTCCCACAGAATCGCCGTCAGGCCCGAGGTAACCCCCAATGTCAAGACGTACCACAAAAGCTGTAACGCTAGCGCTTACACTGTTCCAGTCGTCCAAGCTCTCCTCCTGGTGGTTCTTACGTAAAGGATATTATACCAAAATACTATAAGACATACAATCTAAGAATTGGTAGAGCAGGTTAATTTATCGTAGTCTTTTGAACAACAACGCGGTTATTTTTGAAATCAACAGTTAGTTTATCTTTCTCTCTTACTTTGCCCTCTACGATTTGCAACGCAATTTCGTCAAGAATAAGCTCATTTATCATGCGCTTGAGGGGACGGGCACCATACATATCGTCAAAACCCACCTCGAGAAGATGTTTTTTGAGCGATTCGGTAAATTCTACTACTAGATTATTTTTTTCGAGGCGAGTGGCAGTCTCCTTAAGTTGCAGGTCTATGATATTTGTCATTATTGACTCGTCTAGAGCATTGAAAACAACAATGCCATCGAGACGATTAATGAATTCAGGCTTGAAGAACTTTCGTACCTCTTCCATTATATCTTTCGATTGTGTACCGAGATTTGAGGTCAAAATAAGCACCGTATTTTTGAAATTAACCGTTCTTCCTTTTCCATCCGTCAACCTTCCGTCATCTAGAATCTGGAGGAAGGTATTGAACACCTGAGGATGTGCTTTTTCAACTTCATCAAACAGGATAACGGAATATGGTTTTCGGCGGACTGCTTCGGTAAGTTGGCCACCTTCATCATAGCCAACATATCCTGGAGGAGCGCCAATGAGGCGTGCAATAGTATGGGGTTCTTGATATTCAGACATATCAATGCGGATAAGGGCTTTTTCATCATTAAATAGGGCTTCAGCAAGGGCTTTTGCTGTTTCAGTTTTGCCGACGCCTGTTGGTCCGAGGAAGAGAAAGGAACCGATAGGACGATTTTCATCGCTTAGACCAACTCGTGATCGACGAATCGCTTGGGCAAGGCGAGTGAGAGCATGATCTTGTCCAACAACACGATTTTTGAGTTCATCTTCAAGTTTGGAAAGCTTCTCAGATTCACTAGAAAGAAGACGCTGTGCGGGAATTCCTGTCCAGCGTGCAACAATGCGGGCGATATCTTCTTCTGTGACACGTTCTTTGAGGAGGCGATTTTCTTCTGGTTTTTTATGCCAATCTTTTTCAAGAGCGGCAACTTTTTTCTCAAGTTCAGGAATTTTGCTATATTTGAGTTCAGCTGCTTTTTCAAGTTCTGCATCACGCTCAGCTAATTCAAACTCAGATTTGAGCTGGTCAAGCTGCAAGCGATAATCCTGAAGCTCGCTGATAATACGTTTTTCCTCTTCCCATTGTGTTTCGAGCGCCTTAAATGTGGTATCAAGCTCTGCGCGCTCGGCCTCAAGTTTTGCGCGGCGCTCCTCAACATTCTGTTCCTTTTTGAGCGCCGCAAGTTCAATATCGAGTTGAACTTTTTTGCGCTTTATTTCATCGAGTGAGGTCGGCATCGAGTCGATTTCAATTTTGGATGCCGCCGCCGCCTCATCAATAAGGTCAATTGCTTTATCGGGGAGGAAGCGGTCGGTGATATAGCGCGTTGAGAGGTCGACCGCAGCAATAAGCGCATCATCAGAAATTTTGATGCCGTGATGCGTTTCATATTTTTCTTTAATACCACGCAGAATAGTGAGCGTGTCTTCAGGCGATGGTTCATCAACCATAACTGGCTGGAATCGGCGTTCGAGCGCGGGGTCTTTTTCAATGTATTGGCGGTATTCGCGGATTGTTGTTGCTCCAATAGCATGAAGAGTGCCGCGCGCGAGCGCGGGTTTTAGAATGTTGCCGGCATCAGCGGAGCCTTGGACAGAGCCGGCACCAACTATTGTATGGAGCTCGTCAATAAAAATAATGTATTTGCCTTCAGCTTTTTCGAGCTCCGTCAAAAGTCCTTTTAATCTTTGTTCAAATTCGCCGCGAAACGCGGCGCCAGCCACAAGGCCGGTGACATCAATAGAGAGTAGCTCCTTGTGTTTGAGCGTGTTAGGGACGTCGCCAGCGACGATACGCTGCGCGAGACCTTCAATGATGGCGGTTTTACCAACTCCAGGATCGCCAAGCAGTACAGGGTTATTCTTTGTGCGACGCGATAATATTTGTATCAGCCGTCGCACTTCATCATCACGACCCACAACAGGATCGAGCTTATTTTTCTTTGCTAAGGCAGTCAAATTAACAGTGTATTGTTCGATTGGATTGCCTTGTTCCTCTTCCGGTGGAATATAGGTGCCTTTCATATGAAATATTGTATACCACGTCAAAATAATTAGCAAGAGGAATGTTAGTCTGCTAAAATGAGGCTAATAATGGAGATTTTGTAAGAATCAGCTGGCCCGGATGACCGGGCCAGCTGATTTGTCGCAGCCGTCTGGAGGCTGCTACTCGGGCTCGCTCTGCGATTCCTGTGCTTCCGCACGAGTCTGTGCGTCGCACTTTCCCAGCCCCTGTTCCTCGCAGGAGGAAGGGCTGCTGGGAAGAGTCCGTGAGTCGGGGATGCCACTTACAAGGTAGACAACCCGACCACAGTATTTACAGACGAGGTCCACTTCTCGGAATGCCATGGCTTAGTCTCCAGGGTCAAGCGAGTAATAGGTAATATTATAGGCCTAATATTTCAGATTGCAAATATGGGTAAGTAAAGCCAGTCGAAGTCTTGATATAATCTCCATATGATTTCTGTTTCACATCTCAAAAAATCCTACCGAACGCCTACAAAAGAAGAAGGAGCTGCGGGGCTTCTGCGCAATATATTCGCACGCACATACAAAAACATCGAAGCCGTCAAAGACATTAGTTTTGAAATCCCACAGGGTGAATTAGTAGGCTTTGTCGGTCCAAACGGCGCCGGCAAAACCACAACCATGAAAATGCTTGCCGGCATCTTATTCCCCACAAGCGGCACAATAAACGTCCTAGGCTTCACCCCGTTTGAAAAGCAACATGAATATCTTCGCCAGATTTCTTTTATCATGGGACAGAAGAATCAAATGCTTTGGGAACTTCCTGCAAGCGATACCTTCCGCCTCAATCAGACAATTTATGAAGTTCCTGAAGCCGAATATAAAAAAACACTTGGTGAGTTAACTGAAATGCTTGATGCACAAGAAATAATTGATCAACCCGTAAAAACCCTTTCACTAGGACAGCGCATGAAAGTTGAGCTCATTTCTACTCTCATTCACAAACCCAAAGTCCTTTTCCTTGACGAGCCAACAATCGGCCTTGATGTTGTTGCGCAAAAAAACATTCGTGATTTTATTCAGCAATATCAAAGCTTTTACAAAGCCACAATCCTTCTTACAAGCCACTATATGGAAGACGTACGCCGACTTGCGAGCCGTGTCATTATCATCGACCATGGCGCACTTTTATATGATGGCGATATTGAGAAACTGATTAAAAAATATGCCCGCACAAAAACTGTTGAAATCGTTGTTGATGATATGCCCAGCACCGCGCTTCTTGAAAAAATTGGTTCTGTTGAATCGATTGAATACCCAAAAATTAGCTTCCGCGTTGCCCGCAAAAACGTCAACGAGCTTATTGCAAAGATCTCAAAAGAAATTCCTTTTATCGATATAACCATCGAAGAAGAGAAGATTGAAGACATCATTCGCACGATTTTCGAAAAGAGCAGCGTCAAGGTATAATGAAACTACATGAAAAAAATTCTCGTTTTATTATCACTGATTTTTGTATGCGCTTTTTTTATTCTTCCTGTACGTGCTGACGAGCTTGACGATGTAAACGGTGAGCTTGCAAAGCTCCAAAAGG
This sequence comes from uncultured Gammaproteobacteria bacterium, assembly GCA_965230965.1. Classification (GTDB taxonomy): domain Bacteria; phylum Patescibacteriota; class Microgenomatia; order UBA1406; family HO2-37-13b; genus OLB23. The sequence goes on from OZ246401.1 coordinate 526,882, forward strand.
ACCTTAATGCATCGCTGAATGCAACAAAACCTCTTGAATCAGATCTCAATCGCATTCGCGCACAACTCGCATCTATTAAAGGAAGATTAACAACTATTGAAAAGGATATTGTGCAAAAAGAAGCGCAGATTGTGAAAGCGGAAAAAGTTCTCGTGAAACAGAAGGAAATCATTGATCAACGCATAAACGCACATTATAGAAACATTAAAAAAGCAGAGGGTTCGGTGTTGGATTTGATCGTTGCAGACAATCTTTCAAATTCGCTACAGTTGTTCTTTTATCAAAAGAAGGCCGCCGATAATGACAAAGAAGCAATTTTACGTACGGTTTTGTATATCAAAAATATTGATGATCTTAAGGAAAAATTAACAAGTGAGCGAGCAAAGCTTAGTGAAGCAAAGAAGGAGGTAGATAAGCAGTCGGCATTTTTGACGGAGGAAGTTGGGAAGGCAAAGAAGTATCAGTCCGAACTGACAAGCAAAATTGCGCAACTGAGCGCGCGCCAGCAACAGATTCTCGCGCAAAAACTAGGAAGCTTGAATCTTCCGACAACATTAGGGTTTGGGGCTTTGCATTGCACCGATGATCGTAATTTAAATCCCGGTTTTGGCAACGCATTTGCGTTTTTTACCTATGGTATTCCTCATAGAATAGGAATGAATCAATATGGAGCGCTCGGAAGGGCAAAAGCAGGACAAAATGTCGATCAAATTCTTGACGCATATTTTGATAATGTTGAGCTAAAAAAGGACTACAGTACGGATATAACAATAAATGTTCAAGGGTATGGAGCTTTTAATATTGAGGAATACACAAAGCGCATTTATGAAATGCCGGCGAGTTGGCCGAGCGAAGCGCTTAAAGCGCAGGCTGTTTTAGCTCGTACATATGCGCTAAATTATACTAATAACGGACAAAAAGAGATTTGTACGACACAAAGTTGTCAGGTGTTTAAACCTGAACCAAAAGGCGGTGCATGGGATCAGGCAGTGAATGATACAAAGGGATGGGTGCTGGTTCAGGGCGGTACGCCGATCACCGCATGGTTTTCATCGACAGACGGTGGTTATACATATATGTCGAGTGATGTAGGGTGGTCATCAAGATCGTGGACAAAGCGGCTTCAAGATGGTTCAGGGCCTTACAACAGCTTTTCTGACTTGAATAATAATGCGTACGATAAAGAATCTCCATGTTTTTATGCGGCGCAGGGCTATAGAAAGGAGTATGGAAATTCAGCGTGGTTGAAATCAGAAGAAGTTGCGGATATAACGAATGTGCTGATGCTTGCGAAGGCGGATAGTAGTACGCAACAACATCTATCTCAGATAGACAAATCAAATCCCGACGGCACCGACACATGGGATGCCGGTCGGGTTCGCGAAGAGCTTAAAAAGCGCGGCATGAACCCATTTTCAAGTGTGTCGGGGGTTTCTATCGGCGCTGATTTTGGCATAGGGAAAGTGAATAGCGTAAGTATTTCGGGCGATGGTGGCAGCCAAACATTCAGCGGCCAAGAATGGAAAGATTTCTTTAATTTGCGCGCGCCAGCTAATATCCAAATCGTTGGTGCGCTCTTCAATGTCGAAAGAAAATAAGCTATACTGCTTATATATGAGTCTGCGCAAAGTTATTGTAGCCGCCTATTTTTTGGTTATTTCGCTGGTGAATATAGGCGCCTTTTCTCCTGTGTTTGCGCAGGGACTCCCAGGAACACCATCAGCAACACCGTCACCATTTCTCAAGGCAGCAACGCCTACACCAGGTGTTGGCGTTGCCTTTCCAACAGATGAACCACACAAAAGTATTGCTAACTGCGATCTGTGTGGTTTTTGCCAAGGGGTAACAAAGGTTCCTGGTGCTTGGCAAGCATGTGCTCGTTGTTTATATCCGGGTGTTGCAAAAGCCGGTGTTGAAGCAGATCCAACCACATTAGGCACACTGACTACTGCAGATGGAGCTATACCAACACCTGATCCAAACCATTTCTATACTGGTTTTGGCTGTCTTTCCACACAGCCTGGAGAATTTACCACACAAATGTCCAGCTTATTCTTCTCTGTGATTGGAGGGATTGCATTCCTAAGCTTTATCTACGGCACAGCAGTTATTGCAACATCGCGCTCAGATCCAGGCAGAATTAATCAAGGGAGAAGAATATTAATCGGTTCGATAGTAGGTTTGCTGTTTGCGCTATTCTCAGTATTTATCATTCAGTTCATCTCTCGTAGCCTCGGCCTCCCCGGCATACAATAGACACGAGCTTTTTAAGCCCTGGGCTTGTTAGTGTGAGAATCGCTTGAGGAAGTATCCAGCGCTCAAGCCTAAGCCTGAGAGTGCGAGCACAGCTGTTGGTGTCCCAGTTGCGGGAATAGTATCAGGATTTGTGACAACGCCACCCTTGCCACCACCTTGGATACTAGAAGGAGTTGGTGTGGCTCCTTTTGTATGGATAGTTATTGCATTTGAGAGACTACCACTTTTCGGAGTAGGGGTAGGTGTGACCTTGGTAGATCGAGAGAAGAAGATGTTATCAAAAATACCACCCAAAATAGGGCCTTCAGGTTTATTTTTGGCGGCGCGAGAAAAAAGGACGCCAAGTCCAATAATAATGAACAGCAAAATTAAGAACGTAAATATGACTTTTCGTGCTTCTCCCATATCCTGTAGTATACCACATTTTTTTATCCTTGACAAACTCTTTCCTTGTTCTCTATACTTTGAGGATATGTACTCTTCATTGAAAAAAAATATAACTTTGGCTTCAGCGAACACTCTCTTATTTCTCACAGCTGCAGTAAAGGCTGGATTTGCCGCAGATCCATCCGAAGTGCAAATAAATGAGGTTGATCTTGGGTTCAAAATTCCAAATTTTTCTGACCTTCTATCATTCTTGGTACGCTTTTTCTTTGTTATGGCCGGTCTCGCAGCTCTCTTTTACATGCTCTGGGGCGCATTCTCATGGGTCATTTCAGGTGGTGAATCTGAGGCAGTCGATAAGGCTCGTGGAAAGATCACATCAGCAATCGTCGGAATGATTGTCATTGTTGCAACGCTTGCTATTATCTGGAGTCTTGAAAATATTGTGTTCAAGAAGTCCATATGTTTTGGTATTTCGTGCCCAGTTACCCTTCCAAATCTTCTTGAATGTGTGGATGATGGTACTGGTCGATGTGACTAACATTACATGATGCTTTCATTCGTCGCTAACGCTCAAGTTCAAAATATTGCTGATTCTGGTTGCGTCGTTGATGGCGTCCCCACTTTTAAATGTTTTGAGGTTCTATTTCAAAATGTTATTTTTCTTGCCGGAGCATCAGTTATTCTTATTCTTTTTATCATGCTGGTGATTGGCGCATTTAAGTATCTTACCTCTGCAGGCGACCAGGAAAAGCTTGCTGGCGCAAAAAAAACCATAACCTACGCGTTTTTAGGATTGTTCCTTTTTATGAGCTCATATTTAATCTTGAATGTAATCCAAACGCTTTTTATTGGTCCTGATGGCCCTTCATTATTTGACTTCAAAATCCCTGAATTTGAGCCGTGAGTTCTCGTGTATAATGGGGTAATAATATGAAAAAAGACTTCATGCTTTCGGTCATTGTGCCTGTCTATAATGAAGAAGGCGGTATTCGTGCGCTTCTTGATCGTCTTCTCCCTATTGTCGAAAAGTTCAACTATGAAATTGTATTTGTCGACGATGGATCCAAGGACGGAACAGTAGAAGATATTAAAGTTTTTACAGGTTCTAATAAAAATATTAAACTTATCTCTTTTGTGCGCAATTTTAGCCACCAGACGGCGCTGACCTGTGGGTATATGCATGTGAAAGGTGACGTTGTGGTTACTATTGATGCAGATCTTCAGGATCCTCCAGAGCTCATTGATGAAATGATCTTAAAGTGGAAGGAAGGTTATAAGGTTGTATATGCAAAACGATCGGTACGTCATGAGTCGTTCTTTAAGACGGCGACAGCAGATATTTTTTACCGACTCATTAATATCTTGTCTGATACAAATATTCCTCACAATGTTGGTGATTTTCGCCTTATTGATCGTGAAGTAGTCACAATGTTGAATAATCTTCCCGAGCATTCACGATTTTTGCGAGGACTTGTCGCGTGGGGAGGCTTTCCTTCAGCATATGTGAGTTTTGAGCGAAAAGAGAGAACCAATGGTGAAACGCATTATCCACTGAAGAAAATGATGGGATTTGCGCTGAATGGGATTGTTTCATTTTCATCGAAACCGCTGCGCTTCGCTACATATATTGGCTTTTTATGCGCAATATTTGGGCTTCTTGGTATTGCATACGCGATAAGTCGCCGCCTACTTTTGCCGCACGAATACTGGGTAACTGGCTGGACAACGATTTTCGTAGCGATTATGTTCTTTGGCGGCGTACAGCTTTTGACGATTGGTATTATTGGTGAATATATTGCTCGCATCTACACGGAGCTCCAGGATAGGCCACAGTTCTTGATTAGGGAAAAAGTTAATATTGATTAGATTATGCAAAAGAAGGCGATCGGATACGCGCTCATCGCCGTGGGACTTGCGCTCCTCGCATTTACCCTCTATACATACTTTATGGGGAGGAGTCATTTAATTTCGCCGGTACCCGATGATCGTGGTGTCAAGGTCATCTACAAATAAGACCGTGTCTTCTTTAGGATCGTGCCCGGGCACGATCCTGCACGGGTTACGGTCTTCTCAATATCTGCGCCACGTCATCTTCATACACCATCTGCCAGCCGTTTTTCTTTAATTCTCTAGCGAATTCTGCAAAGTTTGTTTTACTTTTTTGAACAAGCACCGTTGAGATATTATAGGTTGCGGCAGTTTTTTCAAAGGGGCTTTGCAAAGATACAATCTTGCTATATTCATCAAGAAGATTTCCCCAATGTGGCATCTGCCCACTGATAAAAACCTTTTTTTCTGGCAGGTGCCAGACTAGGTAGCCGCCCCAGCCAAATGGCGCAAAAATATTGCCCTGGGGCAGATTATTTTTGAGGTATACGACTGCTTTTTTTGGATAGTACACATCCTCACGCAACGTTTTGTATGTATTGATTGTCGCAGTAGTAAGAATGATGGAATTTATGGCGACTACAAGCAATAAGATGTAAACAAAAAAGTTGAGGCGGTTTTGGCCACCTTTCTTATCGATGATACGTGCCTGTAATTCTCCAAAACCCTGAATGATAGCGTAGCCTGCTACGATGAGCCAAAAAGGAAACATTTTGCTTGATGAAAGCATGAGAAAAAGGAGCAAAAAGTACGTAATTCTAAAGAACTGTGAATACACGCGTGGGAAGCGCGTAATAAGAAAAGTTGGGAGCAATATGACAAGCCCAAGGCGAAGATCAAGTTGGGTGAAAGTTGGCGACCATTCATTGACACTTGCGTGTGTGGTCAGCGACAAAAATGTGGTAAGAATTTCTCGCCACAGCGCGAAGCCATAAGGATTTATCAGCGTCGCGCCAGTGGCTAAAACAGCAATAAAAAGGCGTTTTTTGAGGTCAAACGCGGCCCAGATGGCGAGCAAAATGAGGCCAATAAAGAAGCCGCCATGAACCTGTGCCCATACAAAAAACAATATCGGCAGATAGCGGCCGAATGTAAAGCCGGCTTTTTTGTCGAGCAGTACCCGCATCAGAAGTGCAAAAAAAAGCCAGCTAAATGTCTGCGGCCGTGTGCCGGCATATGGGTAAAAGTGTGCCGCCATCAATATGGCCGGCACATACATCCACCCGAGCCATGCGGCTCCACATACGACCATTACAGTGGCTGCGAGCGCTATGCTCGTGATTATAGCTATCCCATCAATCCCGGCTGCCTCGTGCGTCTTATAAAAGATTACATCCGACATCCATGAGTGTGCTACAACAGGGAAATGTGGCATCGTATACGAGAAAGGATCCGTGCGTGGTACACCATTTTTCACGATGAACTCTCCCGTCTTTAGTTGCCAGCCTAAGTCGGGGTCAAGATAGAGTGTCGATTTAAAATAGAACGCGAGCACCATAACAACAAAAAAGATGAGGGTAAAAAGGCGCGCTCGGTTCATTCCTTTATAATACTACAAGCATATGGCCGAAAAAGATTCATCACTTGTCGAGAAATACTTCAAATTTTCCAATATTCTTTCATTTGGATTGCTTGGAATTGCTATTCTTACAGCTTCATCAACCCTCGCTATGGCCTCCGCCATCGACATGACATCAAATGCCATTATGGCAAAAGAGTATCGTAGCTGGAAAGAGCGTAAGAACAAGGCAAAAAAGTAACCTTCGTCGTGGTATAATACACGTGCGGAGTAGTGTACGGCCGCACAGGAGGCTCATAATCTCCTAGGCCGGGTTCGACTCCCGGCTCCGCAACATAATGGCAAATTTCATACAAAATACACTGGCATACCTTGCCCGTAAGGGCCAAACGGAACACATTGATCCTTCAAAAAAACACGCCTTTCAAAATCGTTTCGAAGATTATCAGGCCCGCTATCAATTCGCCTCAAAATTTGCAAAAAACAAGAAGATTCTAGATATCGCATGTGGAGAGGGTTACGGTTCGCATTTGCTTGCGAAGAAAGCAAAGCAGGTTATTGGCGTTGATTATGAAGCTGCGGCCATCAATACGGCAGAACACAACTACAAAGCCCACAAAAATACAAAGTTTGTATGTGCTGATGGGTTAGCTTATCTTGGCAATACAAAAGATCGCTTTGATCTTATAGTTTCATTTGAAACGATTGAGCACATTAAAAACTACAAGAAATTCCTTAAAGGCCTTCAAGAATGTCTAAAACCAGGTGGCACTCTCATTTTATCGACGCCCAACAAAAAACTCACCGATCTGTATTTCGGCGGCGTCTATAACCCGTTCCATACACAAGAATTTTATACAAATGAACTCACGAAGCTTGCTGAAGAAGTGTTCAAAGTAAAGCCAGTCCTCTATCGCCAGGGGCCTGTTGTAAAAACCCGTTTAATTCTATCCTCAATCTGGACGTTCTTCACAAACAAATCTGCGATTGTAAAATCCAAGCAAAATCTTACCGGTATCAATAATGTGTTGGTCGTCGTTCAAGCACGTTGAGCATTGTAAATGATTTTTTGAGCTTGATCTGCTGCAACGCTTTCATAATCTCGTCAACATCCTTGATTATGAGCATCTCAGTTCTCTGCTCAGCTTCTGCAACGTCTTTTATCGCAAGATATTTCATGTAACCAGACATCGTCAGTCCTAGTCGCTTTGCACGATCGGAAATCTCATTTTTGAGTTCACCAGTAAGCCTAGTTTTTATGTAGTGGTCATTAGCGTTTTTCAACGTATAGGCATTTTATACCCAAAACCGGTCATATATTGGGTCAAAAAAATGTATGGATCGAAATTAAAGTGAAGGTAGTGTTTGTGGTTTTTTTTAGAGGAATTTGACAGTCGAAACCAGATCTCGCATTCTTTGAACCGCTGAATCAAGATCCTCTGGTTTTTTGAAGGAAAATCCTTCGATAAACCAATTATCCTCACCTTTTTCAACATGTATTCTAATCGTCCCAAATATTCCTTGGCAAGTTGATCCATCAGTATCGTTTAAATTAGTACATTCTGAGGAAACGATAATTTTAGCCTCCACGTTATCTACGGTAATTTTTTCCTCCGCCTTTCTTATTACGTTTCCATTAAAGTGATCTACTGGATTCTTTGTGACGGATAAATTGTCGAGTAATAATTCAAACTCATCTTTAGGAGTATAAACTTCATGATTAATGCTCCAATCTTTTGGATACAAAAAGCTAATGCCTGCTGTTCCATTTGTATAGCGACGCTGTGTCTCGTTAATGATCGGATCAGTAGGACGCAACGAAGGTTGAAGTGTAGGTGTGCTTATTGTATTTGTTGGATAATTTATGCTCGGCTCAGGTGAAGGTGTTATGCTAGTTTCAATTTTTGGCGCTTCATCACGACTGAGATAATCAACAGCAAGCTTTCCTACAAACAGACTACCGATAATAATGACAAAAGGGAGAATAGAGTATATAAGATGATAATTAAAACCACGTGATGGTGTGGTAATTACAACTTCTTCGTTTAGCTCGTCCTGAAGTTCCATGTTCTTATTATATCATAGGGCATACAACTCCCACCACTGCTCGTACGGTTTCTTAGGTACGGTTGGGGTGGGCTCAGGCGTTAAGGTAACCTCGGGGATAATCAGTGCCGTTTCTCCAGGCTGCAACAGGTTCAACTTCTCCCGAATTTCCTTCTCCACGAAATAATAGTCTTCGCTTTTCTTCAAATCGCTTTTCAATTTTTTGTTCACATCGTGTTCTTTCTCATATTCTTTTCGATAATCGTGGTAAAATGACAACTTATCTTTATAGAGGAAGATATTCCTCGATAGGGAAGCCACAAGGACCGCAAGCAAAAGAAAGAAAATAGAGTTTTTAATAAGTCTAAGCATATCTTTTGATTATAATTAATTTGCGCTTGAAATTAAGTCCGCTTTGTGATATTATAGGGCATTCATGATAACATCAGATTTACGAACACTGGTTAATTCATTTATAGAGCATCTGACTGCACAAGGCAAGTCGAAGCACACTATTGTGGCTTATAAAAAAGACTTGGAGCAGTTTATTGCATATATAGCGTCAGTGGAGAAAACCGATATCAAAGAAGTCAAAAAAGACGACATTGATGGTTTTATCTCTAAGCTTCTTGGTGAAGGATATACAAAAAAATCCGCTTCGCGCAAGCTTAACTCTATAAGAACCTTTTTCCGTTATCTGAAGCAGGAACAAATTATTGCTCAGAATCCTTCTTTGGAGGTAACTCATCCAAAGTACAATCAAGCACCACCGCGTATTCTTTCTAAGCTCGAATATCGAGCATTAAGAGACTTTTCGAAGTCAGACAAACGAACCTACGCAATGATCGAGCTCTTGTTACAAACAGGAGTAAGAATTGGTGAGCTTGCTGATATTAAACTTGGTGACATCACTAAAGAAGGTCTCAAAATTAGCGATAGAGTGATTCCGATGAATAAGGCCGTTGAAAAGGCTGTCGAGAGTTATGCCAAGTCACGTCACGAAAGTGAGACAGACTATCTCTTTGTCACCAAAACAGGTCGACAACTTCTTGTGCGAAACATTCGAAGCATCATTACACGATGTTTCCGCGAAGTTGGTATTGAAAATGCGAAGGTCCAAGACCTCCGCAACACCTTTATTGCCTATCAGCTTATGAATGGCGGTTCAATCTCTTATATTTCTAAGATCGTTGGACACCGCCGACTCTCTTCAACCGAGAAGTATCTCGAGCTTGTGAAGCAAGAAACCGAGCGTAAAGAAAAGCTCGGTGAGCTTTAAGCCCAGGGCTTAAAAAGCTCGTGTCTTTCGAGTGTGATAATATATCTGCATGAAAGCTCCTAAGGTTGTTGTTGTTATGCCGGCTTATAATACGGCTAAAACTATCCGAAAAACCTACAAAGATATCCCATCTAAGTTTAAAAAACACGTTATTATGACGGACGATGGAAGCACTGATGAATCAGTTAAAGTAGCAAGGACGTTGGGTCTCACTGTGATCCGGCATAACAAGAACAAAGGGTATGGCGCCAATCAAAAAACGTGTTACAACGCGGCACTAAAGGCTGGCGCCGATATTGTTGTGATGATCCATCCCGACTATCAGTATCCGTCTGAGCTTATTTCGCCAATGGTGGCCATGCTTCAGACGGGGCATTATGATGTGATCCTTGGATCACGCATCTTATCTGGTGGGGCTCTGCGAGGCGGTATGCCTCTGTACAAATACATCGCCAACCGCCTCCTTACCTTCCTCGAAAACCTCCTCACCGGCGCAAAGCTCTCCGAATACCATACGGGTTTTCGCGCATTCACCCGCGCTGCCTTGAAAAGCATCAATTACGCCCAAAACAGCAACGATTTTGTCTTCGACAATCAAATCCTCCTTCAACTTCTTGCCCGTGGCAATCGCATCGGTGAGATAAGCTCGCCCTGTCGCTACTTTCCCGAAGCCTCCTCGATCAACTTCCTCCGTAGCCTCACATATGGTCTTGGCTGTCTCTATTATGGCCTTATCTATTTCCTTGGCGGATTTTCCCGCTATAATAGTTCCAAATGAAACTGAAAGTTTTTACAGATGGGGGTTCAAAGGGGAATCCTGGCCCGGCTGCGATCGGCATTGTGTTTTATAACGAGCACGATCATGTGCTTTTTGCGCATCGTGAAGACATTGGAATTGAAACAAACAACACTGCGGAATATCGGGCTGTCATGAAGGCCTATGAGCTTCTTATTTCTACATTGAAGCCTCAATATCCGATAGAAAAAGTGGAATGGCATGCAGACTCACTTTTGGTTGTGCAGCAGCTCAAAGGGGTGTTCAAGATAAAGCAGGCGCACATTCAGGCCTATGTGGATCAAATTCGAGCGTATGAAAAAGAGCTGGGGCTTCCGGTCAGCTATACGCATGTGATGCGGGAGAAGAATAAGCTGGCGGATGCGCTGGTAAATGATGCGGTTGATATAGAGAAATTGCTTCAAAAATAGCTTCAAACTTGAATTTATTTTAAACCTATAGTATAATCTTTGCTCACGCCGTTTTGAATCAGACGGAGGATACGATGACAGCTGACTGGGTTTTTGTAGCGATCTACCTGATCCTATTCGCGATTGGAGCTTGTCGAGTTCGCACGCGAGATGGTCTCGTAGTCACTGTTGCCAGCATTCCGATGATGTTGGCTGCTGTTGTGCTGGCCTTGCTGTATAAGACAGGGCCAGAACCTACGGAAAACTTGTTTCTGCCGATGGTTTGTGTGTACGGAGCAGCGCTCTCAATGGCGCTGTGGACAACATACGGACGTCGGTAAGAACGCGGCGTGTGCAGTGGGCCCCGGCTGGGGCCCACTGCTGCACACACAGTATATCCATACATTTTGCCTAGATTTATCCTTTCCCAGCCCCAGATTTGACTTCCAAGATATCCTATAGTATAATATATTCACTATTCTAGTTTCTGTCCGCGCGCTCGTCGTGCGATCACAGGAACATCGCTCGTCACAGTTAAGGAGAAGCAGATCATGACGGAAACAGCCATCACCGGCTCGTTCGGGATCATCACGTTCAGGTCAAACAACGCCAACAAGAATGGCGTCAGCGACACCTACGAGGCTTTCGCTGCAGTCGTGCGGCGCCTGGTAGGCCACAAGCGGGTGACTCTGAGCCGCGACAACAAGTCGATCGTCGTCATCACTGCCATGGAGAGCGTGAGCGCCGCAGCCTCCATGGCTGGGGCCCACGAGCTCAAGGTTGATGCGACCTTCGACTGCGTCGGTGAACTGGCGGACGAACTGTTCGCCGCAGCCTGAGATCGACGATCTCCAACCCGCGCGCAGCGGGCTCCGACAACAACGTCGGGGCCCGCTGCCGCACCAATCTTATACAAATCCTACAGATACCCTAAAATAGGACTATTTGGTTTGCTTCAAAAAGGGCACGATCCACAAGAAGACGCGGTCTTATTCTAGCGATTCAATTTTCAGCCAGGGATCGATTTCCTTAGCCTGAGTGTAGTAGCGGGCGGCTTCTTTTTCATTGCCACCGCGAAGTTCGTATAACGCAAGCATAATTAATGCATCGCGACTCTTTGGATTTTTCTCCAAGATCTGTCTAAATCTCTCCTTTGTTGCAAGAGTTTGTTGCTGTTCAGCAACCCTCTCCTCAACCAACCCATTATTAAACATGTGATTAAAGTACCAATACTGAGCTTGATAATGCTCTGTTCCTTTTATATATTGCAGAAATTCCTTCGCTGAAACAATGTCGCGAACCTCTACAAGGCGATAAAAAAGAGGTGAGAAGTTTTGTGACGCATAGACGTTAGCAACCACAAAAAGAAGCAGGAATATAGCAGTTATTGACAGTCCAATGTACTTCATAGGTTGTGCGCAACTAAGTATACTTCATTATACTCCTTCATGTATACTGAACTCATGGGCATCGTAGATAGCCTAATCCTTACATTTATCATATTCATTGCCGTCGTTATTGCGCTCGCATTTTCAGCGGCAGTTTTGTACGTGGTTGTCATGCTTATCAAGATGAAAAAGCGTGAGGAGCATGCCCTCGAGTCTGTCACCATGGAAATTCGTCTTCCCAAAGATAACGAGCTGAAAATTGATGCTGCAGAACAGATGTTTGCCTCGTTTGCTTCGCTCAAAAATAGTGGATTTTGGTCATTTTTGGATATTGAAGACACGCTTGCTTTTGAAATTATAGGCACGCCTGGGAGGATTGCATTTTATATAACTGTGCCAAATAAGTTGAAAGATCTTGTTGAGAAGCAAATCTACGCGTTTTATCCTGCTTGCGACATTTCAGTTGTTGAGGAACAGCATATTTTTAGTGAAAGTGGACACGTTGCGTATGCTGGATTGAAGCTGAAACATGATGATTATGAGCCTATTCGAACATTTAAGGAACTGCCGTATGACTCTTTGTCAGCGGTGACATCACCTTTGTCAAAAATGAGCGAAGGCGAGGGTATGGTTTTGCAGATTCTTGTGCGTACGACAGAATCGAAGTACAAAGAAGAGGGAAAGTCACACGTCGCAAAACAGAAGAAAAATGAGGCTACGCCGGATAAAGCTACCTTTAAAGTTGATCAAAAAGGACTAGAAAGAATTGGCGAAAAGTTGTCAAAACCTGGATATGATGTGGCAATTCGAGTTGTCGCAACATCCCCGGATAAAAAACTCGCCGAGATGCATGTGAAAAATATGAAGACGGCATTTAACCAGTTTGCCTCAGATCAAAATAGTTTTGGCACCACTAAAATATTTTTCAAATACGGATTTATGGTGAATTTTATATATAAATTCTTCCCCGTGTTTGATCTGCCATTTATGAAGTCGGTGTCGATTTTATCATCTGAGGAGCTTGCAACGATTTTCCATTTGCCGAATAAGACCGTTGAAACGCCATTTATTCACTGGCTGAAGGCCAAGACGGCCCCCGTAGCATCAGAGGTTGCCGAAAGCGGCGGCACGTATCTTGGCTACGGGCATTATCGTGGTGTGCGGCGACAGGTTCATGTATTGCAAGAGGATCGCCGCAGACATTTATATATCATCGGAAAAACAGGTGTGGGTAAATCTGAACTGTTAAAAGACATGGCCATTCAAGATATTAAGGCCGGCCATGGTGTCTGTGTGATTGACCCACACGGGGATCTTGTAGAAGGCATTCTGCAATATATTCCACCAGAAAGAGCAGAAGACGTTATTTATTTCGATCCCTCAGATACAGAACGCCCTATCGGGCTGAATCTTTTAGAGGCTCGCGGTGAACAGGAGAAGCATTTTATTACCACCGCGATCATCAACCTCATGTATAAGTTGTACGACCCGCAGAGAACGGGTATTGTTGGCCCGCGCTTTGAGCACACCGTGCGTAACGCTATGTTGACGGTAATGGCCGATGAGGGCACAACATTTATTGAGGTCGTACGCATTCTTACAGATCCAAAATATGTGCAGGAGCTTCTTCCAAAGCTTACTGATCCAATAGTTCGTCGCTTCTGGACAGACCAAATTGCTCAGACAAGCGACTTCCATAAATCTGAAACACTTGATTACATTGTCTCGAAATTCGGCCGTTTTGTTACGAATGCGGTTATTCGTAATATTATTGGTCAATCCGAATCTTCTTTTAACTTCAGATCAGTCATGGATGATCAAAAGATTTTACTCATTAATTTGAGTAAGGGTAAGCTTGGTGAGGAGAACTCGAGCTTCCTTGGTCTTGTCCTCATTCCAAAGATACTTGTGGCTGCTATGTCGCGCCAAGAAATTCCAGAAGAACAGCGTAAAGATTTCTTCCTGTACGTTGACGAGTTTCAAAATTTTGCTACGCCAGATTTCGCCGTTATTCTTTCAGAGGCACGTAAATATCGTTTGGGGCTCACTGTCGCGAATCAGTTTATCGGCCAAATGGACGATGAAGTTAAAAACGCGGTCTTTGGTAACGTCGGTACAATCATGTGTTTCCGTGTTGGCGTAACCGACGCATCGTATATTGCCCGCGAATTCCAGCCGGTCTTTAGCGAGACCGATTTGATAAATGTTGATAAATATCACGCATATATGAAGACCATTGTGCGTAATGAGCCTATTCCGCCGTTCTCAATTGACATGACGCGCGATATTGTTGAGTACACAAAACAGGCGAATCCAAAAATCGCCGAAGCGATTATTCAGCTGTCTCGCCTGAAATATGGCCGCCCGCGCGAGCTCGTCGAGGCAGAAACTATCCAGCGCTCGCGCCTCTGAGCCCAGGGCTTAAAAAGCTCGTGTCTTTGTTATCCAAGGCCGACCTGCGAACTCATCTTTGTAATCATTAATACTTGACCAGGGATAGGTCTCCGGATTGTTCTGGAAATCAATGAGGCTGCGAGGATTTTCGTGAATGTAGTTGAATACAACTCGAAAATATGTCTCATTAAGCACATTGATAGCCTTATATCGACCCTGAAACAGCGGTCCGACATGATGATATTTTCGTGAATAATATATAGCGTACTTAATCATTAGCGATGTCATGAAATTTGTCATACTCATCTCGTTAGTTTGCTCAAGAAGTAAATGGAAATGATTTGGCATTAAACAGTAGGCTATGAGGGAAATCTCATTTGAATAATTCATCAAGCCTTTAACTCTCGAAGATAAATGTAAAATTTTTCTCGGTGGGTATCCTTGCTCGTAAAGATAATCAATAAGCTTTTCCTTTGGAAGGAGGTATAGCATCATGCTCTCGGTAAAATATATGTAATCTTCAGGTGAATGGAAGACAATAGCTTTGTTGACACCTCGATTGAATACGTGGTATCTAGATCCCGGTACATAGATCTTTCTTTCATGTGGTGAAGCCATAATGGGCAGTCTATAAAGTAAAGATTAAATTTTTCTTAGTGTTCTAGGAGAAAGACACGAGCTTTTTAAGCCCTGGGCTTGCTGGTATAATGCTGCTATGATCCAAGACTACGAAGCAACACTCACGAAAAAAACAGAAATTGCGCCCGAGATTTGGTATTACCAATTCACTATTCCAGAGGGCCAAACCATCGATTTTGTAGCAGGTCAGTACATGCTCCTCAAAATCGATACAAACTATCGTCAATATTCCATAGCTTCCGCTGATTTTTTGCACAATTCATTTGATTTGCTTGTAGAAACAATACCTGGGGGCCTTGGATCAAACTTTCTCCTAAATCTTCCCGTTGGCCAAAAGGCAATGTTTAAGGGCCCAGCAGGCGTTTTCACCTTAAAACCCACGCACACTCACAAAATTTTCCTCGCAACGGGCACAGGTATTGCACCAATCAAATCTATGATTGAATCGTATTTTCATCAAGAAGATGCGAGTGCCACTTTGAGTCTTTTCTTTGGAGTGCGTACAAGAGAAGAGGTTTATCTTGCAGAAGAATTTAAGGAATTTGCTGCAAAATATCCTAATTTTACGTTCAAAATATGTCTTTCTCGTGAAGAAAGTTTGACAGGATTGGATGAAGCCCACTACGGCTTAGGAAGGGTTAATACGCATCTTGAAGCACTGTTAGGAAATCAGGACAAAAATGGATTTGAATATTACATTTGCGGAAGTAAAGCGGCTGTTGATTCCTTGCGGGAATATGTAGCGGGATTGGGTGTCAACCCTTTGAACATTTTCTTTGAGAGATTTACGTTGTAATTAGCTGTATATATGAAGTCAGTTTTCTACATATTACTTATTCTTTGCTGTGCTGCGGTTTTGCGACTCTATGGAGTGAATTGGGATCAGGATCAACATCTGCATCCGGATGAAAGATTTTTGACGATGGTTACAACTGCTGCGAAAGTCCCAGCGAAGTTTAGTGATTATCTTGATCCGGCGGTCTCTACATTGAATCCATACAATATAGATTTTGGGTTTTTTGTGTATGGGACATTGCCGGTAACGCTCAACAAATTAGCTGTACATGGATCGCGTTACGATAATTACAGAGATATAACCCTGTCAGGTAGATATATGAGCGCCATGTTTGATCTGGGCACTTTGCTACTGGTTATCGCTATGGCGCAACTTCTAGTAAGAGCCTACGGCTTGGATAGGCGACTGCCATATATTAGTGGATTTTTGTATGCAGTCGCGGTATTGCCAATTCAAAATGCCCACTTTTTTACCGTAGATGCAGCTTTGGCATTTTTCCTTACCCTCTCTGCTGTGCTCGCAACGCGAGCACGATTTTCTAAGCCAGCGCTCTTTGTCTCTTTGTCTGGTATTGCCTTTGGCTTTGCGCTGGCATGTAAGATCTCTGCCATATATGCAGCGCCACTTATTATTGGCCTAGCTATTACCGGCGCATTTGAATCACTACTAACAACCCCCAAAAATAAGAGGCGCCTCGTTATTTTATGGTGGCTCTTAGGCGCCTGTTTATTCGCCATCCTTTCTTACGGCGCCTTACGGATAGGCGATCCGCGCATGTTTGCTACTTCTCATATATTTGATTTCACCATCAATGAAAAGTTTTTAGCAAACATAGCACAGCTTAAATCGTTTTCTGAGCCATCCATCGGCTTTCCACCCTCTGTTCAGTGGCTCAGCAAACAACCCGTTATTTTCCCACTTCGCAATATCGCATTTTTTGGCTTAGGGATAGTCTATTTTGTGCTATCAATAGTTGGGCTTTTCCGCATGGGTTTCACAAAAAAACCCATACTTTTAATGATGCTCGTGTGGCTTTTTGGGTTTTTTATCTATCAAGGCAGCCGATTTGTAACCAGCATGCGCTATTTTTATCCGATGTATCCTTATTTGGCGCTCGCAGCAGGAATCGGATTTATCTATGTTATAACCAAAGTTAAAAAAAGCTTCAGAAAAGCTGCGGCCACCTTACTTTTGCTCGGCATTCTTATCTGGCCGCTCAGTTTCATGGCAATCTACACACGCCCACACTCACGTGTTGCTGCTTCTGCTTGGATCCTTGACAATATTCCAGAAAATTCACATATTGCTACGGAATATTGGGATGATTGGCTCCCTTTGACTCTTCCTGACAAGCCAATTCTCATATATAAAGGCATTTCAATGCCTGTATTCGGTGGCGATACACCTGAAAAATGGTTAGAGATGGAAAAGAATATTAATGAGGCAGAATATTATATTTTAACGAGCAATCGAGGCTATGATAGTATTATGCCCATTCCAAAATACTATCCAAAAATGAGCCAATACTACAAGGATTTGTTTGCAGGGAAGACACAATTTGAAAAAATTGCAGAATTTACCTCATATCCTACTTTGAATTTTGGCTTCACAAAGGTCCAATTTGATGATCAATGGTCAGAAGAAGCATTTACCGTCTATGATCATCCAAAAGTTACCATTTTTAAGAAACGAGCCCAATAATATGCGCCTCGCTGCGATTGTTCTCTCGATAATTTTTATTCTGCACAGCATTTCTGCGGTCGGTCTGTACAATTCAAACGACGCACCGCAATATTTTACTGGAGAGGCAATAGTGAAGCACCACAGTATTGATATGGGCTCATTTTCTGCCGACAAACATTATTTTGTGCATCCTGATGTAACAGTTATGAATGGGCGATCAGTGGGGATTCGGGGCTATATGGTAAGCCTTTTGACAACTCCCTTGCATGTAGCTGCGGAATTTATTGGACCCTTATTAACTACAAAAAATATGCCGCCAGAGATTTTGTCGGCTGGATTTAAAAAAGAGCTGGCATTGACCATGTTGTTCCCAATATTTACCATTATTGGCCTCGGATTTTTGTATGCGACTATACAAGAAGTAGTAGGTGTAAGCTGGATAGCGGCATTGAGCATATTGCTCATGGGATTGGGAACATATGCATGGAAGTTCGGAACAATGTATGCGCGCCAGCCAATAATGCTGGCGCTCCTTGGCGCCGCAATATTCTTGGCCTGGCGCATTCATAATAATAAGAGTCATAAAAATGTGCGCGGTTATTTATACATCTACGCATTGTTGGCCGCGCTCAGCTTTGGCATAGACAGCATATTGTTTTTGGCTTTGAGCCTGTATTTTGGGCTGTATCTTTTTATGAATGTGCGCCGCGATCGCGGTGTGCTTTTGGCACTAATACCTTATGCCGCGCTTGTCGCCACACTCGCTTTCTCGCATTATTACTTTTACAACAATCTCAATTTTGCCTTATACAATGCGTATCCTGTACTTTTGACAATACCTGAGGCTGAAAGAAGTGCTTTTTTGCTTTCAACACCTCTTTTTCCCACGGTTTTCTACATTTTGTTCGGTTTTGGCCAACTACCAGCGGCGAGTTTTACACATTTTTTGCCGTATCCTGAGGTTGCTACGGCTTTTTCAGCTTCATTTGCGCAGCGATACATGTTTTATGGTCTTTTTTCGGTCTCGCCATTCCTTTTACTAAGCATATTTGGTTTCAAATCTACCTCAAAAAAGCATACTCAACCCTATACTCAGCTCATGATATTTAGCGGGCTTTTGTTCATCATTGGCATCCTTGCCAATACAAAAAACTTTGGTTTTTATGCCGCGAATTCCTACGACATTCGCTATTTTTACCCCTATGCAATGCTTTTAGTGGTACCCTCGGCTATGGGTATGAAAAGGCTCATTCAAGGGGCAAGGCAGGCATACAAGGCTATTGTGGTTGCTACCACCATACTTTTTCTTGCCTTATTTTCGATCTTTATGTCCTGGATTGGCTTACTAAATATGTATAAATCTTCCTTAACAGGCGAGCGCCGCATATGGATTGATCACACCGGTTTTAATACGCTTTCTTCGCACACATATCTTGAATATCTGAACGCAACATTCTTGAATCGAGAAAATATTGGAGTTGCAGTACTATTGTGTGTTGTGGCAATACTTATTTCGCTAGGGATACGTCAAATCTTCTTCCCACAGACTCACCTTTCACGGAAATAAGTGCAACTTTCTCAATCTTCCAGCCACACTGAACAATTAGCTCGGGTAAGATGTAGTCGCGTGGGCTCGCGTAAATAACTGCTTTTGTGCTTGTTCCATTAAGCCGCATACATATATCTGTATGTGAAAGTGGGGGATACATGGTCTCTTTTCTAGCTAAAAAAGCAAAGCTAGCTGATTCTGGTTGTCCCCATTGGCCCCAGCCAGGTTCATAGGTGTAAGTTGGTATCATCGAGCTCACTGAAGTTGCATCTTGAGCAATGATTTCAGCGAAAGGCACGTTATGATCAGGCAATGTGCGAGGGAATATGTACCAAAAGCGATAAAGATTAATTGCACCGATCAACGCAAAGATAATGAAAAGAAGTGGTTTTTTGAACTTAGACAATACTGATGTGAAGCCAAATATGCCATACGCAGCGACAATACTAATATAGGGTACCATGCCGACGGTTCGGCCAAAACTAGGCACAGAGGCAGGGTTATGAATGTCTAAAGCCGCCGGCAGCTGAACAAGAAGGAATGGCACGCCCAAAAACAGGAGGAACTTTTTAATATTCTCTTTGCGTATATGGCGAAAGAGGTACACCATGCCACCGATAAGAAAGACTGTGGTAATTTCATCTAGGTGAGCTTGATTAGGCGTGGAGCCTCTGAAACCGGTGTCGCCATGAATAAAGAGCGCCTGCAGTTGTAAGTAATAGTTTTTTAATATCTGCAGGATGATATCCAATGGGCCCATTTGTTGCATCTGACCAATGGCAAGTTTTTCACCAATATGTGATCCGGAGGAAAAAAAGTTTTCTGGTGAGGCGAGCATTTCTTTAAAGAAAAATACACCAGCAATAATTGCGCTGACAAATGTTATCGGATTGAATAATGATAGCGCGAACAGTCCCCATGCAGCCGCCTGTGAGTAGAGTGACATGCCAATCGCGATGCCCGCCGCTACGCGGCGCTTCTCTAAAAGCAGCAGTGGTATGATGGCGGCGAAAAATGGGATTAAAGAATATGGTTTTCCCGAATGGGACATGCTTATGTCCCAGAAACTTAGAGTCATGCAAAGCCCTGAATAAATACTTATGGCTCGGCTCTTCGTTAGAGTTTTGGCATATAACATTGTGGCCAAAACACCCAGCAAACTGATCAAAACAGATGTTATTTTGAGTGTTAAAAATGAAAGACCACCAATTCGCGTGGTAATGGTTGTGATGAGCGGAAAGAGTGCCCCATCACCACCCCAACGAACAATTTGTGCAGTTTTTGCCATACGCAAGTGTTCGATAATGTCTCCAAAAAGCGCTGCGGGTAATGTATCTACGTATGCAATACGAGCGACAAAGGCAATGAGCAAAACAAGAATTAATGTAGCGGTGTATTTATCTTCCTTCTTCATACGAGCTACCAAAGTATAGCGGGATCGTATTAAAGAAATCGACAAGTTTTTTGCCTTTTGGCGTCAGCTTCCAGCATTGATCCATAGGTTCGATTGTTGCGGTGCGCTGTTGTTCATCGAGTCGTCGTTCAATAGCTCCGTTTTGTAGTACATACTTATTAATAAAATCGCTTGTGAGTTCAGTCTGTGTCGCTCCCTCAGAACACGACACGTGTTTTTCTGTAAGTGTTGTAAGCAAAAATGTTGTCACAGAGCGATCAACGGTAACTGGCACAAGCACAAAAAATACGAGTGTCAAGCTTGCGGCAATAACCACAGCTGCAATGTATGTTTCTATCACGTGTTTTTTTATCGTAAATAAGTAAAAGCCATACAATATATAGATTGCTGTGACAGTCCAAAGTATGTTAAGACCGCGGTACAAAAGAATGGGTTGTTGTGAAAATAGCGAGGTATGAAAAAGAGCGGTAAACAAAAGGAAAAATGTGATGCCAACCGAACTATAAATGAGTAGTAATTTTAGAAGTTTTTTCATTTTTTCTTTGCTACAACAGCCAAATTTACGGATGCTTGCAAAGGAAGTCTCTTATCAAGAAGTTTTGAGGGAAGAGCAAAAAGGAATGCGATGACTGACGATACAGGTTTTGGGCTGTTGAAATTGAAGCGATCAAATGATTTTGTTCCTGCTCGCTCGACGAGATTTTTGCCAATGCCATAAAGCACAAAGTGAGAAAAAGGCCAGCACCAATGGACGATCTTTTTTACTCTGGCCGGTATAAATCCTGATTTTTTCAAGACGCTTTGGAAAGTTGCGACAGTATAAAGTCGCTCATGATCTGCCCATATACCAGCGAGCCACCAGATATGTTTTGGAATATGGAGCCCTATAATCATGAGTAGCCAATTAAGTGGATCCCAAAGAAAAGGGAACTTATTATTGGGCACCGAAAAAATAGCAATGCCACTTGGTTTAAGTATGCGATGCAATTCCTTTGCTCCAGCAAGATCATCATCGAGATGCTCTAAAACCTCTGAACAAATTATGCAGTCAAAATAGTTATCAGCAAAAGGAAGCCCATAGATTGAACCCTTTTTTATGGTAACTCGAGCGTCATTTTTATTAATACTGCGAGCCGCATTGAGATATTCTTTGTTTACATCTACACCAACTATTTCTTTTGGGAAGTCAAACATGCTGACTGATCTTATATAAAAACCGCGCCCGCAGCCGATCTCTAGAATTTTTTTTGGCTTAGCTTTGACAACGTTTTCTAAAATGAAGCGAGCTCTTTTTGCATAAGCTGGGTCAACTTCTGAGCGCAGAATATTGTTAATCAAAGTGAAATACATCATATGCGTGTAAGAATTGTAACGCTTTTTTCTTATTTTGCAGATACATTTTTCTGTTTTTAAGCGTGGCAACGATTGTCTTGGCCAAGCTAGATGGGTTTTTAGATTGAGCCAAAGCCCCAAAACCCGATTCCTTGACGAGCATGCGAGCGCCAGGTATGTTGGTTACAACGATAGGAACTTCGTTATGAGCGGCTTCAATTTGTGTGACAGGGAAGCAGTCAGAACGTGATGATATGACAAACACGTCAATATTTTTGTAAAAATGGGCTAAGTCACCGCTATCGAGGAGACCTAAAAATGTGATATTTTTGGCATTTTTTTCTATAAGTTTTTTGTGGTGATCAAAATAAGGTTCATACTCCATAATGTGTTTGCCGGCAAAAACGATATGAGCTTTGGGTAGGGATTTTTTAATCTGCGGCATCGCTTCCAGCAGATTATCATAGCCTTTTTCTTCAACGAACCTGCCAGCAATGCCAATTAATATATGTTTTCTTTTTAAGGTGGCTATTTTTTTCACAAAGGTAGGATCTGCCGCTCCCTGCGCAGCTTTAAAACTTGGTATATACGCTCGAAATGTGCGCAGGGCATATTTCATAACCCGCGAATGTTCCGCGTAGTCACGAGTGTACGTTGAGGTCACATTCGCGAGCAAAAATGACGGAATACTGAGTGCGTCAAACAATATTTCCATCATCTTATGCGCAATAATATTGCCTGTTTGACGGGGTAAAGTGAGGTCGCCTTGATGATATATGGCCAGTTTTTTGCCAAAACATTTCGCCACCACAGATAAAAACAGAATATTGCTATTTGGCGAGTTAATAATAACCCAGTCATATTTTGGCAAAAGCTTTATATAGCGTGCAAGCAGTGCTAGTGAATAATGTGTGCGGCTTATTTTCAGTTGATATGGCGCTCTAACAACCCGCACTCCCTTCACTTTTTCTTCCAAAGCAAGATCTTTATCAAATTGTGTTGTCAAGACGACAACATCGTACCCTTGGTCCTGAAGATTTTGTGCAAGATAGAAAAATGCTTGTGAAATACCTGTCCAATGAGGTAAGAAGTATTCGCTTACAAGCAGTACGCGGCCTTTACTTTTTCCCATTACTCGCAATAGTTTTTTCTATATGAGTAACTGCTTTTTTTAGCGAGGGGAAGCGGAGTGGATAATGAATGCTACGATCAAAAATATTGTAAATCCAGAGATTTTTTGATGTTGTTGTTTTATTAAGGTGTGATACAACATCCCAATTATCCTCGACAAATACATCAAGCCCAAGTCGTTTGACCATTTTTTCTTTATATAAATGCGGCTGCATATTATTTTCATTCATAAAGACGCCTTCGAATGTATCGTGCGCTTTCATAAGTCGTAGCCAGCGCTTTAAATCAGGTTTCAGAAAATCATAGCGAGCGGTTACAAGATAGGGCTCTATAATGCCCTTTTCACGGAGTTTTTTTATGTCAGAAAATCCGCCAGCAATAAAAATACTTGATAAGTGAAAGATGTGCCAGAGGAAGCGTTCGGGTGGGGTTGAGGGAACGTAGAAGACCTTTTCTTTTTTTGGAAAAAATTTATGTTTGAACTGCACAACGGGTGCTCTGACGATACGTGCGGGGTTATAAAGAAGTACTCCGTCTAAATCAAAGCCCACTTTAATTTTTTTCATAGCGTTTAGTATATCACGGAATGAGCGTTAAATACGCTCAAGTACCTTAATACCAAGTAAATCTAGCGATGTTTTTATAGTGAGACTTGCAGCTTCTATGAGCGCAAGTCTCATCTCCTTTTCCTCTGGAGAAGCTTTTAGAATGCTTTGCTTATCATATAAAAGATTGCATGCTTGGGCCAATTCATAAACATACGTACAAATTAAGTGTGGTGCATATGTCTCACCGGCCTGCATAACGACATCTTGAAAGGTTGGTAAGAGATGGAGAATTGTTTTATCTTCGGCTGTTAATGTATCTCCGTCATTAATAGGTAGCGCCTTCGCCTTATAATCGGCCTTTGCCAGCACGCTACGAAGGCGCGCATAGGTATATTGTAGATACGGCCCTGAATTTCCTTGAACCGAGACTGATTGTTCCATATCGAACAGCATATTCTTTTTTGCCTCAGATTTTAAAAATGCATATTTTACTGCTCCAACAGCAATAACTTCTGCGGCTTTTTCATCATCATTCTTCAAAAGCTCCTTCAGAACTTTTTCTTTCACGATCTCAACGAGTTCAATTGCTGACACAATATTGCCCGTTCGCGACGACATTTTCCCTCCTTTAAGGTCAATCATACCGAAGCCAAAATGCATGATTTTGCCTTCTAGTTCAGGGAAGATAAGTTCAATCGCTTTTTTTACAACCTGCCAATAGGCATTCTGCTCTGAGGCTGTCGTGACGATAGCTTTATCAAAAGGCCATTCGTTGTGCTTCATACTAATAAGCCCGATATCTTTTGCCTCATATGTAGGCGTGCCATGTTTGGTAAGAAAGACACGGGTGTGGAGGCCATATTGTTCACCTCGAAACACAATGGCGCCTTCGCTTTCTTCAAAAACTGAGTCTGTGTTTTTTTTAACAAGGTCGATGCCGGCATTGCTGGTTTCTGACTCAAAATAGTAGCGATCGTAGGTCGTCCCAATGCGCTTTTCAAATTCTTTGTAATATTCAACGCTCCATGAGCGTGTTTCTTCCCAATTGGCTAAAACCTCAGGATCATGTTGATAAATTGCCTTGTTTATTGCATCAATAGCAGCCTTTGCTTCAGGATCGGCTTCATAAGCACTCGATCCTTCCTGATAGCATTGTTGTAGATACGCAACTTTTTCTTCTAAGGTTTTGAGTGCCTTCTTTTCTTCGATAGGTTTTTGTTGGTAAATGTATAGGCACTTTGCTACATGGAGGCCAACATCGCCCTGATAATTGCATCGGAATATTGTATGGCCACAAAACGCCAGTATGCGTGCCATCGCCTCACCATATGTGTACGAAAAAAGATGACCGATATGCGGTAATTTATGTGTATTTGGCTGACCAAATTCAAGACTAATACGCTGTGTATGTTTATTAGCGAGTGATTTAATAGTATTGTGCTCGAGCAGAGTATTGAGTTCTTCGATATATGTGTTTCTATTAATACGGAGATTAATAAATGATGAAGTCAATTCAACACTTTCAAAAAGATTGACTGATTTTAATTTTTCGATTATTGCTTCGTCCGAAAGTTGGAGTTTTTTCAGCTGATGAATGTTGACTGCAAAGTCGCCAAATGCCTTATCTCGCGGATAAAGTAATGTGAAGTCGGCACTTCCCAGAGCCTCAGCAATAGTATTTTGGACTTTTTCCTTTAACATGAGCTTATTATACCAGGCACGATCCTGAAGAAGACACGGTCTTCTTTAGAACGTCGTTACAAAAAATTCGGTGGGGAATTGTGGGTAGCTTTGAAAGAGTTTAATTTTTTTGGTTACGTTTCCACCCGTTGTTGCCTCAGAAATTACAGATCTACCTTGAGCTGCCCAATCTTGACCACTTTGTCGAGTAAACTTAATCTTTGCACCTTCAAAGTTACTATCTGGAGCAATCACGCGAACAATCATGACCTGTGGAGACGCACTAAAAGTAGAAGTGTCAATAGTGTCTCCAAATTTAAGATCAGATTCATTAGCCATCCCGTTGATCACATCACATTCTTGGTCAATAAGACGTCTTGTAACTATGCCTTCATTTACATTAATGAAAGTTAACTCAACAGCGAAAGAATTTGTTCCACAAGTTGCATTTTCAGGCAATACGCGTTCAACCAAGATGCTATCGGTAAAGTTTCCATCGGTCACTTCGTGATTTTGAGAATCGTATCCAGTGAGGTACATGGTGTATTGCATATCTTTTGCTAAAAGCGGGGTAGTAAATGTCGGGGCAGCCTCTAAAATAATCTCAGCTGTGCCGGTAATATCATCATTCTCAGGCAGAATATCTTGAAGCTGAATTTGCCCAACAGGCTCTTGATCAAGCACATAATCGATCCCAGCCTCGGCCGCCGCGCGCGCGCGCGACGAATCTTCTTGGAGCTTTGCAATCTTAGTTTCTTGTATGGTAGTGCTCGTAAGCGACAAACCAATGGTTAGCAACACAGAAGCAACCAAAATCGCAATAAGCAACGCCTGACCTGATTGTGCTTCTTTACTTCTCATATTACTGCGTTAGTTCAGTCCAATCATAGGTGCGAACTGATAATAGATCCATGATATTTAAGTAGAGAATAGGGTCAAATACAACGAATACAGATGGCTTTGATGCATCATCAATTCTATTTCGCTTAAGTGGATTGGCCGCTGCATAAGAAATAATATTACCTTTGACTTTGAGTGGGTATGGTGAATGATCGCTATCATAAGAGAAGTCCAAGGTGTCAGCAATAAAGACGCCGCCCATTGTCTCTACAGAGTGGTGAATTTTGAGGTCTCCTGTTGCATTTTCACCGCCCTCAACAAAAATTGCGATCGGTAATGGTGAATTCGTGACAGGGTTAGGAACATTGAAGTCGGTGTCGACGGTCAGATCACCGCGAATTATCAATACATATGGTGTGAGAGCAGCATTTTCAAGTGCATCGAGTATTGCTTGTCCTTCTTGCGATGTGTTAGAAAGGGTCAAGTCGCTGGTCAAGATGTTGATTTCGCCGCCATGGAGGTTGGCGAGATCAGCTGGTGTGGCAATAATATTTGTTTTTTTGCGGGCTAGTGCATAGTCAAGGAATGACTCGGGTGTATATTGTGTGTTCTTCGAATACACCGTTTTGTTCCATTCTCTATGAGAGATTGGGGCGCCATTTGTATTGATTGGATCACCAAAGCTTGTGACAACACCTGCCTGATTAAGATTGAAACAGCGTATATCTGTTGGGTTGTTGACATCGCATGCTGGGTCGGGAGCTTCTTGTACATCATCGTCATCATAAGGTGAAACAGGGTTAGGAATTGGATCATTGATAGCATCCAGCTTGTGGAATTGATCGTCCTTCAGCTTGTACCAAGGGGTATTGCTGTAAGAGTAGGAGCCTGGAGCTGGAGTTGGTTCCTCTGGTTTATCACAACTACAGCCGATAACGATTTCCTTTTTACAGGTTGAGCCGTCTCTACAGCGGAGTTCGATTTCTTTAACACCTGCATTGTCGAATTTTACACAACTAATATCTGGATATTGTCCTCCAATTGGGTTACCGTTCTCACCAGGGGGGAAGATAATTTCATATCCAGGGTCAACACCAGGATCAAGTGTAATCTCGTTGCAGTTAGATCCCCAACATGCACACCCATTGCCACCAGGTCCTCCAATATCAAAATCGCATGATGGTGAACAACCTTCAACGACTTTTGGTGCGACACACTTAGGGCAGCAGACTTGAGTATCACAGCCACAAGCGGCTGGTGGAGGATCTTCGCCAGGCCCACCGATACTGTATGAAAAATTTCTACATTGATTGCCAATAAGCTCATCAATTTTTATAGTTGGAAAGGGAGTAACTAACTTATCACAATCACCATTATCGCATTTAAAACAAGCAGGTACTGTGCCTCCAAATATTGGTCCTTCAATCTTACCAGGCTGACCATCTGGATGCTGTGGACACGGCATGGAAAGACCTTGTGCTAATGCAGCTTCGCAGCCACATGCATTAGCACACCAACAAGCAC
The DNA here is from genome assembly GCA_965230965.1 of uncultured Gammaproteobacteria bacterium. GTDB lineage: Bacteria > Patescibacteriota > Microgenomatia > UBA1406 > HO2-37-13b > OLB23. The sequence goes on from OZ246401.1 coordinate 554,359, forward strand.
TGTCATCTGCAGCACACCCTGGAGGGGCAGATGGATTTACGCATTTACCGACGCCCCCACCAACATTCGTACAAACAGTCCCATTCGTGCATCCGGAGTTTGCAACATTTAGTTGGCAATCACTAAAACACTGTGGTACTGTGGTTGGCGTGGGTGTTGGTGTGCTTATATTACCGGGGGGTGATGTTGGCTCTCCTGGCTGTCCATCACATATGCAATCTGGGTCTGTTGGACAGCTTGGATTAACACATTTATTAATTGTTGCTGCTCCGACATACGAATCGCATTGCCCACCCATAAATTCGCTGCCCGAACAAGCTACTGGAGTACGAACCAAATTTGCACTTACACAAACCTTTCCCGATGCAGATCCTAAGTTATTACATGCGCACACACCGCCGTTACACACTTCATGCGAACATCCACAGTCAGACGCGCTAGGGCAGCTAGAGTTTACACATTTTGTAATTTTTGGGTTTGGGCCAAACGATTCGCATAAACCGCCTGCGGCATCTTGACCGACACAGTCTACCTGCATTGCTGTGAGGCCCTGAGGGCATGTTTTACCGAGCGCAGAGCCTCTATTTTGGCAGCCGCATACTAATCCACTACACGCCTGACCAGAATTTGCATATCCGTCTCCGAGTTGAGCTTTTGCACTAGAAGGGGCAAGGAAAAAGGTTAATCCACAAAAAGATAGAGTGAGAAAAAGCACTAACTTTCTCATGATATAAAGAAAGCTTAGGGTTTTTTAGAAGAAAAATCAAGGTCTACCTTGTGCAGCAGCCATGCGATCTCGCATAGCACTTGCGAATATATTTGCTCTCAAGACATCTACAGGTGTTCGTTGGCCTGCAAATCCAGGGATAGCTACTCGTACGTTTGGATAAGCTTGTTGGGCGCCAAGAGCTGCTGCTGCTATGCGGACGCCATCATTAAAACGGCCATTGTCTGGTAGTATAGGAAGAAGAATATCTCGATAGTGACCAGGGTACGCGCCAAGATCACCGCGTATTTCCTCTGCTAATGCTACTTGATCTCCAAGCTGTGCTGGATAACGATAGATGGGTAATACTAAAGTTGTTGCGGAAGCTGGAACAACACTTTCCAGCTCTCGCATAATAACACCACTATTATTCTCGATATTTGCATTATCACCTAAAACCAAACCGTATTGTTCAAGGGCAACTTCATCTGGATGGGCTCGATAGATTCTATCAAGTACGTCATTGATATGGGACTCAGGTCCAGTAATATATGAAGCCTCAAAAGGAAACCAATCGATATAGTTACGTCGTCCTCGGTTGTTGTCTTTATCGTCAGCCGGATTTACTACGCCGCCTATTAAAAGTCCAGGAAAAGCATTGCCACCCCAGCGTTCGTAAAGATTGCCAAAAGCTCCTCGTGCAGCTGCCCTGATTCTTTCTGCTACCTGAGGGTTACCATACTCATTCTGTTGTGCACCAATCCATCTTAACGTGCTTGCGTAGGAATTAACATACGACGGATCATACATCCTTAAGTCCTGTTGTCTTGCAAAGCGAGCTGCTAGATCAATGAAGCCAAGTCTTTGATAATTGTCTTGATATGCTTCACCTGGATAAAGTACCATACCATCAGCATATCCTTCTAAAAAAACTCTTATGGCATCTGGGTTACGCCAGAAAGCATCATCGTTAATTACAACATCAGGCCCACCGTATCGAGCTATGTAATCTTGTGCGGTAGCAAGATCCGGATAACGCGCAACTAAAGGAGTAGCTTCCCCTAATAATGTTATAGAATGAACATCTATAGCTTTTGTATTAGGTGGGAACACACCATTAACATGTCGTTGATGATATTCAGGGAGGTCTAATATTGGCCCGGTTCCTGATGGAATTACTTCGATACATGCACCTTCAGATGTTTCTACTCTAATATATCGATCTTCACCATCGTTCCCAGTTCTCGACAAAAATGTTACCTCAGCATCATGTCCGCGTAGGACAGCCGGGCCATCATCAGGCTCCTCATCACAAGGATTTTCAAAGTTAACTCGCCATTCACCACTTTCCGCATCGTAGCTAACGCTACTATCCCAGTTGTTCACAGCCCCTCCTTCTTGAGAGGTAAGCGCACCACTTAGAACCAATGTCGGATCTTCAGCAACATAGTCATTCCTGGATCCACTAATTGGTGTGACCAAATCAGGCTTTGCTGTGAGGCCCAGTTCTACTCCAGCTGGTGCAGTGCCGATGTAGAATGCACTCCCAGGAATTGTTTCGTCCTGATTATCGTTTCGACCCCTCATCCAATCTACATCATCCATACCGCCTGCGGACATAAAAACCGGCCCACGAGAATCAGGACTTATTACGGGTGTTCTACTCATTCCCTCCGGATCAAATGATATAGGCCCAGGTGTTGGACTTGCTGGAACTGCAGTAGCTGTTGAGGAAGCTGTAGCTGTAGCAGTGGCCGTTGCGGTAGCTGTGGCCGTTTCCGTAGACTTTGCTGTAGCGCTTGCGGTAGGTTTTGCTTCAGTCGATGTAGCAGTGGCCATGGCTGTGCCTACTGCACCACGAGGTCTCGCAGCGAATGGAAGGAAGATCGTATTTTCATCTTCAGTTGCTAAAGGATCTTCTTCTTCACCCTGTTCAGTTTCTTGATTATTTGCGAGTTCAGCCTCACCCGTGATAGGCGCATCGGCAAAATAAAATGCAGATTGAACCATCCAAGGGGGAAGGGCGTCTAAAACGAGCTCATGACCAGAGTCTGGTGAATGTTGGACATCAACGGCCCTTACGTGAGATTCACTGCCACCCATAAGGCCCGCTGCCAATCCTACACCAGCCGCAATACCAATAACTCTTGGAGAATATCCGTTTTCAGCTGACATGTTCGTATATAGAACTTGTAGAAAGGTTTTTTTGGTTCAAAACTATGAGTTTTAGAGAGGAAAAAAGACCACCCCCATTAAGGGCAAGAGTAGATAGTAAATCTTTCGATCTTGTCGAGCGATGCATCATATATTTATCTTATAGGATAATGCTTATTATGTCTATAGGTTATTATAGAACGTATCCTATGAGATTGCAAATTTCACGCTACAACGATCTTACTTATGTATATTACTATTTTGTTATAGGAAAAGTCAAACTTAATTATTATTTAATAATACCCAAAAGCCCAATAGCCTACTGAGCGGATATACTTTGTGGATAAATATGAGATTTTAGCCTTTATTGACAGTCCATCTTCATACCAAACATTATGACGCTGGCCTGATTTTTCAATATATGTGACATTTATTTCTTGCGTTTTTGGATCACGATTTTTTGAGCAAGATAGAGTTTCGCACGCTGAGTTTAGCGTGTGCTCAGCGTTAAATAATGTGAGGGCTTTTGCTGAGGTAGCAGGTCGATTTTGAGCATCAACCGACCAATCATAGCCAAAAAGCCCGAAAAGTATGGTCAATTTTTCTTCTGGGACGACTTTCAGAAAATCATTGGTCATTGTGACAAAGTCGTATGGATAGGAGGTTCCTTTGGAAAGGGGGAAATTTGGACCAGGCTCACCATAGCTTTTATGAAAATCATAGGCCATAACGAAAATTTCATCGCTAAATGAAGCTATTTTTTCAACATCATATGGGCGTTGGCGGTAGAATACATCACCGTATAGCGCGACAGAAAAGGGCAGGTATTCATCATGGCTTCTTTTTGCTGCGTATTGTAAAAATGAGGTAATTGCGTCTATGGTATCTTTCGTGGCAAGTACAGAGTGTTCAATGTCGAACAATATGCCATTGAATGAATAATGCTTGGCAAGCTCGATTGCCTCAAAAGTAAGTTTTTCTTGTTTGACCGGATCGGCCAAAATAGCCTCAGTTATATCTTCGTTCATCATGCGGATAGTGAGAAGCTTGGACGCCTGCCAGCCTGAGGTTTTTTGAGCGAATGTCGCGACATTTGTATATCCTGGTTCAAGTTGATCTAGAGCCCCATTCTCCAATGGAGTCACGCCAAAATATATGACATGTCGGAGGTTTTTATGCTTAATAAAATCGGGGAGCACGTCAGTATTTTTGAGGTTAGAGATCTTCCAATATGGCACAAATATTGATCCCTCAGGCGCTTCAAATTTTTCTGGGAGAGGAGGCAAGGGTGCTTCTTCAGCTGGCTTTTCCAGCCGGGCGGGTTTCGAACTTATCGTGATTGGTTCCTGCTCAGATAAGGAGGTAAAAAAAAGATATGTTAGGGCGAAAACAGAGCCTATTGTAATAAGCCAAAAGCGCTTTCGATATATAAGCTTTTTCTTAGGAATATTCCTTTTTGACCTCAAATAAGACATACCACGCAAGGATTTGAGCCGCAAATGTATAAACATTGAAAAACATGAGTGTTAGTAGAAGCTGGATGAGCGAAACGTAGAAAACGTTGTACCAGCCCTTTTTAGCCCAAAGTGAAAGAGGTTTGTACGACATAATAAGGATGCCACTACAGAGCAAGAGGACGAGCTGAAGTAGAATTTTATTGAATGTGAAGAGTGGTATGTTTTTTTCGAAAAAGAGCCATGCCGCTAAAAAAACTGAGCTAATAGCGGCAACAAACGTCATATAGGGTAAAAGTTCGGTTAACAAGCGTCTGCCACTTTTTGGCAGATGAGGAAAAGCTTTATGCACAGTTTCAATCATCTCCTCAATTTGTTCAAACCGTTTCAGATCGAGTACGCCCATCAGGTTATATAGTATGCTCCCAGGCTATTTTTTGCAATGTGTCCTTTAATTTCTAATTCTGAAAGCCGATGAAGTATATGGTGTACGGGTTGCTGGAGACGTTCAGAAAGACTATCTGGATCATTAGTCTCTTGCCGAATAAGCGCCATGAGTTCAGCTTGATCTTCATTAAGGTCCAGGATTAATTCTGGAGGAAGTGAGGGCGGTTTTAGGTTCAAATGATTAAAAATATCATCGGGTGAAAAAGCGAATGTTCCTCCATTTTGCATGAGAAATGAGAAGGTGTAGCCGTACTCTGCGGTTAAGTTGTATGGTGGGAGAAACACCGGTCTGCCTTGTTCACCAGCGTTTTTTGCGGTAGTAAGTGTTCCGGATTCTGAAGTACCCTCAATGACAACAACGCCATCAGAAAGGGCAGAAATAAGCCTATTGCGCATGACAAAATGCTCCTTTTTGCTTATGTGGCCAGGCGGGAATTCGCTACAAATCGTACCTCCTTCGGTCAGAATGCGTTTATAAAGTTCAATATTTGAGCGGGGATAAGGAATATCAATGCCAGAACCAAGCACAGCGACTGTTTTGGTTTTAAATTTAAGTGCAATTTCGTGGGAGAGTGCATCGATACCTTTGGCCATTCCTGAGATTATGGTGAATCCAGCCGAAGCAAGTCGAGAGGTAAAAAGGGTAGTAAGGTATCTGCCATACTCGGTGTGATCTCTGCTACCAACAACAGCGATTGCTGGTGGAGGTGAATCAGATTCGACAATGGTAGAAATGTCGCCTTTTATGAATAAACAAAGCGGTGGAGAGGCAATATTGCGAAGCTTATTAGGATATTGCGGAAGGTCAAGAGTCAATATTTGTACATCTTTTTTTAACAGGGATTTTAGAATGCTATAGGGGGTTTTGCCCGAACGGAATTCTACCAGTTCAGAGATCACGTTCGCTGGAATTATGCCTAAAAATTGCTCTGTGGGTGCATGATATGCGTCTTTAATTGAGCCAAAGAAATTGATAAGTTTTTGGACCCTATGTGGACCAATGCCAGGTATATACGAAAAGGCAAGATAATATTCAGTTTCTTCGGTGTAGTTGATATCAAGGCTCATATGGGGAGTGTAGCAAAGGAAGATTAAGGAATTATTATGCATATGGGCCGGCGGGCAGGGAATATATTCCTGCGCCGCCAGCCTCATTTGAGGCAATGAGTTTCAATAAAGCCCACCGCAGGGGCAGCTCCGACTGGGGATCGGAGCCGCCCCTGGGTGAGTGGCTACCTAGCTTATTGGTGCAGGGCGTGAGCCTACACGAAGGCCAGGTAGCGGGCAGCAGTGCGGAGGACAATACTGCTGCCGAGAAAATGTCGTGTTGTGGTGGGCGCCTAGAAGGGCAACTCGTCGTTGCTCAATCCGAGGCACCCGTCTCCGATGCCGGTCGCACGGAGATCGTTGGGAACGCGTGCTTGCGCACCCTTCCCCCACAGGTCCTGTTCACCGTTGTCGAGAGTACCGCGTGGTCCTGCAGTGGTATTCTCCGCAGCAGGTGTCGGCAAGGGCAGTGGGTTCTGTGGGACGGCCATCAGGCATCGTCCTTTTCGGCTTGCGCAGCCAGCTCGGCCTCGCGGTTCCGCCAGTCCGCGTCCATCTGTGCCTGGACGATCGCGGGATCTTCGGCGACCGGCATGTCCTCCCAGGCCTCGGGGTCACGGGCATCGAACTGTGCGCTCTTGGGTCCTGTCTTCATCGTCAAAACCTCCGATCAGATAGGGTGTGGGGGCCTATGGGGGCTGCCCCAGCGCGAACATGCTCCAACGTGCGTTGGGGCAGGAAAGCTCCTCTGTGTCAGAAGTACCAGAGAATCCTTCCCACCAGGCCACGTTTATAGAAAACAAGGTCTCGTCGGAAGGATTCTCAATTAATAAAAACTCATTGCCTACTGAATATGGAAAAGTGCAAAGGTAAGAATGACATACATGCTGTCGTACGGCCTTCTTACCGTATATGAAATTGCGTATATTATACCATGGAAACGAACCTGGACAGGTTGCGGTCTTCTTAGCTACCAAAAACGCGGGAGAAGAGCAGAGACCAGTCGGAGCTATCAACTTTGCGATCACAGTTCACATCAGTTGCATCACGATTATCGCCACTAAATTGTGAGCGCACAAAGAGATTTACATCGCGCGCATCGACATTGCCATCAAGATTGAGATCACCCGTAGATTGCACGCATGTCGTTATCGTTGTTCCAGTAGGCACAACCGGCGTTGGGATGCGAACAGTTGTTGTAGGCACGCCCGGAGGCGGTGTAATGCCCGTACAGCGCAATCTACCCGAAAGATGGGTACAAGGTAGAGGATTTAAACGAGTTTCATCAAAAACCTCAAGGCGACCAGTGTAAATTAGACCGGTTTGAGCTGGGAAGGAAATTTCTGTTTCATCAGAAACAGTATCGCGCGTATCGTTGAGGCGTGACGTTGCAATAATACCACCATTTTCTTCATATACAGCCAATCGATATATGAGGCTATAGCTATCAATCGTTGCCTTATCTTTGCTTGAAAGTGCCAACTTCCACTCGCGTTTATCTGCACAAAATCTTGAAACTGTATCCTCTGTGAGGCAGCGTCCATCTCCATCCGTAACGCACAAAATAGGTTCTATGGTTTTGATATTAATTGGACACCCTTGAAATACTGGTCCAGTGACGAATGGCGTTACTTCAAACGGCGTTGGTGAAGGCTGGGAAAGGGACGGTGTTGGTGTGCCAACCGAGCGCGTTGGCGTTGGCGTAGGGCCTTGACAGAAAGGTGCAGTGCCAGCAACGGCATTAACAGGACATTCATCTCTTCGCGTACCTCCACTGGTTACACCAATCACGCGGCAGGTATAGACTTTTCCTGATTCAACGGGTGTTTCTACACTTGTTTCATTTACGCCTCCTGCTTGAATAAGCTCATTTGATGTTCCATCAATAATCTGAATGATGAAATCATCATATTCGCCTGTAGGGACTCCTGTAGGGACTACGCAGATCGCTATTGCAGCCTCACATTTATTTGGCTCAGACGCTCTGTTGCGTATATCAATTGGCCCACGAACTAACATCGCACCGGCTGTTACCCCGGCAAGAAGGAGTGCCAACAAGATAAGGGTCATTTTTGTTCGCAGTGCTTCACGTGTCATATTACTGCTGTTGTGAGCACCCGTCTGGGCATCTAAATTGTAACTGTGGGACTGGTACGCGACAGGCTCCTGGCGTTGGCGTTAACGTGATCGTTGGCGTCAAAGAAACTAAGACTGTTGGCGTTGGTGAAAGAGTTGGTATGGCGGATGACGGTGTTGGCGTCGAGCAAATGCCAGGTGTTTGTTCAGTAATCGTGACCTGTTTTGTACATGTCGTTTGTGTGTCGCTACAGGTAAGAGAGATGTCATATGTTCCAGGCGTATTATAGGTAAAAATCTTTTCATCAAAACGCTGAGCGGATTGATCTTGAGCCCCAAAGCCAAAACTTCCATCAGACCAAAGGGAACGGGTCAGAATATTACCTGAACCATCTGTTGTCACAGAAAAGTCGCAGCGATCTGTTGCCGAACATCCTGTTTGTGAGTCAACAACAAGCTGTTCACCGCCTCCAGGGCATGATGTAGGTGTTGGTGGATTGGGGACAAATGGTGTGATAGTTGGCGTTGGTTCGCCAAATGGAGTTGGGGTTGGCGTAAGTTGTCCAAGTGGCATACAACAGAAACCAAGAACTTGAGGTGTTGGTGTGGGATTGCTTATTGAGCTAGTTGGACCTGTATCATTACCGATATTGCCGAAGACGCCGCCATCAATACCTGTTGTTCCTCCGCCTATTGACTGTTGGCCACTGCCAGTTGGGTAAACGGGAACCGGTACAAATCCAGAAGGACAAAGGCCGGCAGGATCGGGTGGCGTGGAACCGATAGGGCAGCTGAAAGTATCTGCTACTTGTGCATTTGGTCGTGTTGTCTGTCTTTGTTGAACACCAATCATAATAAATCCTGTTGCTACGGTGAGGAAAACGAGCGCGCCGATACCGATAATGAGTTTATTCTGCAACATAGGTTCCTAATTCAATAACACTAAAGCCTGTGCGAATAATAGGTGAAATAGCGGGCGCTGTTGGACTGAGCTGTGCGCTGACAGGTTCAAAATAGAAGTGGATGCGACGCAATGTTGTTGGTTGTGGCGACAGGGTAAATGGTAGTTTTTGAGCAATTGTCGCCTCATTGATCAGACCCACAAACACCGTTTGTGTGCCTTGCAAGTCTAGTTTTGCGCGCTCAACCTCTTTCATAAGATCTTGCGTCTCTTGTTGGTTGAGCGCAAGCTTTTGTGCTACGTCAGCAACCTTAATTCCCACATTTTCTGCGCTGACGATCCAGCCTTGTTGTGGGCGGGCAAATGTTGTATCGGTATACTCATAATGCAGCCGCCCACGCGTTACATTATTGCCAAAATGCAAAGTGCCGCTAGGCTCAGCTGTAAAGCTCACCTTCTTGCTCAAATATGGATCGACATAGCTCACCTTATCATGGCTAAAAGTCAGGCCGATATTCATTGAGGTGAGCGGGTAGAAATAGATAAGCGGCGATATTGTTGTAATAAATCGGCAACGACTATCAAGTTGTACATTGCCATATGTACGTGAGTTAATACCCAATTGATGTGAATTTCTACGTGCTAGCCAAATTGTTTCATTTGAAAGTCCAGCATCGCTTAGCGGCGTTGGATTATGCAAAATTGCATCAAGATTTGAGCGATGTTCCGCTAGAGAATTCGCTATGGTGTCCCAATATATTGCCTGTTCGCCGACACCATTTCCATAATCTGCCGCACGCATATTTTGTATGTCTGTTGTTGTATTGTAAAGGCGCTTTATGTCAATGCCATTATTACCGTAGACAATACGTGAAGGCTCGTCGCGCATTATACGCGCACCTATTGTAATAAGTTCATTTTGAATCCGCTCTTCAAACGTTATGCTTGCAAGCGATGGATCACCCTCTTGAGGACTTGTATATAGATCTTGATACGCATTAGGTACGACAAGCGGTCCACTTGGAAGATTGGAGAAATAATAGACGGTACCAATACCATTGACAAAGATTGGGCGACCTTCTTCAATCAGGTCACCAACATTGTTATAGAGCACGCAGCGATTTGTTGTCGTTGTAGGTGGCGTCACCGTAGCTTGCGGAGTATTTGTCAAAGTAGGTTGAACAGGTGTTGCGGTTGCCCCAGGTGGTAAAGGGGTAGGCGTGTTCCTGAATGTCTCAAAGGTACAGGTTCCTGTCCCGTTTGGACAAGGAATACGTGCTTCCAAAGCAAACGCAGATTTAATAAATGGCAATTGAGCTGTTGATTCAAGATTTTCTACAGCAGGCACTGTTTGTACAAAGCGCACACGCACGCCAGTATCGGTTTCTGCATAGCCGCGCACAATATACACGGGCTGGAGATAGCGCTGTGCAACATGCGCAGGCTTTTCTATAAAAGAGAGCGCCATATCGGTAATCACTGCCTCTTTTGTTTTCAGCTGATTGTTTACATAGACTTTATCGTACTCAATAGTACCTTGACCTGATGGGACAGAAATATTGAAGTACGAGCCTTGTTTTTGGAGCTCATCAAGGGCCTGATCAGGAGAAAGAACGCCAAGGGCCAGGCCCGAGACATACTCAAATGATTCAATGGGGCGCAGGTTTGATTCTATAGAAGTGATCGCTCCGGCACTATTAACACCAACTGTTAGCGTATTAAAATCATTGCGACGGGCTTTTCCGGGTGTGTCTGAGGCTAATATGATCGTCGCGTCATTGGCAGAGTCAACAGCAAATGTATTGATAGTGACTTTTTTCAAAGGCATGTCTTCAGGCAAATTTGCTACGCCTACAGGACTAATAATTTGAAGTCCAACCTTGTCTGCATCGCGATGAAATTCATAGTAGGTAACATCAGGCGCTGTGTTGCGCTGATAATATGCGGTGAGTGTTGCCGTATCGTCAATAACATGCAGTGTGTCTTGCAAATATGTTGTAAGAGCTGGACGAATGTCAGCAATTGTTTTCAGATGCTCAAAGGGAGCTTGTGTACCCACAGAATTGAGTTCAAAAGTGCCTGTTGAAGTATTAAACAACAAGTAGCCAAAGTCGCTACTGTAGGTACGAACGCCATCTTTTGTTGTGACGAGGCGCACATTATCAGTGAGCAATTTTTTAGCTAAAGCAAATGTTTGTTCTTCAGGAAAGGAATTTTTGAAAGTATAAATTTTTGTTTGAGCAGGGAGGAATGGTAAGGTGGTTGCAATCGTATAGCGACCAACGTTAAATGATGGCGTACTTTGCACGCCAGCCACATTATCTTTTGAGCCCGTGTTTGCAGGGATAAGATCTTTATAATAACTCGCTGTTTTTGGATCGTTCAGCGCCTTTGTTATGCGCTCGGTTTGTGGATGATCGCTGAGTTCACTTTTTGGGTGAGTGAGGCGAAAAAGATAGAATGCACCTCCGATAATACTCACCACAATTACTGCCGTAAGTAGCATTCCGGCAATTTTTTTCAAAGGCGATTCCTCCTCAGCATAGGCAAGCTCGGTCATGCTTTCAGGATACCGCACAGGTGCTATAATGTCCACATGTCAAAATTTTATGTCAACACGCCGATTTATTATGTGAATGATGTGCCTCATGTGGGGCATTTTTATACGACGTTGGCTGCAGATGTTTTAGCCCGTTATTATCGTCTAAAATTAGGGAAAGAAAATGTGCTTTTTGTCACAGGAACCGATGAACATGGTGCTAAAGTTGCTGAAGCAGCTGAAAAACATGGAAAAACGCCACAAGAATACTCTGATGAAGTTGCCCCAACATTTGAGAAAGCTTGGCAAGAAACAGGTATTTCCTACGATTACTTTATTCGCACAACAAATCCTGAACACGTAAAGCTTGCGCAAGATGTACTACAGAAGATGTATGATGCCGGGTTTATTTATAAAGGCGTATATGAAGGATTGTATTGTGTTGGATGCGAGAAGTTCTTGACAGAACAGGACCTTGTTGATGGGAAATGCCCTCTGCATCCAAATCAAGAACCGGTTCACCAGAAGGAGGATAATTATTTCTTCAAATTGAGCGACTTTGGGGCTCAGGTAAAGGCTAAAATAATAAGTGGAGAGTTGGAAGTTTTGCCCGAAAGTCGCAGAAATGAGATTGTTGGGCGCATTGATCAGGGTGTCGAAGACATTTCTATATCGCGCCAAGGCGTTTCATGGGGTGTACAGATTCCCTGGGATAACACGCAGACGGTATACGTATGGGTGGAAGCACTATTTAACTACTATACAGCGACAAAAATTATTGATGGCAAGGAAGATTTTTGGCCAAATCAACTTCAGCTTATGGCAAAAGACATTGTGTGGTTCCATGCGTGTATCTGGCCAGCTCTTCTTTTAGCTGCAGGCCTTCCTTTGCCAAAAACGATTTTTGCGCACGGATTTTTCACCATTAATGGTCAAAAAATGTCCAAATCCTTGGGTAATGTGATCGCGCCACATGAATTGGTTGAGAAATATGGTAGGGATGGCGCTCGTTATCTTTTGCTTTCAGCGTACACATTTGGGAATGATGGCGATTTAGCTTTGGACAAATTTACCGATACATATAATAGCGATTTGGCAAATGGTTTGGGAAATCTTGTGTCGCGTACAGCTAAGTTGTGCGAGGGTCTTGATATGGGCGAGCATACATCACCGAGTTTTTCACATGAATATGAGAATCGTATTGAACATTATGCGTTTAAAGAGGTGCTTGATGATATCTGGAAGAAGCTTGGGGAGCTTGATAGGTACTTTAATCATACAGAGCCGTGGAAGTTGAAGGATTCTCCTGAAGCCCTAAAGGATGCATTATTGCCTGTGGTGAAGGGTTTGATTGATGTAGCTGTGGAACTTGAACCTTTTATGCCAGAAACCGCAGAAAAGATTAAAAAGCAGTTTACTGCATCATCAATTCAAGCGGTGGAGCCATATTTTAAGCGCCTTCAATAACCATCGTACGTCCGCAATTTATCCATAATCTTGTCTTGTGCATATGCATGTAGCTTTTTGAACGATTCTATTGTCAGAAGAATGGCTATTGGTTCCGTGTCATTCACGACATATAAAAATCCGTGTGTTTTTAGTTTTATGAGGATATCTTCCAACTTATCTGAGCTTATTTCTGTATGTGTGGAACGATAGAAAAACATAAAGAGCATTGTAAAAAAGATTTATTAAAGAATTCTTATGAAGAAGGGCAGAGTTCATTGGGAATGAACCGACCCCCGGAGCGCATGGCCCCGGGGGTCGGGTTGAGGACGGGCGGACGACTACTCGTCCTCGTCGTCCTCGGGCAGGCCGTCGTGTGTCTCGCCTTGGCGTGTCCTCAGAGGGACGCGTGGTCGGGCATCCTCAGGATAGAGGACGGGCAACGGCTGGCCGGTCGACGGATCGACCGGAGCGTCGTTGCCTCCCAGGCTGACACGGCGCCCCGTGTTTGCCCCGAAACCGTCACCGTTCCGAGGGTTCGCGAAATCGTTGGGCATGGCCCACAGACCTCCTGTTCCGACAGCGTTGAGGCGTATAGCTATGAACGCCTCAAGGTACGACGGGCATCAACTAGCCCTTGCTATACACAATACCAAAGATAAAGTAGATTGTGTGTAAAAAGGAAAAGTTGATGAGATCTGAACCAGGGTCGCGCGCATGCGCGCGACCCTGGTTCGATTGACCCTACCGCATCTGCGGTCTACACGGAACAAGTCCGCTTTGACTGCAAATGCAGTTACCGCATACCAGCCCGGTAGCAGGCTTCATCCACTCGCCATGCACAGTTGCGGAAGTAGCTGCTGGTGCCAGAGACGCGACGTGATGTTGCGCCAAGATGGACAACAATAGCCCGCGCTGGGATCATCCGAACTTCGGTGACCAGCTTGGTGGGTGGCTCGTGATCGCCAAGGAGCCTGTCGCTCACTGGCAATACGATTGGGCTCGTATCTTGCTGCATTTGGGGGTCCTCCTTTTGCAGCTGGTGTCGGTTGCAATCCCGACTATGGAAACGAGCTACTCCCTTTATGCGTAAAAGGGGTAGAGGCTGAGCAGGCCCTTTTCAACGATAATGAGCTCATTATCACTAAAAACGAACGACTCAGCCCCTTAAAAAAGAAAAAATCAGCCTTCGCTGATTTTCACTTTCAATACTATAAGTCATTATAGTCTCAATTTGAGTTCATGTCAATACTTTTTATTTCAAAACGAGAGGAGTATACTTTTTTGTTAGGGCACGAACCTGCACAGGTTACGGTCTTCTCATTCACTACGTTGGAAGTATGTCGTCAGAATCTCTTTTGCAATAGGCGCGGCAATATTTGAACCCTCACCACTTTCTTCCACCAGTACAGTCAATACAATCTCAGGGTTTTCGTATGGAGCAAAAATCGTGAACCATGCATGCGGCAGGCCACTTTTTAGATGCGATTCTGCCGTTCCTGTTTTGCAACCAACGTCTATTCTTTGACCTTTTGTGACAGGCTCAAAATTAAAGAATGGCCAACCAGTACCACCAGTCTCGCATGCTTTTTTCATGCCCTCTCGTATTGTCGAGAGTGTTTCCTTTTCAAGATTAAGTTTTTCACAGTGTGGTGTAATTTCATCAGAAATTTTTAATACTTGAGGCAAGCAATACATGCCATCCTGTGCAAATACAGCAGTTGAAAGGGCCAGCTGTAGTGGTGTGACAAGCATATAACCTTGACCAATAGATAGGTTGTACGTATCGCCTAAATACCATTTTTCGCCGATTTTTTCTCGTTTCCAGAAATCAGAAGGAATGAGACCCGTACTGTCATCTAAATTAATACCTGTGTGTTTTCCAAAACCAAAGGTACTTGACCATGTTTTAATCTTATCATTGCCCAATTTTTCGCCAAGCCGGTAAAAATAAATATCATTTGATCTTTGTAAACCTTTAACCATATCAACCATGCCATCTGTTTTTCCATATTTTGTATAAAACCAATTATGAAAACGCTGTTTATTGGTACCGACTTCAATAAAACCATTATCTTCGATTAGATCGGTTGGAGTAATGACTTTTTCTTCCAATGCAGCTGCAGCGACAACAGGCTTAAAAACAGATCCGGGTGGGTAAGTGCCAAGTAGGGCACGGTTATATAGAGGTTGTTCCTCGTTTTTCAAATATCCTTGAACTTTATCTTTTACCCCATCTTCAAAAGCTTGAGGATCAAAACTCGGGTAAGAAAGCATAAGCAGTACCTCGCCAGTCTTTGGTTTTAAGCCAATAATGGAGATTTTTTTATGCGGATAATCAACAACTTCGTTACTTTTTGGAAGATTTTGGACAATAACTTCGTAGGCTCTTTTTTGCAGCTCTGCATCAATACTGAGTGTAATATCATGACCAGATTTAGGTTCAATTTTAGATACGGTTTTTACAAATTTGCCCTGGGCATTTGTTTCTATGAGTTCTTTTCCTTTTATAGGGCGAAGTATGCACTCGAACAGTTTTTCGACGCCTTTTACACCTAGCTTATCGTTGAGGCGGAGAGGTTCTTTACATGCATCATCTTTTAAATTTTCTTTGGATGCTATTTGACGATATCCCAATAAATGAGCAAATGCTTCACCATCAGAATATACGCGCCTGTACTTTTTATCTTGGCCTTCAGAGTAGGCAATTTTTTGTCCTTTTCTATCGTAGATTGTGCCCCGTTGACCTTCAATTGTTTTTTCTGTAAGCAGATTATCCTCAGAAGCGAATTTGTAGTACGCACCTTTAACAAGCGTTATATGGAAGAGGCGGATAGTGAAGATGAGGAAAAATGCGGTAATGAGCAAAGGCAAAAGATAAATGCGATAGCTGTCGCGTTTTTGTGAACGAGGCCTGAAATTTATGTCACTATCAATACGTATAAAAGGAGGCAGCTTTTTATTCATGTGGCTACATTATATAATACAGGTATGCTACGACATGCGTTTTCAGGTTTTTGTATGGGGCTCGCAACTCTTTTTGTGAGCGCTTTTTTTATGGCTGGAAACGCCTATGCTCAGTTTGATCGACCCAATAATATTGTGGGCGTGCATCAAATCTCACCTTCGGAAAAAGACATACGTGATGGCTGTCGTATGGTGAATGCAAATGGGGGAGCGTGGGGATGGCAGACAATTGTGTTGCGAGAGGGTGAATATACCCTCGAGCAGCTACAAGCGCTACATAATGTTGCGCGGGAAGAAAAATGTATTCTTATTCATCGCCTTGCGACGGGATTTGCGGAAAATGGGGCGTGGGTGAGGCCAACAGAGAAGACAATTGCATATTTTGCAAATCTGTTAGCTGATATAAATCCATCGACAAAACATGTGTACGTGATTTGGCTTAATGAGCCAAATCACGGTTCAGAATTTGGCGGCAGCTGTGATCCGGTTGCCTATGGCAATTCAGCTGTGGCGGCCGCCAAGGCTTTAAAAGAGAAAAATCCTAATATTGTATTTATGTTGGCCGGCCTCGACCTTGCCGCACCCGAAAGTCGCCCTGCATTCTGCGATGCCGGTCGATTTTATCAAGACATGCTTTCAGCAGTGCCAAAAGTCGCGGATAACTGGGATGCATTGGCCTCTCATTGTTATCCGCTCAACTTTACCGGCTCTGCAACAACCTCTGGTCGCCGCTCAATTATGTGCTATCAATGGGAAAAAAGCTTGTTGCAGAGCCTCGGCGTTCAAAAAGCCGGCAATTTTAAAGCGTTCATAACAGAAACCGGCTGGAAACATGGCGCTGAAGGCGTTCCTATGTCATATGCGGCAGACAATGCTCGTTTTGCACTTCAGCGCTGGCAGGCGGCCGGTGATGTTGAGGCTGTCACATACTTTGCCTACAAATTCTTAACGCCGCCGTTTTCTACATTTTCACTTGTCAATCAAGAAAATATGGGCAATGAAATTGCTTTTGTAATTTCTGGCAGCCCAAAAACTGAAGGCGATCCCGAACATATTCACAAAGCAACATGCACCTCAACTTTTCCACGTGAAATTGTTGAAAATGTGCCCTACGATATTACGATCGACTGTTTGAACGAGGGTACAGATATCTGGAATGGTCTGAATGGTGGCTATTCGCTCCTTCTGCAATCACCATTTACGTATACATGTTCCGAATTCCATTCAGTGAAGCCCCAAGATACGCTTCATGCAACATGTACTATCAATCCAGGCAAAACATCAGGTTGCCCAACATTTAATGTGGGCTTAATGAAAGACGGCAATCTTCTTATGAATATGTTGAGCACAGAAATGTGTGTATTCCCGGCGCCTCATCTACAGCTTATCAATATGCGTCGTTTCCCAGGCACGGTGTTAAACGAGGGAGATGTTGAAGTGCAGGTTATAAAAGAAAGTAATGAAAAGTTAATTTTCCGCACACAGACTTCAATTCAAAATGGGTCGATTGATATCCCGGCTGTTGAGGGCGTATCGTTTGATGATAATTATCGCGTTGTTGTGTTGAAGCCAGGAAGTTTGCCTGTTCAGATAATCAATGTGCGTTTTGCAAAAACAGAAAATAGCCTTGAAGTTCCGGTATTTTTGCCTATTGATAGAAATGAAGATGGAAAGTTTTCACTCTCCGACTTGATCAGTAGCTACTCCCGCAATTAATTCGAGTTTTTTTAGTCGTTCAGCAACATCTTCGGCTTTAAAATAACTGCCCGGACATACACCATCTGGAAGATGTGATTGTTGCATAACTATGCGTAGATTTTCCTCGTTCATTGCTCCATCAAGCACAATCTCACCTTCATATCCTTTTTCGCGAAGTTGTCCAATTTTTTGCAGTGTTTCAGGTACAAATGCACCGCCTTGTTGGCCTGGGACAACCGTCATAATTTGAATTGATGAGAATTCTTTTATCGTCTCCCATGAATCTTCAACGCTTTCTTCAGGATTTAATACGATGCCAATATCGAAAGGCGTGTGATCAGAGAGTTCATCAAATGTGTGTTGTAAGGCCTTCAAATGAACAAAGACATTGCGAATATATATGTCTGGAATTTCCTCAAGTTCGCGAAGTGGTGTGGCATAATCCTGCATCATAAGGTGAAACTCAAATTGAATATACGCAAGTTCCCATTCAGGGTATTCCATAAGTGTTTTTATGTCACCGACTTGAATTGTTTTTGTAGGAATAAAAATACCGTCGCCGAGATCGATTTGAAGATAATTAAAGTGCGGCGTGAGGCGGGTGAGATCTTGTGAAAGTTCTTGAATATCGGTTTCAAGAATTGATGGATAAATATTCATGAATTTAGTGTAGCGGAGAAATGAGCACTGCGTCAAGAGGTGTCGAAAATGAGCCTATAGTTTGGTATAATATGGCTTCGCACCTTTCGTTCAATTGCCCTGAGTGGCAGGAGGCATCCATGAACCCGTTGACAATCCTTTTGCAGAACGACCTCACGGACGAGGTTGTTCAGCAAAGCCCGATCGCCGAGCTGCTCCAGCGGCTCGGCCCGGTCGTCCTGGGTGGCGTAGGCGTCATCGTCCTGATCCTGTTGGCGATTTGGCTGTTGCCGCGTCTGTTCTCGGCGACGCAGCGGTGTAGTGTGACAGGCTGTAACGAGAGAGCCGTGTACGCTGACTTCAGCGGGAAGGTCATCGGCCCGGCAACGCTGTGCTACAGGCACGGTCATGATTCGGTTCGGGTTCGCAGCCCTGAGCCCGCCCCTCCCAAGGAGGCCTAGCGGCGAAAGCCGCACGAGAGGTGAGGAGCGCCCCGGTACGCCGGGGCGCTCACTCTTTCTAGAGAAAGTTTCAATACATATCGTGCTTTCGCACTCTTCGTATGTATTTCTCCTTCATGAGTGGCGCTGAATTGAGAAATGCATGAGTAATTTCTTTTGCTTTTTCAAAATCGACCATATCAGCTGCAAGAGCGAGTACATTTATATGGTCATTTTCACGGCCGTGGCGCGCATGATCAACACTATACGCCGCGCCACATCTAACTCCCTTATAGCGGTTCGCCGTAATGCATACACCAATGCCCGAACCGCACACAAGAATACCAAGTTCATGATCTTCCGCTGGAGCTTCATCGTCGAGCTCATTTGGCATACTCGCAACACCTTCATACATATGACTTTTTGTTGAGGTGATGCCCAATTCTTCACCAGGGTCAACATCTTCTTCTTGAGGCTTATCTTTTTGATGGCTCTGTACAATTTTTAGTGCAACAGCCCGGGCAAAATCAGGAAAGTCATCTTCGGCATCTGCGTGATCATTGCCACAATCAACAACTTTGTGACCTTGTTCCATGAGCCAGTTTCTTAACTGATTTTTGAGTTCAAAACCGCGATGATCTGCGCCAATGTATATGACCATAATAAGACCGTGTCTTCTTGTGGATCGTGCCTTTTTAATCGGGCACGAACTTAAACAAGACCTGGTCTTGTTATAATAGCATATGTTCGACACACACTGCCATCTCAATTTCAGCCGTTTTAAGAAAAATGTTGATGAAGTTGTAGATGCTGCAATAAATACGGGCGTGAAGAGTATGGTAATTCCTGGAACCGATATTCAGAGTTCGCGAAAAGCAATCGAATTAGCCCAAAAATACGCTCAAAACGGCCTTGATATATGGGCTGCCGTAGGTATTCATCCACACCATGTATATGAGCATAAAGAAGATTCTGATGAGTTAGCGGAGCTCGAGAAGCTTTTGAATGAAGATCGGGTTGTGGCAGTGGGTGAAATTGGCCTGGATAGGCATCAATATGAGCAGACAAAATATGAGGAATATCATATTGATGAGCGCTTTATTGAAGCGCAAAAAAAGCTGTTTCAAGCTCAATTTGAACTTGCGATTAGGCACAAAAAATCACTTATTATGCACAATCGTGAGGCTAAAGATGAACTTCTGCCTTTGGTGCGGGAATTATGGGATCCGAGCTTAAAAGGAAGGGCGGTTTTGCATTGTTGTGAACCTGATCTTGAACTTTTAGCTTTTGCAAAGGAGCTCGGCTTATACTTGGGAGTTGATGGCGATCTTACCTACTGGGCTGAAAAACAGGAGTTTATTAAACAAGTGTCGCTTGAAATGTTGGTGATAGAGACTGATGCGCCGTTTTTACTTCCCGAACCTCTAAAAAGTCAAAAATTGTACCCAAATGTGCCGGCAAATGTGGTTTTGGTGGCAGAAAAAGTAGCTGAACTCAAGGGAGAAACGCTTGAACGTGTAGCTGAGGCTACAACTGCGAATGCGAGGGCTTTGTTTGGACTTTGAGCTTGACTTCTCCACAAAAAAGGCCTATAATATTAACCGCATAGGTGGCACCTGCCTCTCAGGTGCACGCTCATTTTCAGGAGGCTCGTTATGCTCCGGTTCGCAATGTGGTTCTGGGCACAAATACCCAACCCGACATACAAGTGTCGGGACTGCGGTCAGAGCTATCTCGCACCGCCTACCACAGGCCGTTGCATAGTATGCGGTGGCATCATCATTATGTCCAAGTAGCATCTCCGATGCCTGACCAGATGGAAGAGTGGAAAGAAGCTCTTGACCAACCCAGCCTCAAGCAGTCTTCGACTGCCCCCTTGCAGTGTATCAAATGTGGAATGCCTCCTACGGAGGCTGACCAAATTCGATGCCAGTGCGGTGGAAAGTTGGTCATCACGAGAGCCAAGAAGGAGTAGCGGCCGTTTTCCGCTACGAAGGGTTGCCCCGGCCTGGCCGGGGCGCCCTTAATTCATCTTCTTTAAACTTCTTTAATCCCCGGTTTGACTTCCATCAATATAAGCCTATAATATTAGCAAGCATTGTGGTACCTGCATTCAGGTATATGGTCCTTTTCGTTAAAGTGAGGTTTAGAGAATGCCATATCCGGGCTGGTCAGCAAGAAGCGGTTTTCGACCACTCTTCGGTGATGGTGATGAGCGCGGTGGCGCTCCATCGCCGTTGCCTCCGGTAGTCACTGGGAGGCAGGCGGCAACCCCATCCGGGGAAGCCGAGGCCAAGCCGGCAACCACAACCTGTTCGGGTTGTGGAGCGGAGTACGAATCTTTGCCGCCCAATGGGCGGTGCGACACGTGCGACGAGCCTATGCCCTGAGTGGCATCGGTCTCGCACGAGACTCCCGGCGGCAGTGCCGCCGGGAGTCTTCTTTTCTAAATAGTTTTATGCAGATACTTTGAAGTCAACAACATCGCCATCTTTCATTTCATAGTCCTTCCCACCCAACGTTATCTTCCCAGCCTCACGTGCTTTGACCCAACCACCAAGCTCAATAAATGTTGCATATTGCACAACTTCAGCCTTGATAAAGTGTTTTTCAAAATCAGTATGGATAGTCCCTGCTGCTTGTGGGGCAAGTGTACCTTTTTGAATTGTCCAAGCCCTGGCTTCGATTTTTCCTCCAGTCAAAAATGAGATTAATCCAAGTGAGTCGTATGCCTCTTTCACAAGCCGATCAAGGCCGGATTTTTCTAAATTATATGTCGCAAGATACTCAACTTGTTCTTCAGGTTCTAACACAGAAAGCTCCTGTTCAAGTTTCGCGCACAAATAAAGATATGAATTGTTAGGTTTTTTTAATGTTTCGAGAAGATTCTTTATTTTTTCTTGTGTCCTTGCAGGATCCATAAGCTGAGGCTCTGAGACATTGAAAAGAAAAAGCACAGGTTTTAACGATAAAAGGTTAAATTGCTTCATGTGTTCTTTCTGGTCATCGTTGAGTTCAAGATCTCGCGCAGATTGTCCTTGATTTAATCTTTCTTTCACAAATTGTATTGTTTCCCATGCTGCTTTTTCTTCTTTTTGTGCATTTGGTCGTGGTTCGCGTTGTTTATCAAGGGTAGAGAGATCAGCGAGAATAAGCTCCGTCTCGATTGTTTCTATATCTTGTTGTGGGTTTGCTACTTCATCCACATGAGTGATATTTTTATCCTCAAAGAGCCGCACAACATGGACAATTAATGATGTTTCACGAATATGTGACAAGAATTTATTACCTAAGCCAGCCCCTTCTGAAGCCCCGCGTACTAATCCTGCAATATCGTAAAATTCTACAGCTGCGGGGACAATTTTTTCTGTTTCAACAACTGCTGCGAGCTTTGCGAGTCGCTCATCGGGAACCTCAATAATGCCAACATTTGGTTCGATAGTACAAAAGGGGTAGTTGGCCACATCAGCAACCTGCTTTTTTAAAAGCGCATTAAAAAGAGTTGATTTACCAACATTGGGAAGCCCCACAATTCCTACCTTTAGCATGGGTTGAATTATAACAAATGCTATACTTAATCTATTACAAGTTCATATTTACTCGTATGAACAAGAATACCTTCCTCTTAATCGTTTTAGCAATTCTCGTAGTCGGCGGCGGATACTGGTACATGAAATCTAAAAATACAGCAGGCATGATGTCTGGCAGTAAGGAAGGTGCTGCGGTAGTTACCGAAGCCCCAGTACAAATGATGCAGGTTGACCTCGCTGAACAGCCAAACAGTGCAGTGAAACAAAAAGGCACAGCCATACTCGAAGAAAAAGACGGAAAAGTTGTCGTAACAGTTTCTGTTGAGCCAGGAACAAAGGTTGCACAACCCGCACATATTCACAGTGGAGCATGTCCAACACCAGGCGATGTGGTCTATCCACTCTCAAATGTTGTTGATGGGAAGTCAACAACAACGCTCGATGTGACCATGGCTGATTTAAAGGCACAAATGCCACTTGTCATCAATGTCCACAAGAGTCAAGCCGAAGCCAAGGTATATACCGCCTGCGGTGATTTGAAGTAAGGCTTTGGTATAATTAGAGCCACGTAACAACGTGCCACACATTAGGAACGTGTGTTCCTTGGGGAATGTTGTGGTTGCACGGGAAATCGGAGGCAGACATGTCGGCTGACGTTCAAGTGGCTTCCTCGGAGCATTGGGGAATGCCTTATGAAGTTTGGCGACGTCCAAATGGTACCCGATACATCAAGATCAACCCAGCGGATGTTGCTTCCCAGGCGCTTCAGGGCGTCCAGCTTACCGAGATAATGGAAATCGGTGATGCGGAAGATGCCTCTAGCGTCGTCGCGGGACCTTTCCGGGGCTCAGTCTGGGACTGACGGTTCCCACAATGCCGTCAAAGATGGAGCCGGCCCCCACGGCTCCTACTTTCTTTATAGATATTATGAGCAAGAAAAATTTTTGGAAGGAACTTCCTAAACCCATTTTTGTCCAGGCCCCCATGGAAGATGTTACCGATACGGTATTTCGACAGATGCTTTTGAAGTCTGGTTGCCCCGATGTATTCTTCACAGAATTTACTAATGTTGACGGTATGTTTTCTGAGGGAAGAGATTTGGTGATGCAGCGGTTGAAGTTTTCGAAAGGAGAAACGCCTATTGTTGCGCAGATTTGGGGGAGCAAGCCTGAGAATTTTTATAATGCAACGAAATATATAAAGGAACAGGGATTTGATGGTGTGGATTTGAATATGGGGTGTCCTCAAAAGGACGTGATTAAAAAGGGTTTGTGTGCGGCGCTAATTGAGAATAGGGATTTGGCAGCGAAGATTATCCGGGCAACACAAGATGGCGCTGGGGACTTGCCCGTGAGTGTAAAAACGCGCATCGGGATTAAGGAAATTTGTACTGAAGATTGGCTAGGATTCCTTATGGGTTTTGATTTGGCCGCATTAATTATTCACGGCCGTACAGTTAAAGAAATGTCTGCAGTGCCTGCACACTGGGATGAGATTGGGAAGGCTGTGAAAATTAAGACCGTGTCTTCTTCAGGATCGCGCCCGATTATTATTGGGAATGGCGATGTAAAATCGCGTGAGGATGGTATGGAAAAGATTGAGAAATATGGAGTTGATGGCGTCATGATAGGCCGTGGGATACTTGAAAATCCTTGGGTTTTTAATATGGAAGCGAAGGAGCGAAGTATGGCGGAGCGGATTAATATGTATGCGGAACACGTTCTCTTGCATCAAGAGACGTGGGGAAATACGAAGCATTTTGATCGGCTGAAAAAGTATATGAAGATGTATATTCGTGATTTTGCAGGTTCATCTGAATTGCGTGCGGAAATTGTTGAATGTCGTGATGCGGAGTCGTTATTAGACTTGCTTAAAAAGACGGCACGATCTTGAAGAAGACACGGTCTTATTCTATAAATATCAGAGATAGTACCAAGGACATGAGGATTCCGGTTTCAATTGAATGCATATAATATCCCATGGCACCTCCGAGAACAAAGATGCCAATCATTTGAAAAAGGCCAAAATTATTCGGACTTGTGTTGAAGGCCATGTGCCAGAACATGATGATGCCAGCCGAAACGATGGCATACGTCATTATATCCATAGGATTTCTTTAATTTTTTTTGTAAATGCTTCTGGTTTAAATTTTTGTGCTCTTTTATATGCATTTGCTGCAAGCTCTTTTGCATAATCCTTATCTTCTTTTAGTCGCACGATTTTTTCTGCAATTGAATGTGCATCATCAGGTTGAGCAAAGAGTGCTGCGCCATCGGCAATTTCATTAAAGACAGAAATGTCACTTAATATGGATGGGCATTTTTGACTTGAGGCCTCGAGATAGGATAAACCAAAACCCTCGTCGCGGGATACGAGTATGTTGCACAGCGCCTTTTTATAGTACGCGACGAGATCTTCATCGGATACATATCCGGGGAAGACGAAGTTGTCATCTTGTGCGACTTCTTTTTTAAAAGCTTTAAATTCTGCGCGCTCTGGATGTTCCAGATCGGTGTATTCTTCTGTGAATGCCTTGCCGATAAATACACCTTTGATCTGCGCAATTTTTAATGCGCGCGCAATGTTTACAATATTTTTATTCCAATTTATGTCGCCGACATAGACACAAAAGGGAAGATTAGGAATATCGGTTTGATTCGATTTTATCTTTTTAGAATCTTCAGATTTTTCAAAGAAAAGTTTGCTTGTCGTGAGATGAACAACATGGATACGTTCTGGCTCTATATTCAAATATTGCATAATATCTCGCTTAGATGCCTCGGAAATCGTCAAAATTTCATCAAAATGCTGCATATTATTGAGATTTTCAATAAGTCCCAGTTTGCCCTTGAAGCCCAGGGGGAATTTGTCGGGATATTTGAAAGGAATAACGTCAAAAATGGTTAAAATTTGCCTTTTTGTATAGCGTTTTTTGACAACAGCAGGTCGATAGGCATTCCAAAAAGGAATGAGGAGTGTATCATCGTTTTGAACACTGTGCAGATCAGCTGAAAATGTGGCGTCGTTTTCTAAATTTTCGCGCAGCATTTGTAAAAAGCGGCCGCCACCTCGGTGGGAGCTGTTCGCAGAACCTTGATCTGGATCAAAAATAACGACAGACATGAGTATTAGTATACAGGACAGACTTATATACTGAGCTCATACATGCGCATATATGCTACCCAGTAGCGAAGTCCAGAAAAGAATGAAAAGGCAAGTCCTGGGAAACCATCGACGTAGCCTCGATGGCGAATATAGGTTAAGAGGAACCAATAGTGTGGCATCCAGACACAGTAATTGAGAAAATTTAATAAGGAGGGTCGCATGCCATTTTTATACCATTCATCGCCATCAAACTCTGCATATTGTGCCCATTTGCGGAAAAAGGTGACAAGACTTCTGTAGGGATAATGCAAAAGTGGTTCTTTAAGCATGCCAACTTTTTCATTCACAATGATATTGGCTTTTGTCGTATTTAAATCGTCGACTTGCACCTGATCATGGATCGTTTTGACAGGAAAACGGGCATGGTCTTTTTTATAAAGGCGGATTGTATAGTCTGGATATTGCCCGCCTTTGCGCAGCGGCTTATTCATTATGTAATTAAGGCGCGGTATCCAGTAGGCAACGATAGCGAGACCTGGTCTTGTTGACACCTGGTCTTGGATTTCTTTTGCAAGCGCCGGTGTCACAATCTCATCGGCATCAAGCTCTAATATCCATTCGTTTGTTGCTTTTTCTAGTGCACGCTGCTTATTAATTATGAAATTTGGTGGGTTATCGTAGGTAAAAACTTTGAGTTTTTTTTCTGTATCGATTGCCTCGACGGCCTTGACCGTATCGTCAGTTGAGGCTGCATCTACAAGCACAATCTCATCAACAAGATCGTAAGCCGATTTTATTGTGTCGCCAATATGTTTTTCTTCATTGTGGGCGACAATGATCAGTGAAATTGCCATGATATAAGTATAAAACACAACGTGTATATATGTAGCATAATAGAAGCTATGTCAACAACACTTATGTATCCAGGTGAAGCAGGATTACTGCGTATGCGTAGATTGTATCAACGACTTGTTGAAGTATATAAGCCAAGATATCAGATCATTCATGTGGCAGGCACTTCAGGAAAAGGATCAACAACAATTATGACCGCAAAAGTTCTTGAAGCTTTGGGGCTTAAGGTAGGGATATTTATTAATCCCTATTTATACGATGAGCATGAATATATGCAGGTGAATAATGTACCAATAGGATTACGCATGAATATACGATTAAAAAAGGAGGTAGAAGAACTAGCAAAAGATGTGCAAGTGCCAGAAATTGGAACGATTACTTTTTTTGAAAAGTTGACCGCACGTGCGCTGATATATTTTGTGAAAAAGAACGTTGATGTCGCTGTTATTGAGACGGCAATGGGGGGTTCGTTTGATGCGACGAATGTTGTGGAAAGTGATGTGGCTGTTATTGGGCCAATCAGTGTTGATCATGCGCGGATATTGGGTAAAGATCGAGCACATGTTGCAGTGCATAAAGCAGGCATCATCAAAGCGAGCAACAAAAAGGTTGTTGTTGGGCGGCAGCATGAGGATGCGCAGCAGATTATAGAGGCTGCCGCAAAAAAACAGAGAGCCAACACAAGTTCTCTCGGTAAGGATTTTGAGGTGTCGGGTGTCGTTATCGGTGAAAAAGGCACCGCCTTTTCATATAGAGGCTTTGCCGCAGAAAACAATGCGCGCATAGAGAACATTGCATTATCGTTAATTGGCGCACATCAAGCTGATAATGCAGCGGTATCTATCACGGCGGCCCGAGCACTGCTTGGGCCAGCATACGACTTCGAAAAATTTGCCAAGGGTGTTAAAAAAGCATTAAAAAAAGTCAAAAATCCTGGGAGATTTGATATCCACCATCACAAAAAAACCACTGTTATTATCGATGTGGCACATAATCCTGAAAAAATAAACGCTATGGTTACTACTTTCCAAACACTTTATCCAGGCAAGAAAACCGATCTCATTTTCTCGTGCAAATGGACAAAAGATGTAACAACAATGGCCCAACTGCTCAAACCCATTGTAAACAATGTCTATTTAACAACGTTTACGAATAAAGACAACCCACTTGTAAATAGAGTCATGGAAAAGGACCATCTCACAGAAGCTTTCAAACAGTTAGACATGAAAATAGCGTGGTTTCATAACGCTCACGATGCATATGCTACGGCTTTGGCCCAAGAACCTGAATTCCTACTTATTGCTGGCTCTTTTCACCTACTGCGTGAAATACATCAGGATTAAAAGGCATCGGATTTTTTCCTTCGACTTGAACTTTTGTTATTATTGGCTCGCCATTATTGTGTGACATTTCAATAATTTTAAGCCGTTTTTTCTCATTATTAACCTCAATTTCGGTCCAAACTCCAGGCCAGGGTGTTAAGCCTCTATACATATTCCAGAGAAGAATAGTACCGTTAGGAATCTCAAACGAAGTTTCAGTATTTTTTTCTAAAAACTTTTTATAAACGGCAGGTAATGCATCAGGGGATATTTTTTCATTTTTCAGCAATGCGACTATGGTTTCAAGTTTAATATAGCCGCTTTCACGCAATAAAAGCTGCGTAAAGGTTTTTTTTGATTCATCCTGGACAGTTAATTCGAGGGAATCTGTATCAATTTTTTTAACGCTTTCAAAAAGAATATAGTAACTCATCTGGGCCATCTTTGTAAGCAATTCATTGTGCAAAATTTCAGGAGAAATAGCTAAAAATTCTTGTCCAATGATTGGACCATGATCCATTTTTTCATCCATTTGGATTAAGCTGACGGCACTTTCTTTTTCGCCCAACAGTAATGGAAAAACGACTGGCGATGGTCCGCGGAAGAGAGGGAGGGCGGATGGGTGCACATTCCAGAATCCATGCTTTGAGGCTCTGAGAAGATCCGATTTTAATATTTCACCAAACGCAAAAACAAGAGCAATATCGCATTTTTTTATTTCATCAATAAGTTTTTCGTCTATATGTTCATAGACTTGTATGCCATGTTCCTGTGCATATGTTTTAACAGGGCTTGGAGTGAGAATCTGTTTTCTACCAACTGGTCTATCTGGTTGTGTCACAACAAAAAGTACATCAAATGTCTCACGTCCTTCTTCAACAATCTTTTTGAGCAGTTCTACAGAAAAAATAGGTGTACCAAAATAGGCAAGTTTTATTTTATTCGCCATGACGAATCAGCGGGTAATTTTGTAAGATGTTACTTTTTCTAAAAGCGCTTTTGCTTCTGCATTTACTTCAAAATGTTTACGAACAGGTTGTAAAAGTTGATCGAGAAGATCAACGACCGCCATTTTTAGATCCATGGGGTGCACTTCTTTTTGTCCAAATGAAGCTTCAAGATCTGAGTATGAGGCGAATGTAATGGCACCACCAAATTGTTCAGGACGATTAATCGTAATAGAAGGGAATTTTTCAAACAAAATATACTTACAGTATTCAAGAATAGGATTTTCTTCAATTTCGCCTTCAGGACACCATGCTTTTGTTATTTTTCGCTCAATATCTTCGCGTGTATCGGTCATAAAAATAGCAGTGTCAGGCTTAGATTTTGACATCTTCAGCGCAATTGCGCGCTCTTTTGTTTCGGTCACATCGGTAGCAGGCTTGCCAAGTCCGAGAAGCATATGGTTGCTCACTACCACAGGTTTCCAGTAGCCAACTTCCTCACCAATTTGACGGGCCAGCATGTTAACTTTGCGTTGATCCATACCAAGCTGCGTCACGTTTGCGCTCAGCATAAATATATCCGCAGTTTGCATAATGGGGTATAGAATCTGTGCAGCTGAAAGCGCATCTTTATCGTCGCGTCCCATAATCTGCGTGGTGCGCAACACGCGATTTAAGCTCACTTGTGTGGCAATCTTCATCACAAGTTCCCAATATTCAGGCTTGCTCACCATATCGCTTGCCCAGAGGAACTCAACATGATCAAGGTCCATGCCGCATGCCTTCCAGACCTCAATAAAGTATTTGCCTGTTGTTTGAATTTTTTCCAGATCGCCGCCAAGCTTATTATTTAGGTAGGCGTGCCAGTCAGCAACCCACATTTTGAACGTAAAACCAGCCTTTGTCATCTTATTAATATTGATGGTGCGGAGAATTCCTTGGGCGATATGCATCTGCCCAGATGGCTCAAACCCATCATATGCAATAAGTGGCTTACCGCTTTCTAAAAGCGCTTGAAGATCTTCTGAAGTATTAATTTCTTCGCCGACTTCTTGAATAAGTTGTATTTTTTCGTCAGTGGTCATTGCGATTTTTTATTTTGTAATGCTTTTTTAATATCGTCACGGATGTTTCGCTTTACAAGTTCTCCATAGATAAGAACAAGTAAAGCAGGGACAATAAGCACCGCTACACTATTGACATATCTACTATAAAGTTGTTGTAACTCTAGTTCGATCATAGGTAATCTTAAACTCAATTATAACAGCAAACCAATAAAGGATCAGTGAAATCCCACTTGTAATAAATAATGCACGACCATTTAAGAATATTGGACTCACGAATAGACTGCTGATTATGCCTGTAATGACATCTTTAAGGATGCTTAAATGTGCCATGAGATTTGTATTCATACAAGCTTTATATCAGACGAAAGTTAAATAATTATTATGAAGAAGCGGCAGTTTTTATTGAAGTTTGAGCGTCTTCAGCACAAGCTCAACCAAATTTTTTGACACACTGAATGACACAACCTGTCGAGTTTTAGGATTGCGCACCTGCCATGTGGTTATGTCATCTTTGTGGGGTATAGGCGTAATGCCTTCGACTTTCGCTGTAATATTTCCGGAATTCGAGGCTATTTTTTCGCACTCAATCTCAATTGATTGCGTTCCGTCTTTCAGGATTGCCGCATTGCTGGAATTCCGGTTTTCTGGAATACTGGCAGGATAGCTGAACGAGACACCACAAGGATGTGTAAAAGTTTTTAGCTGTAGTGGGGGCAAAGTAGGGCTGGCAAGTGGAGTAGGAGTTGGAATTTTTGTAGGGGGAACAAAGTTCTTGTCTGCTTTTTCAACGGTGCGACCAAGGCGAAATCCGCCAAGAAAAATCACGGAGAGAATAAGTAGAGCGAGGAGCGCAAGCGACTTACGGGTAAATTTCATACCCAAAGTATAGCAGGTTAGTTGTAACTGAGCTGACCCCGTGTTGGTGCAGTAGGAAGGGTATCGGTTTCAACAGTAATCCAGAGCCATTGATTGGTATTGCCATGAACATTTTGACGGTGGCAGGTTAGGACATGAAATCCGTCTAAACCTCTTATGGCCCTTGTTTGATAATAGATAGATTTTGCATCATCTGCAGATAAGAGTTCAATACCTGTAACTCTCCCATCCAATTTTTGACCATTTTGATCAGTCAAATCAATGTGGGTTCCATAGAGTTGGTTAAGATTATCATCACCAACTGCTTTAGCTTTGCTAGAGAAATTGGTGAACGGTCCCTCTTGTTGTTTCCATGTCTGATGTGCATGTACAATAGCTGTTCCTTCAGTTTCCACAATACGCAAACCATTAAGTTTCGTTGGAGCAAGTTCTTCATTTTCCTCAACGTCATCAAATGTCTGTGTATCTTCAATACCAACTTGTTGACCATATGTATATTGACTACCATCAGGATATGCGAAAGAAAGAGTCATATTACCTTGCATAATTTCAAGTTCAGGAGCTTCAGGATTATTAGTACCTGTTTGTGCAGCGGAGTAATCAGCTGGATTTGCCGTGGCTGTAGCCAATGGCAATGAACTAAAGTAATGTTGCTCAGCTCGTATTTGGTCTTGTTCGCTTAGATGGGCGCGGTAATCAACGGTGATTGGGGTAGGACGTGCAAAATCTGCAACAGGCAAATCTTCTTTAGCTTGCGTAAGTTTAGCTAGGCCTAATAGGGCAACGCCGAGGCTAACTGCAGTGATAGCCCATCGCCCTGCTTCCTTCAATCTTCTAAATCTATTTATTCCTGCCTCTGGGACTTCTATTACAGGTTCTTCAGTGTCATCAAGCATCTCACCCTCACTATGTCCGTCGGTGTCGGTTTCGCCATCAAGATCTATAAGTTCGTCAGTCACTCCATCGGTAGGCGGAAGTACTGCTACTTCTGGTTCGCTGAAAGTTTCAGCAATAGTTTGTTCTGACGCTAATATATTTTGGCGCTTAATGCGATGCTGAATCCTGAAAATAGCAGATTGTTTAATTCTGTATGCTGCGATTTTCTTATAGCCACTATCGACTAATTGGTGATAATAGCTATCCACTTCAGCAGTTAGCTGTTCCTGATCGAGATTTTCAAGTTGGGGTCCACATAAAGCCTCAACAAAGGCTTTGGAAAGATCTTTTGCTTCATCAGTGAGTACTTGCACTCTACGCCCTGTTTTGCGCGTCTTTTTTATACGAACTAAATTATCACCATTGTTATTTTCAATAAAACCTTCTTCAAGAATCTGATAAGGGGTTAGAGCTATTTCAGCTTCAGCGGCTTCAGTAAATTCAGGCACGAGAGGAAGCTCCGCTTCTTCAGGGTTTTCATCAATGACTATTCCGAGATCTTTTGGACTAAGTCCAAGTTCTGCTGTTGATACTGTCATATGTACTTTTCTCCTGCACATATTCTATATATATGCATAAGAAAAGCGGAGAGAGTTGGTCTGGGCGGGAGCCCGGGTGACTCGCGTCACCCGGGCTCCTCGACCAGCGCACCCTTGCCTAGCCCCGGAGGGGCAGGCTGAGGGGGATGAGCTTGAACTTG
Source organism: uncultured Gammaproteobacteria bacterium (assembly GCA_965230965.1). Taxonomy (GTDB): domain Bacteria; phylum Patescibacteriota; class Microgenomatia; order UBA1406; family HO2-37-13b; genus OLB23. The sequence goes on from OZ246401.1 coordinate 586,208, forward strand.
CCGCCGATCGCGACCGCGGCGACCACGAGGCCGCCGATGAGCATCAGGATCGCGGCGATGTTCTGGGCCGTGCCCGTCGTGGCCGTGCCGGCGACGAGCGAATACGCCTCGCAGACGCCGTCGACGCGGACCAGCTTCGAATGACTCGAGTTCGGCGTCGCATCGATGTCGCCCATGTACTTCCACTTGCCGTTGGACTGCATCCGGAAGACCCGGAGGTTCCCGCTGTTGACGGTCACCTTGGTGCCGGCCGGCATGCCGTCGAGGTTGCGCTCCACGCCGATCTTCGGATCCTTGGCGAAGGCCGCCAGGGCCGACTCGGCGGTGAGCATCTTGACGGTCGACTGGATGAACAAGAGCTTCCCGGTGAACACGTCTCCGGTCGCCCCGACCACGACGGTCGCGGTCTGCGTCGTCGTGATGTCGTTGGTGGCGCCGAGCTTGCACATTGCGGTGCCGAGCGGCGCCGCGGGCTTGCTGGCCGAAACCGTCTGGGGCTTGGGAGCCGCCATGGAGCTTGCGCCCATGCCGGTACCCGTCCAGGTCAGGCGATCCGTCTGGCTCGCACCGTACTGGTCGCCCATGGCGACCGAATGGATCTGGTTCATCACGAGCGTCTTGTTGCCCAAGTGGGCCACGGCCAGATAGTCGCCCGCGGCGACGCCGTTGGCGACGAACTCGCGATTCCCGCGGTATTCGGCCGTATGATGTCCCTTGGCGCCGATGTCCACGGTCTTCTGGGCCGTCTGGAACGTGCCGGTGTACATGCCGTGATCCGCCAAGCGGTGCAACGAGATCCAGGACTGGCCGGGGGTCTCGTCGAACTGCCCGACGTTGGCCGGCATGACGATGACGACGTTGGCGGGGATGCCCCCCTGCGCGTTGGCGATGCCGACGGTGCCGGCGAGGGTGGTGGCCATGAGGGCCAGGGTCAGGACGATGGTCAGGCCGATGCGATTGAACGTGGTCATGATGCGCGTTGCCTCCTATAGGTGTGCGCTGGTAGATGGATCCTGCAAGGTAATATTCGCGACAGCGTCACGAACAGTCTTCCCCGCAGGAGAGGGAAGACACGCTGCAGATACGTCATTCGGCGTATCCGCAACATACCTTCCCCCTAATACAGAGAAGTAACCTAACAAGGACCCATAACATTAAACAACTCTCTCCTTTTCAAAGTACAACTTCACAATACAATAGCAACAATAATGCTAGACTAAGGGTGCAACCATAAGGGAAGTTATGACCGATAGTATATCATACTATAAGCCTTTTTGCAAATAGAGAAGTACTAATGCGTAATACTTAAGAGTTTTTTAACTTCTATTTATTATCATTCCTTCATGAGCAATCTTGTTTTTCTTATTCCTGAATTTCTTGTTGGAGTATCGACCGTTCATTATGGTATTTTGATCACAACAATTGATTTCTATGGTTACTCAATGAAAAGTTTTCAATATGCCTCATATAACGGCATTTTTGTTATAATTTTGCTTGTAATCTCAGCAATTATTCGTTCAAAATTCAAACATGATGAGCATTGAGGAATTGATTATACGAGTAAACGATGGTGCGGTTATTGGCGGTGCGCTGACCATTATCGCTGTGAGCATTTTTTATCAAGTTTTCTTAAAAGACAATGAGATCATTATTAAGAAGCGTGACAGTAAAAGGCAATCTGCTTGACAAGAAGAATAGGGTCGAAGTATAATAGCTTTTGATCCTCCTTCACAAAGAGGCATGTACATTGAAAAAGTTTTTCTAACAATTTCATAAGTCAGGGTAACTCATGCTTAGATTGAAAACATTTACGCATGGGAATCTGGCGGCATCTCGGGGGCCACTGTTCTGGTTCAGAATACGTCGCGAGTGCACCCACCCATTGCTTCATGGAAAAACTTTCTGTATAGCCCTTTAATGTAGGAGGGTCATTTATTTCCCACTTGTTTTGTATATTACTCTTGATTTCGTACGTAATTATTATTAAGTCATTTATTATTATTCATTCAATTCTAAATATATGTCAGATGATGACACACGTTTGAACCCCGATGAACTCCACTTTAAGGATGCTCATCCAATTCTTCCTGTAGAAGATATGCCAGAAACAGCAATGCAGAAGCCAGAAGCGGTTCGTCCGCCAATGACGATGATGCGCGAAGATGTTCCTCTTGAGGAACGTATTCAGGAAGATCTTAAAAATTCTTTCCCTGGAAAGGGAATTCTTGAGGTTACACCCTCAGGTTTTGGGTTTTTGCGCCCGAAATTCACTCCTTCACAGGATGATATTTATGTATCGCAATCGCAAATTCGCAAATTTTGGCTTCGCCCAGGTGACGAAGTTGAAGGCCTTATTCGACCACCAAAGGATAATGAAAAGTATCATGGTCTTTTGAAGATAGAGAAGGTGAACGATATTCCTATGACCGAGGACGATAGTCGCAATAGAAAGCGCTTTAGTCAGCTTACTTCAATGTATCCTGACCGACAAATTAGGCTTGAAACCGAGGCTGATGTGTTGTCGACACGTATTATGGATCTCGTTTCGCCGATTGGATTCGGTCAGAGAGGTCTTATTGTGTCGCCGCCAAAAGCAGGAAAAACGACTCTTTTGAAGCAGATTGCGAATGGTATTCGCACAAATTATCCGGACGTACATCTTATTGCCATTTTGATTGGCGAACGTCCTGAAGAAGTTACTGACTTGACGCGCTCAATAAAGGCTGAGGTCGTTTCTTCGCATTTTGACCAGTCACCTCGCGATCAGATTCGCGCGGCTGAGATTGGACTTGAGCGTGCAAAGCGTTTAGTCGAGACAGGAAAAGATGTAGTAATCCTTCTCGATTCTATAACGAGACTTGCACGTGCGTACAATTTTGCAGTCAATCCTTCTGGACGTACACTTTCAGGTGGATTTGATCCTGCAGCCTTGTATCCAGCAAAAAAGTTCCTTGGTGCAGCTCGAAACTGTGAAGAGGGTGGTAGTTTGACCATTATTGGTACCGCGCTTGTAAATACAGAATCACGCATGGATGACCTCATCTATGAAGAATTCAAGGGAACAGGTAACATGGAATTGCACCTTGATCGCGATTCTGCAAATAAGCGTATTTATCCTGCAATCGATATTGAGCGATCTGGTACGCGCCACGATGAACTCCTTTTCGATAAGGATACGCTTGAAAAACTTGCAACTTTGCGTCGTATGATGGCTCTTCTTGATAAAGATGAGCGTATTACGGCCATGATTGATAAGTTGACAAAGATAAAAACAAATGAGGAGTTCTTAAAGGAGCTCACGGTCGGAAAATAAAAAGACCGGGTCTTCTTTAAGATCGTGCCCAATAAAAAAGCGGCCTGCTGGGCCGCTTTTTTATTGGTGAAATTTAGGGCACGACTTACAAAAAGACACGGTCTTTTTCTACTTGCACATCAAGAATTCCTGGAGTAAAATGATCCAACTATGGATCCATTTGAAAATGCACTAACCTTCCTTAATAACATTAAAAGCAATCTTTCCAAAGAGCATCAGAAATACCTAACACGACTTCAGAAACCACAAAATATTGTCAAAGGCGAGATTGAAATTACCATGGATAATGGTAAAAAGAAGAAGTTCCAAGCTTTTCGTTCGCAACATAATAATGCATTAGGTCCGTATAAAGGCGGTATTCGTTTCCACCCTAATGTCTCTGAATCTGAGGTTAAAGCTCTTTCTTTGTGGATGTCGTTAAAGACATCTATTGCCGGTATTCCATATGGCGGCGGAAAAGGAGGAATTATTGTTGAGCCTCGAGATTTAAGTGCTGGTGAACTTGAACGTCTCTGTCGTGCGTATATCACCTTTATTGAGCCTCATATTGGCGTCGATAAAGATGTTCCAGCCCCAGATGTGAACACAAATGGACAGATTATGGCATGGATGCTTGATGAGTATGAGAAAATTCGAGGTCATCATGAGCCCGGAGTCTTGACAGGGAAGCCACTTGAAATTGGTGGATCCGAAGGCCGTACAAAAGCAACGGGTTATGGTGGCGTGCTTGCATTGCAAGCTCTTTTGGAGCAAATTAAGGACGTCATTGACAAGCCAAAGGCCCAAATCACCATTGCAGTTCAAGGTTTTGGAAATGTGGGCTACTATTTCGCGAAAATAGCCTCAGATGCAGGATTTCGCGTTGTCGCTGTATCAGATTCAAAAGGTGGCGTCTATATTGAAGAGGGTCTCGATCCAGAGGCTACAATGGCATGCAAAGAGGAAAAGGGAAAGATATCAAATTGCTATTGCGTTGGCGGCGTATGTGAGCTTGGCAAAGGTAAAGAAATTAGTAATGAGGAGCTGCTCGAGCTCGATGTTGATGTATTGGTGCCTGCGGCATTAGAAAATGTGCTGCATAAAGGCAATGCAGGCAAGATTAAGGCTAAAATTGTCGTCGAAATGGCAAACGGCCCACTGACAAGTGAGGCTGATGACATGTTGACGAAGAAAGGCGTGTTGGTAGTTCCTGATATTTTTTCAAATGCAGGCGGTGTCACAGTTTCTTACCTCGAATGGGTTCAGAATCGAATGGGCTACTACTGGACTGAGGCAGAAGTTGATGAAAAGCTAGAGGGGCTTATGGCAAAAGCGTTTGCACGAATGTGGGAAAAGTATCAAGAATTAAAGGCAAAAGATAAAAAGGGTGCTAGCCTTAGAAAAGCCGCATACATACTCGCTGTTGAGCGTATTCTTACAGCTGAAATCTTGCGCAGACCATGATGAGACCTGGTCTTATTCATACCTGGTCTTGATCCAAGAACGCGGTTTGCTTCCTATGTAATCCTGAAAACTTGACCAAGAATACTCAGCTGGATTTTGTGATCCACCCAAATGAGAACTTGGATTATTGTGAATGTAGGAGATGACAGTGCGGAAATAGTTTAGGTTTCCTACGAGTACAGCCTTAAATCTGCTTTGAAAAAGAGGGCCAATGCGATTATGCTTGAGGGCGTTTGCTTTAGAGTATCTTCCCTGAAGTGACTTCAAGAATTTTGACATTCCATCTTCGCTATTTTGCCTCAAAAGTAAGTGAAAATGGTTTGGCATTAGGCAGTATGCCAGTAAGTCGATTTCTGAAGCATAGTTTTTCAATTTTTCAACTTTTGACAACAAGCGGACCATCTTTCTTGCGGAGTAGTTTTCGTGCTGAAGGTAAGTAAGCAACTCCTCCTTCGTAAGAAGATATAGTGGAAATGATTCTGTGAAATAGCGGTAGTCGCCCTCGTCACTAAATATGTCTAGTTTGTTTACTCCACGATTATATACATGATAAATACCACTTTTTATATAAATTTTACGTTCATTTCTTGATGCCATGGTGGAAATTGTATAACAATGATGTTAAGATTCTATTAACGCCCAGGTGTAGATTAGACCTGGTCTTATCTTAATATGGATACACGCATCAACAGATTAGTCGGACAAATTGAGGGCATTCGTCGCATGATAAATAGTAAGCGAAAGAGCGGTGATGTCGTACAACAAATCCTCGCGGCACGCGAGGCGCTGACAAAAATTGGCATGATCGTGCTTAAAGAAGAGCTTGGTGAAGCCTCAGGAAAGAATAAGGCAAAAATTGATAAACTTCTCGAACAAATCTTCAGAGTCTAATTTGAATATCCTATAGTTCTATTGTAAAATAGTAGCTCGCGTCGTTTTTCCCAGAGGGAGATCGCTGAATGATGCCGCAGGATGTCGTGGAGTTCACGTGGCGTGGTCGCAAGTACGCGATTGCGTCGACTCGGGTATTGAACCAGGTCATCTGCATGCCAAGTGAGCCGGGAGAGGAGCAGCACAAGCTCGTCGTCCGAGGCTGGGGTACTGCAGGGGACCCGACAGTAACCGTGGAGCTCGACAGCTCCAACGCCCCCGAGTCTGCTTGCATCTGGGCGCGGCTCGTGAGCTAGCGCTCCGAGCCGCCCACACGACGCGTTCAGGACGCCCCGGCAGGCTGCCGGGGCGTCCTACGCTATAAAATAAAACACACCTTTTCTGCTATAATAGAGTTCTCAAATGATTTCTGAAAAGACCTTCGCAGGGGAACTTGCTGAGTTCATTCGTTTCCTTGCAGGCTACATAAAACTCCGACTCCACGGTTGGGGCACCAGCTTTGAGCATATAAAAGATATAATTGTTGCCTTCTTAGTTGTTAAGCGAGGTAAGTATTCCCAGTCGTTTCTCAATACCTCATTCTTCCTCCTTGTCGGCGCAATCTTGGTTGCAGGCCCCATTATTATTGAAAATAACCCATTTATTGCCGATTATTTTCAGAATCAAGAAGCTTCAACTCAAAGCGTGCTCGCTACAGATCTGAGTGATCTTTCTGTGCAGACCACTATTTCAAACAAACCCCGTGCAGAAATTCGAGAATATAAGGTCAAATCGGGCGACACTCTCGCAAGTATTGCAGATCAGTTCGATATTAGTGTTGATTCCATCAAGTGGGAGAATAATTTGAAGGGAAATACGATTAAGCCAGGTCAAACCGTGCGTATTTTGCCTGTTTCTGGTGTCGCGCATAAGGTCAAATCGGGAGAAAGTATTTACTCAATCGCGAAGCGTTATGGAGTTGATGCACAGGCGATCGTTAACTTTCCGTTCAATGAATTTGAAGATTTAGATACATTTGCGCTCAACGTTGGGCAAACATTGATTGTTCCTGGTGGAACTCCACCTGCAGAAAAGCCAACGTTAGTACGAGGAAAGGCACCACAACGAGTTAATATTGTCGCAGGCCAGCCAGGTAGTGGTAGATTTATATGGCCTACTACCGGTAGTGTTAGTCAATATCCTGTCTATTACCATATGGCCCTCGATATTGCGAATAGGTCCCTACCTCCAATTATTGCCTCAGATACAGGTACTGTTTCTTTCTCAGGTTGTGTGGGATACGGGTATGGGTGTCACGTTATTATCGATCATGGAAACGGCTTTCAGACGCTCTATGGTCACATGTCACGTATCGATGTGAATGCTGGCCAAAATGTAAGTCAGGGACAACAGATTGGTATCTTAGGTTCCACAGGTCGTTCAACGGGGCCACATTTGCACTTCGAGATTCGAAAGGGAGGAGTACTTCAAAATCCGCTTGGATATCTGCAATAAGAAAGACACGAGCTTTTTAAGCCCTGGGCTTAAGGAATGCTTCAGCGAAGGCGAGGCCTTTTTTGATAAGATCGATAGTAAAGTTTTCGTCTGCGCCATGCATATTGCAGTCTTCGTTTGCCATAGGGATATAAAGCTGAGGAATTTGCAATGACTCTTCAAATAACACTGCCAAAGGAATTGTTGCCCCACAGTATTTATGCAATACCGAATCCTTGTAAACATCTTCCATAAGTTTTGTAGCTTTTTCGAAGATGGGTCCTTCTGCATTTAGGTGTACTGCTGGGCAACTTTCATCGCCTTCAAAAGTAAATGAACAATATGATGGAAGATTTTCTGCAACAAAAGCTTTAAATTTTTTAACAATGTCATCGGGTTTTTGATTGTGCACAAGCCTCAAATTCATTTTTGCCGTTGCCCTCCCGGGAATACTATTACGAAAGCCAACTCCTGTATAGCCTGACTGAATACCGGTGATCTCAAGGGATGGGGCAAAACCAAGTTGCGTATGAATATTCCATCCTTCGCGAGCAAAAAAAGTTTTTGCACCCGATATTTCAGACAGTTCATTTTTATCAAAAGGAATTTTTTCATTTGTTGTTATGTCGGCGGGGGTGGGTGGGGTTATGTTGTCATAAAATCCTTTGATATTAATTTTTTGCTCATTGGTGCTTTGATCAAAAAGTTTGCCAAGTAAGATGGTGAGCTCGGTTGCTGCATTAGGAATAATACCGCCATAGAGCCCTGAGTGATTATCTTTGGTCGAAGTCTCAATAGTCAATGCGACATTAAGTACGCCGCGAAATCCCACTTCTATAACTGGATGACCTGCCGTGATTTCGCCATCTGATACCAACAAAAAATCTGCTGTTAGCTTTTCTTTATTCTTTTCTACAAATCTATCAATACCTGCAGAACCGGTTTCTTCATTACCTTCAATCAAAAAACTCACGTCGTATCCAAGCTTCTTCTGCTTGATCAGCTCGATTACTGTCGTCAGATATATCATGATTTGTCCTTTATTATCAACAGCGCCCCTTCCTAAAAATCGACCATTTTTTTCAGTCAATTCAAAAGGATCGCTTGACCAGCCTTCTTCTTTTGAAGCCGGCTGCACATCATAGTGTCCATAAATCAGAACATGCTGTTTTTTCTGCGCGCCATTTTCAGTATTTTTATACTGTGCGTGTACAATGGGATTGCCAAAGCCCTTAACAATTTCTACTTCAAATCCGTTTTCTTTTAGAAGATTCCCAAGCCACGCAGCTGTTTTTTCAATATCTTCGGCATACTTTGGATCTGTAGAAATACTGCGTAGAGCGACAAACTCTTTTAATAATTGGGTATAGCGATCGAATAGTGCAGGTTGGTCCATAACCTGATTATAGCATATTGCAAAATATATATAACTGTGATATCCTACCAAAATAGTATGAATTACAAGTCAGCATTCATTATTTTCTTCCTTATTATCGCCATCTAGGGCGAGGAAGAAGTGTGAATGCACACAGACACCCGCCCAAGAGGCGGGTTTTTTTGTTGCCAAAATACATATGTTATATGATCACAGTATTGCGCCAGTAACCGATTTGCATAGAGACGAAGTAATAAAATCACGAGAACGTGGTATGGATGTCCCCGAGATTTTAGATTTTGTTGATGATATGGTTGCGGCTTCAGGCAGTGAAGTATTAACCGAGGTTCATGGGCGCCATGCTGAACTCAACGGATTGCGTACCGAACAATTTGTCAATGATTACAGAGAGGGTGTTGAGGTAGGTGATGCTTTAGCAAGCGAGATTCTCGCTGATAGAGAGTTTCCATGGTGGGATGTGGATTGTTATAGTGAACGTACGGCACCAATATTTAATTGTACATCACCCGGCCAGTTTGTAACTGTGCTTGGTAGAAATGCTCTTCAGAGAGATCGGGGCTCAGCATCGGTAATGTATGCAGGTCATCAAGATCTTTTTCCGAGTAATGAGTCAGTGTTTCTTGATGGACTTACTAATGCAACCGTTACGAATTGGGGAAGTGGATACCCATTGCAAGCTGTGGCAGCAGATCATTTCAACAGTATTACTGGTGGCGCACAATGTATTCCATACCATCCAGGTGCATTATTAGATGTGGCTGGCCAGGCTCTGATTGCAAAAGCACCAATAGACTCAGAAGGTGCTCGGGTTGCATGGTTTAACTCAGGAGGGGATGCAGTTGGAATTGCAATTGCAGCAGCAGAAGCTTACACAGAACGTGTTCATGGCGAGAATGGGCGTCGTAAAGCTGTATATTTTCAAGAAGCATATCATGGCAATATTGAAGGGCGAGCTGGAAGAGTAACGGGGGGCATAAACGAGGCCTTTCATCCGGAAGATCGTAACTCCATTATGCTTGAATATCCGAATGAAGTTGATGAAGCTGGTAGAGTATTTGAATCTCTAAGAGACCTTGTCGACCGTGGAGAGGTCTCATGTATCGTATTTGAATCTACACAGGGTGATGGTGGGGGTGTCTCAATGGATCCAGAATTTTTTTGCCATATGATGGCAATGTCTTTAGATAAGCAGGTGCCCGTTGTCGTCGATGAAGTTCAATCGGGGTTTGGTCGTTCTGGGAGAATTTTTGATGTTGAATATCTTTTGGAGCATTGGAGAAATTCTCCTTATGTTATAGATCATGGTTATCCGGAGAAACCGCCCATGTGCCTTGCAGTTGCTAAGAGTATGACCAATGGTGCAATGCCGGGTTCTGCTGTTGTCTTACCTAGTGAATATGCCGTGTTAGAGAGAGCGCAAGGCTTGAATACATTTTCAGGATTTCCAGGTAGCTTGGCTGCTACCCTTGCAACACTTTCTCTCATGGATGAGGTCACACTTGATATGGTGCGACGTAAACGCGAGTTGTTTGATGAGGAAATAGCCCCATTTGTCGGCCGTGATAGGCTAATCACTGGCATTCGTGGTAATGGTTTGCATCTTTTTCTACACATTAACCCGGATTTTAATAATGAGCTTAGGATGTCATTTCCAAACAACGCATCCAGAGAAAGGGTTACTGCTCATCAAGTATTGCAGGCTGAATTGCTTGGTCGCCGCCGCATGCTTACAGGCACAGTTGCACGGGATAGCCTGCGTGTTCATGCCCCTATCAATGCAACTAATGCTGTGTGGAAAGCCATAGGAAGAGGTATAGGAAGTGTTGCTGAAGAGTTAGAAATGGGAAATATTTCCCCGAGTACAATTCGTGTGCTCAATGGTCAGATATCTGGCCTGGCAGCACGATAAGTTTTTAATATGGCAGAGCAAAAGTCAGGAATACAAGATGTCAGAGTTAACCAGTTATTATTAGCCGTAGCTGATCGACGGCCACATCTTGCGCATGTATTACAACAATATGGATCTTCAACTTTGGGTGAGTATGCAAGTATTCGTAGGGAACTCGATGAGCAGGCGAGTGAGCTGCCCACTCTTCAGGATCCTCAAGATGTTGTTAATGCGGCCACATTACATGCTGCAAGGCTACTTGGGCCTGAGGTTGCGGGTAAATTGAGTCAAAGACTTACTGATCGCCGTTCGATCATAACAGCTAATCATCATGCTCCAGATTATTTCCCTATTACCGTTCAGGGTAATCTTTTAGGAGCAATGCTAGAAGAGCCAGGTGGAGTATTGCCAATCTTTGCAGATGGTACCATCCCAATGGGGAATGTTGTATATCCACGAGGGCCCATGCTTACACGCAGGGATCGGGAGGGAAGGCTGATTCGTGTACCAGTTTTCGGTAGAGATGCAAAATCTAGTATGGTTTCATCAATGGCCCCTTATGATGGGCAGATGGTTCAGGCTGCCCTGGAGAGATTGGGTGGTATTAATGGTAGTGGAGCAATTTCTCGTCAGGAATATTTAGCAATGCGTAATACATTGCAATATGGTTACAATAATCCTACGACCGTAGCTTTACCTAGATACTCAGATCAGATCACACCCATAAACTCCTGGATTTGGCGCAAGATGATGCATAAAGATATTGCAGCATCAATGCCGGAACTCGTTTTCATCAATATGGAAGATGTTGGAACAGAAGTACTTTTAAGTGATCTCGAAGATCCGGATTCACTTTCATATCAAATGTTATTTGATCCATATTTGCACGAGGCTCTCTTGAGCAACCTAAATGGTGTACCACTTTGTTGGGGAGAAGATGGAGGGACGGAATTTTTTTGGGGAGTAGATGATGAAGGTGCAGCAGTAAGTCTGCGTTCCAATGAAGAGAGGACAGCCCTTGTTGGTGAAGGAGTTGCAATTCCCATGCGGCCAGATGCATTGCAAGAAGCATTATCAAGTGGGCAGATTATACCAAGCGGGTTCACTGAATTCGGAACATTCGCATTTTCACGAGGATTTACCTGTTATGGTGGTTTTATGCAGGTTGATTATTTGACTAGAATGAAAGATGGCTTAGCTCAGAGCTTAGGTGACACAGATCGACCCGAAATGGCAGCTGTTGTAGCACAGGTTCCAACAGCGAATTATTCGACTGGAATGACTGTGGCTATAGCTTCATATGATGACGGAACAGTTGTGCCAGCCGGTTCGCTAGAAATGATTGCCAGAGGTGGCCTTACGAGTGATGATCTAGATCGTATAAGGGATTGCACTGTGGCAGAAGGTAATTTAGTCGGTCTTCCAGGAATGTATGACATTATATATGGCGAAGATCAAAGAGATGCAGCATTATCAAGCTTAACAGTTAAAGATCTGAGTGAAAAGCTTGGGGATAAACTTGTTAAAATTAATCTTTAACCATGTTAAAATTATCGGCCTACGTACTTAATTACACTCTTCAGGAACCTATCTCTATTTCATTTCATACTTTTTATCATGAAGAAACTATTCTCATTAAGCTTGAAGACGAAAGCGGTTTATATGGCTGGGGAGAAGCAAGCCCTTTCTTACCAATTACGGGCGATTCTCAAGAGCAAGTTTTAAGGGAATTTGCTTCTATTGCACATAACCATATGGAGCCTTATATGGATTCCATTGCATCATTACACGATTTTCTAGATAGAAATACCAATTCACAAACACTAAAAGCAGCTATTGATTTTGCATGGCACGATTACACTGCAAAGAAACAGGGTATACCCGTATATAAAATGTATACAAAGATGCCACGTTTGGTTTCAAATTCAGTTACTGTTTTTGTACACGATGATCCCCAAGAAACTGCACGCGATGCGCAAGAATTTTTTCAGCAATTTCCAGAGCTGAAGTTACTGAAAATAAAACTTGCTGGTAATGAGAATGATGTTGAGACTGCTTTGCGTATAAAGGAAGTTGCTCCCGATGGCATGCAGTTCACATTAGATGCAAATCAGGGTTTCAAAGATCCATCGAAAGCTGTTGACATACTAGGTAAGGTTAAGAACGTTCTCGAGAATGTTGATTATATTGAAGAACCATGTCCTAAAGGAGAACTGGACATGTTGGCGTATGTGAAGAACAATATTAAAAATATGTGGGTTATTGCTGACGAGTCCGCTGCTACACTGGCAGATGTAGAGAAAATTATTGCAGCAAAGGCTGCACATGGCGTGAATATTAAATTGGAAAAGGCAGGTGGAATTTGGCAAGGTCGTCAAATAGCTGAATTATGTCTAAAAAATAATCTGAAAGTTATGGTCGGCTGCATGATGGAAAGAGGAATTGGTATTGCAGCAGGCATTCATTTTGTTGCTTCTACACCGAATGTTGTTTTTTCAGACCTAGATGGTGATTTGTATGGTGAACTATGTACAACACCAATTTCACCCTTTATCAAAGGATGTCGTGTTCCTATCGAGAAACCAGGGTTTGGTATTGAACCTGATTTGAAGTTGATAGAAAAGGCTCAAAAAAAAGGTAGTGTTTCGTTTTTTAACCCGCATGATAGCGGGGTAACTACCTAGATTAAAAAAAATTTATGGAAGCCCCGCGAAAGCGGGGCTTTTTTTTTGTAAAATGACAGCTCTTGAAACCGGTTATGTTGCAAGGCCATCTGAGGCTCTTTATGACGGTCGCTATGGACCAGAGATTAATCTGGGATTAGGTACGAGTCCGCTTGGACCACCTCCCGAATTGGGTCCACTTTTACGTGATAGAGATCCTCTTGAGGAGCTTGCCGATTATCCCGAAGATCCATATCATCAGGAAACGCAAGAAATAATGGCCCAAGGCCTTCGACTTACTGAAACTCCGCATGCAATACTGTTTGATTCTAATGGAAGTTATGGTGCGGGTGATGAAGTCTTACGTTATCTTGTGCAGCAAGGAGCATCGGGGGTAATAGCGCCGAACTATTCTTTCCCGAATGTTTCGCAGTGGTGTATGCGTCATAGTGTTGCATATACGCCAATAACTGATCCTTCACTTTGTCCGATTGCCGCACAGGAGACCATTGCATCGTTGCCAAAGAATATGTTGGAAGGTAAGGTGGTATATTTAGATTATCCCAATAATCCTTCAGGTGCTTATGACGCAGAGACAATGCGATCTGTCGTTGACCATGTTGCGGAATCTGGGGCAATTCCAATCGTAGATTTTGCATTTGGTGAGGTTATGGGGGAAGAATATTATGCTGCCTTGCGTTATACTCTTGAACGACAAGGGATTGCTTTAGGTTCTGTCTCAAAAACTCAGGGTCTTCCCGGCCTAAGAAGTGGCTACGCTATTCTTCCAGAAATCATAGCTCGTAATGGATACTCGGGCCCACAAAGATTAGTTTTTGGCTTGAATCATGAAGCTGAATTTGTGTATCGGAGACTTTTTGAAATGCAGCCAGATGGTACTACTTTAGCCCATACGCATGCAGAAAGAGTTGCTCGATATAATCGCGAAGCTAATCTGAGGCTTTATGAAGCTCTTAGAGAACTTGGTTTTTCCCTTGGAACTACAACATATGAAACACCTATTCAAATAGTAGTATCGGAAATTCCAGATTTTTATCAACGCTTGCGACGCATAGGGATAGTAACGGAGAGCCTAGCAGATTATGCAGCTACATTAGGTGATGTTGAAGGGTTGGGCGATAGGGCTGTAAGAATGCTAACGCCGAGACCATGTCAATTGGAAATCACTATCGAGCGTTTGAAAGACTGTATTATGTAGCAGGTGTCGGCGTTACCGCTTGTGCTGGGGCTTGCGTAGGGCTTGGGGTTACCTTTATTTCACTCTCTGGACCACTATCTTTTGGCAATTCTATAGCCGGTGAGAGCTGTGGCTTTGGTTGCTCAGGAAGACTAATATTGTTTCCTTGGCGAATGCCCGCAGAATCAGTAGCGGCATTTTTCTTAGTGTTCTCAGCCGCTGCCTTGAATGCTTCTAAATTCTCTTGGGCTTTTTTGTAATCTTGAGAATTCTTATCAAGTGTCTTTAAGACGTTTTCTAAATTCGTAATGGCAGCATCGTATTTTTTATTTTGATATTGGGCCCATGAAAGGTTATAGAATGCATTGCCCCAGTCAGGTTTTAGTGCAGCTGATGTTTCGAAGAGCTTTTCTGCTTCAACATAATCCTTCAGAGAATAATAGACACCACCAAGATTTAAACGAATAAGTGGATTATTTGGATCTTGCAAAATTGCACGTCGATACGCAGCGATTGTCCATGATTCAGCACCCTCCGCAACATTAATAATATTCCTATATATGATGGCAAGATTATTCCAGTAGCCAACCTTTCCGGGATTTAACTGTACTGGAATTTTTGCTTCGCTAATTGCGATTTGGATGAATCGAGCGACATCCTGTCGCTCAGTATCAGTAAGTTTTTCTTTCTTAGCGATATTATTTGCGAGCAATAAGTTTACCTGACTAAATTGCACGTGGTAGCGTTCAGGGAATGGGTTTGTGCGAATTGCCTTTACAAGATTGTTATATACCTTTTCACCATTGTTTGCACGTATACCATCAATAGAGGCCTTGAAGTAAAATTCCGCAGCATATGCTCTGTATGCCAAAAATCCAACGCCACCAGCAACAACCACCAATATTAGCGCGATACCTATATATAGAAGGGGAAGCGTATGAAGATCAAGTGATATTTTTTCATCATTATATGATTGTGATTTGAGTGCAAGACCTGCACACAATACCATTGTTAAGAGCAATGTAATGAATGAGGCAGGGAGTATCAATGTGATCAGTCCGAGATATCCTGCCCAAAGTGCATATGAGACTCTTTCAGAGTCTTTTTCAGCAAAGAGCCCATGTATCTCGCGGATAATATAGACCCACAATATAAGATATGCAATCAGGCCTAATAAACCTGATTCTGTCCATATGTGGAGCAACATTGAGCTCGCGAGATTAAAATTAATCTGCCAAAATTCGCTAGTATTATAACTTCGAGGCTTTGCAGCAGTAAAAGCAACTTCATAATTATCAATACCCACGCCGACAACAGCAGTGCGAAAGCTCTTCATTGTTTCTACGGATGCGACCCATGACGATTCAACTGGTGGCAACTGAAGACCCTGTTGACCTGTTGGTGGGAAGAATGCACGATAACCTACAAGAAGCACAGCGATGGTACCAATGAGCATGCCAATGACAGGCAATGCTGATGGTTTTTTACTATTCATAATAGAATGTGCAACTCCCGTTAGCGACATGACAGCTAATAATCCAGTCCAAATTAAGGTATCCATGACATTGCCTATTGGCGAAAAGTACATGTTCTTTAAGAAATCAAGATGAAGGGGAAGCTGTGCGTTTTTTAGAGGCTCGAACCAGAAAATAATTGTGCACAGCGCTGCAATAATAGCACCGATGCCAAATAGTTGGAAAAAAATATTGCTTTCTTTATTTTTAGTAAATGTATTGACGACAAGAAAGTAAAAACTGATCGATACTAAGATCATACCTAAGCCCCAAGGCACAACGGTGAGCGCTTGAAATTTATTAGTTGAAGAAAAAAGTACTGAAACAATCTGTGAAAATGCAAAGAAGAACAAAATTTTATCGAACGATGTCTTGATTAGTGATATTTTTTTATTCACTAAAAGTGATAGGGCTATTACTACAAGTGAAACAAGCACGGTACCAAGCAATAGATAAAGTTTTTGAGTAAGAAAGTATTCTTGTGTTAGTGGTAAGAAAAACCATGGTACCACCAATGCAGTTGCATAGAGTAAACTAGTGCGAATTCTATGAATAAGTGCTTGCATAATCAGTGGTATCAGTTTACGTCGCAATAAAGTGGTTGTCAACAGAAAGTTGGGGAGTATTGACAAGAGCTTTCTTTGTCGATTACCATGTAGTATGCAAAAGTTTATGGGAGGTATTACCGTCGCCGCTGTGACCATCGTGGTCTTTCTTCTCACCACATTTACAGGAACAAGCACGATAGTTAATTCAATGTTTCTCCTCTATATAGCTATTGCTTTTTTTGGCTCACTATATTTTCCTGTAGCAAGAAAAAATATTCGTAACAAGACCGTTCTCTCGACATACATGCTAATAATTTTTGTCGCAATGTTGTTTTGGGTAGGCGTAACTGGATGGTTTTTTTCACCATTCTTTTATCTTTTATGTCTTTTAGCTATTGTGTTATCGTTCATTTTATCGCCCTTTGCAACACTACTCTTTGTTATTACCTTGGTTGGTCTTTTCTCCCCAAATATTGGCTCTATCGATGTGACGCTCGATTTTATAACGATAATGTCCCTTTTTTCTATTGTGCCAATCACTTATTACTTACAAAAGGAGTATTTGTATTTGCGCCAACAAGAAAAAAAAGTCCTGATTCTTGAAGAAGAGACTCAGGATTTGCGTAATAAAGTTGATGAAGTGTTACGAAATCGTGTCATTAAATTTGCAGTTAATGTTCGCCAGCCAGTTAATGATATGAAACAGATGGCAATATTTGCACAAACAGAGGGTAAAGAAAAAATTCATACTGCATTAAAAAAGATTGCAAAATTGGGAGATGAATCACTGAGTCTTATTGAGGACTTTGAAGTCTCTGTGACAGGGAAGAAGCTTGTACACACATCAAACGAGAAGCCAGGTAAAAAAGTAAAGAAGTAATAGAGAAAGACTGAGTTTATTTTAAATATCCCTTAATCTTTTCTACGAGTTGATCAGGAGTCATGTCTGCTTTAATCAAGTATGCTTTTGCACCAAGATCTAACGCTTCTTTCATGACCGGATCGTGGGCAAGGTTTGTAAGAAGAATTACTTTTTCAGCTTTACCTTTAGCTTTTTCTGAAAGTTCGCGGAGAACTTCAACACCATCCATCTTTGGCATCATGATATCCAGAAGAATAATGTCGTATGAACCATCTATTATCTTGTCGAGACCGTCTTTTCCATCAACCGCAGTTTCGACATGAAAGCCACTGTCTTTAAGAATTTCTTCATATAAATCTCGAATATACTCATCGTCATCGACCACAAGTAGTTTATGCATACCAACTAGTCTATGGCACCATATAATAAATGTCAAGAAGCCATTCTATGTTATAATCCTCTTTTATGGTTACAGATCTAGATGTGATGGCCTATAAAAACTATGATGATCACTCTGCATTAGTAACCTTCCTAGACCCCCTCACTAAAACCCAGGGCTTTATTGCTTTCTATCGTTTAAATCTTCATCATCCAGCATTTGGTGCTACACGGATATGGAACTATCCATCCTTTCGTGATGGAATAGAAGATGCATTGCAGCTGGCAAAAATGATGATGTATAAAAATGCTATGGCTGGCACACCTTACGCTGGTGCCAAGGGCATTCTGGTAACTTCGATTACGAATCCTCGTGAGCGGCGTGAACTCCTTTTGCGCTATGCAAAGTTCGTTAACTTTCTTTCAGGAAAATTTATTACTGGCGCTGATGTTGGCGTATCACCCGAAGATGTGCACGCAATGAAGAAGATCAGCAACAACTATATTGTTGGGACGAAGGTCGATCCGGTTTTATATACAGTAAAGGGCCTATTGATTGCATTAGACATAGCTTCCAAAGAAGTTTTCGGAAGTATTGATCTGAGTAATAAAAGCATTGCAATTCAAGGAGTGGGCAAGGTCGGCGCAATGCTTGTGCATGCATTGCATGACAAGGTTAAGACAATCTATATTGCTGATACACGCGAGCAGGGAATTAATGAACTTTTGAAACTTTACAAGAATGTTGTTGCAGTAAAACCTGATGAAATATTAAATCAAAAGGTAGATATTTTTTGCCCATGCGCTATGGGAGGAGTATTAAATGCACGAAGTTTGAAAAAAATTAGAGCAGCAGTAATTATAGGAAGTGCGAATAATCAAATGGATGGCGCTGAAGTTGGAGATGCACTTCATAAAATGGGCATTTTTTATGCACCTGATTATGTTGTTAATGCGGGTGGAGTCATGAGCGTAACATATGAATATGAACATTCTAAAATTATGAAAAAAGAAATAGATATGCGTGTTGATAGTGTTGGGGTGAATCTAAAGAAGGTGATTAATTATGCGCACAAGCATTCTATGAGTATGAGCGGAGCAGCTGATGAAATCACAGAGCACATTATTCAAAGTAGAAAGCAATCATTATGAGTGTCCTGAAGAATCCATACCTGCACGGCGATGAGCTGGTTGATCTATATAGCAAAATGCCAGAGGACTACTGGGTTGATGAAGGAAGTAACAGAGCCTTAAAGCTCTTCCACGAAATGTCTAATCGGGTTCCTGCATATAAAAAATTCCTAAAAAAACATCATATCGATCCAAAAAACATAAAGGATAGTGCAGATTTTAAGAAGCTTCCAACACTTGACAAGGAGAATTACTTACGTCAGTATTCTTTGCAAGACTTAAGTTGGGATGGTAATTTTCCTGGGGGTCAACATGTAATATCAGCAACATCCGGCTCTACGGGTCTCCCGTTTTATTTTCCACGGTCAAAAGAACAAGATCTTCAATATGCAGCAGTTGCCGAAGCTTACCTGCGTACAAATTTTGATATCGATAAAAAATCAACACTATATATTATTGGATTCCCAATGGGAGTGTGGATTGGGGGAGTCTTTACCTATCAAGCATTACAATATATTGCTGAACGTGGAAATTATGATATGAGCATCATAACTCCAGGCATTCATAAAGAAGAAATTATTAAGGCAATAAAAAATTTAGGTTCGCATTTCGATCAGATTATCATTGGTTCATACGGCCCATTCCTGAAAGATGTGCTCGATGATGGTGTAGAAGCGGGTTTAGATTGGAAGAAACATACTATTAAATGTATCTTTTCAGCTGAAGGTTTCTCAGAAGAGTTTCGAGAATTTGTAGGGCAAAAAATCGGAGCAAAAAATATTCATACTTTTTCGCTCAATCACTATGGCACTGTCGATCTCGGCACCATGGCATATGAAACACCCTTAGCTATTATGGCTCGTCGCAGAGCCCTAAAAAATTCAAAGTTATACAAAAGTTTGTTTGGTGAGACCAAAAGATTGCCAACATTCTGTCAGTATGACCCGAACCTTTTTTACTTTGAACAGTTAGAAGAAGGTCGATTATTATGTTCGGCATATAGTGGTATTCCACTTGTTCGCTATGATCTGAAAGATAATGGCGGACTCATGAGCTACAGTAAATTCACTGCTATTTGTAAAACTGAAGGCATAAATCTTACGAAAGAGGCAAGAGCTGCAGATATTGCTCATACAGTATGGCAATTACCCTTTGTGTATGTATATGAACGAAGCGATTTTTCTGTAAGTTTTCATGCGTTTCAAATATATCCCGAAACAGTTCGAAAAGCTCTGGAAAAAAATGCGGTCACAGATCAAGTTACTGGTAAATTTACTATGATGGTAGATTTTGATGAAAAACAAAACCAAATTTTTATTGTCAATATCGAGTTGAAGAGAGGAGTTCATCAGTCTACTCTGCTGATTCATAAACTCCAAAAAGTAATACTTGATCAATTAATCAAAGAAAGCTCTGAATATCGTGAGACATATAGTCAAAAAGGTAGTAAAATTCTTCCAAAAGTTGTGCTATGGAGTTATGAGGATCCGCTTTACTTTAAGCCTGGCACAAAGCAGAAATGGGTTAGTAAAATTAAATCATCATGAATATTTCTGAAATACTTTCGAAAAAAAAATTCACTTCGATGACAGATCACCTGCAATATCCGCCTACACCATTGATTTTTCCCACAAGTGACAAAAATTTTAATAAGAAGTTTTCAGATTTTATTAAGGATGCAGAAATCCATTATATCCACGATACATATAATGATCAGCTTATTGAATTATTCTATTTACGTTATCCTGCTTATAAGGAAGGTTCAGAGGAGGCTACAAAACCCCTGGAAAAGTTTTTGCAAAAGTATCTCAAGAAAAACAAAGATTATGATAGCGTAGGAACATGGGTGTACTACCCATGGACTAAAACATTGCTCCATACACTTGATGAAAAAGAATATCTAGAAGCAAGAACATATCGTAACAGATATTTAATTACCCCAGAAGAACAGAAGAAACTATATGGTGCTGTTATAGGTATAGCAGGGCTGAGCGTGGGTAATAGTGTCGCATTATGCTTAGCATATTCAGGGATTGGAGGAACACTAAAACTTGCTGATCCCGATATATTTTCTTTATCTAATCTTAATCGCGTACGAGTGCCGCTGCATTATGTGGGCGTGAAAAAGGTCTATGTTGCCGCACAACAGATTTATGAAGTCAATCCGTATGCAAAATTGCTTCTGTATCCAGAGGGAGTAACAAAAGATAACCTAAAGGATTTTCTTATTGGGGGAGCTCGTCTTGATATTGTCATTGACGAAATGGATCAACTTAAAATGAAATTGTTTATTCGCTTAGCTGCTCGTGCTGAAAAAATGCCCGTGCTTATGGCGACAGATAATGGTGACAATGGCATTGTTGATGTAGATAGATTTGATCTGGATCAGAGACAAGGGCCCTTTGGGCAACTTCCATTAATGGATTTAGATACAGTTATAAGGGGCATTGATTTTGGCGAACCATTTACTCTTACTCTTGATGAAAAAATTAGGTTGTCAAGTAAAATAGTTGGCCCTGAAGGGGTTGCGCCGCGCATGCAAGATTCACTCAAAGAAGTTGGCTCAACTATTGCTTCATGGCCACAGCTTGGTATTTCTGCTTTTTTGGGCGGAGTTAATGTGGCATATAATGCCAAAGCATTGCTGCTAGGACTTCCTATTTCTTCGGGGAAAAAATATGTATCACTTGATGAGATTTTCTTAGATGGATATTTAAGTGAAGATGCAGTAGCTGCACGTAAGAAGAAGACTGGCGAGTTTATAAGCTATATAAATAGCCTAGAGGATAAAGCTCGCATGTCTTTTAAAAAAATCAATACGAAAGACTTTCCTTCAAAAAAAGGTATCGCAGAGAGAATTAAGTTTTTGTTAAAATACGTCGTTCTTGCACCTTCTACGCATAATACTCAGCCCTGGGTATTTCATATCGACAACAATAGGCTCACCATTGAAGCTGATCCTGATCGCATACTTCCTGTTTCAGATCCTATGCAGCGAGAAATGTACATAAGCTTGGGAGCAGCTCTCGAAAATACTCTTATCGCTGCGGGGAGGTTTAAATTATCTACAGACGTTAAGTTTACAGAAAGAAATGGCGTATGCTCCATCAATATTGATTTTTTCGAAGGAAAGAAAGCCTACCTACCTGACTTGTTTGATGAAATAGAAAGACGTTTTACTGATCGATCTTTATTCCAGCAGCGAGCGCTTCCATCAAGGGTTGTACAGATGCTTCAAAAATTACCAATTGATGAAGACTGTTCTTTGTATGTTCTCACTGACGATACAATAAAGAGTAATCTTGCTGAGGCCCTGGCTTCTGCTGCGAGCAAAACAATGCAAAATGAATTATTCCGCAAGGAGCTTGCTTATTGGATTCGAAATAATTTTACAAAGCTTAGTGACGGCTTTAGTATTGGTTTGCCCGATATTCAGTCGCTATTAGCACCATTTTTAATGCATGAATTTAATTTGGAAAATCCATCAGAACAAAGTAGAGAAGCAATAATGCTCCATCATTCTTCTGGGGTGATTTGTATTTCAACAAAGGAAGATACTTTGACAGCGTGGATTAAGGCCGGACAGTTATTTGAAAGAACGGTATTACAGTTGGGTACGCTTGGCGTACATCATTCTATTCATGCTGCCATGATTGAACAAGATGGAGCACGAAAGAAGCTTGCCTCAGCACTGAAGACGACGCAGTTCCCCCAAGTCTTTTTAAGAGTAGGATATAGTAAGCTACCTATTATTCATTCGCCAAGAAGAGATGTCGCAGAAACTATTAGATAAAACCCTAAGAAGTGTACAGGCGCAACTCATCGCATCAATAGATCCAGCAATTATTTCCAGAACAATTAAGGTGGGTGGGAAAAAAATCCATTACATTGTCGTTGGTAAAGGTCGACCTCTGCTACTTATTCATGGCGCAACCTTGGGATGGGGTCAATGGTATAAGA
The DNA here is from genome assembly GCA_965230965.1 of uncultured Gammaproteobacteria bacterium. GTDB lineage: Bacteria > Patescibacteriota > Microgenomatia > UBA1406 > HO2-37-13b > OLB23. The sequence continues at coordinate 608,866 of OZ246401.1, forward strand.
ATATATACGATCTTTCAAAAAAGCATAAAGTCATTGCCATTGATCTTCCTGGGTCTGGTCTGTCATCTCGCGTTGATTTTAATGCGGAACATTTAGAGAAATTATTTGTCGATACTGTCGCAGCAACAATGACCTCGCTCAATATTAAATCCTACGATGTTGTCGGTCATTCTTTTGGAGGCTGGGTGGGTGCACGATTAGCTTTAAAATATCCAAAAAGAGTTAAGAAGCTCGTATTAATAAACCCAGTTGGCCTTTCTCAAGATATACCGAGTCCGTTTCACATACTATCTATCTCAAGCTTTATACCGAAAATACTACATGTGCTTGTATTGGGTAAGAGTCATAAAAAGACAGAGGATTTTTTAAAAAGCGTTGTGACAAATCCAGCTACACAGTTATCTAAATTCTTCATAAACCATTTTCATGCAGCTCGTTTGATTCAAGGCACACAAAGCCCCTTTCATCTTATTGCTTCGGCTTTGCACAAGGGCAAATTAAAGAAAGATTACTTCATACTTCCAGATTTGGAAAAGATTTCAACAAAAACATTAATAGTATGGGGTAAGCAAGATAAAAGCATGTACTTTCCTAGCACATTGACCAAGATCAAGAATCCACGACTGAAACTACATGTATACAACGATACGGGTCATATTCCTTTCATTGAAAAAGCTACGCATTTCAATCAACTACTTCTATCGTTTCTTCAAGGGTGATACACTTATTATATGTTAGGTTTCTATGAACTCGCTAGTTTGGTTTTGATTGTGTTTGTTATATTGATCGACTTGGTATTAGCTGCATTCGTCTACAAAAGCAATCCTCGAAGTGCAACAAACAGAATATTTACTCTTCTGACGGTGATCATATCACTTTGGCTCTCATTTAATTTTCTTTCAGTCAAGCATGATTTGCTAGGTGCAAGTCTTTTTTGGACGCGCATGAGCTTTCTTTTTGCTGTTCCATTAAGTTTGTTGTTTTTTTTGCTCGCACATACACTCCCTAATGAAAAAATAGTTCTTAATCCCAGAGCATTTTTTAGTTCGATACTTATAACTATAATTACAATGGTTGTAGCGGTATCTCCTCTGGCAATCAGCGGCGTTCAAATTGTTGACAATATGCCGCAACCTATTACTGGTCCTGGGATGTTGCTATTCTCTTTAGTAACAACAAGTTTTAGTATGCTTGCTGTGTATGTTCTCCTGAAAAGATTAAGGCGTGCAGCCGGGAAGGTGAGAGAACAGCTCCGTTGGATAGTCTTGGGTATTTTGGTAATGCTAGGACTTATTATTTTCACGATACTTTTACCACTCATGCTCTTTAAAACGAGCAGTTTCGTTTCTTTAATGCCTTTATACACAGCGATATTCATTGCAATGACCGCCTATGCGATTATTAGGCATAATTTCCTCGATGTGCGGCTTCTTGTTGCCAGGTCCATTGCGTATTCAGTGGTTGCGGTTATTCTTGTTCTAACATATTCGGGGTCGATCTTTTTAGTAGGGACATATGTTATTGGCTATGAAATAAGACCAGTAAACATGTTAATTTCCGTCATCTTTGCCTTCATTATTGCTATATCTTATGAACCACTTCTAAGAAATATTGAGCGTTTAACTGACAGATTGTTCTTTAAAGATCGTTATGATAGTCGTTTTCTTCTCGCTAAATTAGGGCGCATTATGGCATCAACACTAGAATTAAAAGAACTCACACAACTCATTCTCAAGACGTTATTAAAGGATATGAAAGTTTCGAAGGGATATCTTTTATTGACTCGTGAAAACCAAATTATTTGGTCCCATGGACAAGGCTATTATCACATCACCCAACATAATTTTGTAGGAGATTATATTAATTTTCTTATCACGTCAGCTTTGAAAAAAAAGAATGACGACATTTTATTGTTTGAAGAATTGCCTGACGGTCCAGAAAAAGATATTATGCGCGAGTATGAAATGAGCGTCGCGTATCCCTTGCTTGTCGAAGGAAAGCCAATAGGCTTAATGTGGTTTGGATCAAAACTTTCAGGTGAAACATATTCTACTGAAGACATGCATCTATTTAAAATTTTTGCTCCAGAGGTTGCTGTCGCCATAAATAATTCGCTTCAGTATGACGAAATTAAACAGTTCAACATCACATTGCAGGAGAAAATAAAACAGGCGACATCTAATTTGCGTACAGCGAATCATAAATTAAAGGAGCTCGATAAGATGAAAGATGACTTTGTCTCAGTTGCGTCACACGAGCTTCGCACGCCAATGACTGCCATTAAATCATATCTCTGGCTAGCGCTTGCTGGAAAAGGTGGCAAGCTTTCTGCAAAGCAGCAGTATTATCTGCAGCGATCATACAATTCGGTTGATCGCCTCATAAAACTTGTGAATGATATGTTAAATATTTCACGCATAGAATCAGGCAGAATTTTTATAAGCCTGGCAAAAACAAATATTGTTTCGCTTATCGAAGAAGTTATCGAAGAAGTAAAACCACGTATTGATGAACTAAAAATTAAAATTGCCTTTGATTTTTCAAGTAATGGTGTATTGAGTAAGGAGAAGGTCGGTGAGGTTATAGCTGACTCAGATAAAATAAAAGAAGTTGTGTTAAATCTTATCGGAAATTCACTAAAATTTACCGAAGAAGGCGGGACCATAACGGTTTCGTTTATCAAAGATGAAGGTAGAATTATCACGCGCGTGAAAGATTCGGGCAGAGGTATTGATAAGAAAGATATGCCAACACTCTTTACAAAATTCGGTATGATCCAGGGTTCATACGCAACAAATAAGAAAGCTTCAGGAACGGGCCTAGGACTCTATATTAGTAAGTCAATTATTGAGCTCCATAATGGTGAAATGAAGGCCGAGTCAGAGGGATTAGGCAAGGGTTCTACGTTCTCATTTTCTGTTCCGGTTTATTCACAGAGTCTCTTGAAGAAAATGTCCGATAAGCTTAATACAGGAAATCGCGATCAGACAATAGGTATTATTCATACATCAATATAAGCCCAGGGCTTAAAAAGCTCGTGTCTTCATTATTGGCAGGTGTTTGTGCAAGTACCCTCACTGTAGAGAAGTAGCGGTGAATTACATGTGCCTCCACTAGAGCAGTTAGCAAAATCACCACAGTTATTGCAGATTGATCCTTGGTAACAAAATTTTGGTGAAGGATCAGCTGGACAAGCAGGGAATGGTGTTGGTGTGTTTTGAGGGCCGCCTCCACTTCCATTATAACCACTTCCACCTTCAACTAGACAGCCCTCAGGTTGACTTTCAACTTTGGATTGGTCGTTTGTTACAGCATAGTTACACGTCAGTCCATTTTCTGATCCCGGTGAGGCACCCAATTGACCATAGATGACATACCAGAGTGGTTGTGCATTAGTACAATCATATTTGTATAAATAATCTTTTCTGCCGTGTTCAGGATCACAATACAAGAGCTGTACCAGTGTAGAGAATGTTCCCGCATCGCGTTCAAGTCCACAGATATGGCACGAGCAAACCCCACTATTATTCTGAGCCGTGTCATAACATACAAGATCATCAGTAGGGTAACTTAGATTTTCAAGGAAATAATTTTCAAAAAGAATGCGAAGTTGTTCGAGTTCACGTTTGCGTTCAATGTCCCAGGCTCTATTACGAGTCTTTGCTGGATTAAATATAAATAGAGCAATGACTGCGAGTATCGCAATAATCATAACAACAATAAGGATTTCTACAAGGGTAAACCCTTTTTCTCTTCGCATATGATGAGTATACATTAATTAACTATGGACCAATTAAATGATATTGCATCTTTTACAACACCATCAATGTGAACCGTAAAGTATGGTTTACAGTTATCTTCAAGTTTTTCTTCTGGAGTGCACGATTTCTTTTCGGCAACATACAAATTATGGTTGTATGTCTTGGATGTTGCCGTCACATAGACGAGTGATTTGGGTCCAATCTTTTCGTTATAAATAACGACCGTATCATTCTTAGCTGGAAGAATACCATTGCCTGCTGCTGCCGCATTTGTTTGGATAGCGGGGGACAAGATACCGTTTTCTTCATAATTATCTTCCGCGGCGATGATGGCGGCAGAGCTTGTGGCGTCAGTGTATGTATCAACTGATACATCTTTAAACTTTGCAGATCCTTTCTCGTCGATCGCGGCGACGACATTGTCGTTGTTCAGCACTTCGACTTTGTTTTGTGAGAGTTGAACGCCTATTGGATTATTTGTATCAAGACCTTTGATTGTATTTGTGCGTACGCCCTTTTCAGCAATAACTTCACCTTTTGCTGTTATCGTACCATTTTTTGCAATCATAACCGCACCATCCATAAGTGAAATATTCTCAAGTGCAGAAAGTTTCAATTCATTATTAAGACTCAGGATGGTGTTATCTTTAACAAATATGTTCCCGGCCGTGAAGGAATCGGCTACGACAAGCGATGTCATTACCGCTTCACCTGTGACGGTGAGCTTTTCAACATTTAGGAGGCTAATGACATCACCAGTAATTGATGTACTTGTGCCAGGATCTATGCTTGTGTTTGAGGTGATCTCATTGATCGGCAGGTTAGTCTGCGTTGCTTGATCGGGCATATTGTTGAGATATTGTTGAATATTTTCAACCTCAGACTGTAACTGTTCTGAATTAAATTCAGGCTCATCTGCTTGTTCTGCTGAAAGCTTTTCTAGTCGCTGACGGAGTTCTCTAATATTGTCAGCGTCGATTTCTTGAGCTACAAGTTTGCCCGAGAACGAGGCGTCTTTACCTTCAACATCTTGAGCTACTAAGTTATCTGTCGTGATTTTTTGTGCTTCCAGAGTTTCTGTATTGACCGTCTTCGCTTTGATTTCTCGGCTAGCTATGCGATCGACTACGAGATTATCAATGGTTGCATTTACAGATGTTATTGACTGCGCGACAAGCTTTTCAGTCGTTATAAGTAGTGCATCTGCGGTATTTATAACAATGTCATCTGCTCGAGAGAGTGCGGAGGCGGTGAGTGCTGGAAATTTTGCTACTGATTCTTGCAACGAAGTAAGAATGGAGAGATCAACATATGTCTCTGGATTTACAAACACGGTAACTTGATCAACTTCGTTTGGATCAGAACTTGTCCATTCGGTCATAGCATAACCGATAATCTTACCTGATCGGGTAGCCTTCATACCTACGCCAGGCTTGCTTGAAGCGGTGATTGGATCACCGATTTTTATCGGACCATTTTCAGTGGTAACAAGTACAGGGACACGTCCTTTAAGTGCGATGTTAACCTTTTCGTATTGTTTGTCATCATCAAGAATAAGTCCTGGCTTTGTCGCAACAACACCAAAGGCAAGATGGTCATATGCCTTTGAAGAACGTTCTATATTTTTAACGTCGGCACCAATCTGCTTATTGTTTGTACCGAATGCAACAATTTCACCAAGCTGAATATGGTCAGCTGCGGCCGCAGGATAAGTTTCAGCAACGTCCAAACCTACCGTCAATCCACTTGGGTTAAGACGTACTGCATCGATATTAATTGTATTTGTTACGCTAGTATTTATTAACTTAACACGTGCCCATTTTGCATTTACTGCCGCACTATCGTTACCAATCGTATAGTTTCCTGTCCCTGTGAAATTACCCCAGCTACTCGTAGGAGAGCTTGACTGTGCATTTGCATTACCGTTCGTCTCACTTTCACAGTTGGCACGAGTACTATATTGCACCACAGCTCCACTAAGATTGTTCGTACACGTGATTCCTGAGCATATTGCCCAGCCTGTTAATCTGTATGTATTAGCGTGTGTTACAGGAAAGCAGGTGCTTTGTATAGCAGATGATCCAGTTGTGCCTAACTGTATTGAAAATGCACCTTGCTTATATGATGAAGCATCTTTTGTTACTGTGCCTGCTGATGCTGCCCAATCATCTGGGAGAGTTCCTCCAGCAACAAAAACTTCGAAACCTCCATTTGGAACCATATTATCACTTCCAGGAAGTCCATTGACACCGTGAGAATTACCTCTTGAAATATCACCATTATTTCCAATCAAGAAACGGTTGCTGCCCGAAGCCGATGCAGAGAGAATATTTTGATCGCCAGTTGCATTAAGAATTGCAAGAGCTTTTCCAGTTGTTGCACCAGTTGCATTAAATACACCCACACCCGCTGTGGCCGATCCAACGGTAAGCGTGTCAGGCGTTGTGATATTTGTATTTACATCGATATTGAGGGCCGCTGATGATGTTATGTCGCCACCATTTATAGCAAGATCACCCTCGGTCGTTACATTTCCATTTCCACCCGCAACTTTGAACAGAGTTGATGAACCTTTGAGTAAATTAATATAATTCCCCGTTAGATTTCCATTTGTGCCTGTATTGATTTTAAGTAAGTCTCCTGAATTTGTTGTTGATGAGCCCGGTGACCAGTCAGCGTTAATAAATGCACCACTTGTGAAGCTGGTTGAAGTACTACTTAGTTTTATTAAGTTTCCGGACGTGAGAGAATTGCCATTATAGGTAAGACCATCTGCAGTTGTTCCTGTGAAGTTCTGTGTCCATGTATTTGTACTTTGATTGAGTGTGAGAGCAGCATCAAGATCAAGGGTATCTTCAAGATCATCAAAATCTGTACAGTCGGAACAATTTAGTGCAGTTAATGATGAAGCAGTAAGCGTTGTCGTGCCAGAAAGTACAACTGTGCCCGATGTTAGCTGAATGTTTCCGTAGCTATTTGTAACATTAAACAGGTTGGAACTAGTTGTATATCCAAGCGTAGCTTCATCAGACGTAGAAGTTCCAATATGAATGGTTTCACCCCCGAGGAAGGCATCTGCCCATCGGTAAGTGTTAGAACCGAGATTATAGGTATCGTCAGCTGTAGGTAAAATATTTCCGTCCGCGACAACGTTACCACTACCAAGATCAAGTATGATATCGCCAGAATTATACGCACGGAGCGTTAAGTTATTTGATTCAAATGTTTCACCAGCTTCTACATAAAGTGGTGCATTAGATTTAATATACGAAGCGGTCTGATTGGAGAAGAGAAGGTCGTACGCTATAGAGACATCACCAGGAGCAGTAAATGCATGGGGGACAGCGGATTCGATCTGACTCTCAGCAACTCTAAAAAGCGATGATGAGGTATCAGTGACGTTAAGTAAGTTCCCAACATTTCCGTTCGTACCAATATTGATTTTGACAAGATCGCCTGTCGCTGTGGTTGCTGAGCCTGGTGACCAGTCGAGTGAGAGAAGATTGCCTGATGAAAGCGCGGTTGATGTTGAGGTGATGCTGTGACCTATTCCTGAGGTAAGCGCATCGAATGACGATAAAATGCCGGTTCCTGTAGTGAGGGAGTCCGCATTATATGTATATCCTGTGGTACCGGTAGTGCCTGTAAAGTTCTGTGTCCATGTATTAGTACTTTGATTAAGGGTAAGTGCTGCATCAAGATCCAATGTGTCTTCAAGTTCAGCAAAATCTAAACAGTCTGTGCACGAAAAATCTCCGCCCGTAACTGTTCCTACTGCAGTAATTGCTCCGTCTGCATAAAGTGTGCCATCCACTTCAAGATCGCCAGATATTAAGGCGCTTCCAGCTCCCGAAAGGGAATGGCCTGTCGAGTTTGTGCCAAAGCGTGAATATGTTGTTGCTGTTGCACTGCCAACTTGGAGAATTGATGAGGCCGCTAGTGTGCCTGTTACTTTTGTATCGCCTCCTGATGGTGCAATGGTTAAGTCACCACTGGAATCAACAGTAAATGATGAGTATGTAGAGCCATCTGCATAGGTCAGGCGTAACTGTTCTGTTGTAGAAAGTACATCAAGCTTTGCATCTGGACCTGTTGTACCAATACCTGTTGTTCCTGTTACGAGAAGACCATCATCCGTCTTCAGTGTATTTGCTGCACTTCTGTACAGATTTGTATCTGTGCCAAATGTAATGCCTGAAGCCGCATCACCGTCTGTCGAGGCGAGTTGGATAGAATAGTCATCCGCATCTGCAATGTATAAGCCAATAGCATTGCCAGAAGATCCAGATTGGTTTGCTATATATAGTCCATACGCAGTGGTGTTTGTACCGACAGATTGATCAGCAACATACATTCCGTACGCAGTGGTTATGGTACCACTTGCATTTGTAGGCGTGTCAGCAAAGAAGTTGTAGAGGGTTGATGCGGTTGCGGCACCTGTGTTTGTATAGCCTGAATAATAATTTGTTGCCGCCGCCCATGTGGTTGTTCCGGCATTTTGAGCTAACGCATGAAAATTATATAAAGCTCCATTATTTGTACCGCCATTCGATTCATTCTTTAAATAACCACTGATATTTTTCCAAGTAGCATTTCCCCCCACAGCACCATTTTGCATATAGAGATCACTTTTTATACCCGTCATGCCTATATTTCCTGTTGAGCTACTATTGTCAGCTAAGTAGTTATAAAGACCATAATGAGATTGACTTGAAGAACCAGATCCAGTAGTTGTTTGTCCGAGATAGACTCCATACGTACCATCAGTATTCACGGGAACTGTGTTATATGCAATATGACCAATGATATTAGCTGTGATAGCACCGTTAGGTCCGGCAGCAAACTGGTCTGAAATATCAACGTCGCCAGTAAGTGCAAGATCACCACCTGTTGGAGCGATGGTAAGGTCGCCGCCTGAACTAAGTGTAAAGCTTGCATAGTTAGTATCACCGGTTTCATAAGAAAGGCGAAGTTGTTCTGTTGTGCCGGTAATGTCTAAGAAAGCATCCGGTGTGGTATCACCAAGTCCAAGTTTGTTTGTGCTATCGTTAAAGAAGAAGTTGGTATTATCCTCAGCGAGAACTCCACTTGTACCAGCAAAAACAACTGATCCGGCCGTGAATGTTGTGTCAATGGTGCCATCCAAATATAAGACACCATCAAGCTCGATGTCACTTTCAACGAATAGGTCATCATCACCTGTAGCAGATCCTGGACTTGCTGTATCCCCAATGCGCGTATAACCCGTTGCATTGAGCGTCAGGTTGCTACTGGAGGTAATATCGTTACCATTCACAGCAAGATCACCGGACGTAGTTATATTGCCAACGGCGAAGAAGGCATCATCGGTTTTTAATGTATCTGCAGCACTTCTGTAAAGATTCGTATCAGTACCAAAGGTTATGCCTGATGCCGCATCACCATCAGTAGATGCTAGTTGGAGGGAGTAGGTATCAGCATCTGCAACGTATATACCAACATCCTGTGTTCCGCCAGCCGTTTGTGCTGCTACATAGAAACCAAAATTATTTGTTATGGTTCCTGCACCGGTTGGATTCTGACTATATGCTCCATATCTGTTTGTCAAAGTTGTTGAGCCAAGAGAAGCGTGATCGAGAAGAATTCCATACGCGTTTGTTACTGTTCCATAATCATGAGATATGCCGAATCTTCCACCATATAAATTAGTTGTGGTATTTGCATTTCCCATTTGAGCGAGTCCTCTTACGCCCGTTACGCCAACTGTTGTACCTCCTGTTGCTGCGCTTTGCCCAAGTCCCTTAATACCAACATACGCATTGTCGTCAGTTCCGGAAGAATATGATGTAGATGATAACCCTGTGATGGCAGCGATTTCTGCGAGAGAAGCTGAAGCTGTGTTGTTTGTAATTGATGCATATATGTTTGATGTGGCTGAACTTGGTGCAGATATTGTCTGGCTGGACTGCAACTGATATGACGGAGCTGCGGTGCCAATACCAATTCTGTTGTTGGTAGCGTCAATCGATAGGGTATTGCTGTCAAAATTAATACCATTAACTCCTCCAGATAAAGCAACAGTGGTATCATTTGCAAATGTCCATGCAGCTGCATTTGCAGTAACTGTATCTCCAGAGGCGTCGCCGAGGGTAGTGCCACCTGAGATTGCAATGTTGCCAGTCACGTTAGTATCACTACCTGTCGGTGCGATGGTAAGATCGCCACCGGAGCTGACAGTGAATGACGTGTAATTACTATCATCGTAATCAAGGCGAAGCTGTTCGGTTGTTGCTTGAATATTCAGTTTTGCGTCAGGGGTTGAATCGCCAATTCCAACATTGCCAGAGTCGACTGCAAGAAGGGCACCACCAGTAATCTTTAACGAATAGCCACCGAAGTTTGAAGTACCTGCAGGGTCAATTCCGTATGAAGTGTTTGATATGTCTGCAAAATAACCACCATACACTGTACCATCGTTAGCAACGCGGAAGCGAGTAACTCCAGAAGCTGAAGCGGCAATAATATCTTGATCGCCAGTTTCATTAAGGATTACTAAAGCTTTTCCTGTAGCAGCACCTGTTACTTGGAATTTTGCGTCGGGTGCTGTAGTGCCAAGACCAAGCTTGTTATTTGTATCATCCCAGAAGAAGTTTGCATTGTCTTGAGTGAGTACGCCCGATGTACCTGCAAAGACTACAGATCCTGTGGTTAATGTTGTATCAATTCCGCCGTCCGTATAAAGCACGCCATCAATTTCTAAATCGCCCTCAACAAACAAATCATCGTCACCATTGGCTGAGCCTGGTGATGCAGTGTCTCCAACACGAACGTAACTTGCAGCGTTTATTGTGAGATTACTGTCTCCTGTTATATCATCGCCATTGACGGCAAGATCTCCAGCGGTAGTAAGATTTCCAGCATTAGTTATGGTTAGGACGTCCGTCCCGTCAGATTGCTCAAAAGTTGCAAGATTAGAAGTTTGTGTTCCATTTCCTTGAACAATTAGTTGGATTTGGTCAGCATCACCATCAATAGAGAACTTTGCACTGCTCAAAGGGCTTGATCCACCAATAACTACTTCGTCCGTAGTATCTGTGAGATATACTGTTGTCCCAGAATCGGTCCACTGACTTGCAACTGCGCCACCATCAAGTGCTTCCCAGGTATTAGATTCATGACAGATTTTTATTGTGTCGTCAGCATCGTTGTAATATATGTCGCCTTCGGCACATGATGCTGGATCGCCGGTATCAGTTTTTGCAGAGAGGTTCAAGAAAGCATAAACGCCTTGGTCTTTAATGGCCACCAAGTTATTGGTTCCATCTCTGAAGGTCAATGTTCCCGTATTGCCTATGTCAAATTTAAATGCAGTTGATGTTGATGTTATATCACCACCATTAATTGCTATATCTCCGGCGGTCGTGATATTTCCGGTTGAACCTGTGACATCAAAGTTGGAGAAATCAAGATCTGCGGTAGTGCCTACAACAGTGTTTGCACCAACATTTATAGCATTCCCCAAATCAGCATCAGAAACATCAATGGCATCGGTAGTCGTATCTGGGCCAGTGCTTGCTTTGGTAATAATAAGGTAATCTGTAAGTAGGTTAGCTGTTGTTTCTGCATTATCAATTGTAAGTAGTGAATCTGTCGTCGCATCCGTAGTATCTGCTTTTGTCACTACGACACCTCTTTGTACTGCGGATGAGGTTTGATCAGTCAATGTAACAGAGAGTAAGTCTACTGATTGATTACCAGAAATCGTATTTGTTATGCTGACATTTTCCGTTCCGAGCAGGGTAAAGTCGACGTCATCATTAAAGGTAACTGCACCAGCATAAGAGGAGCCATCACCACCAGCTTGGGTGATGATGCCATCGAAATAGCCAGTACCATCAACCTCAAGATCGCCCTCAACAAACAAATCATCATCACCATTTGCTGAGACTGGTGATGCTGTATCTCCAACACGCACGTAGCCTGCGGCGTTGATCGTTAAATTACTGTCTCCCGTTATATCATCACCATTAACAGCAAGATCTCCGGTAGTCGTGATGTTTCCTGATGCATCAACCTGAAATGCATCTGCCGTACCGGAGAAGAGTGTGCCGGAGACATCTAGGTTGTCATTGACTGCTAAGGTAGTGCCACCAAGGTCAGAAATAGCACCTTCTATAGCTAGATTGCCAGACCTATCAAGATTCGCAACGGTTGTTCCAGAAGCCGAAGCTGTAATAATGTTTTGATCGCCAGTTTCATTAAATATCGAAAGAGCCTTTCCTGTAGCCGCACCCGTCACATGAAGGTTACCCACAGGAGCTGCTGTGCCGATACCAACTTTATTATTTGTATCATCAAAATACAGGCTTGAATTATCTTGAGCCAAGTTCCCCGAGCCGTCAGCAAATACAATTGAGCCTTGAGTAAAGCCAGGAGAGATAGTTCCAGATACGTTACCATAAATAGTACCATCAACCTCAAGATTTCCTTCTATATATAGATCATTATCTGAATTAACATTTGCTGAAGCCCCAGCTACTGAATCAGCAATTGCATTGTATGCAGTATCGGTTCCAGATCCACCAATATTTAAAATATCGTTATTGGCAAGAAATATATCACCACCTGAAGGATCAATAGTGAGATCACCACTAGAATTTGTTGTAAAACCTGTATAGTTTGAGCCGTCAGTATAGGTCAAACGAAGTTGCTCCCCACCAGTATATAGAACGTCGAGTTTAGCATCTGGGCCCGTTGTCCCAAAGCCAAAGAGGCCGCCATTTGTAATAATGCCATGTTGTGAACCACCCGTTGCAAATTTAATCGTCCCAGACTCGGTAGCGGTAAGGGTAACATCACCAGAACCTGCAGATTGTATAGTAATTGCACGTGCACTTGAGATGAGAAAGTCTTGATTTGTGTAGGTAGAACCGATTTGTGGACTTGAAGCTGCCATTAGCAGATCTCCACCTGCATTGATATATGGAATGTTAGAGACTTCAGTACCAACAGGAAGCCCCTGAAGGGTTTCTGCATTGATAGCATACGGTACATTAGCTATGCGCTGGCGAGGTGTCATCTCTGAGTCAGATCCAACGGTAACACCTAACCAAACCTGCGTATTTTCGGTAAAAACACTACTTGCAACCTCAGAGCCGCATTCCGATCCTATAAGGACATTATGTACACCATCTTGGTCCGGGGTAATGGAACAGGTGCCACTATCATATAGAGTTGAGCCTCCACTAGAGGCTGTGTAGAGCCTAAAACGCATATTAGTAGCTGCAGTAATAGGATTGCCTAAAGAATCAGTTAGTCTACCTTGGAAGGATAATATACGTGCAGCGGCACTTGGCGAAGATGGATAGGCGAATATCTTACTTGTTGTAGAGAAAAATCGTTCATATATACCTGACCCGAGTATGCCGATAATAAGCACCACAAAAGCCATACCTATGTAATAACGGGGAGAAAGGGATGAATTTTGCAATTCTGATGATGTTTCCTCGGTTTTTTTCTCAGAATCTTTGTGATGAGGATTTAAAAAGGGGATATGTGATCGAATACTGCGCAAGACGGAGCTTTTTTCTTGATCTTCATCAATACTTGCGTAAGGCGTTGTGTTTTCGGCTTTATGAAAGTCAGAAGCTTCAAATTTAACCTTGAAATTAGCAATCTCATCTTTCAATTGCTGGAACTGAGAGTACTTCATAAAGTCCTTGTGGTAGGCCCAGCGCAGAAAATCAAGTGTAGCATGTAATTTACGCACAATAAGCTCGTTTGAATAGCCCTTCTGTTCGAGTTCTTTCACGTATGTGCGAATTGTATCTATTGTTATATTATTCATGTTACTTTACTACTAGTTGATTACGGTTGACCTGAACTTGGACCGAATCTGACTGCCGATCCTTCATTCATAACATTTTTAATTTGAGCTCCAGTTAGTGCATAGTTATATATTCGTACGTCGTCTATAAGACCATTAAAATAATCTGAGGAGGCCTGGCTAGGCCCACCACCTATGACTAATGCACCACTGTTTGCTGTGCCTATGCCACCCCAAGCTACGGTATCCTTAAGAGTTCCATTTATGTAATAACGTACGTTTGTACCATCATAGGTTGCGGTAACATATTGCCAAGATCCTGTTGTAAGGACAGCATTCGTCCCAGCATAAGACCAACTACATGAGTTACTACTTAAGAGTGCAAGGGTTGTTCCTCCGTAAAGAGCTAGGCCATAATTTTGGCAATCATCAGAGGTTCCTTTCTGGAGCAATTCAGCCTCAGTATTTGAAAGTGCGGTCGGGTTTACCCACATACTTATGGTAAGATTTCCTGTTTGATCAAGAGCGTTTGCATCGGCTACCGTGACATAATCATCTGTCCCGTCGAAGCCTGCTGATGCATTAAATTTACCTGTGGTTCCATCATTCCACATTTCAGTAGAAGTTCCTGAATTACAGCTTCCAGTAGTTGTGTTACCTGATGCGCCTGGAGTGAGTGTTCCATTATTGCCATTTCCACTTGTGTCGTATGCGGTCACTCCTGAACATTCATCAAATTTGTAGCGTGCTATTGGTAGGCCTCGATTTAGATCCCAAGCAACTTGAGCCTGGTTTCTTGAATAGTTAAAAATACGAACGTGATCAATATAGCCATCAAATGTTCGTGCTGAGGTGCTGTCGTTTCCGATATATAGAGTTGAACTACCATCATCTACACGACTCGCTCCATTTGTTTGGGTGGCGTAGGTTGCCTCTTTGCCATTAATATAGATATGCACGGATGACGCTGTTGTAATAACTCCATCCCAGCTCACCGCCACATGATTCCATGCATTTTGAGTTAATAATGATGTATTTGTCGTGGAGACCAAGTCTGTTGAACCATCCACAGTAAATGTGAGGCTAGTAGTACTATTGAGACGGAGTATCCATCCTGCATTTGGAGTAGTTCCTGAGTTCTTTGCTACAATGAAGCCCAATGAGTTCTCACCCGCACTTTTAGGATAAACCCAGGCCTCAATGGTCATACCCGATGAAGGTAAATTATCTAAAGTTGAGCCCGATCCAGAATTTATTACAGTATCTGCAGTATCAAAGTTGTATGCGCTGCCAATTTTTCCATTTATCCAGCCGCCCGTTCCCGCAGTAATTGTGCCTGTATTTGCATTTCCTGTGGAGTCATTTGCTGACGTGCCAGATTTTTCATCAAGCTTCCATTCGCCAACCGGTGAACTGCACGACGTAGAGTCCCCAGGTATGCAATATTCACGAGCGGCTGAATTATCATTTGCTCCTGCAGAAGTGGTTGATGTAGAGCCTAAAGTTATACCTCCGCCATGATTAAACTCAGTGAGTATTTGAGGATAGGTTAAAGCACTACGGTATATTTTAACCTCGTCTATGTCTCCCGTGAATTCATCGCCATTATCAGTACCATCACGATCGCCAATATATAGGCTCTGTCCATTTGCAAGCGTTGCAGTTGTCGAATCACTATCAGAGTCCATTATCTGTCCATCGATGTATATATAGGTTTTATCATTCGTAGTGTAATCGCGCATACCGACCACATGGTGCCAATTCCCGTCATAATAGTCGTTTGTCGTGCATGAGGCGATGTCTGGTGACCATGTTGCATCATCATCAATTGCGAAGCAAATTTGGCCACTTGTATTGGCGTATATAGCATAACCAGGAGCAGTTGCGCTCGCCTTATTAATAATATATTCTGTTGCACCTGGATTGCTTGCTGAATCAGACTTGAACCATATGCTTATTGAATAGTTATCAGTAGCGGAAACATCGAAGTCGCTATCATCCGAACGTGAAACATATCTGCTTCCATTACCGTCCCATGCTTTGTTAAATTTTCCCGAGTTGGTCCATGCAGACGTAGCTGTTGAAAGCGTGAGTGTATTACTATTTACACTTATGTCGTTAGCAGAAGTACTTGAACCTTCATCAAATTTCCAGTAGCCAACCTGTGAACCAACAGGGGAGCCACCAACTGTATGTCCACCGTTCATATCCTCAAGTATTTGAGCTTGTGAACGCGGATAATTATAAATTCTAACCTCATCCACTTTACCTGCAAAATATCGTGGATTACTTCCTGTGGGATCATTTCCACCCAAATCAGTTCTGGTTGTGGGAGTAACAGCTCCTGTTCCTGAAAATGAGCCCAGATATACACCATCAAGGTATGCCGAAGGGACTCCTGAAGCATCAATATTCATAGCAACATGATGCCATCCAGTGCCAATAGCTGTTGAGGTATCAATCCATCGTACGCCTTCATACAATAAAATGAGATTATTGCCATTGGTATCATGACTGCCACTTCCTACACCTATCGCATATCCGTTTCCATTGCTACCAACCTTTATGAATCCACCCTTTAATGAGCTTGAACTCAGATATACCCAAGCGCTTGCTGATACATTTGCAGTAGTGAGCCCGAGTGTTGAGGCAGTGGTTACACGATCGTTACTTCCGTCGAAGTCAATTGCCGCCCCAATCTTTCCGTTCGTCCATGTTGGACCTAAGGTTAAAGTGCCTGTATAGCCATTTCCGCTCGTATCGTTAGCTGTTGTTCCAGTTTTTTCATCAAAATTCCAATATCCTACTGGTCCTGGTGCAAAACTTGCTAATTGCTGAACTTCTGATCCAGAAAGTACACGATTGTAAAAACGTACTTCATCGAGTCGACCAGTGAAGGGGAGATCATTGCCTGTATTACCATTACCAATCTTACTAGATTGGCCTGCAAAGCTTGGAGTAACAGTTTGGGCTGTTGTCGTTTCAAGAACACCATTTACGTATATTTTTACTTCCGATCCATTGGAGGTAGCGACTACGTGGTACCACGTATTTGTATTAATTACTGTTGTTCCGGTAATATTCTGTTGGCCATCGTTAATACTCAGCTCAGTCTTGTATCCATTGTCATTTGTCATTCGTAATGCATAGCCTGTATTTCCACTCATGCCATCAGAGAAAACATAACAGTGACTGAAGGTTCCACAAGTTCCAGTTCTATATACCCAAGCTCCGATTGTAAACGTGGTGACATTAAAGTCACTATCATTGCCCAGATCAACATAATCGTTATTGTCACTCTGGTTAAAGTTTCCTGCGTAGCCAAATTTACCAGTACTTGTGGTTGATGGTCCATTGGTTGCTGTTCCATTATTGCTATTGCCCGAATAATCGATGACTTCACCAGCACTGCCGCTCCAAGAAGTTTCGTTTGTTTTCCAATAGCCGACAAGTCCTTCTGTGAGTCGTTCTTGATTATTAGCGCCAAAAGTTACAGACGTACCTTTAACGCTACCTGCATAATTGCTGTCTGTTTTTATTTGAGCAACAGATCTAGCGAACGGATATATTTTGACATCATCTATAAAGCCGGTCCAAGGATTTGAGCTCCCATCTGCATCTATGCCAACATATAGGCCAGAACTCGATCCAGAAATTGAACCTGTGGTTGCAAGGGATGCGTCTTGAGCAATCTGCGTACCATCGATGTACAATGTGATCGATGTGGTTGACGTTTTTACAGCAGAGAATTGGTGCCATTTTGAATCTGCAAAAGACGTCGTTGAACAGGCAGAATCAGCGGGGAAAGATCCGGCAGTACCATCAATACCAAAACAGACATATCCACTTGAATCCATATACACTTTATATCCAACTCCGTTGACTCCATCTGCCCGTGACAGAATTGTATCTGTTCCTGATTGGGTTGATGCATGTTTAAACCACCCTGAAATTGTAAAGCTGCCAGTCCCAGGAGCTAGCTCAGTATCTGATGAATATGATTTTGTAACCTTGTCATTTGAACCATCAAACGATAGGCATTTGCCTGCAACACAATCTCCCTCATTTGTCCATGTCGCTCCGGAGATCGTACCGTCGTTATTGTTGAGGGTAGTGTCTTGAGCAGTAGTGTCAAATCCTTCATCAAACTTCCAATATACAACGGGTGTTGGGGTTGATTCTTCAGTTTGTAAAGTAGGACCAGTGGTTGGAGTAAATGAAACTATGCCAAAATCGAGGCCATTTCCACTATTGTACAGAGCGGATTTTTCACCGGACGTGAGAGTTCGCTTCCACAATAATACGTTGTCTATACGTCCGTCAAAATGCCATACTGTTTCTCTGTTTTTTCCTATCGAAAAAGTTTCACCTGTATCTGTCGGTCCAGTACCTCCTGTTGAGAGACTATCTGCAGTACCATTGTTAATTTGGATATTGATGGTATCGTCTGATGTGTCATGCCATGCGGTAATAAAGTACCATGTGCTGGTGGATACTGAGCCGATTGTATTAGACTTAACTTGAGCTATGCTATTTGCCCCATCGAATATTTCAAAAATAAATAAATCCGAACCTTGGTCATAAGAAAGTAGATATTCACGTGAACCACTTCCATCGTCTTTAGCTACAATTGGCCGTAAATCATTTTTATCTGTAATATACACCCATGCGCTAATTGTAAAATCAACGTCTCCCGTAGATAGGTCGGCATTATCGTTTCTTGTTAATGATTCACTATTGCTATAGTTAAACTCTGCTGCAGTATTTACTTTACCTGTATTTGAAGTAACCGTATTATTGTCAGTAAGGCTATTTTCATGTGCACTGTCATATCGTGTACTTGATGTTTCATCGAGTTTCCAATATCCTTTGAGCTTATTTCCAAGAGCAGTACTTGTTGAAGGTGCGAAAAATTCGTTATCCCTTGTAGAAGTGGCGCTTGGATTACCATAGTACATATAGATGAAATTTGTGCCTGTAGGTACCGTTGAGAGCTCAACATAAAAATCTGTAGAAGATGTATTACAAGCACCTTCATCAGTGTCAATGAAGTAGCGAAGTAACTTTCCATTTGTGTCTACAAAGCGCGTATCATCACAGTCAGATTGCATCTTGCTGGCGGCAATGAGGGTTGCTGTATCTACGTCAATTTTAACCTTTCTTGCTGAACTTATTGTTGAGCCTGAATTCCCAATGGTAATTTGTTTGCGATAGAGATACGCATCGTCGTGCCAGGCAGCTTTTGTGGGGCGGATGTATGTGAGGCTAAGATAGAAGATTGGTGCAAGAATGACTATGAAAAGTAAGTTTATGAGCAATAACTTCTTCTTCAGAATAAGGCTGATAAACCAATATTGAGCATCGTTTTGTGATTTTTTGTACATGTATTTCATACTAGCGACCGACCATCATTGTTCTCTTATATTTGACACCAAAGGTAAAATACGCTTTGCGCTTTTCGTAAGCCCTAAAAGGACTTCCTTCAATGGAAGGATCAAAGAACATACGTAGGGTAGAATAGAGTGAAGATACTTTTTTCATAATGCTTTAATTTGAGCTAAATCGATAAATTCATGTATGTCTTCAATTTGTTCCTCAAGTTGAGCTCCTGAAAGACCAGTTCTTTGAAGATCCTCCATAAATTGAGCTCGAATATTATGCATGGGCTCTTTTTCTTCATGTTGAGCATAATTGCGGATAGCCTTTGATGGATTTTCGACAATAACATTTTGCGATATAAGGAAGTCACAAAAGGCCCTGAGGGTTGAGAGTCGACGATTAATCGTTCTATCAGGCAAATTGCTTTGGATCAAGTAAGCTCTAAATGCCTCTAATTGAGCAGGAACAAGGACTTCCTTAGGTTCATTTGAAGCTGGAGAAACCGTAGTAGATATCCAACCAAAAAAATAACGAAGGTCAGAGAGGTAGTTTTTTATTGAAATAGGCTGAATTTTTTTTACCGCAGAGAGGTAAATGCGGAAATTAGGTTCAAGATTATACCAATTATACGATGATTCATTAGTGCCACTCATAAGATTTCATATTAGATTAATATGCAGTACGAAGTCAAGAGGCATTTACGGTATATTATGATCTATTTAGATACACCAATTAGGTTATAAGAATCACGTGAAGTTTTTAGCACAAATGTACATATAGTATATTTTACTTGTATTTAATCTTATTCCCGAATGCATTAATGAGTTCAAATATTCAACGTAATTAAGCATAAAGCCTATAATACGTAAACCGATAGTACTCATCGAATTGGGGAGGAAGTCGTCTTTTCAAGTGTTACTGTTCAGGGCTCAATAGAGCCTTAAAGTTTATATTTAATATAAAGGCTGTCAAAACAATCCAAACTCAATTTGAAATATTCTGATACCTTTAGACATGCTAATTGTATTATAAAAGTAACGTTCGCACAATTTGGCTTGCATCCAGATTCTAGAGAATGGATGTATTATTCTGATAACCTAGAGAGACTTTTTTTGGTTTTGGCTGCGGCTTTTATTACAATGAAATTAAAATTGAGTAAAGTCTACTTCGGTTTTTTGGGCTCAGATTTCTTTTTGTGCCTGCATTTAGCAAAAGCAGTTGTTAACTGATAGAATTATTTTTATTGAGCTCGGGTTTATGAAAGGGCCTAAATTCGAATCTTGGTACTTTTGAGCTAATTTTATATATACTTTTAGTATGAAGTCGACATTATTACTTGCGGTTACTACACTTATATTAACACTAGCTTTGATGTTGTCATTTACAGTTGTTCAGCAGAATAGCTTTGTCTTTAGATCAAGAGCTCAGGTTGCTTCTATAAATCGCTCGAATTCCTTTGTGTTTTTGGTTCCAGCTTGTGGAAAAGCCGGGCCAGAGGGTGTCTCTTTGAGGCTTAATGTGGTTGCCCTAACGGATGCGGGCTTGGGTAAGGGGAATGTAGAATGCAAAGTAGTAGCTCCGTATACTTATAGACTATCTATCAGGGCAATACAGGGGATTACCGACTCATATGGGAAGGCTTTTTTTGATATTGAGGCTGAAAACCCAGGTGTATATGCGGTGCAGGTAGTATGTGATGATATCGTGATCAATGAGGAGCAGAAGGTGTGCTTTGAATAATAGGATGTTTTTCTAACACGAGCGGAGAATCCTCAATAATCATTAACTCTGAAGGAGTTTTTCTACGAACGAGCAATAATAGAGCTAAGACCAGCAATTCAATCGCAATAATTACGTACGGCCACTTGTCCCTAAAAATAGCTAATAAATTAGATAATAGTTTAATTATCATGAGCCACCAAGGCATAATATCGACCGTAAGCGTGGTGCTCTTGCCTGAATCAGCATCATCAAACCGTGTTTGAGCATAAAAGCGTAAGCGTTGGTCAATATTACTGGGAATCTGAACCGAAAATCCTCCGTATTTGTCACTCCGCGTATTTATTTCAGGCAAAGAAATCCCGGTCGTGCTATTAACCCCTATATCAGTTGAAAAAAATTTAACAATAACATCACTATTAGGCACTGTAGAGCCCTGAATAATAGCAAGATCCTTTACATTATATTGAAGTTGATTCATTGATATGACCGGAGGGAGAATAATAGGGCCTACTTTTATATATTTCTTTGCAGGAATACTCAGACATACTGGTTGAGATGAAGCAGAGTTGTCCGCTAGTGCTCTAAGGCAGATTTCTTGTTTACCAATGCGGATGCGGGTGTTTTTAAAGACGAAGTAACCATTTTTATCCGACTTAGTTTCCTCGTAAATGCCCTGACCCTCAAGTATAACTTTGGTTTTAGGGCTCGTATAACCAAATACTTCCAGGATGCCTTCACCGATATTAACGTTTATGTTAACGTCGGGTTTTGTTGTAATAAGCGTTTCAGCTCTTGCGGGGATTGCGAATATACATAAAGCAGTAGCAATAATAAAGGCAAGGAGACTATTTTTGATCATGAAGCTCATCGCGAAGCTTTTCAACTTCCTCATGTTCCTTTTTCAACTCTTGTTCAAGCTTATTCTGTTTATTGATGAAGTTTCTAAAGATAAAGCGCACGATGATAATCAAAATTAAGAGTCCCAGGAATACAGCGAGTGCAACCTTCCATGGGAATACCCAGATGTCAATACTTCTCTGAATGATTTGACCTGAATCACCATATGAAGCCGCTACATTGACAGTATATCGCCCAAACATCCACTTCTGACCGAGAGAAGATTTATATGAACGTGACGTATCAGGGAAGATATTCATCTCATCAATGGCTTTTTGATCGGTTGTTGATTTAAAGAAGTTGCGGAGCGATATGCTACCACGAGGTCGAATATGATAATCACCGCGATTTAATATTTCTGCTTCTATATTAATAGGTCCATACTCGAGAAACGATGGACCGAATAGTCGCGAAAGGTATGCTTTTTCATTTATAGGTCCTTTGACCCTTAAATAAATAAGTCCTGCAATTCTCTGAGATATTACAGCAGCAGCTTGCTCATTTGACGTAGGGTTTGGGAGGGTCGATGTTGATGGTTCAAAATAAACTGCAACGTAACGACCACCTGGACGTGCATCTGATGGTACTTTGATACTGAGGTGCACTTGTGCTTGATCGTTAGGGGCAATTGAGAGGCGATCAAAAGGGAGCGTTATCCAACTTGCTCCAGAGAAGCGTGGGAGTAATTGGTCGCCTGTAGTACTTTTATCGAGAATTTGCGGCGTGCCACTATTGTCAGTTACAATAAAATCACTACTTCGTACAATTCCTGAAAGTGTTTTATCACTGAGATTGTAAAACTTAAAATCAAGCCCAACTGTCTCTCCGGGATTAACTTCAATGTTGTGTCGAGCAGGGGATACCTGAAGTTCTTGTGATGTTTGTGCTCTAGCTGCCGTTGCTGAGGATAATAGAACAGCCGTGAGAATAGTGAGTGATAGTAATGCTTTAGTTTGCTTCATATTAGAACACTGCTGTTGCTGTATAGCGCAAGCGATTGTAATACGTTCCTGCAGGTTGTGTGCCTCCTACTGAAATGCGATAACATACGTATAAGTTGTTTGAATTAACAGGGTTTGCATTGCTCATAATTTGAACAGCGGTTTGAGAGCTTTCTTCATCAGCGAATTGAGCGGCGCAAAAATCTGTACCTGCACCATCACATGTGCCACTTGTACCATCCCATTCCCACGTAGCGTCTGTGCCTGCGGTTGAATCCAGAGAATATCCGAATCCATTATTGGTGCTGGTTTCCCAATCATCTACTGCAGCTGCTAAATGAGTACAAGATGAGCCATCACACACAGTATCAGGGATACAATTGGATGAAATACCAGCATCTCCTGTACAGGTGTTACCATCTCGTCCTAGCTGATCATTAGCAGAAACCGTCACTGCATAACCACCATCTGCGTTTGTCGACACATCAAGATCGTTGGCTGCCTCATAGAAAGTATTGACAGCAGCAAGCGTACCAAATGGTACCTGCGTTGATGTTGTAGTAACGTCAGTTGTTTGGCCACACGCTGATGTGCTTGAAGCGACACCACTAATAATAAAGGACAAAGTCTCATCAACTGTTGCCGAAACCTGGACAGCTTCGATAGGAGCAACTTTCATGTCAACCGTATCAAGGGTAACGTCTGAACCATCGCGCGTTGTGACATTTACCGTGTATGTATCTGCAGTACCCTGGGTATGTCCAGAGGTAATCGGGGCTGGGTTGATGATGCCTGGCGTTGAATCAATAGTAATAGTAATAGCAGACCCAGCGGTACAGGTTGTATTCTGACGATCTATGCGAATAGTATGATCGGTTGAAGCTGTGCCACACGTAATGGTCTCTGTTGTAACCCAGTCACCGCTTGTACAACCCGTTACAGTAATATCAGCTGTTCCAACTC
The DNA here is from genome assembly GCA_965230965.1 of uncultured Gammaproteobacteria bacterium. Taxonomy (GTDB): domain Bacteria; phylum Patescibacteriota; class Microgenomatia; order UBA1406; family HO2-37-13b; genus OLB23. The sequence goes on from OZ246401.1 coordinate 632,334, forward strand.
TTTGTGCAGATGTGCCGTTTGAATTACCAAGATCAAATCCGTTTGTAGCTACCGATGAAGCATGGTCAGGCATGCCATCACACGGTTTTGTTGCATGGTCTACTGCTGGTATGGTGACAAGTATATCTCCTGTCGAAGGAATAGAAGTTGCAGTTGTAAATGCAATAACCATACTGCCAGATTGTGACGCTATTGCAATATCAGTTGATGCGAGTGAATTTGCGAGTGCTGGGTTGATATTAAACAGATGACCATCGGTTATATCATCGACTGCCTGTACATTATATGCTGTGCTACCAATACATCCTCCCTCAACCGTATTGCTGAAACAAATATCATCATTTATGAATAAGTGATCGGTGTCATTGTCAGGATTACCAGATGCATCAATATCGATTGCTGTCGATCCGACAGATTCTGTACCGCTTATTCCTGCCTTATATGACAGGCGAGAATTACCTAATGTTGTAGATGCTGAGGTAAGAGCTGCCATCTGAGTTGGCTTGGGCTTTACAAGGTATAGAAAAGATGCCTGAATAAAAATAAATACAAAAATAATCAATCTCCTACTAGATTTGTTTCTCAATACGTTCATGTTGATTATTTATTTGTACACATTTGTTTATGGTATGTCAACAACAATTTTGATGTGATTAAAGTAGTTGACAATTAATTTTCCGTCTGTTAATCTGAACATGATAATAGTTACGATAGTAGAAAAACAAGTTTAAAACTATAAAAATGCCAGTAAAAGAACGACGAACGAAAATTTTGCTTTTACTCTTTCTTCTAAAAGATACCTCATTTGATTTCATTGTTTTGCGTCAAGAATACCTCGAACTTTTTGATCTCGTCTTAAACCAGAAAACGAAAGGGAGCCTTTCATCAATGTTAAAAGAAGGCTTGATTGAAAAAAAGGATATTGCAGATGATGTCGATGACGATGTTGCTTCATATCGCATTACAGAAAAAGGTTTTTATCGTCTTTGTTTAGATTTTCCTTCGTTCCGTTATCTAAAAGATGAATGGGATGGTGTGTGGAGAATTATTTCGTATGAAATTCCAGAAAAAAAACGACATCTTCGCGATAGACTTCGACGCGAGATGGAGGGATGGGGTTTAGGTCCATGGCATAGATCGTTTTGGATGACACCACATCCTGTAATCTCAACGCTTCGTGACTTAGTGTACGGCAAAGAGGAAGCAGAATATGTCCAGGCATTTGAATCAACTCATATGTTTGGAGATATGGATGTTATGGTCGAAAAGGTTTGGGGAAAAAATGTTATTGAGAGAACATACAGAGAACTTTTTAAAGAGTGGCATGGTGTTCTTTCAAAAGAGCTGACCAAAGAAGAAAAAATGCGTGAAATTCTTTACAGTTACATTAAGATTTTAAGAACAGATCCAGGCTTACCGCCATCTTTGGTAGGTAAAAAGTGGATTTCTTTTGAAGCCTTTAATATCTTTAGGGAAATTAGAGGAATCTTGTTAGCTATCTAGATTCAACCTATTCATAATTTCTTCATTTTTTTGTGGTGAAATGACGGCATGCATTTCATCACATATGTCAAAAAACTTGGTACACATAGATTGGAGATCCTTTTAGGGATCAGTATCGTTGTTAATTTGTGTCTGCTTATATTTGTTATACGATCCTCACAAGGAATTCCATACAAGGAAGACAAAGCGGCGAGTGTACCTGCACCAACACGGGGGAAGGAGATTTCCGCTGAAATATATGTCGAGATTTCAGGAGCGGTGTATAAGCCCGGCGTGTATCCGATGAAAAAAGGTGCGCGACTTTATTCGCTTCTTGAGGAGGCCGGTGGATTAAATAAGCAAGCAGACAAGGGTTTCTTTTATAGAAATTATAATCAGGCGCGATTATTAGAGGATGGCGAAAAAATACATGCGCCAAGTCTTGAGGAAGTTGCACGAGGAGCATTTTTAGAGCAACCGCTCATCATTTACACCAATGAAATTGGAACAACTGAACCTGTTGTAGGTAAGGCGGATACCCAAGGTCAAGAGGGCAAAAGTGGGTTGATTAGTATTAATAGTGCAACTACTAGCGAACTAGAAACTCTCACTGGCGTTGGAAAAGTTACGAGCGAAAAAATTGTTGCAGGGAGGCCCTATACAGCAATAGAGGAACTGAAGACGAAGGAGGTTGTGAGCGAAAGTTTATATTCAAAAATTGAATCGTATATTTCGCTATGAGCATGCCAAGTGTGCATATATTTACGTCTGTATTTTATTCATATATGGGTGAGCCATACGCATCATTATTGAGCGGTATGGTGTTAGGTGTGGATGTGCCAAAAACGCTCACAATATATAATTATTTTAAACTCACAGGACTTCTACACCTCGTTGTGTTGTCTGGCTCAAATATTAATTTCCTCGTAACGACAGTCATGCGCATTTCTGCAGTAGTTGGAAAGAAAATTGGCGCGATTATCAGTATTTGTGTGATTACAATATTTATCTTATTTGTCGGGCCTGAACCACCGGTTGTGCGGGCAGGTCTGATGTCAGGTTGTACGCTGATCGCATTGATTTTTCACCGCCAATCAATAGCGCTCGTGTCCCTCATAACTACAGCGCTATTGATTGGCATTATAAGGTTCGAATGGCTCGCGACCGTATCATTTCAGCTTTCATTTGGCGCGAGTCTTGGAATTATATTGTGGTCACCGCAACTACAGGAGCAAAAAAAAGGAAGTAATCCAATTATTCAATATATTAAAGATGATATGCGGACTACGCTTGCTGCACAGGCGGTGACCACGCCAATAATATTCTTCTATTTTAAGGAGATTTCACTTATCGCACCTTTTTCAAATCTTGCGGTAAGCTTTGTTACTGGCCCAATAATGATTTTAGGCATACTTACGATGTTTTTGGGCAAGATACATTTTTGGGCTGGTTATATACCGGCAAAACTTGTATGGGTGCTTTTATTTTACGTCTGTGAGGTTACTCGTATAATGTCAAGCCTTCCATATGTATTTATAAAGTTCTAAAGTGCGTCTTCATCTATTTTTACCATTTCTTCTTTGCTTGCAAATTTCTTTATGATAAGAATGCCTATCATTATTGCAAGTATTGTCGCAGCAATAAGTTTAAATGGAATGGCATAAAAAATAACAGATGATCGCACGGGCTGGTTTTTGTTTCCAAACGTTAGTGTACTTGTTAGTACAAATTTACCCAAATGAAAGCCCTCAATAGTAAGCGACGCCTCATTGGTATTAAGCTTACCCGATGGCGTTGCATGTAACAGGCGCGAAGAATTCGCCAAAATATTTTCTGGTAATAGAACAAATTCTTCTTCGCCACCAAATGTCCCTTTTAATCTCATTACGCCTTCAGGCTTCACAAGGCTTTTACCACTATTTTGAGCAATCAGTCGTACGGGAATTGGATCACTTGATTCAAAAAGTGAAAACTTCTTGCCAAAAAGATTCAATGTATATCGGGGCATAACTTTCAACTGGCTTATGTGTGCGCTACTTTCAAAAACACCTGAATTTGTCACAGAAATCAAAATATTTGCTCCGATTGCTCCTTGTGTAACTGGCGTACTTGTTCCCTCAGCAAGCTTGCCTGGCACATTCTCAGCAATGAACGTGTAATAATAGTCGCCCTCTGGCGTGCCTTGTGGAACACGAATCTTCATTAATAGCTGTTGACCCTGACCACTCTTCAAGAAAAAAGGGGTATCAAGCTGTATGTTGCTGTTTTCTAAATTAAATCTCACAGGTCCCGAAAATTCTGGGGCAATCTGTAGCTCTCCATACACACCTTGCGGAAGAAATGGCCGCACATAGGTAGTAAATACAGATGGATCACCACTGTTTGTCAATGTATAAGCAATCACAACAGATTTATCTGGCTTGATTGCAACTTCAATGAGCGGAGGAGTCATAGAAAGTTCAAGTGATTGGGCAAAAACGGAGCCTGGCGCCATAAAGAAAAGAAATGCAAAGATTAGAATAATTTTTTTCATATTAAAAACTTGGTGTTGCCACATATTTAACTAATGTTTGATAAGAGCCAGCTGCTTGAGTTGATGAAATATTGACTTTGAATGTTACCGTCGCTTGGTCACTCGTTGTCACATTGCTCGAGGACATAACAACCGCTGGTGCTTCACTCAAAAGACTATTGGGAAAGGGACGATAGTAAGTATTATTGGTAAAATCGCCCGGGATCCCAGTCCCAGACATATTATAACCAAATCCATACGCAGATGATGAATTCCACACGTTCGAAGATGTTTCAGTACAAGTTTGAGCACCACCATTACAGACGGTATCCGCAATAGAATTGCTCCCACTTGATGTTTCAAGCGGCCCAACTTCTACGGCGGTGACTTGATATTGACCCGCACCACCAAAACTTACCGTTAAAATAGTTGTTGCAGTTGAAGGTGTTTGTGGCGTTAGTGTCCCTAGCTCAATAGATGTATCTGAAATTGAAAATGTAAAAGGGATAATGCTGTGCCAATATTGAAATCCAGCTTTCACAATATATCCGGACGAGCTAAATTCCTTTGCAGCAAGCTGTCCATTCGTAGTTGAAATATCATAGTTCGTTGAGCTTCCTTCGTCAGAGCCGAAATTAATATTGCTGTAACGAATACGAAACTGACTAGAATCCATATTGACAGCAAATGCTTGAGCAGGAAAACTCAAAAGAAAGATGCCAAACAGCAATCCAAGAAGTTTTTTCATAATATTTAAGATGCCTCAATATCTTTTTCAAATCTATCGATAAGTTTTTCAGTGCGACGCACGATTTTCTTTATGGCGTCTAATTCGTGATCGCCTTTAAAATTTGCTGCCATCTCGCCAATGCGGCGAACATGTTCCTTCACAACAGTTGACAAAAACATAAATGATTTTTCTCGAAGATTATTATCCTTTGCTTCTAAACGGCGTGCTTTGTGAAATTCATTTCCCAGTAAAACGGCAAAAGGTGTAATAAAAGGTAGTGAGAGCAAAGTTGGTAAGGTTGCATTTGCCAAAATATTACCTTGATATCCCAAAAGTACAACCATAGTTAAAGAAGTTGTAAGCGAAACCATAGGTTTCACGAGCATGCCGATACCGAAAAGAAGAAAGTAGAGTAAGAAAAATAATGGGGATGTCAATCCGCCTGAGGTCATCACAATAATGACAACAGATATGGTGAATATGAAACTATCAAATACATAATCCTTATTTACAGCATGATCAGGGAAAAATTTCTTTCCAAGAAAGTACAAAATAAAAAGTAGAGCGATGACAAAGATCTCTTCTGAGCCCTTTATAGCAAGCGAAATAAGAAATCCGACAAAGACAGCGAGGGAGATTAGCATTGATTCGACAATTACAGGGGTCATTGAAATATGATACAATACCGTATGCAAAAACCAAAGTCGTTGGTTATGGGTTTGCGTGAAGAGTTGAAGCAAGTTACCTGGCCTACACGCTCAGAAACAATTCAGCTCACCATCACGGTTATTACAATATCCTTGATTGTCGCACTTTTTGTGGGTATAATAGACTTTTCATTAGCAAAAGCATTGGAGTTTCTCTCCAAATAGCCCAGACATCGCAGTAATTTTTTTATATGGAAGAAGACGAACAAACACAACCAGTAGTTCAAGCCGACGCACAAGTAGACGCTCAAGCGCAAGAGGGTAAATGGTATGTTGTGCATACACAATCAGGTTTTGAGGCAAAATCAAAAGAAGCTCTCGAACAAAGAATCAAGAGTCTTGGTTTTGAAGACAGAATCTTTGAGATTATTGTCCCGATGCGCGAGATTGTCACTATTAAAAAAGGAAAAAAACAGCAATCTAAAGAAAAAGTATTCCCAGGTTACATTCTTGTTCGTATGAACTTAGATAATGATTCATGGCTTGTTGTGCGTACTACGCAAGGCATTACCGGGTTCGTAGGAGCTGGTACAAAACCAACTGCTATTTCTGAGAAAGAAGTTGAAGCGATTATGAAGTTCGTCAAACAGGAGCAGCCAAAGTTTAAGGCAAAATTCTCACTCGATGAAGCGGTAAAAATTACAGACGGACCATTTTCAGATTTTATAGGTACGATTAGTCATATTGATGAAGATAAAGGAAAAGTTACGGTTCTTGTTTCAATCTTCGGACGCGAAACACCCGTTGAGCTCGATTTTCTTCAAGTTAATAAGCTCTAAATACGATATAATCTACGCTTATGGCAAAAAAAGTAAAAACACAAATAAAACTTAACCTTCCAGCTGGTTCTGCAACACCAGCGCCTCCAGTTGGTCCAGCACTTGGCCAACATGGTATTCCAATCATGGACTTCATCAAACAATATAATGATGCAACGAGTGATTTGCGAGGTCAGATTATTCCTGCTCTTATCACTGTATACGAAGACAATTCATTCACGTTTGTAACAAAATTACCTCCAGTTGCCGAAATGATTAAGAAAAAGCTTAATATCCAAAAAGGCTCAGGCAAGGCAGGGAGAGAAGTTATTAAGAAATTGAGTATGCAGCAAGCAAAAGAAATTGCTGAAGAAAAAATGAAAGACTTAAATGCCTATACAGTTGAAGCTGCAATGAAAGTTGTGGCAGGTACAGCCCGCTCGATGGGTATTGAAGTAGAAAAATAAACTATGGGAAAAATCAGAATGAAAACAATTGGTGAAGAAGACGTAGAAAAGAAACAGCAATTAGAGGCTGAAAAGCGACGTGAGGCAAAAAAACAGAAGAAAACTGAGCAAGCAGAATCAGCACAAGAAGAAGTTGTAGTGAATGCTGAAGCCCAAGCCGAAGCTCCAGAAGAGAAGAAGCAGAAAAAGATGAAGAAAAAGCAGGTTTCAACAAAGGCGACACGACGCCATATGGGTAAAAAATATGTCGCCGCAAAGAACATGATTGAAGCAGATAAGAAGTATGAGTTAAAAGAGGCAGTAGCTCTTCTTAAGAAAGCCTCATATGTGGCTTTTGATGAGAGTTTTGAGGTGCATATGAACCTTGTTGATAGTAATGTAAAAGGTGAAGTTGCGTTTCCACATGGAACAGGTAAACAGGTAAGGGTTGTCGTAGCAGATGATGCATTGCTTGCGAAAATTGATGATGGTGTGATGGATTTTGATATTTTGATTGCAACTCCTTCTTTTATGCCTAAACTTGTAAAATATGCACGTGTACTTGGTCCAAAAGGCCTTATGCCAAATCCAAAAAATGGAACGGTCGTTGAAGATACAAAAAAAGCAGTTGAAAAGTTTCAAACAGGATCTGTTCGTTTCAAATCAGAAGCAAAATTCCCACTTTTGCATCTTGCAGTAGGGAAAAAGTCCTTCGATGAAAAGCAGCTTGTTGAAAATATTGAAACATTGCTTTCAGCGGTACAAACAAAGAATATTCAACAGCTTTTCCTTACTTCCACAATGGGTCCTTCTATTGAGATCAAATTCTAAGTTGCATTCAGAAAAATTTGTTGGTATAGTTTCAGCGTGAAAGATACAAAAATTTACGATCTTGTCAAAAAAGAAACACGTCGCCAAACATTAGGCATCGAACTCATTGCTTCAGAAAACTACGCATCAAAACACGTCCGTAATGTTCTCTCTACAGTTTTAACAAATAAATATTCTGAGGGTTATCCAAAAGCTCGCTATTATGGTGGCAATGAATATATTGACGAGATAGAAATAATAGCTCAGGAGCGAGCAAAGAAGTTGTTTGGTGTGCCGTTTGCAAACGTCCAACCATATTCTGGTTCACCGGCAAATTTTAGTGTGTATGTAGCTACCTGTAAGCCCGGTGATACAATAATGGGTCAGGAGCTAACAGCTGGTGGCCATCTTACGCATGGATATAAAGTGTCGGCCACCGCATTATTCTTTAATAGCGTGCAATATGGAGTTCGTTCAAAGCCAGGGGGCAAGCATAATGATTTATTTGATTATGCAGAGATCCGCGCTTTGGCTAAAAAAGTAAAGCCAAAGCTGATTTGGGTAGGTGCAACAACATATCCTTTAGCTTTTCATTATGAAGAATTTGCAAAGATTGCCGACGAAGTCGGCGCATATCTTGCAGCTGATATAGCGCATGTCGCAGGCCTTATTGCCGGTGGGGCACATCCATCACCCGTGCCACATGTGCACATTGTAACAACAACCACGCATAAAACACTCCGCGGTCCCCGTGGGGCAATTGTTATGGTAACCGAAAAAGGCTTAAAAAAAGACCCTGATCTTCCAACGAAAATTAATAAAGCAATTTTTCCAGGTTTGCAGGGTGGTCCGCATGATAATCAAACCGCAGCTATAGCGGTTGCTCTTTTTGAAGCGCTGCAGCCCTCGTTTAAAAAATATGCAAAAAATGTCGTGAAAAATGCGCAAGCACTTGCAGATGTTCTACAAAAGGGTGGACTCAAACTTGTTGCAGATCGTACAGAAAACCATCAAGTTGTAGTCGATCTTACCCCAACCCATGGTCCCGGAGCAGGCATTTTTGCTGAAAAAGCACTTGATCTTGTGCATTTAACACTTAATAAAAACTCTGTTCCTGGTGAACAAAGTTCGCCATTTTATCCCTCGGGTGTTCGTATCGGCACGCCAGTTGCGACAACGCGCGGCATGGGCATAGCAGAAATGAAAAAAATCGGCAAAATCATCGTGAAAGTCTTTGAGCTTATTAAACCTTACCAACTTCCTAAAAAACTCAGCGAACGTGGTCAATATATCGATGTCTTTATGAAAGATCTTTCTCAGAACAAAGATATAAAACGCATGGGTCGAGAGATAAATGCACTCGGAAAAGCATTTCCGCTTGTATAACAAGACCGTGTCTTGTTTAGGATCGTGCCTTGTTATATGCTTATTACATGCCGACCTCTTTAAGCGAACAACTCAAGAATTATATTTCTGAAGGTCAAAAAGATCTAATTGATGAGGGTGTGCATTTGTTGGAACAGGCTGAGGTAAATAAAAAACCAGTCTTGAACGACTATTCGTATATTGTCTTTCCTTTTGCCAAAGCATACGAAGGTTTTTTGAAGCAGGTTTTTCTCAATGCGGGTTATATTACACGTCGTGATTATTACTCACAGCATTTCAGAATAGGGAAGGTGCTTTCGCCAAATCTTGTCCGTCGTTTAGGAAGGGAATCGGTGTATAAGAAAATTTGTGATGAAAGTGGGTGTGAAATTAGCGAGAGAATGTGGCAGACGTGGAAAAAGGGGCGCAATGAAGTTTTTCATTACTTTCCACACAATTTACATTCGATTCGTCTTGAAGAGGCGAGGCTTATCATTACTGATATTATAGCAACAATGGAGCTTGTTGTTGAAAAAGTTAAAACAAAAAACGTGCAAGATCAGTTGCTTCGCTATGATATTTTGTCTTCATGATGTTGATGTGTTAATATTACCTCATGGCCAAGGAAATAATTTTTTCAGGAATTCAGCCGAGTGGAAGACTTCACGTTGGTAACTATATTGGTGCAGTTAAGCAATGGGTTGATATGCAATCACAAGCAGAGGGCGAATATTTTTTTATGCTTGCAAACTTGCATAGCATAACTGTTCCCCAGGAGCCGGCAAAATTGCGAGAAAACATATATGAACTCACAGCATGGTTTCTTGCAGCGGGATTGGACCCAAAAAAAACAACAATATTTGCCCAATCCCAAAATCCCGATCATCCATACTTAGCCTGGATGTTTGATTGCATAACCCCAATGGGTTGGATGGAGCGCATGACGCAATATAAGGACAAGAGTAAGAAACAGGGCGAACGTACAAGTGTTGGCTTGTTTCATTATCCAAGCCTTATGGCATGCGATATTCTTTTATACGACACAACTGTTGTACCTGTTGGAGAAGATCAAACGCAGCATATTGAAATTACGCGCGACATCGCAGAAAAATTTAATGGAACCTTTGGTGAGGTTTTTGTATTGCCAAAGATTCGGTTGGTGGGCGAAGGAGCGCGTGTGATGAGCTTGCAAAATCCAGAAGAAAAAATGAGTAAATCAACATCTGACCCAAATGGAACACTCGATTTACTCGACTCGGCAGATGAGATTCAGAAAAAAATAATGCGCGCGGTCACAGATTCAGGTTCAGAGGTGCGCGCGGCTGCTGATAAGCCAGCTGTAAAAAATCTGCTGGCCATATATAGTGCCCTTTCTGGGCAGCCTGTACAAGAAATAGAAGCACAATATGTTGGCAAGGGCTATGGCGATTTCAAAAGAGGCCTTGCCGATGTTATTATCTTCTCCCTCGAGCCCGTACAAAACAAATACCGCGATCTCATGAACGACAAACCATATCTTGATCGCATCCTCTCAGACGGGCTCTCTAAAGCGCGTGAGCGCTCTTCTGCAAAGCTAAAGCAAGCAGCTGATGCCATGGGTCTCCTGGTATAATAGCTTTATGAAAATTCGTTTTAATCCTTCCGAATTCGAGCAACACTGGTCAGATACATGGGATAAAGAAAAAACCTATCTAACTCATGATCCAAAACCAGGAGAAGAAAAGAATTATACCCTTGTTATGTTTCCATATCCTTCTGGTGCGGGCCTCCATACTGGCCATTCTCGCGTATACACAGGTACAGATGTGCTTGCACGATATTATCGTATGAAAGGTCAGGCCGTCTTGCACCCAATGGGTTGGGATGCGTTTGGTTTACCTGCTGAAAACGCTGCAATAAAAGAAAAAAAGAATCCTAACGAATTGACAAAGAAGAATGTGGCAAACTTCAAGCGTCAGATGAAGATGCTTGGCATTAGTTATGACTGGGATCGTGAAATTAATACAACAGATCCTTCATATTACGCAGTAACCCAGTGGTTATTTATAGAATTCTATAAACACGGGCTCCTTTATAAAAAAGAAACGCCCGTATATTATTGCCCATTTTGCAAGACGGGACTTGCTCAAGAAGAAGTGCAGGGCGATGGGACACATGAACGCTGTGGAAAGAAGGTAGAAAAAAGAAGTCTGCCGCAATGGATTTTTAGAATTACCACGTACGCAGAACAGTTGTTGGAAGGCCTCAAAGGTCTTGATTGGCCAACAGGGATCCTTGAGATGCAGAGAAATTGGATTGGCAAGAAAGAAGGCCTCATTATTACTCATAAAGTCGAAGATCTTGATATTGAACTGAAAACATTTACGGCATTTCCAGCTTGGAGCTTTGCAGATACCTATATCGTCATAGCTCCAGAACATCCACAAGTTTTGGAACTTGTTCAAGGCACTGAGCATGAAAAAGAGGTTATGGCATTCGTTAAAGAGTTCCAAGCAATATCAGAAGAGGATCGTTTAAAGAATAAATTTGAAAAGAAAGGGGTTTTTACCGGCCGCTATGCCATCGACCCGTTTAGTGGCAATAAAATGCCTATCTGGCTGGCAAATTTTGCCCTCATGAATTTTGGTACAGGTATTATTCGCTGCTCTGCGCATGATGAACGGGATTATGCATTTGCACAAAAATATAATATTCCGGTCAAGGAAGTCGTTGAAAGAGTTGGTGAACATCCGGTCAATGCTCATGAAAATAAAGGAGTACTCAAAGATTCGGGCAAATTTTCCGGGGAGGAAATTAATGAAGGCTTAATTGAGGAGATGCACGACTGGATAGTGGGTGAAGGATTTGGAGAACGACATGTTAATTATCATTTACGCGATTGGATTTTTTCACGACAACGATATTGGGGTGAACCAATTCCTATGGTTTTTTGTCAAGATTGTGCAGATAAAGGCATTACTTTCTGGGATACAGAGGAGGGGAGCAAAGATAATTTGAGGCTTACTGGAGCCCCAAGAGAAAATAATATTGAACAGCTTATAGATGATGTAAAGCCAATGATGCCCGGTTGGTTTCCTCTTTCAAAAGATGCATTGCCCTTACAGTTGCCAGAGGTTGATCATTATGAACCATCAGAATCTGGCGAATCTCCTTTAGCTCAGATTCCTGAATGGCTACACACAACATGTCCACATTGTGGAGGAGATGCTCGTCGAGAAACAGACACAATGCCAAACTGGGCAGGCTCCTGTTGGTACTTCTTGGCATTTGCTGGAGGTGCTGACATGTCATTGGAAAAGATTGATGGAAAGCCTTGGAACGAAAAGGCGATTGCCTCTTGGATGCCCGTTGACTGGTATATTGGTGGTGCTGAACATGCGGTTTTACATCTGTTATATGCCCGTTTTTGGATGCATGTGCTCTATGATTTGAACCTGATTCCATTCTACGAGCCTTTCACAAGGCTAAGAAACGTTGGAATGGTCCTTGCAGAGGATCATCGCAAGATGAGCAAGTCACTAGGAAACGTCATTAATCCAGACGATGTAGTGGCAGAATATGGCACTGATACGCTCCGTGTCTATGAAATGTTTATGGCACCGTTTAACCAGGAAGTGCATTGGTCAACACAATCTTTACAGGGTTCATACCGATTTTTGAAGCGAATTTGGCAGATATACAATAACCCTGATAAGTTAACTAATGACGTACAAAAGAGCAATGAAAAGATAGCTGTAGAGCTTCAAAGGCTTGTCATAAAAATAACCAATGATATACCGAACGTGAAATTTAATACACCAATCTCTGGCATGATGGAGCTTTTGAATCTGTGGGAGGCTAAAGATGGCATTCTTACCATTGACCAGGCGAAAACGCTGTTAAAGCTTCTTGCGCCGTTTGCACCATTCATAACTGAACAAATTTGGCACTCTGTTTTTAAAGAAACAACGTCTATTCATCTGGCACAATGGCCAATTGTTGATGATGCCAATATAAAGGAAACGATGATGCATCTTCCTGTGCAAGTAAACGGAAAAGTCAGAGGATTTATAGAGATTTCTTCAGATGCTGCTGAAGACGAAATATTGAAAACTGCTTTGCAGAAAGAGCAAATATCGAAATGGCTTGAAGGCAAAGAACCAAAACATATTTACGTTCCTGGAAGAATTTTAAATCTAGTTGTATAATATCTGATCGCGGGCCGGTAGCTCAATGGTAGAGCAGTTCCCTTTTAAGGAATTGGTTGTGGGTTCGAGTCCCTCCCGGCTCACATATTTATGAAAACATCTATTCATACATTACCTAACAAACTTCGCACTCTTCTCATTGATACAAAAGCCTTTCCTTCAGCAACGTGTTTACTTTTAGTGAATGCAGGTTCGCGCTATGAGAATAAGAAAAATAATGGTATTGCTCACTTCTTCGAGCATATGGCATTCAAAGGAAGTAAGAAATATCCAAATACCGCTGCACTTGCATCGTTGGTCGAAGGTTTTGGCGGTGAGTTTAACGCTTTTACTTCAAAAGACTATACAGGCTATTATATTAAGGCTCCAGTACAACATACGGAGACTATGATCGATGTCCTTAGTGACATGATTACACAACCTATTCTCGATAAGGATGAAATTGAACGCGAAAAGGGTGTTATTGGTCAGGAAATTAGCATGTATGAAGATACGCCACAACGAATAATCAATCAGCTGTATGAGCATCTCTTGTATAAGGAGAGTCCTTTAGGCATGGATATCATCGGTACCGTTGCTACCGTAAATGCAGCAACACAGAAAACATTCAGGGATTATATGGATACATTTTATTATGCAAACAACGCAGTACTCGTTGTATCTGGTGGTCTTACAGGTATAAATAATGAAATTAAGGAGCATGATCATATTAATTACGCTACTAAGTATTTCTCAAATTGGGGACAAAAGGACGTGCCTAGTTTCAAGCCAGTAAAGGAGCACCAAACAAGACCAGAAACGTTCCTTCGTTATAAGAAGTCAGAGCAGGCTCATTTGTGCTTTGGGTATCGTACATTTGGGAAGAAAGATGACAGAAAGTATGCTCTGTCGGTCTTAGCCGCTATACTGGGGGTAGGTATGTCGTCACGGCTCTTTATGGAGGTCCGTGAGAAGCGGGGATTGTGTTACGCGGTAGGAACCTATACTGATCACTTTAATGATGTGGGCACCATGGTTACCTATGCAGGTGTACCAACAGACATAAAAAAAGTTCAAGAAGCGATCAAAATTATAAAATACGAGCACGAGAGCCTTGTGAATGGAAAAATTATTGATAGTGAGCTTACGAGAGCGAAGGAAATATTAAAAGGTCGCTTGATTCTTTCACTTGAGGACACCTTTAACGTTGGTTATATTTACGGTAAACAATTGCTTCATGAAGGCGAAATTAAGCCTGTGGAAGAGATAATTAAGCGAATCGAAGAGGTGTCTGCTAACGATGTTATCGCTCTTGCAAAAGACATCATAAAGCCTTCGCAGTCAAATCTAGCCTTGATTGGACCGTTTAAATCCTCCGCTTCCTTCGAAAAAATAATTGAGAACCAATAACTCTATCAAACTACCCCTTTTCTAGTGCTTTTTTAGCTCTTCTGCGCTTGACATAAGTAATAAAATATTGATACTCTGAATATACATCACAGATGTTATTTTTGCTGTGAATAGAGATTGTTGGGAGGCCCTAAATTTACAGGCAGGAGATTCGCTATTTTAAAGCATCTTTTCCTCGCCCTCATAGTTTACGGGGCCTTGTTTTTGTATCCTAAATACTCTTTCGCTCTTACCTCAACAGTCTCTACCCAAACTGATTTTGAGCTTGGTACCTTTTCAAACACAGAGTCATATACAAGCAAAGGCAATGTACAGCTGAAAGATGGTGGTCAGTGGGGCTCTACAGTAGTTAATTCAACACAACTCACACAGTCACAGGGGGGCGCTGCTGTTTCAGACGGAACGTATATCTACGTTATCCCAGGAAACGATGTGCACTTTAATCGTTATAACCCAACCAATAACACATGGAAACGAATGGCAAATCCGCCATTTTCAACTCAAATATATAGATCTGATATGGTGTATCTGGGAGGGTACATATATGTGGTATTTGGAGGATATCAGAAGAAATTTGCACGATATGATGTTCTTGCCAATACTTGGACCGAGTTAGAAGACCTTCCGGACTACACACTGTATGGAGTCTCAATTAGTACAGACGGGACAAATTTGTATATATTGCGCTCATCAAATACTATGGATATGTGGAAATACACAGTATCCAGCGATACATGGTCAAGTCTTGCAGCAGCACCCGCGACAATATATACAGGAAGTGATCTGGTTTATGCGAGTGGATATTTCTATACACCTCGCGGAAACAATACAAATACATTTTATCGCTACAGTGTCTCAGGAAATTCGTGGTCAACGATGACCAACGCGTCAGTCAACTTAAACGGTGACCATGATCTTATTCTAAATGGTGATTTTATCTACGTAACCACCTCAGCAGCAACGAATACTTTCTATAAGTACAGTATTTCAGGAAATTCTTGGTCAGCCCTCACAAATACGCCACAAGTTGTTAACTATCACAATTTCGTGTACGTCTCAGGCGTCAATAAATACTATTTGTTCAGAGGAAATGGAAATTACGATATATGGACATATGATATAGGAGGCAATGCGTTTACCTCTATTTTAGAGCCACCTGCGGCTCTTAGTACGGGTGCTAACCTCATATATTCTGGTGGCATAGTGTATCTTGTGCGAGGAACTTCAACAACACTTTACGGATATAATGTTTCAACAAATACCTGGAGTACCTTAACTGCGGCACCTGGGAACATCGCAGGAGAACAAAAGGCCGTGCTTGCTGGAGGGAATATTTATTATTATGCAGCAAATAACACGACCGTATTTTATAGCTATAACATCGCTGGCAATTCTTGGTCAACTCTTACTGTTGCACCAGCGACGATTAATGGAGGTGGGTCACTCGCATACCCTGGTTCGGGTGACTATATATATGGAACTAGGGGAGGCAACACAGGCTCATTTTATCGTTACAGCATTTCGGGCAATTCCTGGAATGATGCAGCAGTTGCAGATCTTCCCGCCAACATATTGATGGGCATTGGTTCACGGATCGTAAGTGATGGAACAGACATCTATGCCTTTACAGGAAGCACCGGCAAAGCAAAGCTTTATAAGTACGTGATCTCCTCAAATACGTGGAGTGAGGTGGGTAGCTTACCATTTAGTCCATACTATGGCACAGATGCAGATTACTATTCAGGAAAGTTGTATGTACAAACCGGATATCTGCGTTTAGATTTTTGGGAATATACCATTTCCTCAAATACATGGAGACGCTTAGAGAAGATTCCTGGTTTTTCTGCAAGTGATGTGGGCCCTTATACTGGAGGTGCTTTGGTAAGTAATGGGAGCGGCACCATATATATGGTTTGGGGCTCTATATATCAGCGAATGACCAGTTATACGGTATCGTCAAATAAGTATCAAAGTTCTGGAACATGGTCATCTGGCACGATAGATTTGACATATGTTAGCTCCTTTAGCTCACTTACTTCCACAAAAACAACCCCTGGTACATCTACCATTACATATGAAACTCGCACGTCAGCTGATGCCTCGACATGGTCGAGTTGGCAGAGCGTGAGTGGATCGACCATAGCATCCTCGGCAAATCGCTATATACAGATTAGGGCTACATTGAATGCTGATACCGGTAACGCAGCTACACCGACCCTTAGCGACGTAACGATTACGTACAATGGAGACACTACTGCACCGAATAATCCAAGCACATTTACGGGATCATCGCAACAAGTTAGTGGAACCTCACTAACAACCGGAAGCACGTACAACTATGTGCATCCATATTTCACTTGGTCTGGCGCATCTGATACAGAATCGAGTGTAGCTGGATATTATGTGTATTTTGGGACAAATAGTAGCGCAGATCCTTCGACTGCTGGCCATTTTCAAACGACCGCCACATTTATAACAACTGAATCCCTCACAAATGGCTCCACCTATTATCTTCGTCTTAAAACTAAGGATTCTTCGGGTAACATAAGTAGCGCGGTATCAGGGTTTACGTATATATTCTCGGGTGTTACTGCAACAAGCGCTACGTATACTTCAAGCTCAGATTTCTCAGGTACTAATAGCAGCACAACTTCAACAAGCAACCAGATTCAGCTAGGCGCAGATGCTGGAGGTATCTGGGAGCAAGAGAGAATTTCACTAGCACCTGCAACTTTTTCTGCAGGCTCAAATTGGGCTTATGTTTCATCTTCAAATAAACTCTATACATTTAGGGGGGCAAGTACCACAACTTTTTATAGCTATGATATTGCAGCAGATACTTGGGCAACACTCGCCGTGGCTCCTGCTACAGTGAGTTATGGATGGGTTGTCGAGGGTCCATCAGGTTATTTGTATGGTTCAAGAGGTCTTGGTACTTCTACAATATGGCGATATGATATTGCTAATAATACGTGGGATGATGCGTCAGCCGCTGATGCGCCACTTACTCTCAATGGGGGAACGTCAGCAAAATATGATGGGAGTCGGTACATATATGTTACTCGTGGTACGAGCGATGATGCATTCTTCCGCTATGATACCCAAACTGACAGTTGGACTACATTATCGAATGTTTCATTTGACGTGCTTAACGCCATGTATCAGGGCGGTGATCTTGCATATGATGGTTCCGATACAATTTATGCGGTACAAGGCGGTGGATATTCGGGATTTTCCAAATATTCAATCACTTCAAATTCCTGGACGCTACTACCTGCATTACCGTTGATCGCACAGAATGACGGCTCCATTACTTACGTGAGCGCGGAAGAAGCAATTTATTACATTGCTGGAAACAATAAAACATCACTTTACAAATTTGATATTGCCACTGAAGCATGGAGTGAGCTTAACGAAGCTCCAGCAACCTTTGGACAAGGTGCCGATTTGAAGGCTATTGGAAATAAGATATATGCAATCAGAGGAAACAGTACTCAAAATGTTTATACCTACGATATAACTACTCACAAGTGGCTTATTCCTACCCTAGGTATATATGGAAGTTTTTTCAGAGGGACAGATTATCATGTTTTTAACACGGGTTCAGATATGGTCAAGGGTAATAGCACGTACTATTACATAGCAAAAGGTAATACAGATACACTCTTTACACGATATGACGCTGCTACTGGTTCGGTACTAAGTCTCGCCGATATTCCAACAGCCTTTTCTACAGGAAGCGAACTTGTTTACGAAAGCACCAATAATAAAATTTATGCAGTTGGACAAACAAGCAATACCGGTTTTTATCAATATGACATAGCTACAGATGTCTGGACGGAAATTACAACGGACGTACTTCCTGCAGCACCTGGCTCAGGGGCAAGTTTGGTGTACGATGGTTCGCAATATATCTACTATGCTCGAGGAGGCTCGACAACGAGTTTTTATCGCTATGATACGCAGGGTTCTGCCGGGTCTCGCTGGTCCACGATGGCAGTTGCACCAGCGACGTTAGGTACTGGTTCAGATCTCATATACAAATCAGGATTCATATATACATCTCGAGGTCTCAATACAACAACATTCTATCGATATAGTGTTTCGGGGAATTCATGGTCCACAATGACGGCAATTACGGCAGCGGTTAATACTGATGGATTTGCTGTTGATGGTGGAGATAGTAATTCGTTCATTGTTTGTAGAGGGGGTAATACAGCTTCATGCTACAAGTACAGTATTTCAGGAAATTCATGGTCAGCTATCGATAACGCAGTGACGAATTATAATGCAGGCGCAGCAGGTGATTCGAGTACTGGTCGCATGTTTTCTATTGCAGGTTCGTCAGGAACAAATGCTTTTTCTGATGGTATTCATTCATTTGTTATGGAAACGGCTTCAACATCCTTCCAGAGAACTGGTAACTATATTTCTCAGGTACACGATTTTACTACAGTCTATAAATTTGGGAATCTTTCTGTTACATATACAGCTGCAAGCTCAGGTACCACTCTTACCCCATACACGCGCTCTTCATCCGATAATTCAACGTGGACCACATGGACCGCTGCAGCAAGTACAAAACAAAACGGCTCCACGAGTTACTATGAAATAAAGTCTCCGGATAATCGATATCTGCAAGTACGTTTTGATCTGACATCAGGAGATGGTTTATACACGGACGTAATAGATTCATATACTGTCAACTATTATACCGATGCCACTGCTCCAACAAACCCTACGAGTCTTCTGAGTTATTCAACTGCTACTCAGTCAGCAACCATTAACACAAACACATGGTATGCACATACCGCACCAAATTTTGACTGGCCAGATGCTGATGCGGTCGGGGGTGCCACAGATAGTGCGGGTGGTTCTGGAGTGGTGGGGTATTACGTGTATTTTGGTACGGACAATACTGCTGATCCAGCCACAACCGGGGTGTTGCAAACGACAACTGCATACACTGCAGGGAGTTTGAGTTCGGGATCAACGTATTATCTTCGGATAAAGACAAAGGACGATGGGGGGAACATATCAGCTACAACATGGCAGCCATTCATTTATAAACTAGATACGACCGTGCCAACGAATCCTACGGTAGTTACAGCAGATCCACCCGGATATACTGCGACAAACAGTTTTGATTTTACCTGGAATGCAGGAACAGATACAGACTCAGGTATTGCAGAATACTGCTATAAAACTGGCGCCGTCGGCGCCGTTGAATCATGTACTGCAAGCACGACCATTACTGATATTGCTGCATATCAATCGGGTGCAAATACATTTTACGTAAGAGCAAAAGATACAGCCGGCAATTTTGCATCATCGTATGTTAATGCCTCGTACTATTACAGCTCAACAGCACCAAGTGCACCCCAGAATGTTGAGGCGGATCCAAGCACGAATACTATCAACGAATTTAGCTTTAGTTGGGATCCACCATCTACCTTTTCGGGTGCACAAGAGAATCTTCGCTATTATTATTCTGTAAACGCTCTACCCACAGCGAACAATGTTAATCAAGTTGGCCTTTCTGTCACCTACCTATCAGCCGGTGCCTACGCCACACAAGCCGGTGCAAATACATTCTACGTTGTGGCAAAAGATGAAGCAGGAAATATAGATTACAACGTGTATGGTTCAGTAACCTTTACTGCAGACACGTCTGCTCCTGGTATTCCCACTGATATGGAAATGGCAGATGTTTCTGATAAGTCTACCGAGGCGTGGAAACTAGCCATTACCTGGAATGCCCCAACATCAACAGGTTCTGGTATAGCAAATTATAAGCTTTATCGATCGACCACCACAGATGCTTCATGCTCGACAAGTATGACAGGGTTTACGCTCATCGGGACCACAAGTGAAGCTTCATATGTGAATTCAAACCTGTCTCAACAAGATTACTACTACTGTGTCAAAGCGTGTGATTCTACGGGGAATTGTTCCGCACCAAGTGAAACGGTAACAATGTTACCTGATGGACGCTGGGAGGCGGCACCAACACTCACGGCAAGCCCATCTGCTACGGTAAAGACACGAAGTGCAAAAATTGCATGGTCAACAAATAGAACATCTAGCTCATTTGTAAAGTACGGAAAAGAGTCAGGCACTTATGGAGAAGAGGTCGGATCATCAACACAGGTAACGGCTCATGAAGTTAGCCTTAAAGAACTTGACCCAGGAGCAACATATTATTACAAGGTCCTTTGGACCGATGAAGATGGAAATACCTCATCTTCCAGCGAATACTCATTTACAACCAACGCGGCACCAAATGTCGCGGACGTTAAAATTACGGAGGTAAGTATCTCAACTGCTTACATCACTGCAAACATTACATACGCAACTGATGCGACTCTGCAGTACGGGCCTACGACGTCATATGGAGGCACTGCGACCATACCTGTTTCTAAGACAGGGGGTTTGTATTCAATAAAACTCGAGGATCTCGAACAAGATACTCTTTATCATATGCGTATCGTGGCAGAAGATGATGAGGGAAATACCTACAATGGTGAGGATAAAACTTTTCAAACGCTTCCTGTTCCAAAAATAATCAATATTAAAGCACAACAAGTTGCTGGACTACCCACAGCAACAGTCCGACTACTTTGGTCATCAAATACAGAGATTTCTACCATTGTTACGTATTATCCAACAGCAAAGCCCGAACAAGCAAAAGATAAGATTAATCTTTCACGATCGCTTACGCATGAGCTTGTCATTGGTGAACTAATCGACGAAACAGACTATACTATATTAGTAAAGGGAAGGGATATTGCTGGCAACGAAGCTATTGCAGATGTGCTGAAACTAAAGACAGCTGCTGATCTACGAGCACCCGAGATTCTAAATCTAACCGTGGAAAGCACAATCATAGGAATTGGAGAAGACGCTAAAGCCCAGATCATAGTGTGTTGGGATACCGATGAGCCCGCCTCAACTCAAGTTGAATACAATCTTGGGACCTCAACTACCTACGGTTCAACGACACAGGAGGATACGAATTTAACGACAAATCATTGTGCAACCATCTCAGGGGCCCAACCTGCACAGATATACCAACTGCGAGCACTTTCTAAGGATAAGTCTGGCAATAATGGTGTTTCATTTGATACTGTTATAGTAACACCAGCAGAGACTAAGGACGTACTAAATCTTGTGGTTAATAAGTTGTCATCAACATTTGGCTTCTTAAAGCGATTTGCAAAATAATATGGCTGATATTTTTATAAAAGCAACCGGTATTACGAAGACCTTTACAGTTGGAGATGAACAGGTTCAAGTGCTTAAGGAAATCAATCTCGAGATTGAAAAAGGAGATTTTGCTATTTTCTTTGGTCCTTCAGGATCAGGCAAATCAACCTTATTACATGCACTTCTCGGACTAGAAGCACCGACGACAGGCAACATTGTAATAGAAGGAAAAGATTTTTATGCGATGACTGAGGATGAAAGAGCGATCTATAGGCGCCATCGAGTTGGCATGATATATCAGCAGGCACTTTGGATTAACTCACTAAATGTACATGACAATGTAACATTTGCACTTAACTTGCTTGATTATAACAACCAGATGATTCAGGAGAAGGGCGAGTCAGTATTAAAAATGGTGGGTATGGAAAATTGGGCATCGCACAGGCCATCTGAGCTGAGTTCAGGTCAGCAGCAAAAAATTAGCTTGGCTCGGGCTATGGTTATTGATCCTGTCATTATGGTTGCCGACGAACCAACTGGAAATCTTGATACGGTATCGGGACTTAATCTTATCCAGACATTTCTTGATATTAATGCGAAGGGCATAACCATTGTCATGATTACACATGACTTAGATTACCTTAAATATGCCACAAAACTCATCCATGTACTCGATGGAAGTGTTGTTGAAGTATATGCGCCAAAGAAGCGAGCAAAAAAAGTTGAACAAGGCAACTCATCTGGTGTTGCAGGAATAGTTGACTTACGAAGTCCTGATTATCTAAAAAAGTTACAACTATGAAAAACCGTATAGTAAAACTACTAAAATTGGTTTTTACAAAAGGGTTAAATCCAGTACTGTGGGTAAAAACTTTTCAACATCTCATTGTGTCCATGCCGCACTATACAAAGCTAGTTTTCTCATTTGTCACCTTTTTTATTGTCCTTGTTCATTTCACCCTAATGCGAACGTATGGATTTGCTTCCACTCTTCCTATTGTAGGAAGATTCGTTCGCATTATTGGTTCTATGGTGAGCAGGTTGTTAGGAAAACCTTCAGGATTGATCATTCAAAAACTAGAATCGCTCAGGCCGTTTCAGGTTCGTCAATCATATCTTATTTACCTTGCCTTTGAGAATTTACGAATAAGAAGCAGTAGAACCTTTATTACCATTATGGGAATGGCCGTTGGTGTGGGTATTATTGTATACCTACTTTCGCTTGGATATGGTATAGAGCGTCTTGTTATTAGCCAGGTAGCATCACTTGATGAACTAAAGATTATTGATGTGTCTTCAAGCAGAAACACAGCATTAAGGATAAATAATTCGATCGTGAAAAAGATAGCAAAAAATCAGGCGATTGAAAAAATTGTGCCACTTGTTTCATTTGTGGGTAGGGTAAATTTTAATAAAGCGAAAGCTGATGTCTTAGTTTATGGTGCAAGCCAGGATTACATGGATATTGCACAAGTTAAGCTAAAGAGAGGAAAAGGTTTTACTAATCTTGTTCAGCAATCTTATATTGAGGATGAAGGTGATGTCGCTGGTGTAGAGACTGAGTTTAAAAAGGCTACATTCGGTAAGGAAATAGACGGTGGAGTGATCCACTTTAACTTACTTCCTGGTGAGATGGTACCGGTCAGGGAAACATGCACAGTCGTGGGAGATATAATTGGATATACTACACGAGTAGAGGGTGATATTTCTGGTCAGAATGTGTGGGGAGCATCATACGCACCATATGGTGACTATGGCCGTGAGGCATTTGATGAAAAACTTCAGGAATATCTTGGCATATGGGTGCGGGGTAAGGTGCCTTTGTTTAATAAAGATCTTGATGAAAATCTTATACCCAAGTTCGGCGAAAACGGGTATCAAGAATGGGAGTACGGCTGCATACAAAGAAAGTATGTGCAAGATTTAGGGAAGGTCCAGCAGTACGCAGCAGTGCTGGGTGAGTCAACAGCTACTGCAAGCGCTATTCTTGCTGAGTCGGGGGTTGTGGCAACAGGTTCTGCACAACCAGCATACAAAGCTGAAGTTGTATCAACCGATTCTGCAGGCATCGAATTTGTGCGCCTTACAACAGCTTCAGAATCTGGTGCTTTAAAGAAATCGGAGGAGTTAATAGAATTCAGCAAAAAATCATCTGGAGAGGCGATTATATCGACGGGTTTATTACGGTTACTTGGTTTGACCGAAGAAAAAGCATTGAATTCACAATTTAAGGTGTCCTTTATTCTTGTCAAAGCACTGCGCCCTGATATTGAAGGTAGGAAATTTACCAAAGAAGAGTCATATAAAATTGTAGGCCTTGTTGACAATAATGACGAACAGTTTTTTTATATCCCATTTGACGACTTATCTAAGCTGGGCATTAAAAACTACTCTCAACTCAAAGTCGTTACGAAAGATAAAAATAGCGTGCCAAAGGTACGTACTGAAATTGAGACATTTGGCTACTCAACTGCCTCATCAGCAGATACCGTTACACAAATAGAAGGCTTGTTTAGAAATCTACGTTTTGTACTTGCATCGATAGGTTTGATCGCGCTGGCAGTAGCATCTCTCGGCATGTTTAATACACTGACTGTTTCGTTGCTTGAGCGTACGCGCGAAATTGGGGGTATGAAAGTTATTGGAATGGTGTCTGAGGAGATTCAAGATCTCTTTTTGGCAGAGGCTATGATTATGGGATTTGCAGGTGGAATAGGCGGCATCATACTCGGTTTTTTGCTTGGTCAGCTCACATCGTTTGTTATATCTATTTTTTCAATTACACAAGGACTGGGGTATCTCCAAGTAACGTACATTCCGCTTTCATTTGTTATCTTTATTTTGTTAATATCATTTATTGTCGGTATTGTGACTGGACTTTACCCGGCTCGACGTGCACGCAACACATCGGCACTCAATGCACTACGTTATGAGTAAACATAAAAAGACAGCACAAATTACTTCAACAAAGTCAACGGCAAGGTTTTTAATGCACTTTATGGTTGCGTGCACAATAACCACACTTGCAATTATTATGCTGAACAAAAAGTCTGCAATAATCACTCAATTTTCGAAATATTCCGTACCTAAGCGTTCATCCCAGTCTTCTGGTTTGCAATATGCTGATCCGTATACAACGATAAAAGATCTTGTGGAAGGAAATAAAGGAAAGACACTTCTTATTGATATGAGGAGCCCACATGATTATAAGGCAAGGCATTTCAAAAATACTGTGAACGTTTATTTCCCGTATCAAAGCGATCGAGAGGGTGAGCAAGCTTTTGTGGAAGCCGTCGAAAAACATGCGCCACAGTTTAAAAAAATTATCCTGCTTCCATACAGCAGCGCCTCAACGACAGGAGAGGATGCAGCCCATCTACTTATCGAAGCAGGTGCTGATAATGTATGGGTAATGAAAATCGGCTGGAATGAGCTTTATAGCCTTCCAGGCATGTGGATACCAGAAGATCAGGCGGATAAATTTACACCTCCTAATATTCTGGATAATTAGAGTCTGGATTTCAGCTTGTTACTATTGTTGTTGCATCAACTGTTTTGACGTATATATGTTTGGTTGTTCGCGCATCGTATAGATCGGGTATGTCGAACTATTATCTCCATTTTGCTATAGTCAGCATATTGATGACTATGATGTAGTATATTTTCATTATGAATGGTAAGTTATAGAAAAGAAATATGACTGAGATATTCACTATTATTATTTTTGTATTGGGATTGTGCATCGGTTCATTTCTTAATGTAGTTATTGACCGGCTTTCTGAAGGCAAGACACTAATGGGCCGCTCAATGTGTGATTTTTGTGGGCGTGTTTTACAACCGTTTGAGTTAGTGCCTGTGCTTTCATGGGTTATACAAAGAGGTCTCTCACGTTGTTGTGGGAAAAGATTGGCATGGCAGTATCCTGGTGTTGAGATAATAACGGGACTAGTCTTTGTTTCGATTTTCAATGTCTTCTACATGCAAGGAGGAGAAATGCTGATGACTGTTGCCGTAATGGGTATTGCCTCATCCTTAATAGTCGTGACTGTCGCCGATTTGAAATATCGCATTATTCCTGATGCTGCGCTCGTTGCGCTCGTGCTTTTCGGTACAGTGTTGATGGTGCATGACCTTTTTAAGACCGTGGCTATTCAAGATGGTGTATTCGAAGTGTTTGCTCCACAATTGACCGCTGCAGCAATTTTATTTTCAGGTATGGCGCTGCTGTATGCTGCGACCAGGGGTCGCGGACTTGGATTTGGTGATGTAAAGTTCGCTGGAGTGATTGGATACCTTATGGGTCTACAAAATGGGTTTCTTGCTCTTTACATCGCATTTGTAACGGGCGGGATATTTGCAATTATTCTTCTTCTGAGCTCAAAAAAAGGTTTAAAATCCGAGGTTCCATTCGGTCCATTTATGGTCTGGGGGATAATAGCTGTTTTGCTATGGGGTCAACAGTTACACATGCTGTTTTCACAACTTTTCTAATATATGACAGATACCGAACCTACGGCTGAGGCTCCAGAACTTACTACTTTAAAAGATCTTTTGGTTGATTTATCTGAAGATCAAGCTTCGGCAGAACCTTCAATGTCCGCAACCCGGCTAATTGATTCGATTGACCAGTATTTTGAGGCCGTGCGAAAGGCTGAGGGTATGATGGATCATGACTATAAATATATTTTAGAAATGGTACGATCGTGTAATGATCCCTCGTTGCCTCAAGCTGTCGCTCATCTGCTAGATCGCTACGACAGGATGCCATTTATTAGAGAAGACAACCAGGCACCATTTCCTCAGACGTTAATACGAGTTCTGGCAGAAAACCCGCACAGTCGTGAAGCTTTGGAACAAATATGTGCTTATATGGCAAGTCATGAAGGCGAATACATGTATAAACTCGGCGAGCCTAAAACTGATGAATATGCAATTAATGAGTTTATGGACGATATTCACATGGGTAAAGAAGAGAGTGTAAGGCCACTGGTGGACGTTCTTTTAAGCTCGGCCGATGTCGAAATGCAACACAAGGTACTTCGCATGCTTGTGGACTCTGTAGGATTTGCACATGTTGTTAATGGGGTTCGAAGATATATTGATGGAGCTCAGGGTAGAACTCAAGCTGCTAGAGCAGAAGCAACAGGCAAATGGTTATTGGGCTTAGCAGACTCGGATGTTCCATTTCATCAATCATTAAATGCATTCTATGCCAGTATGGGATTTGAGCGATTTCCACTTAATCTTGAAAGCCAGGAGAGGGATGTAGAAGCTTTGCGACAAGAATTAGAGCGCATTCAAGGTGTGGGAGGTTCAATTGTCGATTTAGGCTGTGGCACAGGTCGTCTCGCCAATGCTTTAGCGGCAGAAGGTCAACAAGCTATAGTAGGCATTGACACATCGCCAGTAAATCTTGCTAAAGCTCAAATAGCAGATGCTTCAGGTATAGTTACTTATAGAGAGGCAGATTGGACCAATACAGGTCTGCCTGATAACTCGGCAAAATTGGTATTTTCACTCGGTAGAACCTTGCCTCACGCAGAGGACGCAGGGATTGTACAAAGGGTTTTTTCAGAGGCAAGGCGTGTACTTGTCGAAGGTGGGGTTTTATATTTTGATATTCCTGATCCTGATACAGGTCAATATTTTGAGTCTAGAAAACGGTATCTTAATAATCTTCGAGCAATAGGCATGCCTATTGCAGGTAGCGATGAGGAGGTATTGCCTAAAATAAGTACTGTCGTAGATTCTCCTGACGGAATAAATTTTACAAACAGATTTATGCCTGCAATTGATCTTATAAAGTTGAATCTTCACTTCCAAGACTTTGAAGTAGAAGAAGTCGGTAGATATAAGCTAAAACCAGGCGATGAGGCTGAGTGTGTGTATTTTAGAGCTACGAAGAAGCCAGAAACTCCTATTGAAGAGCTTGTAGCCAGGCTAAGTTCCAGAGAGCCTTCATTGTCACTGCAATCTGTGGGTGATGAATAATAATGCCAATGAGCTGCCCGCCTTTGTGATAGTCGATAAATGCCACTTTATCGCCATAAATATCTACTTCATGAGGAAAGGGAAAGGTGGCTGAGGCAACAACACGAGTTTCGCGTAGGGCTTTATTGTCGCGTTGAAGGTAGTTTTTTGACATGGAACCTGACGATATGATAACTTTAGCCTCAATATGTGACTTGACGCGCCTTTTAACATATGTACTGTCCAACCATCTTAGAAGTGATGGTTCAATCTCAGCATTGTTGAGCGCGGCAAAAATAGATTCACCGACTTTTATTGTATCCTCATATATTGCCTTTAAGCCTTCAACACCCTGATAAGTTGTTACAACAGGTTTTTCAATTGAGGTTATATATTGCTGCGTAAGCTGGGGAAGGATGCTGGTAAGCTCAAGTCGAGCCTGAGTTGCTTCTTGCGTTTTTATGTCCACTAGGCGGCTAAGTTCGGATGGTGAGGCTGGTTTGAAATGTATTTTCTTATTTATATCTTTTTTTGTAGCTAAACCTTTTTCTTCAAGACTATAAAGTGATTTGTAGACAATACCACGTTTTAATTTTGTTCGAGCAACTATGGTATTAACCGGTAGTTCGCCATCTTTAATAAGCAATTCATAAATATCACTTTCTTTTTTCGTTAAGAAGGGAAGAGCCATACATTAACTATATAGGTCTTTTTATATTTGTCAATATATGTCAAAGAATAGTGACAAAGTTCTTATTAGAATCGTAGCTTAATATAACTATAGGCTTGACAAAGAGGCTAATATGTGTTATTATAAGATATATCACGAATGTAGAGCTAGATACTAAGAATGTTACTAGCACTTGACAAATAGAGAATAAGGTGATATACTATAAGATATAACGGTTAGAAAAGGCGACAGCGTCTAGCACTTTACAAATAGTCATCGCAGCAAGTTAATCGGAGGTCCATGGATGGTTACTAGCCCTGTCGGCAGCCATTCGTTGATTAAACATTAACGAAAAACAGTTAATAAAGTATTTTATCTCAGGGATACACGCATGCCCAAAAGACGAAGTGCAGCATTAACAACTGATGACAATTCCATACCTTTTACCCCTGTCCACTAGTAATAGTGTAAGAGGAAAAAGGGTGGAAGCATGATTCTAAAGCTTACATAGAAAGATATTTAGGATCAGACTTCCACTTTATTTATAGAGTGGTGTACTTTACATATTAGTTCCAAAAGATAACCGAGCAGGTTAAGGGGAGGTTGGATATATATCGGACTGAAGCTTAATACAAGGTTTCTTTACCACTATGCTGTCTTTGTTCCCTGTCCGCTCAGAACAACCCTGTCTTTGAGTAATAAAGAGAGTAGAGTACAGCAAGTGGAAATCTGGAGATGAGTTGCACCTGTCTGTCCGGCATAGATCCGGCTACGACTCATGCTCGTCTTCAGCTTTCCACTTTTTGTGGAAAAGAACCCGCTCCGGCGGGTTTTTTTGTGCAGAAATTGGCGTCTTAGAAAATGCTCCTTTCTAAGGCGTCGTTGTACTTGACCACCATGTCAATAAACTGGCGTCTGACGCCCCTATGACACATTTACGGGGGGAGCTGTCCGAGGTCGCGGACATAAATATCGACCATCATCAGGGCTCTCGCGGGATCATCACCCGCGGGAGGCTCTTTAGAAATCTTGAGCTCATTGAGATTTGTAAAGAGCCTAATACGCTCGTGTACTTTTTAGATAGACAGGTTTTTTATTGTTTCTCTCACGGGAGGCATTGTGTGTATGAAAGCGGTTTGCATGTTTTTGTACCCACAATGTCTCCCGAATCGGGGACTTTGGCTGGAATCGCCAGCTAATATCCCCAAGGAGGGGACAATGAAACTCGTAAGAATCTGGCTGAAAGATAGTCCTGTCCACGATGTCAGCGTCGAGGGTATCGGCGAAGGCTCGCTTCGAATCCACCAGTGGTACCTCAAGGGGCACGACTGGTGGGATGAGCGCCTAGTCTCACCGACTGACTACTTTCGGATGCGACAACCCAACGGCTTCAATATGCTCCTCGCGGAGCAGATTGAGAGACCAGAACAAATCGTTGGCTCGGAATTCAATGCAGACTTGGGTGGTACATGGTTTCGCATCACGTTTCCCGCGATTCACTGCGGGACCGATAATGAGGATGTGCGTGAGTGGGAATTCCAGGAGTGTTTCGGGGTCTTTTTCAAGGACTCCAGAACCTTCTGGAAGGATGACGAGGATTGAAAATTTCGTCATCAAAAACCAAATCCGGTTTGCAGGTAAACCGAGCTTAGCGATAAGCAAAAATCTGCAAAAACACCCCTCGCAAGAGGGGACTGCCCGCCATCAGCGGGCGAGGGCGAGAGCCCATTATACATCAGAGCCTGCCCCTGGCTTCATCACCAGGGGCGCTCTTCAAAGCGTTTGAGATACATCAAGCGTTGTGAGGAGCCAAAACTCCAACCTCTCAATTGAGGGGTAAAAAACACATTAGCCCCAGAGGGGCGGGGGGTTCGGATGGACATGAGCATCAACGTCGTTTTGACGAAGGACGAAGTTGGCCTTGGTTACAGGGAAGGTGACGTAATGATGGCAAAGGGCTCGACCAATGTGGTCGAGTTCGTATTGCCCATCAAGAGCCAGAGAGTAACTGTTCGTGTTGAAGGGGATGTGATGACGATTCACATCCCTGGAAACATGCTGGCCGCCTCAGGGCGGCTAGAGGTCACAGAGACCTACACCGACATGATGAGGATCCGCCTGATCCCATCATGAAGGACCGGCTTCTCTGGATGAGCCGTTAATCATCCAGGTCATCAGAGGCCCTGCGAGCTGATCACTCGCGGGGCGCTCTTCTAAGTTTCCAAGCATATATTGGGAATTGAGATGAGTGAAAACTCAACGATAACCGCCTTAGTAGGCTGTTTATTACTTTACGAATAGAACTTTCTGTCTGACAAGGACAGGGGTCGGACGGCAAAGATCTGCTAGTCCAGTAGTAAACAGCTTTTTGAGGCGGTTTTTTTATGCCCAGAATTTCTTTTTGCCTTCATGTGTTCTAGTTAATAATTTCTTAATTTTCATCATATACAATCCCTTTTATGATGCTTAGAATATTTTCCGACTTTCTAATAAATGTTTCTGCGACTTGGTTTAGCGCAATTTTTATAATTCCACAATTGACCATCATCCATTTCAAAAGTAAAATACTTACTATTGTTATTAATCTTGTTTGGGCATTATCATTACTAATTTTTGCGATCTTACTACAATGGCATTTCTAAATGAAAAACAAAGTGAGGAGCTGTTAAAAGTTAATTATCTTGCAAATATTAGCTTAGGTTTATTTATGATTGTAGCTTTACTACTTTTTATTGCATACAGACTCGTTGCATATTAATAGTTGCAAAAACATCTCTAAACCATTAATATAGCCCTATATGAAAGAACAAACATTAGTTGTACTTAAACACGATGCGGTAGCCCGCGGCTTAATTGGCGAAGTCATTGGACGCTTTGAAAAAGTAGGCTTGAAACTTGTTGCTGCACGCATGATGCAGGTAACAAAAGAACTCGCAAACAAACATTACCCATTAGATAGAACAGAATTTATCGAAGGCATGGGTAAAAAAACTCTCGAGAACTATGAGGCTCTAGGAAAGGATGCTAAAAAAGAACTTGGCACCGACGATCCAATGGAAATTGGCAAAGTTATTCAAGGATGGCTTGTTGATTTTATTTCTTCTGGACCAGTTTTTGCGATGGTACTCGAAGGTCCACATGCAGTTGAGCTCGTTCGCAAAATGGTCGGCCATACACTTCCACTTAAAGCTGAAATGGGAACAATTCGTGGTGATTTCTCATTCGATTCATCGGTACTTGCTAACACAGGTAACCGTCCAATCAAAAATCTCATTCATGCTTCAGGAACGGTCGAAGAAGCAGCATTTGAAGTCGGCCTGTGGTTCAATATTGATGACGTTTATAGCTATAAGCGTACGGACGAAGAGGTTATGGCTTAAAAAAACAAGCCCAGGGCTTAAAAAGATCGTGTCTCTGATATAATAAGTCTCCTTATGTCTGAGCGACTTGTTTTGCCAGCTATCACTGATGCCCATGATCACGTTATTGCAGACGCATATTCTGGCGTGTTGCGCGATCCTTCCTTAGATCGTATTACTTCGAAAGATGAAGCCCTAGCTCAGATTCAAGCAGAATGTCTTCAGCGCAATCTTGATGGATATGAGGGCGTTGTCTTGTTTAGAAAAGCTATCGAAATGGGCATTACTGCAGAAGAGCTTGATGCTGTATCCCAAGGTCTTTCCATTGTTCTACTTGAACCCTCTAATCATGGTGGTGTTGCAAATTCATCTGTACTTTCTAAAGTTCGGGCCTTTGCAGAAGGAAAAAAACTTCGAGGATCTATTGCAGATGATGGCCATGTCAGCGAACACTATGCCACGGTTGCAAAGAATATGGCATTCAGCGCAGTAGAAGATGAGGAGCTTGCGCGGTCGCTTGAAGCAGTTTTGGCATCACGGGTTGCGTCGGGAATCTCATATGTTCACGATATGGGTGTGCGCAGCGGTAGGGATTTAAAGGTTATTGCAGAGCTGAAAAGAAAGTGGGAATCTGAGCGTCGAGAGCCTTTCCCTATAACCCGCGGATATATTATGCATCTTGGAGAAATTGCTGCTGATCCTGTTGAAGAAATTCAGGCGAGACTTGAGAGTGGGGAATTAACGAAGGATGATCTTTCATGGATTGGCATAAAGTTTCTTGCTGACGGAACACTAGGTTCGCATAGCGCTCATTTAACAGAGGACTACACCGATCTTGAACCTGGTGTTGAATTTCCAAGAGGTTTTTCAACAATGGAAATTGAAAGTGCTACGGACGTGATGAAAAGAGCTGCGGATCTCGGTATTCGTGAGGTTGCTGTTCATGCGATAGGAGATCAGGCGATTTACGATAGTCTGGAACTGGCTGAACGATGGCAAGGTATTGCTGGCGAGCAAGGATTTGATGGTACGCGCTTCCGCATTGAGCATTTTGAGCTGCCTTTACCTGCAGATGACGTAATGAAGCGAATAAAAGATATGGGCACTTGGGTTGGTCCACAGCCAAACTTCCTCACTGATTATGGATATGTTGATCGACTGGGTGAAGAGAGGATTGCGGCGATTTCGCCACATAGAACTATTCATGAAGCGGGCGTTAATACAATGTATGGCACGGATCGCATGCCAGCTTCGCCGCTTTTTGCTATATGGTGTGCCATGAATGCATTGTATGCAAATCAAAAGTTGAGCTTCGATGAGGCTATACAATATTTCACAGAAACGCCTGCGGCGTTTGAAGGACGCACCACCAAAGAAACGGTAGTGTTTGATGCGCACTTGCATGTGTTGTTGCGCGACCCCAGAAATGATCATGAGGGGATCGCACTTTTAGAACGCGCGAAGCGCGGTGATAATGTGAATGCAGATATCAAGCAGCTTGTAGCTGAACTTCATGCTACGGCACGAACCTAAAGAAGACCTGGTCTTCTTGTGGGTCGTGCCTTGTATTCGATCCCTCCACGTATTATTCTTAATGTATGAATTCGCTTTTATGGAAAATAGGCGGTGAGGCTGGTTTTGGTATTATGACAATCGGGGTCGATTTTTCAAAATTAGCTGCCAAATCAGGCTATTTTACCGCTTCATATGCCGAATATCCTTCGCTTATTCGAGGCGGCCATAACACCTTTGAAATTCATGTTGCACCAAAAAAAATACGTTCGTCAAAAAATGAAATTGATGTGCTCGTATGCTTAAATGCCGACACGTTTAGACTTCATAAAGATCGCCTCACACCAGACAGCCGCATTATTTATGATAAGGAACTTTTTTCCGATGATATTGAACTTCCTGAGCACGCAATTGAAGTTCCTATAAAAAAGATTGTGCGTGATCTGAAGGGCTCAATGGTTATGATCAATACTGTGGCAATGGGAGCTTCTATTGCAGTATTACAGTGGCGACTTGAGGATCTTTTTGAAATGATTGAGCAGGCCTTTGGCGATAAAGGTGAAGAAATAGTCAAACTTAACAAAGATTTGGCACAAATGGGATATGATCATGTAGTAAAAAATGCCAGTGAACATTTTGTAACAGATTTCAAGCCCAAGCCCGTCACAGAGCCTCAAATTGTCATGACAGGCAATGAAGCTTTTTCCATCGGGGCGGTCATAGGCGATTGTCGTTTTTACGTAGCTTATCCTATGACGCCGTCCTCTACAGTTATTGAAAAATTGGCAGCGTGGGCAGAGAAAACGGGTATGGTTGTGCGCCATGCGGAGGACGAAATCTCTGTTATTATGACGGCACTTGGCGGAGCTTTTGCTGGTGCGAGAGCAGCATGTGGCACATCAGGAGGGGGCTTTGCCTTGATGAATGAGGCTGTTTCTTTAGCTGGCATAGCAGAAATTCCACTTGTTATTTTTTTAAGTCAAAGGCCAGGTCCTGCAACAGGGCTTCCTACATGGACAGAACAAGGAGATCTTTTATATGCAGTCCATTCAGGGCATGGGGAATTCCCTAAAATCGTACTTGCGCCGGGTGATATTGAAGAAATGTATGCGATGAGTGCTGAAGCATTTAATCTTGCAGACATATATCAAACGCCCATAATTGTTATGAGTGACAAGCACCTTTCTGAAAGCCACTGGACAACATCGAAGATGGCTTTCGATCTTTTTTCAAAGAGTTTTGAGCCGGTGAGAGGCAAGATTGTACGCAAAGTCGACGATGAACAATACTTGCGTTATAAGCTAGCCGATGACGGTATCTCGCCCATGCTTATTCCAGGGCAAAAAGATAAGCATTATCAGACCAATTCATATGAACACGATGAGTATGGTCATTCTTTTGAAGGAGCAGAAAATAGAAAAGCTCAGGTTGATAAACGAACGAAAAAGCATGATACATTCTTAAAAAAACATTATAAAGGCCCGCAGGTTTATGGCAATCTTGAAGAAGCGGAGCATATTTTTGTCACATGGGGCAGTAATAAAGGGGTAATTCTGGATGCAATGGAAAAGTTGGATGAGCAAGGAAAAAAGGTAGCGATGATTCATTTTACCTATATGTTCCCGCTAAATGCGAATGCACTGAAGCCACTTTTTGCCCATAAAGGCCGCTATATTCTAGTAGAAAATAATAGCCGCGGCCAGTTTGGCTTGTTGTTGAGGCAGGAAACGGGGATTAATATTGAAGAAAAGCTTCTTAAATATGACGGACGTCAATTTTTTGTTGAAGAAATTATAGAGGCAGCAAACATAACATAATGGATCCAATTGGAGAATCGCCACAACTTTCGAGAAGGGATTTCCTTCGTTTTCCATTTGTAGCAGGTGGTAATGCTGCTGGTGAATTGGAAGATCAATCTACAGTAAGACCCCACACTGAAAGGCAAAACTATGTAAATCAACAACTAGAAAACATGGGTTTTCCCCATACCCGTGCTGAGGTCAATTTCTATCCAGGAGATCATATGCTTAACAAGACACACCTTGCACTTTTTCAGAATGATGATGCTGTTACAGGGGAGATAGATAGAAATACGATGTGCGTTATTTGGAATATTGAAGAAAATGCGGGCCAATTCGCTTTAACATTTCCTCAACAACACAACAAGAGTAAGGGCGTGCTTTGGTCCTTAATGCATCCGGGAATAGAGGTGCCAACTAAAGAGAGGATTATGCAATCAATAGAAATATATCGCGAGCTTAAAGCTAGAGGGGTCAATATGTATTCGGGAGATGTGTCCTCTACGGCAATATCCCAGCTTCAAAGCATTGATACTCTTGAAAGTGCGAATACACTTAACGTGGGGATTGCGGGGTTGTCGGCAATGTTACAGGTTGGATTGATTGCTAATTCAGTTGCAGAATTAAGGAATAATGAGCCGATGACGCGCAGAAAATTTTTAAAACTGGGTGGAAAACTTGGATTGGCTGCAGGACTTAATAAAATATTGAGATTGCAAATGAATTTTGATTTTTCTGGTGGAATTCCACTTGGAAGACAGCCGGCTCTTGAGCATGCAATCGACGCAGAAGCATCAATTGAAGAGGCCATACGCGATCTTGGCTTAACAGATTCCCAATACGAGACGTATACAAAAATGCTCGTTGAGCACAGGAATAATATTATGGCATTGCATGCGTGGAGAACACTTGGAGAAGAAGCGCAAACCAAAGAAGATCCTAAAGTTTCTATATTTTACGGCACGGGCCACGGAAGAACAGAAGATATTTTTGATAAAGGACCTGAATATTGTGAGGATCAAATTCATGCACATGCTACAACATATCTTACTGATGGATTGGATTACTTAATGGAAGGTGAGTTGAGCGATGAAGAAATCATCCTAGCCTTAGAGAATGGCATGACCTTATATCCACCGTGTCTACGCCATGGAGATGCGGTGTTGAGAGATGCGCTGGTAGGGCAAGTATTGCCTCGGACTGCACAAATGATATTTGGAGACAGTCTTGTAGAGCAATTAGAAAGCGCTTCACAAAATGGTGATCATCGCCGCGTTCATATTCTGACTGAAGCAATGAAGAAATTTATTGAGCTTGTAAACGAAAGAGTATATGATGAAGGTAGGCTGACACAGTACTTTGACGCACCGGTAGGACACATTGAGGAAGATAGGGTGGCTCATAGACGAGATGTGCGAACTAGTAATGAAACTGATGAGGTTGCAAGTGCATCGGGTATCACGGGAGATCCTTCGTATACTGCCTTAGGGAGATACCTACAAATTGGATTATATCGGGATACGAATGATACTTATCCCCTTGTCCTCAGCTCATTAGAAGGTGGCGATGAAGATAAAGATATGATGTTGCAAGAAGTAGTGCTTACCACGCGTGGTCATCTAGAAGGAGTGAAATATACGTGTGAACCTTTGGGCCCGGATGACATTCCTGATGGCGTTAGCAATGTAATATTTGTGCAAAGCAGTATGGCTTATGAGAGGGTTGCTCGGGATATTTTAAATATTGTGCCGGGTGACAGAGAAATGCTTACACACTATGATGTGTATAGGGCGAACGGTGTGATAGCCGGTATTGAAAACCCCTTTGTGTTACGATTTAAAAATAATAGCAATGACTCATAACAAACATGTCAACAGTTGAAGAATTTAACGGAAATACAGCAACGTGGTGCCCAGGATGTGGAGATTGGGCCATTGGTGCAAGTATTAAGCGCGCATTTGTTGATCTTGGCTATCACCCATGGGACATGATGGTTGCTTTTGGAATAGGTTGTTCGGGAAACATGAATGATGTGCTGCATGCGTATGGTTTTCATAGTTTGCACGGACGTGCATTGCCGCAGGCGATTGGGATGAAAATTGGTCAGCATAATATGCCAGTCGTCTGTATTGTGGGTGATGGTGATACATATGGCGAGGGTGGTAATCATATGTTGCATGCCAGTCGTGGCAACCATGATATTACTGTTGTAGTCCACGATAACGGTGTGTATGGGCTCACAACGGGTCAAGTATCGCCACGATCAGCAAAGGGCCAAAAATCGAAATCTACGCCGTCTGGGACGCTTGATGCGCCACTTAATCCACTTGCTCTGACATTGAGTCAGGGCGCCACATTTGTGGCGCAGGGGTTTGCAGGGAATGCGATGCAGCTTATTGATTTGATAAAGAAGGGCATCGCGCATAAGGGCTTTTCTATTGTGAACGTGCTACAGCCTTGCGTGACGTTTAACAAAATTAATACTTACGATTATTATCGTGATAAGGCATATGATCTGGAGGAAGGATATGATCCAAGTGATTTCAAAGCGGCGATGGAAAAAGCTCTTCAGCCAACACAAGAAGAAAAGTTCCCGCTGGGTGTGATATATGAATTCAAGAAGCCTACCTATACCGAGCAATTGCCACAGCTGGCTGAAAAGCAGCTTATTGATAGAGATAGGTTTACAGAATTCGAAAAATTGATATAATTTCATCGTTCTTTCACAACGCAGTTGATGTCTGGGCAATCGTGTCCTAGAACTGCGTCAAATGGAGGTTGACATGGCAGACGTGACCGTCAAAGAGGCTTTGTGCATACTCGCCACTCCCTATCTCTGGATCATTCTAGGGGCATTGTTGTTTGGGTCTGCGATCCCAAACAAGTCGATCGCAAGAGTGCTTGGGTTATGCATTGCTGGACTGGGCATTGGGTTGAGGTTGGTCTTCTACTCTGCCTCGGTACGACAACTCAATCCTGCGTTCCACATGTGGCTTACGCAAAGCGGCCCGGCCACAATCGGGTGGATCAGCCTCTTCTTGGGGGCTTTGTCTACACATGTTGGGATTGAGCTAATAAAGAAGGATCGGATAGACGGTGCCTTGCTCCTCATGATTGCCGTTATCGAGGCGGCGGTTGCTGTTGTCCTAGTCATCCTGCCAGCTGTACCTATCTAGAAGGATGGGTACGTGCGTGGGCCGCCTCGTAATCGGGGCGGCTCACATTTCCAATTAGAAGATACTATTCTACAAACATCACCTGATCATCGGGTAGGCGGAAGAGCCCTTCGTCAAGGCGTTTTTGGTCGAGGTAGTGGGCGATGAAGCCTGCTGAACGGGGTAGAATAAAAAGTGCATTAAAGAACTCTGTATCAATGCACTCTTTCAGTTGTTCAGTTGAAAATCCTTCTTTTTCTGCAAGTAGATCAAGCATAATTGCTGCAACAGCACCATCAAGATTGAGTATTAAGTTAGCTTTTTTGTCGGTCGTGATTTTTTCAACTTCGAGTGCAAAACTTGTGTATTTTTTAGCGTGGAGTTGCTCTGTGAAAGTTAGCA
This sequence comes from uncultured Gammaproteobacteria bacterium, assembly GCA_965230965.1. Taxonomy (GTDB): domain Bacteria; phylum Patescibacteriota; class Microgenomatia; order UBA1406; family HO2-37-13b; genus OLB23. The sequence goes on from OZ246401.1 coordinate 670,793, forward strand.
ATTTTGCAACGCGTGGATCTGGGTTGTCTGTGCGGTATTTTTTATGGCCAATACCAGAGATGTATTGTTTTTTGGCCGCAAAAGATTCTACAAGTTCTTGTGGTGGCACGCCGCCTTCTACTGCTGAAAACCAGTTATGTGCCGCCTCATTTATAGCCCCGCCAAAGCGGGGGCCAATTGTCAAGATGCCCGCTGCCAATGAAGAAACCATATCTCGGCCGGCGCGGGCGGTAATCATGGTATTGACTGCTCCAGAGACATGGGGGCCGTGGTCGATCAAAAGTTTGAGCACGGTATCAACAAATTCGACCACTTCTTTTGACTTGATTTTTTTGCCCAAAAACATTGATATGAGGAGCTCTGCAAAACTTGTTGAAGCGCTTAATTCTGTCAAATCTGAGCCCAAAACTTCAACTTTCCCATCTTTTTCGCGCGAAATTGAACTCATGAAAAGTGATTTTTTGCGTTCGCCAAGTTCTGGCTTTTCTTGATCGTCATTTTTTTGCATAGGAATAGTATCTAGCAAAGATAGGAATTCTGCAAATGTATCTGGCGTGTTAATACCAGCCTCACGCAGAGCTGCTCTTTTTGCTTGTGCAGATTCGCCTTGCGTTTTTGCCATTGCTTTTGCATGGCCAAATTGTGGTGGCTCTTCAAAAAGATCCGAAATGGTGCCGGCAATGAAGGCATATACGGGTTTTGTGAGGGCACCTTCTTTTTTAAGTCGAACCAGTTCATATTCATCATCGCCGCCGAGTTCACCATAATAAACGATAGCTTCAGTGGAGGAGTCGGCTTCAGCTTGGAGGAAGGCTTGGGCAGGGGAAAAAATAGGGAAGCGGTCACCGCCAAAATGGAGAGCAAAGGATAATGAGTGACCGGCTTTTGTGACATTCCAAATGAGCTCGTTAGTCATCCCGCCGGAGGCGGAGAAGACGGCAACATTACCGCGTGTAGCGGCGCGGGCGGTCTTTAACTGCGCATAATCAATGCCCGCAATTGCTCCGAGCTTTAGCTGGCCCGGCACCAGAACCCCAACGCTCGCCGGGCCAATGATCCAAATGCCTCTTTCTGCTGCTGTCGCAATAAGATCTGTGGCGTGCTGTTCTGGCATATTTTCTGCAAAAAGCACGCCGCCTTGTACCGACGGCATATTATCAAGAAATTCCATTGTTGATGCGAACACTCGTCGCCCTGAGCTGACATTTAAGAATAGGGCACGATCCTGAAAAGACACGGTCTTAGAAAGGTCGTGCCCGCTTGCAAACACCGGGATCGCGACCTCGCGTTCGCCAAAAAAATACCTTTCAAATTTACGTCCACCAGCAATAATTGCCTTGATAGATGGCTCCTTGCGGCCAATTATGTAGTCAAAATCGAGCATTGATTGAATGATCGGAGGGTGATTGCCGATACACACAATCGGTCCGCCTTCTGCAAAGATAGTGCTTTCGGTTTTCATATTACATCTAATGATTTTTTAACAATTTCATTCAAACTTAATTCTGGACCAGCAACATATCCACGCAAACCCTGTTTTTCCACAAAATTACGCATCATCGTTAGGCCTTTTTCCTGTTGTGGACCGCCACGACGTACAAAAATTGCAATATCTTGAGCTTGCAACTCTTTAATATGTTCTTCCAAAGTTCTTAAAATTCCCTTAAAAGTGACACTTACATCTGTGAAATTTGCTACGCCTCCGGCAATTAACAGTATCTTTTTTTTGGCTTCACTTTTCAGTAAGAGCGATAGAATTTGTTTTGCATATTCATATGTTTCATCAGCATTTGGTGCGCCACTATATTCTCCATAATTGCCAATCAGATTGCCTTTGCCAAGATTGTTATATTCGTCGGCAATAACTAGACTTGCGCCTCCTCCAGATAATAACATCCACACACTCCCATTCTTATTCAAAACCTCTAATTTGAACGAGGAAGGACTTTTCTCAGAAATTTTTACAACATTCTGTTCTTCTTCAATTGTTACTTTTTTTTGAACAAAATCTGACTTATTCCATGATGTGACAAAATAATCTCCTGCGCTATCAACTTCCACCGCAAGATCAAGAAGCTGTATATTATCCTCATTAATTAAAAGTGGATTAATTTCCAAAAATGCAAAATACTCCTTTTTAAATATATCAATCAGTCTCTTTAATGTATCAAAAGATATCGATATGGCCTCAGAAACCTTTTTAATTTCTTCTTCATTATTGACCATGTACTCATCCACACCAGATTCTTTTGTAGCATCCTCAATATCAACACCGCCTTCTGGGTGATACCATAGTTTTATTCCTTCACGAACTCGTTGTAAGGCGAGATACCGCTCAGTTTTTTGCTCATGTTTTGAAAATTCCTCGATTAAAAAAGAATTAAAACCTCGTGCTTCAAGTTTTCTAATAGCTGCCTCAAGTTCATCTCTTTTCACATCCAGTACTAACAACCCCTGTTTTCCGCGTTTTTTCACACCCTGGTCGACTTTTACTACATACGTGTGATCTTTTGATAGTGCAGAAAGATTCTTGTTCCAATCTTGCTCAGAAGTATCAATGTGCAGACCAGAATAGATTTGTACAAGCTGAGGGAGGACGATGGATTTCGCTTTGAATTCAGTGATTTTTACCCGTGACATTGCAATATTATACAAGACCGTGTCTTATTTGATCGCTGGCTCGGCGAAAATCAGCATGCGTTGTGCAACTGTGCCTGGAGGCCAACAGGTCTGCAGCGTTAGAAACTCGGTGTCAGTCTTTTTTGTAATGTAGCCTACCTCGCTAGGGTCAACGATTGTTTTTCCCGTCACGTTATATTTATGGCGAATGCCATGAAAGTAGAGATTAATTTCATCGCCAACTTCCAATTTATATAACAGATAAAAAACCGCATTGTAGCGGCTCACATTTGTAAATGTATTTGTTGAATGCGCAAAAAGATAAATATGGCCGTGCTCACCAGGGAATTTTGTTCCGGCAGCATGTGCTACACCAGATTCAAGCGCTGGTAAATATTGATCTGGATTAGCACTATCAACATTAGGAATAATATTTGCATTAGCACCAAGTTTAGGAACAAGAATGGAGAAGTTTGGATCTTTAGGTACAAGAACTTCAACATTATTTATTTTCAGCGCATCGCTCAACAAGCCTTTCGGCCCAGTATTTTCAGGTTGAGTAAATGTGGGAGCTTCATCAGCGAGTACATACTTTTTTCCAACGACCTGATTGTATGCGTATTTGACTTCCTCTAGCGCTGGCTTATAGAAGACCCAGCTGATCATATAGATCGAGAATAGAACCAAAAAATTACCTACGGTTCGTAGCGTTAGAATGCGATAAAACTCACTACGTGACATATTCTTGGGGATCGAGATCATATCATTTCATTATATATGGTCTTAGCGAAGACCGACAGAGTATACGTCGGGAAGTGTACGGGTTGAGCTATTAAAATTGGTCAAAATAAGCAGCTTCCCATCGCGCGTCATTGAGGCAAATTCAGGCTGGAATGGGCCGGAGTAGACAAGACGTTTGTTTGTTCCATCATAATCAACAATGGCCATACCTTCAGGTTGTCGCATCACAATATGTTGTGAATCAACATACCAAAATAAGGGTAGCTCAGGGTCAAATTCATCAGCAATTTTAAAGTTTTTATCTTCTTTTTTATCGTATACATAGACGGCTCCAGGCTTTATAGAACGCTCTTCAGGTGTTTGATTTGTTGCTATCAACGCCGGCTTGATAACTTGATCAATTGTGGCACTTTGAGTAGCTTCATAGAGAATTTTGGTCTCATCAGGTGAAAAACCAATGATATTGAATGAGCTGCTTGCTTTTACAATAGGTTTTTTAAACGTTTCTATAAGTTTTGCATGAACTTCGACCTTTTCAATATCCCATGCACTTCTGATAGCCTGAACAGAATTAGTGACATCAAATGGCTGAAGTGTCACGTCATCAGTTGAGAGAAGGTATATGGCCTTAACAACAGTTTGTGGTTGAGTGGGCTTTTTATTGCGCAATGTTGGTGTTGGAGTTGTTGTTTCGACAAATGAAACCAGCATTTGTTTTTCATTTGGTGAAAACTCAACCTGAGCAGTCTTGAATACAAATCCAGCAGGGAAGATGGATTTAAGAGCGAGTAGTTTTTGACCATTTATGCGTGCAAGCGGATTATTTCTATTGTCAATAAGATATATGCCATCTTTTTCAGTTGCGCCGGTTTCTGAGAAGAGAATTGTTTTTTCCTGTGAATTGGTCGAAATTGCCTTTACGACGCCGAATGAGGTTAGTGGTGAAAGTGTTGGATTGACAGGGAAGAGCAAGGCATCGGCCTTAATGACGAGTTCACCTTTTATTGTAAGACGTTTTTTCCATGAAAGGTAGCCGTCTTGGGCAATTTCAACATCATACACGCCTGGCTTTACGCCAATATTTGAGTTCGTTGCTCCCTTGAGCTCACCATTCACTAGAATTTTTGCTCCATCAGGAGCTGATGAGGCAACAAGAATTCCTGTTGATGAGAATGTTTTTTGTGAAAAATCAAGTCTGTAGCCACGAGCAAAGCCAATAAGGAAAAAGAGAATGGCGCCAAAAATTATCAATAGCAATAGGCGGTAGACGAAAAATCTCATGTCCTTATTATACTATTTTTTTGATATCATATAGGGTAAGTTTCTTATTCAGAGCTCCAAAAAAGTATATATTACTATACTTTAAGTATATCAAAATATGACATTTCAGCGCCAAGTAGCGATTGATTTAGGAACGGCAAACACATTAGTGTATATCGCCGGAAAAGGTATCGTTTTGAATGAGCCAACCGTTGTCGCATATTCAATTGAAAACCGACAGATTCTTGCGGTTGGTGATGATGCTCGTCAAATGCTCGGGAGAACCCCCGGATCAATAATTGCTTCGCGACCATTGAAGGATGGGGTTATTGCAGATTATTCAATAACCGAAGCAATGGTGTCATATTTTTTGAAGAAAGCGATTAAAGATTTTACCTTCAGAATAGATCTGATGATTTCTGTGCCTGGAGGTTCAACTCAGGTGGAAAAGCGTGCCGTGGTTTCAGCGTGTAAAAGCGCGGGCGCTACAGACGTGTATCTTATTGAGGAGCCGCTCGCGGCAGCGATTGGCGCCCGCATCCCCATTTCTCAGGCATCGGGCCATATGATTATCAACATCGGCGGTGGAACCGCCGAGGTTGCTGTTATTTCCCTCGGACAGTTGGTTGTATATAGAAGTGTCCGAGGAGCTGGAACAAAGTTAGATGAGGCCATTATTCAATATTTACGCAAGAAATATAATCTCATCATAGGTGAACGCACAGCAGAAGACATAAAGATAAAAATAGGCAATGCATACCTTGATTCAGCCTCAGAAGATAAAGTCATGGAAGTAAAAGGCCGAGATTTTCAAACAGGCTTGCCTAAAATTGTCAGTGTGAGCGAAAAAGCTGTATCTGAGTCCCTCCAAAAGCCGCTAAAGGTGATTTTGGAGGGGGTAAAAGAGGTTTTGTCGCTCACGCCGCCTGAATTGGCCTCAGATATTGTAGATCGAGGCATTGTTATATCTGGTGGCACCGGCTTATTGAAGAATATCGACAAATATTTCAGCCACAATATCGGCGTTGCAGCCTTTACAGCTGAAGAGCCACTTTTCTGCGTTATTCGCGGTGCAGGCATGGCCATTGAGAATCTTAACAGCTATAAAGAGGCCATACGCTAACAAGCCCAGGGCTTAAAAAGATCGTGTCTTGGTATAATAAAGCACGGTTTTACTGTTCTCGTAGTTCAATGGATAGAACCGGCCCCTCCTAAGGGTCAAATGCAGGTTCGATTCCTGCCGAGAACACATATAAGAATAAATATAGTATTTACTACTATTTAAGGAGAATAGAAGAGCACTTTAATATAGGAAGAAAATGGCCAAAAATTTAAGACGCATAGTAATAATTACTATCACCTATTAAAATTTTGCATTTTCAACTATTTTATATACATATTAGAAAGCTAAGACAATCTATAATAAATGTATATAAAAATTGAACAAAACCCTATATTTCGACACCTAATTTTTTAATAAAACAAACTTATAATAATTATGAAAACTGACCAGAAAAATACCATACTTTCGATTCCAATCCCAAATGACTCAAAAGCCGATATCCTAGAGAAAATTATTTTATACATAAAAAATCCACGTGGAATATTCCATATTGTCTCCCTGAATCCCGAAATTTTTGCTCTTGCTGAAGAAAACAATGAATTTAAAAAGGTTATTACAGAGGCCCAAATGCGCATAATCGATGGCACCTATGTATTCATCATAGCTCGACTTATGGGCATCCACGCTCAAGTCCGCATGCAAGGGGTTGATCTTATGCAGACGCTATTAGATTACGCATCGAGAGAGCGCTTGAGAGTTATGCTAATCGGTGGTGCGCCAGAAATAGCAGATAGGGTTGTTGACTGCCAAAAGCGAGTGTATCCGAGGCTAGAAATTACTGGCTTACAGGGTATTAAAGATGTGCGTAATCCTTCTAAGCAGGAAGAAGACCATATTTTTGCCATAGTGGCTGATACAAAGCCACATTTCGTGTTTGTTGCCTTTGGTTCTCCATACCAAGAATTGTGGATTGACAAGCACAAAGATCAATTTGAGGCTAGTGTTGTCATGGGTGTGGGAGGAGCGTTCGATTTTCTCTCAGGGGCAGTGCCACGAGCTCCAAAATTCATGAGAAGCCTTGGTTTGGAATGGCTTTTCCGTCTTGTTCTGCAGCCCTGGAGAATAAAGAGGCAATTAACAGTCTTCAATTTCTTTGCCGCGGTTGTTAAAGAACAGTTAAAAAAGCATTAAGCAGCTTTTCTTTGACCTGATGGAAGGAAGCTCCTAAGAAGTGCCGCTGCCTTCATTATGAATCCAGGTTCAGCCTGAGGCTGAAGAGGTCGGGGTTGTATTCTCTCTCTCATTCTATCCGCCTCAGCTCTTTCTGCCGCTAGTCTTTCCTGAGCTGCAGTTTCCTCAGCTAAAGCTAGTCTATGAGCCTCTTCTTGTGCACGTTCTTGCTTTCTAGCTGCGGACCAAGCCATGCTACGTTCACGTTCTTCCTTCTCAGCTTCAGCTATGTGAGCTTTTAATGCCTGTTCAGTCTGGCCAAATTCACTAGCGTTGAATGCAGCCATATCAGGCCCATGTGCTTCTTCCGTAGTAGTCATACCAGCTTCATCATCATAAAGTTTTGAAGGAGTGACTGCATCGGTGTTTCCTCTATGTCTAATTTCATCATCCATATAATATTTATTACACACCGAGAGATACATATTTGTCAAGTACAAGATTATTTGAGAGAATATCACCATGAGACGAGGTAACGGACGTGAAAAAACAGTTGAAAGCCATATTCTTGATGTTGTGAGGTACTTCCATATATTTCAATATGCCGCTGATGAAAGGCAACTATATACCTTCTTATCAAAAAAAGTCTCTAAAAACGCATTTAATGAGGCATTAGAAAAACTAGTGCGTCAAAAAAAGCTCGTTAAGGGTGAAATGAGTATGCCCCCTGGCAGTATATATGCCATGGGGGGGCATAGTATATTATTGAAGAAAAGGATTGCTAGAAAAGTCCAAACAGAAAAAAAGTTACAAAATCTTAAAAGATACTCCCATATACTCCACACATCTCCGTGGATACGTATGGTCGGCATATCTGGCTCATGTTCAATGGATAATGCGAAAGCCAATGATGATGTTGACTTTTTCATTATCACTGCCAAAAATCGCCTCTGGTTAGGTCGTGCATGGGCTATTGTTGTTGCGAAGCTCTTGGGAGTGCATCGTGGCAGACGTGATAAAGCGGTTTCTGGGAAGGCTTGTCTCAACATGTTCTTTGATGAGCAGGATCTTATAATTCCAGAATCAAAGAAAAACCTTTATATTGCACATGAGGTTGTTCAGATGAGATTAATCAATATGCCGGTAGGGGCTTATCACCATAGAAAGTTCTTACAATCGAATCAATGGATAAAGGCATATTTTCCCAATTTTAGAATGCCAAAAAGTCAAAAGGATGTAAGTATCATGTTGACTAATCAAAACCCTTTAATGGTCATTCTAGGGGCAGTCCTGGAACCTTTAGCAAAACACCTGCAGCTTGCCATTATGAAGCCCCATATAACGAAAGAAAGAATCTCTAATACCCAGTTATGGTTCTTTCCGAAGGATTTTGAGAAGAGAATTGCTAAAAAAATCTAAAGTAAACTAATCATCAACTTCATTTTTACCCAATAATCTGGCGAGCAAGTTCATGGTTATGCTATCACCTGGATTATTGAGCGTTGCTACAGATGGTGTGAAATTTGGATCATTTTGGCGGGCTATTTTTTCTTCTGCTTTAGCCTGCGCCCGAGCTTGACGAGCAGCATCCTGTGCCAGGCGAGCATTCCGCGCTTCTTTAAGAGCAGTCATATCTTTTTTTGCACTCTCAAGAGCTTCTTCTCTTCGTGCCTCAGCTATCCTCCTCCTCTCTGCAAGAATGGCCTCTTCCGTCTCAGAAAGCTCACTGCGCGTAGATTGATTTGTGACCATTGATTCTGTTATGGTGGTCGGTTCAGCAGGAGTTTTTTCGGCCTCGTCTCCTTCACGTATATAATCTCTCAATATACGCACCGCCTCAGCACTTGGGCCTGTTTTGCCTTGAGAATTCTTTTTGTTATCACCTCCTGCTTCCATAAATATGAGTACCCTTACTGGTTCAATAAAATCCAGTCAGTTTCAATGAAAGAGCTACCTTCAGCGCATTCTATCTTAACATTCGAACATGCGGGGGGGAGCACTTCATAGTGGCTTGTCCTATTAGCATCACTCTTCAACGTTATTATTTTTTCACCATCAATACATGCCGCTCGAGCTGAACAATCAAGTGGTGACTTTGTTTCACAGAATACAAGGAATCCAGCATCTGTTTTCTCGATAATATTCTTATTAATACATAGGCTTGTTGCTTGGGTCGTATGAGATGTGGGGGATTGAAATACGCTTGATAAATAGGCAACTGAGAGCGTAGCCACGAGAATAAAGCTATATACCAGGACAGATTGTAATGCGGGTAGGGGTATCTGCCACGTTTTAAAATAAGAAATTTTTGCTTTTTGTGCCTTCTTAAAATTCACTAGGTCATCAGCATATGCAAAAACTTCACCAGTTGTTTTTGAGTGAAGTAGTGTGACAAACTGCGGGATTGAATTGTCATTTATACGTAATAGCGGGCTTCCATCTTTAGGAGAAAATTTTTCCTCGCCTGAAATAACATCTGATTGTTTCATGGAGGCAAGTTTTCGTGCATCAGCCACTGTAATACGGTTAATCTCATTCATATCAAAGACTGTCGCACCACAAAAATTACAGTGATCCACCTCAATGGCATCCAATATGACTTTCGTCAAAATATGATGGCAATTCGGACAATGCATATAATTAGTTGTACCACACTCGCGAAATAATTTCTTATAATACGAGTAATCGTATGCCAAAGAAAAGCGCACAATGGGATTTTGTACCTGCAGAGGATATAAGAGAAATGGTTGCAGATTTGGTGAAGCGTCTTGAGTTTGACCACGTACAAATTCCAAATATTTTTTGTGTCAGAAGTAGGGGAAGCCGTACGCGAGCATATGCAAGAATTTGGGGGTTGTCAAGGATTTTTCAGGTTACAGCTGGATTTGCTCCAACGTATGTAATAGAAGTGCTCTCCCAGCATTTTGATAAGCTTCCGCATCACGAACAGCAGAAAGTTATTATTCACGAACTGCTTCATATTCCAAAAACATTTTCTGGGGCCTTGTTGTCGCACAAAGGACGATATCATAGCGTCGATCATAAAACAGTTGAAGAGTTGTTTAAAAAGTTAATATGAAAATTATCGGACGTGCTATTATAGGACTTTTTATTCTTGTGACAGGGTTTCTTGTGGTCACATCTTCGGTTTTTGCACAAGTAAACCCATTTGAAAATGTTGAGCATATTGATAGGTACGAAGTATTAATTAACGTCCAGAAAGATGGAACATTGTCAATCACAGAGAAGATCCAATATGATTTTGCGAATGTTGATCGGCATGGTATCAAACGATGGATCCCTCTGAGATTTCAAGATGGAGAAAAAGAATATGAGATGGAATTGACTAACGTGCAGATTTTAATGGATGGAGGAAGTAAAGTGCCCGTAGATTTTTCTTCAAGCGAAGGGATTCGCGAAATTAAAATAGGAGATCCGAATAAGACAATTACCGGAAAACATACGTACGAAATTCGGTATATGATCGCAGGAGGTATGCGGTATTTTGATGATCATGATGAATTATATTGGAATGCAATTGGCCAAGATTGGCAAGTACCCATATTAGAAAGTGCTGTTCATATTGAGTACCCACAGGAGGTGAATAGAGAATTGATAGAAGCACAGTGTTTCACAGGTGTGATTGGATCGACGGAACAAAATTGTCAGACGTTTGCTAATCAAGGTAGAGTAGATATTTCCTCAAGCAACATATTGTCACCTGGAGAAGGCATGACCATTGTTGTTGGCTTACCAACGGGTTCTGTTGCGCGGCTTTTGCCTAAGGAGTACATACCGTTTAGTAAAACACCGTTAGGCAAACTTCTCATCACCATAGGAATGATTGTGGCTATTATTGGGGCAATTGCATGGTATATAGTTTATCCAATTTGGATTGCCGTACGATGGTTTTTATACGGTCGTGATCCTGATGTCGGAATAGATGTAACGGCTTATTTTGAAGGGCCAAAGGTTGGGAAAGGGCATCTGTCGCCAGCTGAAACAGGTGGGCTTATTGACGAAAAAGTTGATAGACGTGACATTGTTGCAGCTTTGGTTGATTTAGCAAGACGAGGATATGTAAAGATTGAAGAACGTGAGGAAAAGGATTTCTATCTTTATAGATTGCATGAGCAAAGAAAGAATGACAGATTGCAGGATTTTGAAGATGATATTTTGAACGCAATGTTTGCAACAGCAGACGAGGTGCGCTTAAAGGATGTTAAAAATATCACGTCTGAACTTTCAGTTATTGAAAATAAGATTTATCAGCGACTTATGGACGATGCATTTTTCGTAAAAAATCCAAAGAAAGTGCGTGATTTTTATGGAGTAATTACCGGTATTGCTATGATGACGTTCAATTTTCAGCTGCTACTAATCAGCGCACTTTTTGGCAATGCTATGCCGCGCAAGACGTTAAAGGGTGCGCGCGCTGCGCAGCAGGCGCGCGGCCTGCAGAATTTCCTGACAAGTCAGGAACGCCAAATAAATTATCAAGGCAACATGCAGATGCTCTTTGAGAAGCTGTTGCCGTATGCCGTTGCCTTTGGCGTAGAGAAGCATTGGATACAGCGCTTCGCAGACCTTGGCGTAGAAATTGTGCAGCCAGTCTGGTATGTCGGCCAAAGCCATTTTGCGTCATCGTTCAGCGATTTCAATTCCGCTGCTCGTACATCATCATATACCCAGACGACCTCATCGTACTCATCTTCAGGCTTTTCTGGGGGATCATCCGGCGGCGGCGGTGGCGGTGGCGGTGGAGGCAGTTGGTAATATAAGCAGCGGAGGTGATGGGATTCGAACCCATGAGAGGTTTTCACCTCGCAGGTTTAGCAAACCTGTGCACTAGGCCACTATGCGACACCTCCAAACAAACTCACGACTTATTATAACAGGGCACGATCCTAAACAAGACACGGTCTTCTTTACTTCTTGACATGTTTGTCCAAAAAAATTACCATCAAATACATAGAGTAAGTTTGCATAAGCCATGGTTAACAAATTGTTCAAAAAAGTTTCATCTGACCTCACTTTATTGCCTCACAAGGGTCTCTTTGTAACCCTATTTTTACTTATATCACTCTTGGTTACATTTGAACTTGCCCGTAACCCCGTCTTTAGATTGACCCGAGCTGACGAACTCAATTTGCCTGAGGGTTACTCTGCACTCGAATACTTACAAGCGTTGGGCCAAGCCGACACAAACAATGATGGCGTCATTAATCTTTTCGACTATGCTGTGCTCATGGATCAGGATTATGGAAAGCAAGACGCATTTATTACGTCTGACGTTAATTATGATCAAAAAGCCAATGCGCTCGATGCCTCGTTCATGCTTAATCATTTTTATACCGAAGTTGACGGTGAACGTGAAAAAATCTTCTCAAGTCAACAGTACATAGATGAAATAAATAAAGAAATTGCCATGCGCAATGAAGATAAGCTTCCACAATCAAACGCTGATGACACTACGCTTTCTATCACCTCAGAAGAAGGTGGCTCTGAACCAGAATTTGGTCGTAACGTCATTCCACAAGTTTTAGGAACAGTTTCTGCATATACTGGAGCTTCTGCTTTTTCCATGAGTTTTGATGTGCCTAAAGGTCCTGGTGGTCTTGCTCCTGCGCTTGGTCTCAGCTATTCTTCTGCTTCGATTGATGATGCACGTGACAACGGCAGCGATGGCGGAAAACCTTTTTACGTCGATGCAAGCAGATACACTCCATTCCAAGCAGGTTACGGATTCTCGCTTTCTGGTGTAGGTTCAATTATCCGAGATACAAAAGGTGAGAAGGAAGTATATAAGTTGAAGGGTAATCTTTACCATCGTTATATTTTAAATCTTCCAGGAGGTATTTCAGCAGAGATGAAATATAATCCAACAACTGGTCGATGGGTTTCGATTCCACAATCTTTCATAAAAATTGAACATCGATCACCAGGAAAAGTCACCCTTGGAGCCCTAAGCTATCTTGATCCTTGGGATTGGAAGATTACGACTAAAGATGGGACGACATACTTTTTTGGCGAGGAGAATATAGAAACAAAATTAGCTGCAGATGCGCGTATTCATGGCTCAGAAGATATTCGTAATGCTGAAGGCAACCTAACTGGTACAAAGAATGGTAATCTATACGTTGAATTTGATAAAGGACAGTTATGCAAAGGTGATAGCGAACGTGATCCTTGCCGTGAAAGAGAGAAAGATGGGAAAGTCTTAATTGTGACAAAATGGCTTCTTCGCAAAGTAGAAACCGCTGATGGTCGTGCTATAAATTACACGTACGACACACAGCAGAGTTATCTTGAAAAACCTTGGAAAGATACTTCAATTGCATTTGTTACCGCAACATCATATCCAAAGGAAATTACATGGAACGATGGAAAACATCGTGCACGATTCGTTTTAGAAGACCGTCCTGATAAAGCTAACAATGGCTTCATGAACAATCGTATAAAGGAGGTTGTTGTAGAGACTAAACAGCAAGATGATGATCAATATCATTTAGTTCGCCGCTACGCGCTGGGATATTTCGATTTAAATACAAAAACAAAAGACTTTTTGGGAGTAAAAGCCGGCGAAGAAAATGAAGGTATTGCAAATGAATTTAAAGCATCATTCCTCACGTCTGTGCAAGAATTCGGTACGGACAACACGACAGCTCTACCACCAACGACGTTTAAGTATATACAATATGCCTTCCCACCACAGGGCTATCATGGTGGGGAGATTTATCTCTCAAATATTAATAATGGATATGGTGGCGAAACGCGATTTGCTTACCAACCATTAACAGTAGGTGCATTTGATCCGAACGGGAAGGTTGCCCCTGGAAAAAATTGGCGTGTGCGCGTTATTCAAAAAGAAGTCGCAGATCTTGTAGCTAATAAGTCCTCGCGTGAAACGTATACCTATGGTGATGCTGTGCAATTCGGAGAAAATTATCGCAAAGCTCCCGTTGGAGAAGGTGGATTTGCACTAGAATTTCTTGGTCATTCAAGTGTTGAAGTAAAACAGTATGATTTTGATGGTTCATTGCTTGGTCATTCCGAAACATTCTTTAATCAAGTCAATAGAGGAGAGGGCTGCTTTGAGCCCCATCCTGCAAAAGGTCAGCCATATCGTCAGGTTGTGTATCGTGGAGATGGCAAAGATATTGCTCAAGAAACGGATAGTGTCTTTCGCTATCGACTTGATGGTCAGGATGGATTGAACCCGTCAGATGGATGTCAGAAGGATCGTAGAAACCAGCCATTGTTCCTATATGCATACGATACGACGAACGTACAAAGAGAGCCTGCAAAAGATTTCGTACCGCTTGCATTCAAGAATAAAGTTCAGAGTGGGGGAAAGTCAGAGTTACGCACGTTGCAGAGGGTATTGGCTCATGATGAGTATGGAAATCAAACATTATCTGTTAACTATGGTGAGGTTGATAGTAATGGCCACGATGTCGATACAAATGATAATCGTTTTTCGTACGCATATTATTTAACGTCCGGTGAAAAATGGATAAAGGGACTCTCTAATTTAAGCTATGCATCAACGGTTCAGAATTGTGCGCCTGAAAATCTCGCCTGCCAATATGGCCGCACAAAGTCATACTACGATAATTTTGATAAGAATTACTGGGAGTTAACGGCCGAAGAATTGCAGCCTCGATTCGGCTTCCTTACACAAAAAGAAACATGGATTGACGATACACATGTTTCGGTTGAAGGATACGTTTACGACGATCTCTCGGGTAATAAAAATGATCAAGATCTTCGCAAGGGTGGCATCACACAAACCTATGGTCCAAAACCCAACATAAAAACCATTCAAGATGCACGAAAGGATGTCATGCTCATCTCGGAGAAGAAGTATGATCCGTATTATCACACACTCATTTTGGAAGAAAAAAACGCTGCCGGATTTAAGAAGAATTACGAGGATTACAATATTTTAATTCAAATACCTACAACCATTAAGACACAAGTCCAAAATGTGCCCGAAGCTTTTGCTGTAAGTCGTATGCAATTTGATGCATTAGGTAGAATGACAGCACAATATGCGCCAGATCCAGAGAAGCTTGGTAACACGCTCGACATACCATCATCACGAACGTACTTTTTTGAACAAGGGAATAATGGTTTGGTTATACGTAATGCACAGCTAACTTCACAAACACAAGATGGTCAACGACACTATCAATTTTCGGACACGTTCTATGATGGTATAGGTCAAATACGACAGACTCAAGTATTGCAGACAAAAGTAGACGGTAAGGATCTAAGGAAAATAAATAACAATGAGTACCATGCTGATGGAAGCACATCAAGAAGCTATGAGATACAAACAGCGGCACCTATGAATGTTGATATAAATAATCTCGGTGCCGTGCAGCCACAGTATATTGCAGATGCAGCAAAAGTTGTGAATTCAGAAGTCCAATTTGATGCTTTGCGCCGTCCAGTGACAGCTACAAAAATTGAGACTCTAAGCGGCAAAAAATTCACGTCCACAACAGAATATACAATTCTTGGTTCAAAGAGCACCGATCCAAATGGTGTAGAAAAGATTGCTCTTGCTGATGTATGGGGTCGTGGAAAGTATGCCTTCACACAGGATCGCTCAAAAGAAAATGTACTTTTGACGGTCAATGAATATACAAAACCACTACTTGATAAGGCAACAAAAACAACGATCGTTGATAAAGCAGGTACAAAAACCGAATCAATTTTTGACTACGATAAATCCGGTCGTTTGCTCTTCTCGCAGGATCCATCACTCGGTCAGTACCGCTTTGAATATGATATCTACGGAAATAAAACGCTTGAGATAAGCCAGCCACGTGAGGATGTGGGGTATGAATACGACCTACTTGGAAGATTGGTAAAAAAAACATACTTTAGCCTGAGTCAAGGTGAGTTATATAATAAAATGGTCAGTGACGAGGTTACCTATGACTACGATAACGGTCCATTCGCATTAGGAAAGCTAACAAAGGTACATCACCTTACAGGCTCGAAGGAATTTACCTATGACGGTGGGCAACGCCTTACAAAAACACGCATAGCTACATTCTCGAATGCTAAGGATTTCACCACAACCTACAATCAGCTCTCTCAAGAAATAGAATCAACCTATCCTGATGGAACAAAGATCAATAAAGAATACGATCGTGAAGGAAGAGTGGTAAAGATGAAGGTCGATGGAAAAGATGTCTTTACAGGAGCAATATATGATAAGTTTGGCAACCAAAGAGTCGCACAAGTACAATTCCAAGGCACTCAATACACAAATACAAACGATTTTGACACCTTAGGGAGACTTAAAGTGCTTGGTGTATCTAAAAAAGCAGCAGCATTTGGGGTTGGCATAGTTGATCAGGATCTTATAAAACAGAACCTAAACTACAACGACTATAGCGAAATTGACACACTTGATGAAACTGTTTCTGGGCAAACAACACTTTTTGACTACGGTTATGATGGATTCTCACAACTTACGTCCGTTAAATCACCACTATATAACACATCGTACGAATATGATTTATTTGGTCGTATGTTAAAGAAGCAAGAAAAAGATAATGTGGTGATGAAATATTCTTCAACATATCCATTCTTTGCCCCAAAGACAGTTGAGGTTACTGGCGAAGAGCAGACTGATGTCCAGCCAACAACTAGTCCGACCCCAGCAGTACCAACGGCAACATTAACCCCAGTCCCGTTGCCAACAAAAGGTCCTGTTGAACAAACTCTCGGACTTACTACACGCTCGTACGACATTGGTTATACAAACGAGGGTGGTATGAAAAACGATGAAAATAACTGTTACCGTTACAATCGTGAAGGTGAATTAATCTTCTTGGGGATTAAGAAAAATAAAAAAGGCATGTGTTCAGATGATAATTTTAAGAAAATCTACATGTTCTATTATGACGAGGGTGGAGCAATGAACTTACAAGAAGAATACGATCCGGCGAATCTACAAAAACCAACAAAGCAAATTTATCTATTTGGTCAATATGAAGAAGAGGTCACTAATTAAGTCGATAGCGTTGCTAACTGCGTCAGTTTTTTCACTGACGTATTTTTTTCTTATCCCGTTTGCAAGAATTAATGCTTCTCACGCTCAAAATCCTGATGTTCCACAGCCGACACGAACTCCTAATGTAGAGAAGCGCATAAGCAAAGTGTATATACCGACGGGTGCGAGCTCCACGTTTATGAAAACAAGTGAGGGTGAAGAGAATCTTCTTATTCAAGATCACATAACTTCAACACGTATCGTTGAATCAAATAAGGGTGAGGAGCAGCAGGCATATTATCCATATGGTATGACGAATGGGGAAGCAAACACGATTTCAGATAAACAGTTTACAAGCCATCGAAGTCTTGCTGATACGGGCGTGTATCATGCGGGTGCTCGATTCTATAATCCACAATTGGGTGTTTTTGTATCGGCAGATAAAGTGCAGGGTCCGAATAGATATATGTATGGTGCAGCGAATCCAACGCTTTACACCGATCCATCAGGAAAAATTATTCCTATTATTATCGCAGCAATTATTATTGGCGGCGCAGCATTTGGTGCTGGCTTCGGAGCGGGCTATGAACATGGGACTCAGGTAGCAAAATACGGATCAGTTAAAGAGCCGTCAAATATTATCGTGGCAGGAGTAGCTGGCGGTGCAGTCGGTGCTGGCGCAGGATATATGGGTGCCGTGGCTATTCCGGCAGCAATAGGTGCTGTCAGTACGGGAGTTGGGGCCGCAAGTGCAGTCGGCGTTATGGGTGGAGCTCAGATTGGCGTGGCGACATGCTTGGGAAATCCTAACTGCGTTAGGGCAGTTGAGTCTGGTGCTGAAATAGCTTCAGGATCAAATCTTCCACCAGGATACAGTGCCGCAAATTATATAACCTCACCATATAATCCAGGTGAGGCTTTTTATGATCCTCGCCAAGCTTCCAAAGCCGTTGATGAGCTTGTTGACTCTGTCAATGAAGGCCGTTCAGTATTTGGTACTGTTTTGGTTAAGGGCACTTGGCAAATTGAAACAGACTATCGAATTAGAACAAGTGATATAGCTGGTCAAGATGAAGCTATTGCTAACGATATTGTAAAACGAGTGAATAGCCAACTTGCCTATGATCTAGGCAGAGCAGACTATGCTGATGGCTTAGGCTCGCTTGATGCTTTGTGGGAAGGTGGCACAGGTGTGTGTAGGCACGCTGCTAGTTTATGCACAGGAGCTGCAATGAAAATTTGGGGGGAAGATGCAGCTGAATATTTTGCCTTTAATCGTATTCCGAAGGGTGTTGCATCGATGGGGCAAGATGCCACAGAAGGATTTGCCGCTCATGCTGTCGCGCATATAAATACTGGCTTTTTCAATGCAACTCTAGATGCATCAAATGGTTCTCGTGGTTTAGTCACAGGAATTAGTGACCTTGAATCGTATGCCAGAAATTTTGGTCAAGTTGATGGTGGTGTGAGATACTCTTTTAACAATCGCTCTGGTTCATGGGTACAAAAATAATAATTCTACACGAGTGTATTGCTATAATCTGTTTTCTGGGGTTTTTTACAGGTGGTGCCAATGCCCAAGAAACGACCACTCGCCTTTATATTCCAACTTCGTCTCAAACCACACTGATTAAAGAAGGGAATGAGAGCTCTATGATAGTAAAAGATTATCTAGGTTCGACAAGGCAAAAAGATTTTTATCCATATGGTACAGACGTGAAAAATACGGCAAGTACCACGGATAGACAATTTACTGGCCATAGAAATCTTGAAGATGCACACATCTATCATGCCGGCGCACGATTCTACAGCCCTGAACTCGGTCAATTTATTCAAGCAGACGAAGCCGAAGGCCCCCAACGATACGCCTATGCACTTAATAATCCTGTCACACACACAGATCCAACGGGGAATTGTGTCGAATGCCAACAGGAAGAACCCCAATATATCGATATCAGCGATTATTACACACAATATGCATTGAGTCCAGAATTTAGAGGCGCAGATATCTATCAAATGCCACCAGATCAAGGCATATCAGACAGCATTTATTATCCAGTTGTAGGAGGGGCAGCCGCAGGAGCTGTTGTTGCTGGAGGTATATACGCAGCCCCTGTGGTTGCAGGCTCAGGAGTAGTTTCTTCAATAGGTAGTGCCGCGAGCACAGCGCTCGAATACTCTGCGGTTCAAGGAGCCATCGGCAGTGTTGGTGTGGAAGCGATAGGGCAAGGAATTCAAGGGAAATTTGATGGGGAAAAACTTGTTACACAAGGTATTGTAGGTGCAGTTGGTGGAAAGTGGATTGGTGCGGCTCGTGGATTTATAAGTCCACGGTATGCTAGTTTAATTGAAAAAAGCCCGGCATTGGTACGTGCCGCAGCAAATACGAAAGTTGGCCATTTGGCCTATGAGTTTACGGCAGAATCTGCAATTGTATCACCACTTATTGCGTATGGGACGGCTCACGATATGAGAAAAGTTGATGGCCCTACATTTGGAAAAGCATTTCTTACGAACTACTTAGCTACAAAAGCCGGGCTTCAAGTTGCAATGTTGGGTAGATATGGTGGAGGAAAGCTGGGTGGGGTTGTGACAAAAAAAGCTTTGAACAAAATGTTTCCTCAGATTGAGGGAATACTGACAAACACGGGGACATATTTTGGGTTAACCAATCATCTGAGAACAAACAATTCGATCCAAGAACCACTACGAAATTTGGAGGCGGCTATTGTGAAGAGTTTTATGGGAAAGGAGTCATATGCGCACTAAACTGGTCGTTATTCTAACTTTTTCGTATTTATTTTTATCTGTCGTGGCAACGCAACGCGTGACTTTTGCTCAAGAAACAACTACTCGCCTTTATATTCCAACATCAAACCAAACAATGATCGTAAAAGATGCTGCAAAAACTTCTCTTGTGGTGAAAGATTATCTTGGTTCAAGTAGGGCCGTTGACCAAAACAACACGATGCAGGTAGAGGAATATTATCCATATGGTGCGGACGTGAAAGATATGGATATTGATGTAGATCGGAAGTTTACGGGCCATCGTGAGCTCGATGACGCAGGTGTCTATCATGCCGGAGCGAGGTTTTATAATCAGGAATTAGGTATTTTTGTGCAGGCAGATAAAGTTGAAGGACCAAATAGATATGGATATGTACAAGGGAATCCAATAAGCAATAATGACCCAACAGGACATTCTTCAAGTAATAATATGACAGAGTCACAAAGAGTTGGAAATCCTTTACCTGATTTCCCTCATGCATTGCCGCTGCAGGATATAAGATATGCGGAACTTTATAACGACCCATTATTGCCAAAGCTCGCCGAATATTATACAAAGAAAAATCCATATGATCCCGTAAAAAATAAAAAGGAATTTGTTGAATACTTATCCAAAGATATATATGAAAGTTCATCTTATAACAAAGATCTAGCAAGAATATGGAGACAACAATCAGAAGTTGAATCAAGTATTTCATATATGAGTCATATAGATCAAAGTGATGAGAGATTTAAAAATATCCCAGTAGAAACTGAACTTCAAGATTTATATCAAGCTCAGCGGGCTTATGATAAAGAAGAAAAACAGTATCATCGTGAGTACAAAAGTCTTTCTCTAGGTCAAAGAATGGCTAATTGCAAGTCAATCTGCGCGGATTTTACAGCATTTACCGGTTATGTCTTAGCAAAAAATGGCATTGCAACTGCCGTTGGGGGTACCGACGATTTACAACATGCCTTTGGTGTGGTTGAAATTGGAAATGTTCCTTATGTCTATGATACAACATGGGGCGGTGGTCAAATGCATACTTTTTTTGAAGATAGAACAGGCCAGAATAAATGGAGAAGACACTATGAAACATGGGATTTCCAAACCCCCTGGGGCAATAATTTTGAATTCAACCTACAAAATACTACGGATGAGGATAAGAACGATGGTCTCTCACCATATTATTAAGATATTTACTTAAACTCCAACACATCCACAATCGTCTTCGCAATGAATTTGTGGCCTTCGACGGAAGGATGAATGTTGTCACTTGGGTTGACGAGCTCGCGCTTTCCTTCTTTTACACCTTCTTGTAGTGATGGGGTATAGGCATCAATCAGTGGAACGTGTAACGTTCGTGAAAGTCCTAGTACATTTTCAAGTTGTTCAATAATCTTTTCGGTATGACTCCAAGCCGTTGACGGCTCCCAATTTACCCCATTCGGTCCAAATCCAAAACCCCGGCGCATTGGTGCAATCTCAGCAAGCATGTAGACATTAGGTGTTAGTCTCTGTGCACGTTGCACAAGTTCCGTATAGCCCAACCAGTGAGCATTTCTATCATGAGGAACAAACACATTGTAGGCAAATGAACCAACAATAATAATGTTTGGTTTTAATTCTGTAATTGCTGGGAAGCTCCGATCCATATAGCGAAGCGGCTTGTTCCATCGTTCAAGGCCATCATGAACGTTTTGTGAGCCTACACCATAGTTGTAGAGGTGAAAGGTGGTGTGGGGATAGCGTTCAAGTAGCTCATGCTCAAGATATTCTAATCGTTCACCCATGGTGTCAACCATAGAATCACCATAAATTGCGATTGAATATTCCTGTCGTGGAGGTTGTGGATATGATGTTGGTTCGGGCGTGAGATTTTCTGTCGGTTCTTCAACATGTTCGTCTTCAGTGCCCAGGACAGCACTCTCAACAGTAGCTTCTTGTGGCTCTTTTGGTTTTTCAGCACTCGAATCTTCTTCATACGCAAGTGGAGAAGTAACAGATGTCGGGAGTGATGCTTCTTTTAGATATGTGTTAAGGCTAATGCCACCATAGCCAAGGGCCAACATCACCAAAAATCCTGCCTGAATGGCTAAAATTCCGATATGTTTTTTGACTGATTGCAGCGAAGGCTCGCCGAAGTTAAACATGCTATGAGTATAGCAAAAAATGGTGCCGGAGAGAGGACTCGAACCTCCATGTCTTGCGACACACGCTTCTGAAGCGTGCGCGTCTACCATTTCGCCACCCCGGCTTCTTGTGGAGCTGAAAATACAGTATACTACATTCTATGAAACTACTTGTTGGGCTCGGGAATCCGGGAGAAAAGTATGCGAAAAACCGCCATAATGTTGGGTTTATGTTTTTAGATATACTGGCAGGTGAAGCGACCTGGCGCGAGGAAAAGAAAATCCATGGCATGGTAGCAGAAGTTGAAATTGAGGGAGAGAAATGTATTTTACTAAAGCCGAATACGTTTATGAATGATAGTGGGCAGGCAGTTGCTGCTGTTGTGAATTTCTATAAATTAACAAAAGACAATATATTTGTCGTGCATGATGATTTAGATATTGTTTTTGGTGCATGGAAAATACAAAAAGATAAGGGTCCAAAAATTCATAACGGGATTCTGTCGATAGAGGAGCATTTGGGCAGCACTGATTTTTGGCGAGTGCGTGTTGGTGTTGATGGTCGCGATCCTGAAAATAGAATGGAAGGTCACGCATATGTCTTGCAGGATTTTAGTAGCGAGGAAATTGTGGAATTAAAGGGAAACGTATTCGATAAAATTGGTGAGGAAATAAAAATCCGCCTTGCGGCGGATTAGTGTCTAGAGATTGATCCAAGATTCTCTAATTATAGAAGATTCTTGGTTTATGTCAATCTGATAGTGTGGAGGTGAGGGGAGTTGAACCCCTGCTCTTGATTTCTTGGATCAATTGCTCACCTGACACCCCCACACCAACGCTAGAATAGCAAACGATTATTAAATTAAACTTATGATCATAGGCGGACATGTTTCTATTGCAGGAGGATTAGACAAAGCTGTTGGTCGAGCAGTAGCCGAGGAGTTTAATGCGATGCAAATTTTCGTCTCCTCACCGCGCTCATTTAAACCCAATATTTATACAACAGAGCAGATCAATGCATTTGTAGCTGCATACAAAACTGCTAAGATGCAGGCACTCTTTTTTCATGCAATATATTTGGTTAATTTGGGAAGTGAAAATGAAAATTTGCATACGCTATCTATAAATTCGCTCAAAAACTACTTAGAAGTGGGTGAGCAACTAGGCTCCAATGGTACGATCGTACATATTGGTAGCGGAAGTATTGAAAAAATATCAGAAAGTCTTGCGCATATTCTTTTCGATACTCCCACGTCACAGAATGTTTTGGTAGAAAACATGGCATCTGAGAAACGTGTTATCTTTAAACTTGAACAGTGTGTCGAGATTTTAGAGCGCGTGCAATCGGATCGTGTAAAATTTTGTATTGATACGCAGCATCTTTTTGCCTCTGGCATTGATATTCGCGATGGAGAAACGGTAAAAAATTGGCTTGATGATGTGGAACGTATGATTGGTATTGAAAAAATCGCCTGTATTCATGTTAATGATTCAAAAACAGCTTGCGGCTCACAGCATGATCGTCATGAAAATCTTGGTGAGGGTGAAATTGGCCTTGCAGGAATCAAAAAATTTCTTTCAGAACCGCGTCTCGCACATATTCCATTGATTCTAGAAGTTCCAGGTTTTGCCGATAAAGGACCAGATAAGAAAAATAAGGATCTACTTATGAACGCTCTTCAAGGTACTCTCTGACAGCTTTTAAAGCAGGAGCGTAATTTAATTGTGGTGCAGCATTAGCCTCAAATATATATGGTTTTCCTGTTTCTTTATCCACAACAATGTCCACTCCGCATACCTCGCGTTTTAATAACTTACTAGCTTTTTCAGCAAGCTTACAAAGCTTACGTATCTTTGTATGATCAACAAGTTCGCGACTACCGCCTTTAGAGACATTATTTAAATGAGTATCGGTATTCTTTCCTCTAATACGCTTATATACAATGGTCGTTTTATATCCCACGGTGAGTATTCTATAGTCAAAATCGTTTGGAATAAATTCTTGAGCAACAAAAAGCATATCCTCTCCATAGTTTGCCATAACATGCACGAATTCTTCTTTATTCTTAATGCAAAAATTATCTTCACCTTTACGACCCCCAACGGCTTTAATGATAAAAGGGTAGCCAAGTTTTTTTTCGAAAATGGGGAGCATTTTTTTCATCTTATCGGCGAAGGCGATGATACTATGAGGAAAGGGGAGCCCATTAAAGAGGAATATTGCATATTGATATGATTTTGAGGAAATTTGTTTGGCTAAAAGTGCACTATCAATAAACGGAATGCCTAATTTATTAAGACAAAGTGCGAGGGGAATTGCCATCTTTTCTTTATCGTCAGCGGTACGGAAGTATACAAAGGAATAGTCAGTGATACTGTGGTTTTTTTCTACAATTTCAAAGGTAGAACTCTTAGGTTCTAATTCAATAGAAATATCATTGTATGAACGAAGTGTATGCCCACTACTTAATCTGTGGTGGTGTGGTTTATCAGGAAAAGATGATAGTATTAATACTTTTTTCATAATGATGGTGTTTTTGTTTTTGCTGGATCTACTAAAAAGTCCTTCAAGTCTTTTTTACCAATAATGATGGGGAAAAGCAGATTGCTTCTATCGGTAACTGTTGCATGGGCAAGAAATTCTCTTTCTTGCATTTTTGCCCGAAGCCCAAGGATAATACGGTAACTTCTTCCGTTACTATTTACGATAACTTCAGTATTGACAATGTCGTTGTCTCCCTCGGTCAGAATAGTATGGTATTTTTCTGCGATTGCGACACCTTCTTCGAGAGTTGCAATTTGCTTTGGAATATCAAGTTTCTCAAATTGTTTGATTGCCTGACTGTATCCAAGATCAATAGCGATCTGGCGATCGATTGAAGAGTAGGTTGCGCCGGTGTCGATTTTTGCCATGTAGGTAATGCTGCGTTTTTCTGTTTTGTGGTAAAGTTTTACCGGTTGAATGAGGCCAATGACTTTTTTACCGGCAATAGCTTCAATTTCTTCTTCAATCTCACCTCCAAAGAGATCTTTGCCAAGGCGAATGCCGTGGGCAATTGTTTTTGCACGGACGTGTTTTATTTGTTCAAGTCTCCAACGAAGACCATCTTGATTTGCAAGTTGAATACGAAGGCCAGGTCGTGCGTTGAGCTCGACGACAAGTGGACCACGCTCACGGTCAATAAGGAAGTCAACCCCACAAAAGCCAAGTCCGGTGGCTTTTGCGGACTTAACTGCATACGTTAATATCTTATCCCAGTAGGGAACTTTGAAACCAGAATAGCGTATGCGAGTGACATCAACATACTCAAGATCAATAATGCGACCCTCTTTTGTTTCTTTAATGGTGTGGGTCGTAATACCTGTTGCTAAGTCAAGGCCGCTGCCTGCAGCGCCTTGAGAAAAATTTGCCCGCCCGGCAGAATCTTTAGTTGGCCAGCGAATCATAGCCATAACCGGAACTTTTTTAAATACGATAACACGGATATCTGGTACGCCTTTGTAACTGAATGGCCTTAATTTATGGTGCGGGCGCACTCTTTCTTCAATAAGAACTTTATCTGGACTGTAATTTAAAGAATATGCACCTTCCAAGATGTTCGCCATCTGCGTTTTTAACGCCTCTGGCGTAATTTTTTGTCCCAGTGCATTAATAAAATTGCCGTCCTTGTCGCGGTTATAAATAATCTCTATGCCTTGCCCCGCGACGCCACTACCTGGCTTAACCACAAATGTTTTTGGCAGCCCTTCTATATCAAGTTTTGCAAGTTGATCAGGATTCTTAACAATATGCAAAACCTTTGTTGTTGGCACTTCGACATCAGCGAGTATTTTTTTGGTGAGTAATTTATTATCGGCTATTTTTCGGGCCGAGGGAAGATTGTACTTTTTAACGTACGATATATTGCGTTCATTAAGTCCAAGAATGCGCGATTTATTCGCTAAGATCTTCAGGATCATGGGAGTCTTGACTCAGAATGTTTCTAAATCTGAAATATTCAAGAAGCTTAAGCCCTCGCCATTTACCAACTAAAAAGCTAGTAACGATCATAAGGCCTGCGATTTCTGGATAATCAATAAGTGCGTTTTGCAAAATTTCTTGACTCATCAAAATGAAAAGAGCAGAGGCAAGAATAATGGTGAAAATCATCAAGCGTATAGCCTTTTTGACACCATGTCGTACATAGCTTTTTACCAACGCTTCAACCGACACTATAAAAAGAAGAATAGTCAATGGATTGACCATGTTGAGCGAAACCTGGTCAATATAGGTAGAAACATACAAAAGGAAGAGGGTTCCAATAGTCGAAAACGACATGACGATACTTACTTTTGAAAGATAATGAAGTCTGACATCATGCAACCACGAATGTACCATAAGTCCTACTGCAGAGGTTGCCACGATAAATAAACTTCCATAGAAAAGGGCACCTGAATAGTCAGTGAGACCTTTGTGAATGTAGCCCAGGTCAAACAAGGCATACGCAAGCAAGATAGTTGTATAGATATTAATTGTTCTCCAACCAATAATATAGCGCGTAATAGTTATAAGCGCTGTTACCAAAGGGAGAAAGAGCAACATAATGATTGTATACTCTGAAATCCCGCTGCGAATTAAGTATTGTATAAATGGTGCAAACATGCTCATATTATATCATATTATGGGCTATTGCAATACTGTATACTAATGGTGATTATGGACTCAATAAAAGACGTTTTAAAGACATTTAATCCCACATCAGACCGCTATATATCAAGAGAATATCAATCATTTGGCGTGCATCTCGCCGAGAAACTCGGCGACGAACAACATAAGAGTTTGTATATTAAATTATCCAAACAAGTGCCGCGCCCAATGTTGTTAAAAGCGTTGCAGTTTGTGGTCGATTCGGGCGCACGTAGGAAAGGAGCGCTTTTTATGTGGAAGCTCAAGGAATTAAATGCATTTCCAGAAAAAATCAGCTCAACAAAGAAGAAAAAGGCACGATCCTCAACAAGACCTGGTCTTACTGTTCCCGACGTAGTTCAGGGTTCAATTCTGGAGCAAGATTAAGTCTACAACCCTCACCTTTGCCGAAGTTAGCCTGCGTAAAGACGAGGTCAAATCCATTGATAATACCATCGCCATTTATATCAGAGCTATTTTGATCGGTCGGTCCAATCTCTTCTGCATATTTTGTAGCTACAACAGAGAAATCGTTTGCATTACAGCAAGAATCTTTATTAACATCACATGCGTCAATTTCAGTTACCCCTTGCCCGGTTATGCTTCCTGCTTCTGAGGCTACGATACGATAAATGACGTTCTGGCGGAGTGGGGTGGTTACCTCATTTGGACAATTCACAGGTGTTGAACTACCTTCGAATGTAGCTCGGCACTTAACGCTGTAATCATTAATACCTTGTGGCAAGACCAAATTTGTCTCAACTGTGCCTCGTTGTCTTGGCTGGATCGAGGTATTAACAAGTTCAGATGTGCATTGTGTTTTTCCTGGACCATAACAGGTGATTGTTGTAATACTGGTCACCGCTTTTGAGGAACCATTGTAGAAGGAAATACTTGTGTAAAAACCAGCATTTGATGTGTCTGGCGTTGGTGTTGGTGAAAATCTAGGATTTGGTGTTGCTGTTGCGCGTGGGGTTAAGCTTGGTGTAGGTGGAATTGTGGTTGGTGTTGGTGACCAGATTGGTGTTGCTGTAGGTGCGGCATTTTCACAGCTTACAGCACCAGAGCTACGTACGTTTGCCTCATTTTCTGTTGTGGGATATTTTGATTTATCAAAGGTACACACAATCACCTGACCAGCAGGGAGTGTAATTGCATTTTCTACTTCAAAGAAATTTTGAACCAGTTCTGGTGTATCAACAGGCGCATTGACCTCACAAATTTTATCATTTTCGTCAAATGTGCCATTACAGCGACCTAACAGCCAATAGAGTTTTTCCTCAGTTGTGCCATTGTTGTGATAGGTGACTTTAATATTGTTGCCCGCGGCGCTTGAACTACATTGTCCGCGATTACCTTCGCTATCAGAGCCTTGTTTGTTATTTGTGTCGATTGCATGTGTACACGGATCGAGCAAAGATCGTGCTTCGCCATCCTCTTTTCCAAGTCGCAATTCATACGTTGTGACATTGGCGGTAGGGAGTTGCAACTTAAATGTTGTTGTTTTACCTGAAGCGCCGAGATTAATACCACATACAAATGCACCAAAATCTACATAAGAAGGCGAACAATTTGTATTGTTTATTGGTTCAATACGCACTCCCGTATTATCTGCCTTTCCATCATCACGCTTGTAGTCGTAGAAAAGCACAAGAGCTTTTGCACCTCCTGGTGTATCATTTATTGTTAAATTCACCGTCTTATTTATTGTCGTACCTGTACCTTTGCGTGTAATATCTGTGTTTGATGTTTTGTTTCCCTGTGCGCCACACGATTCCCAGTTAATGTCTCCTTGTTCGGTAAAATCACAGGTCATGGCGGTTGCTTGGAACTCTGTAAAGTTAGATTTCCATGTTCCCGCAAGCTGCAGATTGACCGTTATGTCGCCTGGCTGAGCTGGAGTAGGTGATTGATTCGGATTGTTTGTTGGTTGTGGATCGTCAGGACAGAAGTAGCTGCGACTTATTTTTCCTACCTCTGCTTGTAGCTGCCATGGTGGGCCAGCTGTGTCAACACGAATATCAAGATCGCCAGCTGGTAAACATTCAGCGCCTTCTGGCAGGCGGGTTGCCGCTGGCATATTTATAGGCGCATTAAACAAGAGCATTGGATTGCCATCTTTGCAGCGAGCAGTAGCAGGGTTTGAAACTGTCTTTTGTACACTGGCGCCAATAGGAATTTCTGGCTGCAAAAGATCGTCATGATATATCGATACTTTCCATTTTCCATTTAATGGTGGGTTGTTGGTAAAACAAAGTCCGCCAGTTAACATATAATCCCAGCGATTATGCGGAGCCAAGCTGGTAAATTCGATAGTTACATCTTGATTTGCCACCTCGGTTAACTCAGGTGGGACTGCAGCTTCGGTTGTTCTTTGTTGAAGCTGGGGGCTTGTTACCAAGGAGACACCAATGATAAGTCCTAGTGTCATTATTGCTAAAACGGCTAATGATAGTGTTTTCATTGTTTAGTCGAAAATATGTAGTGTTGCTGGCTCGGTTACTTGTAAAAGATTTTTTCCATCCTGTGCTGCGATTGTGCGGTCCTTATCGAATTGGATGACCGTCTCTTGTGTCTTCTTTAAGGCACGCGCCTTAAATTTAAGAACGATGCCCTCTTTTTTGAACGTATTTTTGCCTGGGTCGTATGCGGCTGAAAAAGTTATGGTGCCTGGTTTTTGTTCATTAAGTATGACTCGATCAAAGACATCGCCATTTTCAACGGTGCTGACAGCTATATACGTAGGATCATAGGTCAAAACTGTATCAACAGCATATGCGGGTGCGCCACTCATAGTCACAAAGAAGGTAATCTCTTCATTTGGCTTCATAAATTTACTTTGAGGCAAGAGGGAAAGGCGCACGCCATCTGTTTTTTCGAGGGCAGCTCCTGGGGCTGCTTCATGTAGCACATTGCGCTTAAACTTTGGTGAAAAAATAACGCCAATAAGAATGCTCAAGATAAAGAGAATAATAAGTTGAATTGCGAGCAAGAACTTAACTTGAGGGCTGAGCGTAAAAAAATCCTTTACATCTTTACGCACAGTAGTAGCGACGGTGTCCATGTATCCATTATAGAGAGATTGTGAATTGTTTGTCAATTAAAGCTCAGTTCCAAATGAGTTCATGAAGATGGAGAGGTCGAGCGCATTCACTGCGCCATCTTGATTCACATCTGTGGTCGACGCGCCTTCGGCGCCATATTCATCGTAGAGGTACTGAAGGTCGATTGTATTAATGACACCATCCTGGTTTATATCGAGATCAATAGATACTGGTTGTATTGGTCGAGCTCCATTACTCGGACAGAGTGAACCAAGACTCGATTTATCAATCACGCCAGATCTTACAGAAATATTGTAAATATAACATGTATCTCCTGTGACATTAATTTCCGCGGGCGTACACAGCTTGGTGTTTGACCCATCAAATACTACTGAACATTGAACAGAATGTTTTCCTTTTGGAACATCGTTATATAGCACGTTGTGTTCATATGTGTTTGTGCCGTGGAGTGATCCAAGTGTGAACTCACTCCCTGTGAAAAGGAAGGGAACGGGGCCTGAAAGTACTGGTTTTAGGGTAAAGGCGGTCAATCTAAATGCTTCAATTTTATATTTTATAGTTACACGATATTTAGGTTGAACAACTTTTGTTGGTTCAGGCTGTTGAATCTTACTACAGTACCCAGTACCAGTGCGAGATTTTTGTGCGCTACAGTTATCAACACCCATCTCACGGCACTGCTTTTCAGCTTCGCCTTTGCTAGGGAAAGCAGGGGAACGCCCATTAATGCCATATTCTTTCTTCTCATTATCACATGTACCAATATTGCCCTTAATCTTACAGCAGAATCCAGATGTACCAATTTTGCTGTTAGGTGATTTCACAACCTCAACCAGATTAGATCCATATGTGCCAGTACATCTTGCAGTTGCCTCATCTTTATTTCCAGGAACTGCTTGATCTCTATTAATACCTACACCTCGTAAACCATCTTGAGCTGAACAACTACCTATATCAGCAGTATGTACACCGCAACAATGGCGAGATCCATCTCGTTTGCCAGTATTTTTATCGAGTGGGTGGTTGTATGACATAAATCCATTCGCACGGACACATTTATTTGCGGAAGCAGGAAATGGTCCGTAGGTTCCAACTGTACATTCGTAAGGGTCGGTTTGGCCATTACCACCGCCACCCGTCCCACCGCCAGGACCACCAGACGTTCCAAACGAGCAACAGTATCCTCCATCAGATGCATTAACAGGTCCATTACTTCCAGGCCATACACTTTGACATACGCCACGATCACTTTCTGAACTAACTTTTATGAATGATTCACCAACGCGGCCTTCTTGGCCGTACGAATTTGCTGGGCAGACACCTTGGCCACCGCCACCTGGATTGCCACCACCTGGGTTACCAGGATTTCCTGGATTACCGCCACCGCCTGGGCCTTCGCCACCTGGTGGTTCTGTGCCTGGAGGGCAACACCATAGATCGGTGCCGCTACAAGGTTGATCACTTGGTGGGGTTTTTGGTACATATCCACGACTTCTACAAAAGCTTTCTGGAGCACACCACTGTGGACATACACCACCGCCACTACCTGGATCACCAGGTTCTTTAGGTTCTTCCGGATCGTCAGAATCATCGCGTGCAACGCCAGTAAAGTCGAGTGAGACAGGGTTGCTCATACAGGCACCATCTTTATCTAAGAATGAATAAAGATACGCAGTATACTCATGGCCCTCATCATAATAATCCCTACGAACTACATTTACTTGATGTGGTGCCTCACCTGGATTACGATCGTTTGTCTTAACGCCAGTATCTTCATCTTTCATTCCTCTTCGTGAAGCTACAATTTCTCCTGTTTCCTTATCTTTCACAATAATCCAGTATCGATCAGAACCACGCTTAAATGCTGGACAATTACCAGCAACATCCCATTCAAGATTCGCTGTTCGTTCTTTTATTTCTTTAATACGGAAGTTTCGAGGCTTACAGCCCTCGTTTTGTGTAGCAGAAACATTGTTGTCGTCGCGCAGCGCGCATGATACAGAGCCAATGGGTGCACCACCAACAGGAGGCTCAGCAGCTGGAGGTTGTGGGGTAGGGGTTGGAGGAATCTTTTCCAATACCCAGCCATATTCCAGATTTGCATTACATGCAATACGAAGGTTTTCAAAGATTTTTGGATTGCGAAGCTTACTCATGTCTGTCTCGCTCCATGTATCTGTATAACCAGGGCACGCAGGCACACTTGAATTTTTACTTGTACATTCTTGTTTGACCACACGATAGTCGTCAGCATAGAGTTTTACTGCAGCCAAAGCATCGCGGCCCCAAGTTTTAGTTTCTCTGAAATCACCCAAGTCAGTGAGGTGGAAGTCAACACGTCCGGGATTGCTGCCAAGGTTATTGAAGGTTAGTGTTTCAATTGGCTTATCACCACGATCGAAAAGTTGTTTATTGTTGACCGTTCCATATATGCCGGGTTTATTATCGAGTGCAGTAAGGATATTGCCACTTGTGTCTTTTACATATGAAACAGCGTCAAACGCACAGCCGCAGGTGCGATTTGCATAGACTTCAAAGTCGCGCTTGTCGCCAGGTTTTACGCGCAATTTTTCTCCTTGTTCACGCTCGGAATCAAAATAGGTAGCATCGTTATCAAAAAAACCAGCAGCACGACTTAAGAAGTATGTTTTAGAAGGATCAAGTAACTTATTGTTTTCATCTGTGCTTATTCTGTACTTATACATCCAGGTTCCATCATCATTTGTGTCGTCAAGCCAAATACCATGATCACTCGGTCCAGGGGTGAATGGCAGCGCCACAACTTTTCCGCCATTTAATTCATCACAGGTTTCGCCTGTGCAAAAATCTACAGCTACTCGCGAAGGTTTCTTACATGCAAATACAGAAACCCGCCCAGAAATTGTTCCATCTGGTGTTGGAGTAGGGGTTAGCGTTGGTGTGACTGGAGCGTCACTTGGTGCAGGTGTTTCGCTCGGGCCGGGTGTTTCACTTGGTTCGGTAGGGTCTGTCGTTGGCCCGGTACCTGGCTCCAATGTTGGAGTGGGGCTCTCGGTAGGGCCACATACATCTTTGATTTGGTCAAGAGCAATCTTTGCAAATGGGGTTCCTGAGAACCATGTTCCTCTGTAATGTAGATATACTTCTGGACAATAACTTGCACTTAGTCGGCGTGGTGTTGTTGCAATGACAGAGAAGCGATGTGGTTGTTTTTGATTTTTATCAAGCATCTTTCCTATACCTGCAGCCCGATCCACATATTCACAGCTTGCGGGGAAGCTTCCATTGCCGGCCACATATAGACGGCCACCATCGATATAGCTTCCATCATTTTCACCATCTAGTGCCTTGCCACGATTATCGGTAGCCCAAAGCGTCCATTCTTCTTTTCCTCCGCTTTGAAGATGGCGTGAGTAACAAATCTGACCGCTGATTTCTACATGAGTATCATCAATGCGACGTACATCAAGAGTATTTTCTTGCAACATGACACCTGTTGAGTTTAGGGCTGCCTGTGAAGAGGTGCCAAGATTGTTTTGAGTAATACCTATGACTGTTGCAGCAAGTGCAATAACGCTGATACCAGCAACAAGCATACCTGCAATTGAGCCTCGATTATTGAGTTTCATTGACATCAACGCCTTGCAAACTTGTAACGAGAGATAAATCTAATGCATCTACTGACTTGTCTTTATTAATATCACATGTCAGTTTGTCAGATTTCTGACCCCATTCATCAATACAGGCAACAAGGTCGGCTGTGTTAATAAAACCATCATTGTTTATGTCGACATCTTCAGGTTTTGCAACGCGCATGACTTCAGCATTTGAGCCTGTTGCATTTTTACGAATATACCAATCATAAGAAACATCAACACCACATGCAACGCGGAAACCAAGGAAATTGGGTTCATCAACGAGTGTTGATTCATTTTCGAGGGTACCTCCAGGACACGCATGGACTTGACTTTGTGGAGTTGTCTGGCAGCGCTGCTTTACAACGCTATAGCCTGGCGCATAGAGACGAACATGTGCCATGCCATCTATACCGTATGGCGTCCATGGACCAACTTTATTGCTGTAACTTATATCGTGAAGACTTTCGAGCACGTCGAGCACCCCATTAGTAAATGGACTTACTGGTTTGTCGCCGCGAGTAATTATCTGCATGTCATTTGCACTGCCATAGGTAAGATCTTTACCGGGAACGAGTGCCTCATCAAGAGCAGTTGTTATTTCACCAGTATCTGCATCACGCACATGTGCTCGAGCGTGGAATACGCACGCGCATGTTTGGGCTGCTGCATTGACGGTTAAATCGCGCGAGCCTGGGACAGACACTTCTTTTTTATCTTCCTTTGTCGATGCGAATGCCTCGATTGTTGTATCCTTGAAGCGTTTTATGCGAGCATTCGCGTTATAGATGGCATACGTCTTACTCTTGTCTAAGGCATTTCCAGCCTTATCTTTTATGATGCGATACTTATATATGAATGTGCGCTCATTGGTATCGTCGTCGAGCCAGACTGACTGATCTTGCTCAGACGGTGCAAGACTGATATCTGCACAGCTTGTTCCGCTAGGATCATCGCAATAACTCAAGGTGACATTTTCAGGTTGGGCACATGAGAAAACTGTTATGCGACCTTCGATTGCATCAGGTGTAGGAGTTGGCGTTGCAGTTAGGATAGGTGTAGATGTGGGCGCTGCTGGGGTTGTGGTAGCGCGTGGTCGAAATGGAATACGAGTTGGTGCAGGCTTATTTGGTGTTGGTGTATTGCCACCGCCACCTGGTGCTGTTGTTACAGTTGGGTCAGGGTCTTTGATCACGCCATCGGGACACAAAAAGCTTCGTTCAATATATGCCACATCCTCTTGTGGAATAGGGCGCCAAGGGCCTTTTGTAGTAACCTTTACTTTAATACGTGGGCAACTTTCAACCCAGCGCTCCTGAGGAGGCACGTTGAAAGGTGCGTTTGCTACAAGTCGTCGTAATCTTCCTGAGCCACAGCGCGCCGTGGAGGGTGTTGTAATGAGTTGATTAACTGATGCGCCAATGACTTCTTCTTTCTTAATCGCTGGATTTACTTTGTCTTTAAGTTCCATGGTAAGCTGAACGGATGCACTTCCGGCTGCTGAAGGAGGAGAGGCGGTAAAACAGAAATCAGAATTTAAAATATAGTCCCACTGTTTTGATGGATTTATGGCAGAAATATTAAATCCAATGTCCGGATTTCTGATGTAAGTTACTTCTGGCTTGGACTGTCCGTAAGCCACAGAACCTAAACTTAGGAGACTAATAAAAAGTGTCAATATAAAAATATGAGCAGTCTTTACGACGTACATACGATCATTCTAGTTAAGAATAGAGGAGATTACAAGAGAGAAATCTGACTGGTGAGCAAGGTGTAATCGAGCGCATTTACTTTATTGTCATTATTTAGGTCGCCCATAAGCCCCGGACCTTGTTCGCCATACGTATCTAAGACGATAAATAGATCAAATGTATTGCAGGCGTTGTCATGATTGAGATCACATGTAGTTGTCAACGCCGAATCTGTACGTGCGGCTGGGTCGGCTTGTTTGCCAGCTCGTCTTTCAACGACCCAGCCTGCCTTTAATGTCATATTACAATCCATTGATATATTTTTTACTGTGTCCAAATCAATAGTCTCAGTCACATCATCTTGAAGCGTTGCATTATTGCAGAGGTGTGGGTGGGTGGGTGAGGAGCATGTGTTAATTTCCTGCTTCACTATAGCAAATAGATCGCTTTGGTAATTTAATTTTAACGATGTGCTTTCACCCTTTCGATACACATCAATACTTCTTGGTAAAGAACTAAATGTAAGTGCATCAGCAGTATGTAAGTATTCCATACGCGGCAATTCATTAAAATACAAAGGCTGCGCATTTGGTCTCACGCCATCAATGACGTTCCACGCTAGGATGTTAATATCTGGATATTTTTCAATTGAAAGTGGAATTTCTTGGCCGACCTCATCCTTTTCATATACATATATTTCAGCATTGATAGGGCAATACACAGGTTTGTATTCTTGTGCACTTGAAAAAAGAGCAAAGGGGCGATCGGTTTGTAGGGTAAGTACGCCGATGATAATCCCAAAGGTGAGAAAAAGAATACTCGAAACAAACGTTATTGCCTTCATTGTGATTCAAGCTCTGGACTCACTACTGTACCCAGATCACCAATCATGAGGGAGACATCGAGCGAGTTGATGACACCATCGTCATTAAGATCTCCAGGAAGTTCTGTGCCTTGCTGGAAGTAAGCGTCATAGAGATTGAAGAGGTCGACAGTATTAATAATGCCATCGTCATTCATATCTTTTGCCCGCATAAACGCTGTGTGCAATGCTTCTGTTTGAGCACAAGAGTTAAGACTTTGTTGGACACGGCCGAAGATCTCGCTTATTGACACATTTGCTGCGGTAGAGAATGCCCATGTGTCATCTGAGGCGACGACTTTAATAACTCTGAGAAGTTCGGCATTTACAAGTTCACCTGGAACAGGGTTGTTTGCGGCATTAGGATCACCATAGCCGATACCAATGACTGTTGGTGGTACGTTGCCTGTTGCAGCAGTATTCATCGCTTTGAGCTTATCAGCCTCAGTCTTGATTTCAGCCTCGTAGCCCCCAGCTCGTGGATTGCCTGGGTCACTGTTTGGAAGACCATCGGATAAGAATACAACAACCACTCTTCGAGATTTATCTGTACGGAAGTTGGTGAGAAGATTCATGGTTTCACGAAGTCCACATTCAATACAAGTCCCTTCTTCGTATGTAAGACTGTTTGTTGCATCATTCTTTACGGTATCTATATTGTTAGTGAGTGGGGTAACAATACG
This sequence comes from uncultured Gammaproteobacteria bacterium, assembly GCA_965230965.1. Classification (GTDB taxonomy): domain Bacteria; phylum Patescibacteriota; class Microgenomatia; order UBA1406; family HO2-37-13b; genus OLB23. The sequence goes on from OZ246401.1 coordinate 707,144, forward strand.
TGTATTTCTACGGCTACTAAACTGGATGAGCGCAGCTCGATGATCGCCACCACTATTTTTGATATTTGTAAGGAAGTCTTGAAGTTCTTTCATTGCGGCATCCTTCTTAAGTTCGCCACCACGATCGCGTGTTTTGATCATTGACGTTGATGTATCCATGACGAATATGTAGTCAAAGTCTGCATTACATTTTTGAACAGTCCAACCGTAAACAATATTTTGGCCACATCCGACGGTAAGGCCTGTGACTGTATCGCGAGGATCGCGCTTGGTCAGATCAACACTATTGTCAATTCTATTTGCCTGGAATGCTGGAAGATTACATGCTCCAACAGTGTTTCCCTTTATATTGTTTTTACAAAACTTGATTTCATTACCTTCAGGCACAATGCGATAATCTGGTCGTTTAAGTGTAAGGCGTATTGATGCGTCCTCCATATTTGCGTAGCGCTCATTTGGATAGGTGAAAGTGGGTGGTATAAACATCCCGTTACCCGATGCAACTGGATTCACTCCAGCTGGAACAGGCTGCGTGAGATCTGCTCTGAAGTATGAGAGTTGTGAGCCGAGTATGCCGCCACCGTAATAAGGATAGTTTTTAATAATGTCGGCGGCCTCAATTGGATTACCAGTGAATAGATTAAAGCGAGAAGCTGGTCCTTGACCATAACGACCACCAGCGAGTTGCTTATTATTTATAGTGCCAAAGTTTGTAAGCTCAGCCGTCGAAAGAGCACGAGCCATAAAATTACCTCTCGCGTCACGTACGCATTGTCCCTGAGCATTAAATTGTGTACATTCTTGCACATAAACAAGTGCGCTAAAGCTGCATGATGTTGCAGTAATTGGCGTTGGTGTTACGCTTGGCGTGCCAGACAGCGGTGTACTTGGCGTCGCTGTCGGTGGGCATGTTGGGCCTCCACACGATGGCGTCGGAGTAATGCTCGGTGGTGGGCAAGTTGGGCCTCCACACGATGGTGTTGGTGTAGGTGATTTCAATATAATCGTCACAAATATATTTGTAGGTGTTGGACTTTTTGTAGGTGTGGGGGTTGGTGACTTTACTACTATAGTTATAAGCCAATTTGTAGGCGTAGGTGTTACGGATGGTGTGCCTGATAAAGGTCCTGTCGGCGTTACGCTAGGTGTGCCCGAGAGCGAACCTGTTGGCGTAACTGTTGTTTCAGGGCCACAGCCCTTTTTGCCTTTAGCAATTTGTGAATAACGTCGAGTGACACCAGCTGTTTTTGCATCAAATTCAAAATAGAATAACGCGTCTTCACCACCTGTTAACCAGCTTGGACGATCATACACAAAGTATTTATGATCGCTTGGTCCTTGACGAACACTCAAGAGAATTTGACCTTTTTTAATATCATACCCTGTTGCTTTGCGTATATTTGCTTTTTGAGCATCGGTATAATCGATGCGTGGATCCCAGTTAACCGAAATGCCATATGCACGATTACTACACGCGCCAGTAATGGATTTGCCGATTGGTGTGCCATTTGGATTTCCACGACCGGTAACATCAACACCTAAATCAAGTTTTTGTGAGCCATCTAAAGAGCGAATCTCAAGTTTCTGTATGAGAGGGTCTGAATTACAGGTAAATTCAGCTGCACATATCATTCCTTGTGAACCATCAAACCATCGACCACCGGTATAACCAAGATCAATAGGTGTGGGGGCATCAACAGCGAATGGGGTAGTAGATATGGGTCGTGATGCTTGATTAATCTGTGTTCCTATAACGATGCCTGCTGTAATAACCAGCATCGATACAATAGTTAATAACGAGGCGACTTCACCTCGTTGGTGTCGATTTTTTCTCTTAAATATGTTCATTTGTCTTTAATCCTTTATATATTATCGAACGGTAATAGTAACTGGTTCAGCTGTACCAAGTGTATTGGTGCCAGTATGAGCAGTAATAGTTAGATCTTTATTAAAATCTATTGTAGCCGTTCCAGAATCCATTGCGGTTACGGTAAAGGTGAAAAGAGTGCCTGCTTTTAGATCTGTTGGATTATTGGGATCCACAGCAGAGGAGACGATAAGCTGATTATCTTTTATTTCACTACGTAGAATGTCAGGAAACACGGTGCCATTGACAATGTCTGAGGCCTTCAGAAGCTTTGCATCAAATGTCAAAACAACGTCAGCTGCTTGTGAAGGGGCACCTGTGAGTTCAACAGCAACTTGCGTACTTTCACCCTTGTTCAAACTTGTGACTTGAGGCTTTAATACAAGCTGTGTGGTACCTAATTGATTCTCTGTTTTGGAACCAGTCATTCCAGATTTGCCTTTTTGGGCAAAGAGAAGCCCCATAATCAAACTAACAGCAAAGACAAAAAAGATGATGCCGATAAGTGCAATATTTTTATTAGGTTGAAGGGTTTTAGATTGATCCATGAGAATCATTGTACGGGTTATAAAAGTTGTTTGTCAAGAGAAAATAAGAGGTTAATTGAAGACATCACCAATTACTTTTTGAGCAGTGTTATTTTCTTGTGGGACTACTTTGCCCATACTGTTGACGATGATTGATACGTCGAGTGAGTTGACGATTTGATCATTGTTCAAATCTTCTGGAACATCTTGACCTCGTGCAAAGTAATTATCGTAGATAAGGAAGAGGTCAATTGTATTAATAACACCGTCACCATTAATATCTTGTGAGCTGACGAAGTTTGCATACAAGGCATCCGAGCGAGCACAAGAGTTCAGGCTGACTTCAATGCTATTGTAAATTTCCTCAATACTGACCTCACTTGTTGTAGAGAAGGCGAGGTCGGGCGTGCTCGTGAAATGCTGAATAACACGAAGTATCTCGGCATCAGCATTCACGCCTGTTTTTGTTGGATCGCCAACGCCTATGCCATACACTGTTGTATTAGGTATGGCTTTTATTTCTGTTCCAAGTTTTATGATTACATCTTCAGAGCCTGGATTTGGATTTCCTTCAGGACAATTTGGCATACCGTCTGTTAAGAATACGACATGTGTTTTTCTCGCTGTACCATTTCTTTTCAATAAAGAGATGGTTTCACGCAAACCGTCTTCAATACAGGTGCCTGATTGATAGCGAAGCTTTGTATCAACAGCTCCGAGGACAGAATCAATATTGGTAGTAAGATCTTGTACTGTTGCTGTATTTGCTGTTGAACTAAATTGTACTAATGCTGCGCGGCTATCTTTTCCGTAAGTCTTGATGTTTGTTAAGAAGGTGCGCAATGCCTTCTTTGCTGCATCGATTTTCAGTTGTCCTGATGCATCTTTTCCTGTTGTCATCGAGGACGAAGTATCAATGACAAATATATAATCGGCTGGCGCGGTATTACATTTCTGCAATGTCCAGCCGTAGACAATATTCTGACCGCATCCAACAGTTAGGCCATCGATGGTATCCCGTGGATCTCGTGAGGCAGGGTCAACAGTGTTATCAAAGCGTGAAGATTGGAATGATGCAAGATTACAAGCGCCTATCGCTGTACCCATAAGCGCATTATTACAGTAGGCAATTTCATTTCCATCTGGAACGACTCTATATTCTTTATTGCCAAAGTTAGCATACAGGCGTACACTTGCATTTTCACGATTAAAGTATTGTTCGTTTGGATATTGATGCACAGGTGCAATAAGAATTGGATTCTTAGCACGTCCTTCTGGTGTTAAGTCGGCTGCTGAGCCTGGCTCTAAAGGATTTTTCCCTGCTGGGATAGGCACACTTGCCTGATAATCTAAGAATGACATTTCACTAAATTGGAGCGTACTAAGATAAGGGAAGCGTACTTTAAGACCATCAAAAGCCCCTACAAAAGTATTAGTTTGATACTGGAATGGTGTTGCTGGGTTTGTACCATAGCGACCACCAGCAATCTGCTTATTGTTACTTGCGCCCCAACCATTAAGCACGTTTGCTTGAATAGCTTTTGCCTGAAAGCGGCCGTTCCCAGCACGCTTACATTGTCCAGTTGCATCAATCTCTAAACACTCTTGGACATAGGCAAGTGCATCGAAGCTACATGCTTGTGGTGTACCAGTTGTCGTTGTTATCGTAGGTGGTGGGGGGGTTACTGTTTTTGCTGGTGTTATTGAGACTAATGGATTCGTTGGTGTTGGAGAAACCTTCACATTTGGACATGCAAGATCTGGACTTTCACAAGAACCTGGGTTTGCCTGACATCGCTGTGGTAGACATAGACAGTCAACATCACCATTTTGACAGATTGATAATACATTATTAGCCCCATCAGTATTTTTTGCGGTTGTTGGGAAAGTAGGTGGAAGAATATTGAACCCATCAACATTTAAACATAGCATACGTTTGCCTGTAGCTGGATCAACATCACATTTTGTAATAGGTGTACATCGTTGATAACACTGTGCGACTGGTGGTGTTACGGATGGTGTGCCTGACAATGGTCCTGTTGGTGTTGGACTTACTAATGGCGTGACAGTCACAGGTACCGAAGGTGTTGGGCTTCCACCTTGACCTGTTGTTGGTGTCGGTGTGACATTTGGGTTACAAAGGTCTTTTGCCTCATCTTCGCCCAATACATCACGTAAATTTATCTTGAATATATTATATGTGTCCTTTGGCTTAGCTTTATCACCAGCTGTTATATTGTCGCGGAGGTGGATATAGACTTCACATGCTTCCTCGTCGAATTTTTGGTGGATTGTTGGATCCTGCTTTGCTCGCTCAATTGCACTCTTTATACTTGCTTTTGCGGCTTGAATATTAAAGAGAAGAGGATTATCTGTTTTTCTGTAATCTGTTGCGTCAACTTTTCCATTGGTAAACGTACAAACCTCATCACGAGCTCTCGCAACAAACAACTCATCAGTATTATTTGAAGCAGCTTTATCTTCTGCAGCTGCGATTTTATAACGAAGGACATCGTTGATATCATTTTCTTCAATACCAACCTGACCCTTGTCATCATAAAACTTTCGAACTCCAAAGAGACTGATATAAACCTCGACGTCTTCTGTTGAGAGTCGACCATTGCCTGCAACTGAGCTTCGGTTAAGACAAAGTCCTCCGTATATTTGTAATGTCCGCTGATCTTTTGCTGTTACAGCGACAATAAGTGGGTTTTGTTTTGACTGTTCTGTGCCTTGAAAGATTTGATTAAAAATTTGTTTTGCGCGTGCATCCGCGGTTTTAATGATGTCGCGTGTTAAAAGAGCAGGGTACATTCGTGTACGACAATACTTATCGCGCACTTGTTGGTTCTTATCACCACCAGGGAAACAAACCTGGTCATGTCTGTCAACACCTTCAGCTGGAATCGGGGATGTTGTTGTTGGGCCGGCAGCTTGTGGAGCGGGATTAATTGTTGCTGAATTTCTGTTGATCTGATATCCGACGAGAAGGCCAATGGAAAGAACAACCATTGACACAATGGTTAAAAGTGAGGCTACTTCACCTCGTTGTCTTTGCGAACGCTCAAAATATCTCATTATTTAACAGTAATAGTTACGGGTTCCGTCATACCTAACGTATTGACACCGTTTGTTGCTGTGATGGTAAGATCTTTATCAAAATTTAATGCCGCTGAACCAACACCCACACCTTTAAGCGTGAAGGAAAAAAGGGTTCCAGTTTTAACATCCGCTGGATTATTTGGATCTACAGCTGCAGAAACAATAACTTGGTTGTTAACTACCTCGCTACGAAGAATGTCAGGAAAGACATCACCATTTGTAATGTCAGAGATAGCAACAAGTTTTGGATCAAATGTTATGACAACATCAACTGCTTGGGCACCTGTATCGTTCACATTAACGCTAACTTTTGTTGCAGCTCCTTTTGCGATTGATGGTGATTCAGGAACAATGCTCAGCTGTGACATGCCTTTATTCGTATCCTTTATCACATCACTTGGGGCTTTACGGAGCCCACTTTGACCAGCAAAATAAAGACCCGCACCAATGCTTAATGCAAAAATGACAGCAATAATCGAAAGGGCTTTGAGTTTTTTTTGAGGGTGAAGCGTATGAAATTCTTGAATATCATCCTGTACATTGTCCATCCCATCATTCTACGGCCTGGGAAAATGCTTTGTCAAGGGTTTTTTTGAACAATTTTACAAGTCCGGGGCTCAGTATTCAGGAAATTCATTGAGATCATTAAGTAATACGCAGCCATCCTGATTTATATCAAGTGCGGGATTATAGTCTGTATCACCTTTGCATGCACCATACACATCGTTTGAATAGGCTGAAGCATCTATACCAAATGTTTTACTTAATGGGCTCGCAGGTACAAAAACCTCAATAGGTTCCTGATCACCACTATATATATAACAATAATAAGGTGTATTGGCATTCAGGGTCACATTAAATTTTTGTGTATTAATAAGGTGTTGTGTGGAAGGCTCGCCGTCTTCGCCGGCGAAAAATTTAACACCTGTGCGCGATAGCGCACATTGAAGACTTGTTGCGACAGATGTTGATGTTTGATAGGTAATTTCTGCAGCAACATTTGAGATACGCACGGCTTTTGCATTCAGAATTTCTGTATTACCTGATGCCTTTGAACGTAATTGAGTTGTGTAATATACACCGCCAAAAATGAGCGGCAATAAAATCAGGGATGCAATGATCAAAAGCGTGCGTGGATTCATATTGTGCATCATAGCAAAATCTTTATCAAAATGCTTAATAACGTTAGGCCAACTCCTATTGCGATTGCCAACGTTGTTGGCTCAATATTGCCCGTCTCAGGAAGTGTTGAAGGGGTGGGGCCTGTCGTGGGGGTGGGGGAAATAGCAAGAGTCGGCGTCAGGCTTATTGCTAATGTTGGAGTCGCCGACGCAATTTTTGGTGTCACCGAAGGTGTTAGAGATTTACTCAGTGTAGGTTTTGGGGTGCCGCTCAATCCTGATGTTGGCGCAGGATTGCTGCCTGTACCGCTCACCGTTATTTTTGTGCTTGTGGCTTTGCTACAATCTATTATGTCAGTTACGCGCTGATTTCTTTTGAGCGTTATGTTTGAGTCAGTAGTTTTTCCGTCTTCGCATTGCACACTTGCCAATGTTTCGCCATCGGCTATGCCCTGAAATACTATTGTCGCGATCAATCCATCGCCCGATTGCGGTGTTCCTTGAGGAAGAATTGCAGACCCCACAAAAACTTTATTGGCCTTATTATTCAAGAAAAAGCGGGGAAAGAATTTTTCACTTTGTTCAGGTTCTTTTACTTCTACCACTTTTAATTTTGCAGGATCATATACAACAATAGCATCAGTCGTTGTTGGTTTTTCACCTTCAGTATTAATACGAATATTAACCTCAAGTTTTGTATTGTCTGTCACAGAGCCCGAAGTTGGATCGAGATAGATGTACGCGGCGTTAATAGATGTTGCACTAAAAAGAAAAATAACCAAGCAAAAAGCTAATGCATATACAAATAATTTATATGACCCCATATGTAGGATGGTACACAATAGGTAGAGAATTCACAATAGTTCTTGACAATGATTTTGAAACTATCTATAGTTGATTATAGATATGAAGATTACTGTTTATACTATTACTGACTGCCCGTTTTGCAAACAAGAAAAGGAATTTCTTACGGCCCAAGGCCTTCAGTTTGAGGAAAAGAATGTTCAAGAAAATCGACAGTTTTTAACAGAAATGCTTGATGTCTCGGATAAGTTTGCAGGTGTTCCTTTTACTTTGGTAGAGAAGGATAGTGGAGAAAAAATTGGACTTAAAGGATTCACGCAAAGTGAGTTTGAAGCAGCACTTGGTTTATCTGCGGCCGCTCCTGCAGCCCCAGCCGCTATGTCAGCTGCTCCTGTCGATATGCCAGCTGCTCCAGCACCCTCTGTTGCTGATCCAATGCCAGCACCAGCACCAGCTGACCCAATGACGGTCGTGCCTGCGGCTCCAGTAGATATGCCTACAACATCAACTACCACATCTATGCCAGATGCGGCACCAAATATGCCTTCAATGCCAGGGATTGACGAAGCCCCAGCTGCTCCTGCTCCAGTAACAGCAGCCCCCAATATGCCATCTGCAGCACCAGTAGAACCAGCACCAGCAAATCCACAGAATCAACTCGATGGTCTCTTGGCTGATCTTCAAACAAAAGCACAGCCAGATCTTCCAGATTTTACTGCTCCTTCTGGTCCAACTGTTCCAGCGGCGCCAGTTAATACAGCTGCTGATCCAATGACAGCGCCTCAACAATAAGCTACGCTTGACAGTACTTATTTACTCCTGATATATTCAATGTATGCACAATGATGATGCACAAGATGGTTTAGTTCACGATTTACAGAAAAAACTCCTTAATGACCTCATTGCTGCGGTAGAAGCGGGTGAAATGACCATGTCAGAGATGCGCGACGCTGCAAAATTTATCCTTGAAAAAACTCGATCGATAACAGAGGCAGATGTTCCTGCATTTCTCAAAGAGCTTAGTGAAAAATGGACTGCGTTTAAGAACACAGAGGTTGTTGAAGGTGGGAAGGCAGTAGAAGATAAAGAAAAAGAGGTTATTGATAAATTGTCCGAGTACATTAAAACTATGGACACAGATACTACAAACTAACTTATGGCAGAACCAGACACATTACGTACAGTAGCACAAGAGGCGGTAGCAAGAGTCGAGGGCGCTCCAGCGCCGAAAGATCGCACAAATCATGGAAAACAAGTAGCAGCAGCTTTAAGGGCTGAGGCAGATAGAGATGTTTTTACAACACTCCAAATCGCTGCAGGCGAGCAAGTGAGTCCAGCGATACTTCAAGCTAATATTAATGTAGCGATCGGCATTATTGATAAAGATGGCAAAGTGGAAAGATCTGCTCCACCATATTCTGTACGTTATGCCCGTGCTGGAGAAGCAGTAGAGAACATAAAAGCATATTTTGATGATAAGCTAACTTTTGAGGCTTTTGCTTCGTCCTCGGAAGGTACGCGGATTATCGATAATACAGGTAGTTTTTTGATGAGGCATCCAGCTTTATCGGAATATTTTGCAAATATCAAAGATCCAGCAAGGCGTGTCGATGCTGCGAAAGCACTTGCAAGGCAATATCTTCAAAATCCATTTGCACGAGAAAAGATTCGTGAGGCAGTAACCGGCTCCCAATTAAATAAAGGAGACGTTGCTGATGAGTATTCTGAAGCTGCAAGAAAGAGAGATGCACTCGCTGTTAAAGCTACTGCATTAGAAGCAAAGATCAAAAAGCTCGAAGGTGATTCTACAACGAAAGGTGAGATAGATACAATGGGTGATCGAAGGCGGGAATTTGATCGTATTTCAAATCCAGGTAGTGGAACTCCGAAACCTGGAAAAGAATTTGGTCTCATTCAAACGCGCTTAGGAGAAATAGCTGGACTAAACACTGATATTGCAGCAATAAATTCCGATTTGCAAAAATTACAGCAGCAAGAGACCAATTTGCAGAGTGAACGACGAAGAATGCAAAAAATGGTTGATGATGGTAAAGTGCCAACCAGAGACCCTGCAGTCATTGATGGCGAGATAGCCACAAAGCAAGGCGATATTGCAGGAAAGCTAAAAGATAAAAGTTCCAAGGAAGGTGAGAAGGCTACAAAAGAAGCCGAGATTAAAGCTATTGAGGAAGATAGAAGGCAGTTAGACGAAAAAATTAATCAAAAAATCGAGGAATTAAAGGTATTAAAAGGTGAGTTGAGTGGTATTAAGAATGAACATGGAGAGATAGTTGTTAAGTTGGCAAGGCTAGAAGCAGGTAAAGGTCGTAGTGAAGAACTTGCAGTTGCAGAGCTTGAAAATGTATTTAAGAAGGGTATTGAGCAGGAACTTATATCTCGTCTTGAGCGTGCAAAAGAGGCTGCTGATAAGGCGCTTCAAGAATCTGCAGATAAGGCAAAAGATGTTGACGAAAAGCAGTATAAGGAATTGCGAGCAAAGCGACATAAGGATGCGAATGGTAAAGTTGATGGCGCATCGATCAACAAGGACTTTGATGCCATGATGAAAAATAGTACTGAATACCATATCGTTCAAGACCCAGCAAACCCGAATAAAGTTATTATCACTGAAATGCCAGCGGGAGGTTGGGCTACTCCACCAGCAGGGAATGAAGTATTTTATCTAACCGGTCCCGAGTTTTCTATGTTACAGATGATGAATGATACCAGTGAATTTGGCGGAAAATTTATGTTAGGTAAGCTGAAAGATGCCGAATGGATGCAGTCAGAGTCACAAGATTTTCTTGCACAAACGCTTCAAGATAAAATGTATGCAAGCCGCAGTTGGCTACAACGAAGAAACAATGGTGTTAAGAAGCTTAGTTCTGCTGAAATAACAAAGATCCAAAACAGTACCTGGGGAGTCGGCATGCTTGAACGCGCACTTGAACAAAATAAAGCACATATCGAAGAGTTAGAAAGGGTCATGAATGGTGGGTCTTTGAAAGGTGAAGTCTTACGAGGCCCAGGAACATGGAAAGAAAAGATTGGTCGTATGAATAAGGCACAACTCGCACTTCTTATTTTAGCCTTAACAGCCGGTGGTATAATGCTCGGTCCAGTAGCGTATGGATTAGGAACGGGAGCGGCTGAGTTCTTAGCTACGCCAGCAGCAGCAGCTGCCATTACAACAGCCAAGGTTGGAGGCGGTTTAGCCGGAGCAGGTTTAGGAGCAGCAGCAGTCAGATCAAGAAAGACGTATTAATTAAGCTACTTCAACGTCTACACCAAGCATACGAAGCACCACTTCTTTTCTGTAGCGTCGATCACCACGAGAATTTATACGAATTGCCGGAAGCTTTCCACGTTTACCCCAACGTTTTATTGTAAGTGGAGATACGCGGAGAATGTCTGCGACTTCACGAATAGTGAGAAGATCTGGTAAGTCTTCAAGTGATAGCTTTTTAGCACTTGTGCCTTCGATTGACATAGACGGTATTATAAACGAGCTGTTATATCCTGTCAATAGACTGGATTGTTACATCGCTTAAATTACCTTGAGGGCTTTGAAAAAGACGAATGTGACAGCGTAAAACAAAAGCACCTGAAATAGGGGGAGGAACATGGTCAAAAGGATTGTCACAATAGCGTGAAGGAAAAAAGCTTCATTATGAATAGAGGGAAGGAGACCTTTCAATATAAGGAAGATTACGGCAAGAGTAAGGAGGGATTGCGGTTCGAAGAAGAGAAGTTGGATATTAAAGTAGAGAGCCGCGGCCAATAGAATAATGGCAAGTATTAAAAATAACTCCTTTGTATCAAAAAAGAACGGACCAATTCTCATGCTTAGTTATAAATTGCTTTTCGTATATATTCAAACCAAGGCGAGAGGGCAGCTGAACCCTTTTTAAATTCACCTTCCCATGCCTTGTAATCATTGTCGTCTGTTGGCGTTGTGCAGTTGTAATTTCCTTTTGCTGCTTCTTCTGGACATGGATGCGCTTTTGGTGCGCTTGTTGGAGCCCCAGCTGGGTTTGTAGGTGCTGGTGTGGTGCCGCTACTTGTTGGTTGTGGGGCACTTGTTGGTTGTCCTGGGACATTACATGTAGGAATATTGCCACTTTTTACTGCATCAACTGCAGCTTTAAGATTTAGACGACCATGGCCGTAGATTTCATCCCAGCCGGTTGCGCCCAAGTCATCAGCTGTACATTGCAGCGCATTTTGTACTTGATCTGGTGTTAAATTAGGATTTATGGAAAGTAAAACGGCAGCAGCACCGACGACGTGAGGTGTTGCCATACTTGTACCTGAGATTGTATTGTAGCCGGTTGAAGGCCATGTTGATTCAATCTGTACGCCCGGAGCAGCAATATCATTTGCATTTCCTCGATTGGAGAAAGATGCTGATTGATCGCTTGAAGTCGTTGCGGCGACTGTAATTACTTCTGGATATGCCGCGGGGTAGGTATAGTCAGAACTTCCACGTTGTGTCTGGTCTGGAAGCGGACATTTTTGTGATTGTGGTTGTCCCCAACAATTACCAGCAGCCACAATAACTGTGACACCTGAATTTTTTGCATTGATTATTGCGTTATGAAAGGTGGTTGAATCACCATTGCCTCCAAGACTCATATTTATGACTTTATTTCCATCGGCTACTGCTTTATTAACACCTGCGGCAATACCTGCCATTGATCCTGAACCACCTGAACAGAGTACGGCGTAGCCATTAATACTTACTGCCCAGTTTACGCCGACTACGCCTTGGCCATTGTCACCAACGGCGCCGATTGTTCCTGCAACGTGCGAGCCATGACCACCAGTGTCAACGGTATCTTGACATCCGGTGCCAACACCCTCACTTTTTAACACATTTGCTTTTAAGTCTGGATGATTTACTTCAACACCCGTATCGACGACAGCAACTTTTACGGAGTTGGATCCCGTCGTGATATCCCATGCTTCTTCAGCATTAATTTTTTTCATTCCCCATAAGTTACTGAATTTTGGATCGTTTGGGGCCTTAGAAGCTGAATATATATAGTTTGGCTCTATATACTCAACATTATCCATTTTGTTGTAATCATTGAGGATATCATTAGGATTTGCGTTGCTACTATATTTATATAGATATGTTTCTTTAAAGAGGGCCTCGGCCCCAGGATTGCCATAAGTTTCGATTGCTGCAGTAGATTGTAGGTCATATTTATTTTCAAGTGTTTTGAAAGAATTTAATTCTGCTTGTGGGCCAGATTGTATGCCCAAGAGAGAACGGACGCGACGCAAAAAAGTAGGGGCTTGGTCTTCTGAGGATGTCGCGGCTTGAAGTTGAACAGGTGAGTGGCCATCTTTATATTTAATAATAAACTGACCAGGAACATATTGACCTGGCTCGAGGGTGTATATCTGTGGCGATGATTGTGCTTGTGCTGGTTTCGATTGATGAAGAAATGTCAATAATCCAATAGCGAGTAGTGAAACTAATGCAAGGGATAGTAATGAAAATTTAAGATATTTCATATCAATCAAAACGCGTGAAATGTATAATTTGGTTCTGCGTATTCAACTTCAGGTAGCGCTTCATATGTTTTAATCGCGTCTTCAATGCTTTTCGAAGGGTCTAATTCGATGACAAATAAGTTTCGCTGATTTTCGTCATTAGCATCAAATATGCGTGTTTTGTTTTTTGCACCAGCTTTTTCATCAGCAGCTTGGATACGTGCTAATTTATCTTCTGGTAAAGCCTGTTTTGCCATTTTATATTTGAGATTTTCGAAAAAAAGGCGGATAGAACCAAAAGTACTGGATCGCTCGACTTTTCGTTCGTCGACTTTAAGCTGTAGTGCTTGTGGGGAAAGGTCTTTCTTATATTTGACAATGACCTGGTTAGGAGTGGGCTGTGTAGCAAAACTATTGGTTGTGTTGGTTTTAGGTGTTGCGGCCATTGTGGGCGCTATAAGGGCGAAGGAAGTGAAAGCTGCGAGCAATAAAAGAAATGATATGTGCTTTGCCATATTTATATATACACGTTATATGAAAATTTGGTTAATTGCAAGTACTAGTGAGTTCGACTACAGGGTAGTGGGGTTTGCCATGTATTTCAAGAGCTAGCGTGCATCGATGTGCGAAAGCGCTTTGGAATTTTGTACTCATTTTCTACTTTGCTATCATGCTTCGATATGCGAAAGCAAGATAAAATGTTGAGCATAATTCTGTGCCATGTTATCGTGCTTCGATGTACGAAAGCATTCATAAAGATGGTTGAGAAGTAAGCCTATCTACATAAGAAGATTTTAATCTTACTCATTTATACTCACCAACATGCACAATGGCGACATTATAACAACGCGAGGTCTTATTGAATCCGAGTATTTTGACGATCTTGTGCTTCGCTTGGTAGGCATTACGTCTTTTGAAAAAGCTGAACGCTTCATTAAGGCAGTACTTACCCCAAAAGAAGCCTATTTTATTGGCCAGCGCACTTTAATAGTGGCCTTTCTAGAAGAAGGTCGCACATATCGCGACATTGCCAAAACTTTACGAGTAAGTTTTTCAACCATTGCACGTGCTGCCCGCCAAATTCAGGACGAACGCTTTCCAGTCTTGTAATTTCTACACCCTTGTTATACAATAACAGCTGTTCAGAGACCGCGGGTCGTCGCAAGACATAAATTACTAAAAAGTTCCAGCGGTAGAACACATACATGCCAAATACACAGAAACGTGAATACGTAGAGAATATTGTTAGCTTACTCAAGGAAAATCCTCAATTTATTGTTGTGGGTTTTGCCGGAACAAAACACAAGAAGCTTGAAGAATTTCGTGCAAAACTTCGTGAACTTTCCTCAGATCCAACAGCCAAATCAGGGCTCATGATTCTCAAAAACTCACTATTCAAGGTTGCTTTAGAAAAATTTAATAAAAATGCGCAGCTTGTCTCTTCAGACGAGATTGAAAAAATCGCGGCGGGAACTGAAGGCCAGTCAGCTGTTCTTTTTCTTTCTGAAGATTGGATAGGTAACCTCAAAACTTTCAAAGGCTTTGCAAAAGAAGAAGAGGGGATGCAATTTAAAGTTGGATTGATCGACGGTGTTGTGTATGTCCAAGCGGGACTTTCACAGCTTGCTGATCTCCCAGGTAAAGACGAATTGGTTGCAAAGATTATTGGATCACTCCGAACTCCATCCACGAAGCTTGTGTATGGTCTTAAGTTTAATGCAACGCAACTCGTAACTGTACTTAAAAATGCTGCAGAGAAAGCTAACTGACATTATTAGTTCGATAACGATTTATTAAAAGATTATTAGAAGGAGGTGAAAAAGGTATGGCAGATGAACAAACAGAAGAAGTAAAAGAAACAAAGGAAACAACGAAACTTTCAGCAAAAGTTGAAAAGATCGCAAAAGAAATAGAAGGTCTTACAGCATTGGAGCTTTCAGAACTGGCAAAGCACCTCGAAGAGGTGTTTGGTGTGTCCGCAATGCCAGCGATGGCTGCTATGCCAATGGCTGGTGCTCCAGCAGCTGGTGGTGAAGCGGCTGAGGAAAAAACATCCTTCAGCGTTATGCTCACAGACGCAGGTGCTAATAAACTCGCTGTTATTAAGGCAGTTCGTGAGGTCAAGCCTGAGCTTGGACTTATGGATGCAAAGAAGCTTGTCGAAGAAGCTCCAAAAGAGATTCTCGCTGGCGCTAAAAAAGAAGACGCTGATGCAGCTGTGGCAAAAATCACAGAAGCAGGCGGTAAAGCAGAACTTAAATAAGACCGTGTCTTGTTTAGGATTGTGCCTTCTTATGAAGAGCAGCTACAAAAAAAGGCCCCGATTCGGGGCCTTTTTTTGTGCTCAATAAAATATCCCTATTGACACTGATTTTCAGCTATGTTTTACTTATTCCTATGAACACACGGTTCGCCGCTATTGCTGGTACACTTCTCGTTGGCCTATCTCTTTTTGTCACCACGCTCATTACGAATAACCTAAATAACAGCACATTATCAACATCTTCGCTTGCAGCGGGGAGAAGCGGCACGTGTAAAGCCTTTGCTACCTGTGAGAAATGCGCTCCAACTTGTACTGGCTCACAATGCACTAAAAAAATAACGCAAGTTGGATGTAAATATATAGATGAAAATGGTCAAGAGGTAATTGTGCCCGTGCCAAGCGATATGCCGCTACCTACGCAACAATATACCGGAGATGGCAATCCTTATGCGTGCATACAACCTAATTCTTGTAGTGTATATGCTGCAAGATTAACCTCAAAATTTCAAAATTGGTGTGAAGGTTTTTGTAATGGAACAAGACGGGCTCCTCAAAATACTTCAACGCCATCCCCAACACAAGCCGCCACTCAGCCATACTGTACTTCAACAGTTCCCGCAGGTGCAAGATGTGATGGCTTAGGTGTGTGTTGTGCAAGTGGGTCATTCTGTATAGATCTTGGTGCGCCAGGGAAGTATTGTTTGGGCATATCGCCCACACCAGGAGCGTTCCAATGTCTTAATGGTTCATTTAAAGGTTCAAAGTATGGCTGCAATAATCCAAATGTACCAGGAGGTAATCCATGTTGTGCACCACGAACCTGTAAAGTAGTAGCCGAATACCCTGGACCTCCAAAAAGCTATGATATTGACTGTGTGTTGCCAACATTAACACCAACCCCGTCTCCAACACCACGAGCAGGTTCGTGCTTTGACTCCTGCAGTGGCAATGCTCCTGGGCAATGTATAGAAGGTTCTTGCAGAAGCTTAAGTGATCCAAGTAATCCAAATCCAGATTGTAGAACAAAAGGAGATTGTAAATGCATTCGCAATGACACCTGTAAAGATGATAAATCGAAGGATTGTCTTTGCTTCGATCCTCAGTCGTGTCCAAATCTTGATGAAGGAGATTTTGATTTATGTGGATGTTGGCGTCGAGATGCGACTGGTAAATGTTTGAATCCAGCTGGTGAATGTAAAGCTCCTCTAGAATGTTCAGAGAAGGTTGGGGTAGGCTACTGTACAAGTAAGTATTGTGTAACCCCAACTCCAACACCAGATTCACCTTGGTTTAAGAATCCCGTTGACTCTGAGAGGTCTCAAGAAGTTCGTATTGAAAGAATATTAAGAGCGAATCCCAATGTCACTAGACAACAATTAGAGAGCCTTCCAAATCAATATCGCAGAAATCTGGGTCTTGATTAACATTTATTGACACCCACATTCCGTTTGTGCTATGCTTGATAAATGCTGAATATAAGAAACATTTCTTTATTATTTCTGCTTGGTTTTTTACTTTTTTCTTCAACTACGCCCACCTATGCACAAAGGCCCGTTGGACAATGCGGTCAATCCTGTCCAGCAGCAGGTTGCCAGGTAGGGAAGCAGTGTATTAATGGCACGTGCTATGAAGCAGGCTGCAATCCCGCCGGTGGTGATCCTCCATGTTGTAAGTCGCAACGTGTAATCCGTCCAACAACCCCTCCGGGTGGAGGTGGTGGTGGTGGAGGCAGCCCAACAACTCCTGGCACAACGCCAGGTACTATTGTGACGCCCGGACCTGGTAAAAGTACGACACCTGGCATGACACCATTGACCCCATTTATTACCATAACCCCAGGTGGTCCAGTAGGCGGTTCTGCAGGTGACTGCTCAGGGCCTACAGAAGGTGTAAAAGATGGCAAAGTTGACCTGGTTGATTTCAATTTACTTCGCAAAGAACTCAGTGGAAGTTCTACAACAGTAGCATGTGATTTCGACACAAATGGTCTTGTAGATTTGTTAGACTTTAATATATTTAGAATAGCGTTTATCGCTCAGAAATAACGAATAATGAACACAACAACCAGGCTTACCGTACTTGGGTTAGTTTTTGTATTATCCACGTTATTTTTCTGGCAAGCAATTAATACCTACCTTATTCCTTCAAAAGCCCAGCTTGCGCCAAATATGAAAATCTTCATATCAGAGAAGGCGATTCAATGTAACGATAAAATTGATTCACTTTGTCTCGTGCATATTTTTGGTTCAACGGATGCGACTACTGGTGTTGCGGGTGTGACCGGAGCAATGGCATTTTCAGAGAATCTTGCACTCCAAGGCATAACTCAGGAAGGATTTTGTGGTCAGGCTTCGTTTGGCCTTGATTTGGTCTTGAAGTATGCGCCAGTGACATCAGGGCTTAAATTTTCACTAGGTAGCTTAAAGGGTGATAACTTATTGGCTTCTGGCACAAAGTGTATTACAACTGTTGGTTTTAAGCGAGTTCCTACCTCAAATGGTGGTACGGCAACTGATGCTAAAGTAGTGCTAGCAGATGCAGCACAGTGGCAGGGGGTTGGTTCTAAGGCCATTGTTCCTGATGTTGACACAACACCGGTCGGCATAACATTTTCGCCGAATGCACCTATCCCAAGTATTACAATTACACCACCCCCAATAGGTGGACCTGTTAATCCGCCATTAACGCCACCAGCTGGTGGGAGTTGCTCTACAAAATCAAAAGGCGATTGCAGCTGTGACGGCAAAATAAATGTTGAGGATTGGGAGATACTCAGAAGCTCAATACGAAGTGAAGGTCAAGCGTGCGATCCAAACGGTGACGGGACTATAAATAGTGTCGATTTATCAATCTGGAAAACTAACCATGACTAATAACAAGATTTCAATGCGTGTACCATTCTTTATTTTCGTAGGTCTTGTTGCCATGGTGTTTTTCGGTAGTTTTGTAAATCGCTATGTTCTTCAATCAAACGCTGCTCAAAGCAAGATCAGCGTTGAATTTTCTCCACAAACAGGAACACTTGGCGATGCACCATTCCGCATTGTTCTAAAGCCCGAAAAAACAACAGACAAAGTTTCTGGAGCAGATGTCACCTTGACTGTACAAAATGGAACAATTAGTTCATGGCTTCCTTGTAAGCCGCTCGAAGAAGGAAAGACGCCGCAAATAAAGCCCTTGATTGAAACGATTGGTACAAATCCACGATATAGCTGTGTTGTGCTTGATAAAGATGAGAATTTGGTATCCGGCTTGATTATCTCTGGAGCAGTGCAGTGTTCTGGAACAGCACCTGTCATTATTTCACTTGACACACAAAAATCACAAGTGAGTGGTCCTGTTGAAGGGGCTTTGTATAGCTTTAATCCTTCACAAACGGTGACATACACCTGTAATGGTGCAGGAACAACACCAACGCCAATTCCTTCAGATGTAAGTGCAGAGTTTGATCCAACGACCTGTCGTGGCGATAAGGGGAGCGCGTGTAATTATGGCTTGACCATCAAATCTAACGATGGCGCAAAGAAAATTTCAGGGTATTTTGTAAAGATTAATTTTGATAAGACTATTCTTAAAGGAAAAGCGGCTGCAGGCCCAGCATCGGTAAAAGGATTGCTTGCACAAGCAATTGTGCCTACAAATACTCCTGCTCCTGTAATTAATGCACCAACAGCTGTACCTGCCGCACCAACAGCAGCACCGGGAGCTCCAACAACAGCGCCGGGTACACCGACGGGTATAGCTTCGACACCAACTGTTACTGGTGGTGTGACACCAACCGGTTCTATAACAGGCACAATAACACCTCCCGTAGGTGGTGGGAAACCTGTCATTGTGCCTCCAAAAGAATCTACCTGTAGTATGGTTACTGCTGATGTCGATAATGAAAAAGGTGTCATGACATTGCTTTATGTGTGTGATAGCGCAAGTGCAGAGCTTAAAACAAGCTATACAAACACACTTACGTTTGATGCTATCGCCGAGGGCGAAGGGTCTTTAAGTATTGCAGATGTTCAGGTTGTAGGCCCACAAGCAGTGGCTGGGCTTTATAGTGTGAATAAAGGCACAGCAAAATATATTATTGGTCAGGGCGGTGGAAACGTTGATGTGAAACTCAAGCTTCGCATGCAAGGTATTACCAAGAAGCCATCCAAGCGCGATACTATGCAGGTTCGCATCGGTGTGGGTGATGGTGGACTAGCCGAGCCAGTCTATAAGACCGTCGAATTCAAATCCGATGAAAACGGCCACTTTAGTGGAACAGCGAGCTTCAATGTTCCATCACGCAAAGATTATAAGCTGCTCGTGAAGTGTGAACACTGCTTACAACGCAAGGTTTGTGATAAAGATGCAAAAGAAGCCGAAGCAGCTTCATACAGCTGTGATAAAGGAAAGATTGAGCTTAAAAATGGTCAAAATAGCTTCGATCTCTCAGGTATAGTGCAATTAGCATGTGATATTCCTGCCGGCAAACAGGATGGCGTGTGTAACTCAGCTGACTTTGCACTCGTACGCAACCTGCTCGGAAAGACCGATGAAGATTCTCTTCGAAAAGCTGACTTGAACTTTGACGGCATCGTCAATGCCCTCGATTTCTCAATAATGACAGCGTCACGAATAAATGTTGCAGATATAAAATGATAGAAGAATTGAAAGAACACAAATCGCTGTTGATAGCTCTTATAGTGGTCCTTTTACTGGCTGCTGGTGGCATTATGTTCCTTCAAGGAACGCGCAAAGGCACGAGCATTCAAACCGGGAAGAAAAATAGTGTTACCCCAAGTTCAAATGAGGTTGTAAAAGGAAGATTGAGCATAGAGCCAATGACAGGTAGACAAATTTATGAAGTGGGTGAGTCGATCACGCTTTTATTGCGTGGCAATTCTGATGGAAAAGATGCAGTTGGTTTTGATGCAGCAGTTAAAGTAAATCAAGATGTAATGACGTTTAGTCAAGTCAAGTCTCTGCTCACCACATTCGAAACCTTTAGTAACGTAAATGCAGAGCGCGTATATATTGGGGGGATTCGAAAGCTAGATAGTAAAAATGCTACAGTTCTTGATAATACCGATCTTGCTGAGGTTACGTTTAAAGCACGAAGTGAAGGTCATTCAAATGTTGATTTCCTCTTTAAACCTGACGACACAACAGAATCAAACATTGTCCTTACAAGCTCAAAAGACGGTCTGGGAGATGTAAAAGGTACTGATATTTATGTAGGAAAGAAGGTTGCGCTTACTACAGATAGTGCTGTAGTTGTCCCTAACGCGAATTTCAGATTAACATTAAAAAACATAACAACCGAGTCGGCTCAAATTGACATTGCCCTGGGCAATCAAACTGATACAAAGAAATTTACATGGGGGGTTGGAGGAACAGTATCAAAAAATATAGAAACGTTTTCTGGTTTTATGTTTCAAGTTGAAAAAACAAGCCCGAATGGCGTAACTGTCTATTATGGAAGATGATAAAGAAATAAAAAACAAAATGATGCTTACCGGCATATTGTCTATTGTTGGCATCGTTCTTGTGGTGGGAGGTATTATGTACGTTGCGCAAAGAAAACTACCTGAAAAGTACAAAACACAGGAGAAAAATTTGTTAAATACTATCGTTCACAATGCAGAGCCGACACAAGCCCCACTTACCGGTGTGATGAATATGAATGTAAAATCAGCGAAAGAGGCGTATAAAAAAGGCGACTTGGTAACGCTTACTGTTTCTGCTGATTCAAAAAATGATCATATTGCCGGGTATGATGTTGTTTTGCGCTACGATCCAACACTTTTGAAGGTTGATAAAGTAACATCGTTGGTAGAAGGCATGGATTTGTATCAGGCAAGTACGCCAGCAGAAGTCCCAGGTTTGCAGGATCTTGTGGTGACAGGTATTCAAAGTATTAGTCAGAAAGATCCGTACGTGTTTGCAAACACGCCGATTGCTGAGGTGACATTCAGTGTATTGAAGGTGGGTACGGCAAATGTGGATATAGTGTTTACGCCAAACCATACTGCCGACTCTAATCTCATGAATACGCAAACACAAGATATTTTGAGCAACGTAGAAGGGCTCACGTTGCAGATTAATTAAGTATGAAATATAAGGGTATTGTAACAATATGTGTGCTCGGATGGCTCCTCGCAGCAGCGCCGATTCTCGGCGCAGTATCTGCTGCGACGCTAAAATTTGATCCGAGCACGGTTAGTACAAATGTCGGCGAGACGTTTAAGCTTGATGTGGTCGCCGACGCAGAAGAGAAGGAGATTCTTGGGGTTGACGCCCTTATTGAATATGACCCGGCTATCTGTGAAATTGAGAGTATCACCGATGGTGATTTCCTCGAAATCGGTATTAAAGAATTTACGCAGCCAGGCAAAATTTATATTGCCGGCGTCGTCTCTAACCCTGGCGAGTCAGTAACAGGAGAAGGTGTGCTTGCATCGGTGCAATGTAAAGCCAAGGCTTCAGGAAAGACCACGTTTACCTATACGTGCGAAACTGGCGAGACAAATGAATCAAACATTTCTGAGAAATCCACCGATGCACCAGATTTAATTCAATGTGCATCGAATGGAGAAGCTGTTGTTACGGTAGGAGGCAGCACAAAGACAAAAGTTTCTACCGGTAGTGGGAAGACGCCATCAGAGTTGCCCCGTACAGGTATTGTTGAAGACTTTATGTTGTACGGAGCTATCGGACTGGGCTTTATGATGATAGGCCTTGGCGCAAAAGCGCTTTTACGCATATGAACAAAAAATCACAAAAAATAGCAGCGATTGGTATTGGATTTATTCTTTCAGTACTTCTTATTTATATTGGCTTTCGTATTGTGCAAAAAAGAGGCTCACAAGCAGGTGTAACAGAGAATTTCAAATGTGTAAGAAGCAAAGATACAGAAAGCACCTGTACCTGGACAAGTAGAACTGATGAAGTCGGCCGTATTTTATATGCAAGTATGCCACCAGGCGGCCTTCAAGATTGCAGTCTTGTTTTTATAGCTGAGGAACTTGGCACGCCAGTTGCTTTGGGT
This sequence comes from uncultured Gammaproteobacteria bacterium, assembly GCA_965230965.1. Classification (GTDB taxonomy): domain Bacteria; phylum Patescibacteriota; class Microgenomatia; order UBA1406; family HO2-37-13b; genus OLB23. Next base: position 729,360 of record OZ246401.1, read on the forward strand.
GATGGTAACTTTGAACATACGGTTGTTTTGCAGCCACTTGTTTCAAAGCAGAGTTATTGTGCAGCCCCAGCAGGTAGTGAGGACAATATGATTGAAGTTCCTGCTTCAGTAGACGGAGCAAGCGCAGGAACTACTGGAGGTACCGGAGGGCAAACAGTACTCGATGTAACCCCAAGTCCAACCACAGGTGTTGTGATTGAGCCGACAGCAGCCCCGACAAGTCCCCAAGCACTTCCATCGCCACAACCATCACTTGGGACAACTACAGACACAGAAATTGATGCCTACTTTAAGAACGCATCAAGTACAGACGACTGGGGTGACTGCTTGGACTATTTTGAGAAGAAAGGTCAGCAAGTAAGTGGTAACGCCTGTATTAAGGGCTATTATCGTCATAACGTAACTCCAACCCCAGCTTCTTAAGGTGGGTAAAACTATAGGATTGCGACTTTTCATCTTTCTTTTTAGGCGATACATCATATATGATGTAAACCCCAATTTGATATTCAAAACCTCTTGAGCTCATAGTAATCAGATTTTCTTAATCAATGTGCGATAATATTCTCATATGTATCGAAATGTGTATGATTTCATGTACCAGTGCGGTAGAACCTTTATGAATGCTCGAATTGACATGGGATATACTCAAGCTGAGTTGGCAAAGAAGACCAAGCTGTCTCAACAAGCTATTTCGCGTTTAGAATCCGGTTTGTCAAATCCTTCTATAAGTTTTCTTTACAAAATAGCAACAGCTCTGGATAAAGAATTAAACATAGAACTACAAAAACCGCCCAGTCTTGAGGATATTTTGAACGAGCTCTTAGGGAATGAGAATCCCTAGAAAGAAGCTCACCACAGGCCCGATGAACGTCTGAAGAATTGATCTACCACCAGCGAAAGGCAATATAACAAACATAAGGAGAAGAAAACCATAACGCTCCAAACCATACCATTCATCAGCTTGATCCTCAGGAATCAAGCCACCGACGATTCTGAAACCATCTAAGGGTGCAATAGGAATGAAGTTAAATACGCCTAGGATAAGATTTGTTGAAATAAAAATAGATAGAAATGCACCAAAAATGTTGGCATGTGCAAACTCTTGCCCCAAAATATGCAACAGAACCCCACTCATAATCGCCATCCCAAAGTTTGAAAGGGGACCCGCCAACGCAATCATTGCCGCGTCTCTACGTGGATTTTTTAGGTTGTAAGGGTCATATGGCACCGGCTTTCCCCAGCCAAAGCCAAAAAGGAGAAATAAAAGCGAACCAAGAGGGTCAAGATGTGAGCGTGGATCTAGGGTGATTCGGCCTTGCATACCTGGTGTTGGATCGCCGAGATTATCAGCAACTTTTGCATGACAGAACTCATGAACTGTAACCGCGATAATAATAGAAAGGAGGAAGAGGACAGCCCCAACAGGATTTGTGAACAACTCTGTTAATACCATATAAGGCAATTATAACATTGATTTTACCTCTAGTATTTGATATCATACAACCCATGGCTCACTGTTACGTATCCGGAAAATCATCAATGCATGGACGAACCCATACACATCATCGTGGTGTGGCGGGAGGTCGTTGGAAAAAACGTGCTCCAAAGATGAATCGTATTTTCAAGCCAAATCTTCAAATGGTTACGATTCTTGAAGGTGGTATGACAAAGCAGGTTGCACTTGCCACAAAAGTGATTAAAAGAGTACGAAAAGACATTATTGAGGGTAGATCTCCAATGGTTAAGCTTGCGTATCTCCCAGCAGATCTGAAGAAAATTCTTGAAGATCGAAAAGCAAAAGTAGCAGTTAAATCTTAATAGGTTCTAACTCACCGTCAATTTCCTGGTACAACTTCCTTTTTTGTTCTAATACTCTTTGTGTAAATACAATACCTTCCAAATGATCCATTTCGTGTTGTACGATTACAGCTTCGAATCCCGAAAATGTTCGTTCATGTTGTTTTCCTTCTAGGTCAGTAAATCTAAGATGTACCTTCGGACTTCGCTCTATGTAGCCCCAAAGTCGGGGAATAGAAAGACAGCCCTCAAGGCGCGCTTTTGATCCTGATTTTTTTTCAATTTTTTTCTTTGGAGAGGTAGATTTTTCAAGAGAAATAATTTCTGGATTAATACAAACAAATAGAGGCGCCTTTTTTGAAGATTTCATAATGAAGAGAGCGATGTTGAGCCCCACCTGATTTGCAGCTAAACCAACACCCTCAGGATCTTTTTCATTTTCGAGTGTCGTTACCATTTTTCGCACAATAGTTTCGAGTTTTCTATCTATTTTTGCGACTGGTTTTACTTTCTCCGTAAGGATGGAATGGGGCACTTGGACAATCTTCATAGATTGTATTTTACCATTATTTTGGAAAGCTGGTTGCGAATCCTTTGTCCTGAAGACATACGCGATATAAGGAATCGTTGAAGACATTAGCAACAACAGATCGTGCTTCTTTCATGCATTGATCAACTGCTTCGTTGCGTAGTGAGCGATATTTTACATCGAGATTACGTACAACAAAAGAATCAAGTGCCTTGTAGACACTAAAGATTATAAGCAGAGTAATGAATGAGCCAATGCCCATGGAAATGAGGTTTGAAATTGGTTGTCGGTCCATCATAAGGCTCCAATTATACCATATTGGCACGCAAATTACCATCTAGTAGAGCGAAGCATCTTTAGTATGACAATTGGGGCAATAATAAATCCTAAAAATTGGAGTAATTGTGGCCAGAATATGAAAATAACTCGTTGGGGATTATCCCCTAAAGGCTTCTCAATTTCCCATCCATTTGCCCAGTTATTCACGATGTAATGTTTTTTAAGCTTGTATGGAAAGAATCCATTAAGCAGATATGCATGCCAACCCTTATGAAAAGCTTGCGAAAGGATAATTGTCCCCATCTCATTAGTTGAAGTGGAGTACAAAAAATTACCGGTCTTAGTATTTGAGAGCTTAATTTCGTTTGCAGAAAAGCTCAGTAAGTCTTGTGCATCGCTTGAAATATATATTGATCCAAGAGTTTTTATTGGTGCCGGATATACTGCTATTGAATCGATAATCGCTCGTGAAGGATTTCTATTGAGTGACTGTGATAAAAAGTGTAGACCATAACCTTGAAAGACCTTTTGAGATGGATATAAAGTGAAAGCGTTATTGATGGTTTCTTTTTCAAGTTTGCCTTGTAATTCTGTTCTTTGTTCGTATTCATTATTCACATATACGCTAATGGGTAGTCCCGTGATGTGTTTTGCTTTTACGAAAAGAAGATAGGATGCATTGTGGGGTAATGCATCAAGCGAGTAAGCAACTTCTACTTGATCACATACCGTCTCGAAAAAAAGCTGATTAAATTCTACTCTTGCAGTTTGAATGTTTCTTTTTGCACATCCATCTGGTGATGATTCGTTTTGATGTTCAATTGTTTGAAGATTAAGCTGCGAAATCACATTCGAATATGCAAAAGAGTCTTTAATAAGCGGCAGAATAACTTTAAATGTATCCACGCGTTCTTTTTGAATGGGGGCGTACAAAGGATTTCCATTCATACTGGTCGTATCAAACTCTATAAGTTCTTCACTTCTGCCATGCTTAATCTTGAACACATTTATGATGTGATTTTGAATATGTGCAATGCCGCCTGATTTGATTTCCGTATCAGAATTAATGACGATACTATCGTTTTCATTGCTATTTTTTATTGGAAAATTAAACTCTTCACCTGAAATGTTTATCTTTTCATCATCTAGATAAAATTCTGGATACAAAATTTGCACATGTAGCTGATTTTTATTAAGTGTGAATTTTGCTGGAATCAATTCTTCATTAGTAAAAAGTGAAGGGATGGTTAGGTATGCGTTAGTAGGGAGCTGGTGTATACCGTTTTTTCTTGTTGAAAGAATCGCAGCATCACTATTAAAAGCAATATCAAATTCACGGTTTTTTTTAAGGTTTTCTGTTAGTAGGCTTGGAAAAGGAAACACTAAATTTGGATTATCGGTATCATAGATATTTATTTTTTGATTCTGATATGTGGTATCAATTTTTGTTCTCTCGAACATTGAGCCAATCCTTATTGGGTTGGACACGAATGACGTTGAACTATTATTACCATTAACTTTGAAAAGAGAAATATCATTAAATTCTTGCAACAAAGTAATACTCTTGGTACTTATCAGAAAATCTTCCAACTTATCAAAATGTATAGGTTTATTTGAGAGTTCGTTATTGATACTTTTATCCATGAGTAGCAAAGAAATATGGTATTTTTCTAATACGTTTAGCAATAATTCACTATCTTGCGATGATATCGCGTATGAAATTTCATTGTAAAATTGTTCATTCTTTGTACTCCATGGGTCGAATGCTCTAACCAAAATTGGTTGAGGTATACCGAACCACTCAAAGCCCGAGCCGAGGTACCCCCAGTTTTTTGACTGCCATGACCAAAATGTATGTGTAGGCAAGACAGCAATACGAGCTTGATTGTCATAATTCTTAAGATATTCAAACGCCATTTTGTAATCAGACGGAACTTCTTTTCGCAAGGAGTGCGAGAAGAAGTTGCCTGTAAAAGCAGGTGCGGCTACAAGAAAAATAAGTAGAAGACAGAAGCCGAAAAATGGCCTTTTTATTTTTTGCTCCGAAAGTAGTTGGGAAATCTTACTTATACCAAGACCTAAAAATAGTGAATATGTCAAGGCGAAAGTAGTTATAAATTTTGTAAACGGGAAACGCACGGCCTCACCAAACATTGGTAATCGATCACGTATAAAACTATTAAAAAGCGAGATTATTGGTATATCAGTTCCCAAGAAGACAAAACTCATAAAAAACAAACCATAAATGGGCAGAAGTAATTGATTATGAAAATTAAAGATAAATCCAGTAGCAATAATGCCGAGCAAGATGCTAAATGCTGAAATATATAAAATGGACTTCGAATAATTATTCCAGATCTGCATAAAATCAACTTGTAAGTTTTTCGTGTCATCATATTCTTTTATGTCAAGCATAAACCCTTTCATCGACAATACATCCAAGAGCCCTCCCCGGGCCTTATTTCGCTGAAATGTCTCCTCACTTGAAAACTCATTGATACGAGCATTTTGCACAGTTTTACTTTTCTCGGGAAGATCATATAGATATGGAACAAGCCAAAAACTATTTATTGCAAGGGTTGCGAACAGAAGTGTCATGAATCGTTTTACTGAATGATTTTGAACAATATCCAGACTTGATAAAAATAAAAGACCCCAAAAACTAACTATAAAGACAGTAGGAACAAATGATTGGGGAGTCATTAAGACTGAAAAAAAGCTAAACCACATTAAGGCTTTACGACTGCGGTTTTGAATGTACAGATAAGCCCAGTAGATAACTATTGGCATGAATGCAAACTGAAAAACAAATGTTTCAAGTGGGGCATAAAACTGTTGAATAATACCTATGTTCAACATATAAAATAGAGCTGCTATTATTGATGCCGATCTCTTTTTTGTAAACAGCGATGAGAGATAAAACATACTTATTCCACCGAAACAATGGAGAAGTATCGTGAGCAAATATCGAACAATATGAGCAGAAAAGAACAATCGTAGAAATGTAATGAAAATGGTATGTATTAGGTTTGCACTGTGTGCTTGGCCGTCCAAAAGCCCCAAGCCTCTATAATCCTGCCATACCGCAAATATATTCCTTTTAATATTGAGCCACAAATCAAATTCAGGCATTATATTATCCCAGCCAATAAGATAGGTTCCTGGAAGGTAATTGGAAAAAAAGAGCAACAGAGAAACACCTATTATAATGATAAACGGAAGATAGTTTAATAGACGTTTCATGAGGGGCTAATCACTTATATGATATAGCATACGTGAAACGCTTGAGGATAGGAAGAGGGAAGATATCATCAATGGAGATAACACCTTTCGATAAAAGGTAAAGAGCAATCATAATCCTTTGTGGTAAAGCAAAAACTGCAATAGATTGGAGCAAGGTAGTACCGATTTGTAGAATCGAAGGAATATAGCCACATTCAAATATGAAAGCCGCACGTATTCTCAAAGTAGATTTAAATTTTTCACGAGTATGTGAAAATGTATCATTATTGCCGTGTATGCGGTAGAGGAGTAAGGGCTCCGGAATATTTGCAAAACGTTTACCTTGGCTCATGAGTTTGAAAAATGTGTAGTACTCATTAAAATATGGGAATTTTATTTTGTAGAAATTATTTGAAAAATTATTACGAAACATAATTGATGGGTGGATGACATTACAGTAAAGAAAGAATGAGGTGTAAATTTTTTTGTGAGATACAGGTGTTTGTTTAATACCGAGTTTTTTTCCATTGCGATCAATGATTTCAGCATGTGAACCAACAAGAAAAATGTCTTTATTTTTTTGTAGAAATTTTACTTGTCTTTCAAGTCTTTCTGGCACAGCAACATCGTCTGCATCCATTTTCGCAATATATGTTCCCTTAGCTTTACTAATACCAAAGTCAGTAGCAGGATCACCACTTTGACCCAAGGCATGGATAAGTGTATATGTATAAATTTTTGTCGGATACTTTCTTTTATATCGTTTGATAATTGAAGAAGACAAATCATTAGAAGCATCATCAACAATGATGAGCTCAAAGTTTTCATAGGTCTGATTAAGAATGCTTTCAATAGCTTCAGATAAAAAAGCACCTGCATTATGCACAGGCATGATTACTGAAACAAGCGGCTTTTTTGTTATGTGATTTTTCATATGTATCCTATGCTCAATGAGACTTGAGCATTCACCTCAAGAAACAAATTTCTTTATCCCTTAAGGTAATCCGCCCTCCCCATATTGCAGGGGAGGGCGGGTGATCTCGGCATCTCAGCCGAGACGATAGGGTTCAGGTGGCCTTGGGCCTCCTAGCGGCACGTGGCCGTGTTGGTGACCTTCCAGCCGGTCGGAAGCGTCGTGCTCCAGCCGCTCGGCACCGGATTGCACCCGACGAGGACGCGATGCATGGTATCCGGGGTGTCCCGGTTCTGCACTTCGTCCATCATCTGGTTGATCCGGCCCGTGACGGCCAGGCGAACACCGCCGCTGGCGTGGTGGGCGGAACCCTCCACATCCTTCGGCGGCTGCACGCACGCACCGTTCTCGAGCACGATATGGAACACCTCCTTGGCATTCGGCGGCGCCCACAGCTGCAGGTAGGTGAACCCGGTGCTGTTGTTGCACAGGGTGTCCTTGCCCAAGCTGATCTGCTCCGACGCCCATGAGGTGCCGGGGGTCTCGATGATACCCCCGGGCCCGTACTTCCAGACCGACATCGTGTAGCCGAGCTGGTTGTTGGGCTTCTCGTAACCGGCGGGCACTGGATCGGGACCGACCCAGAGCTGCAGCTTGATGCCGCCGTGCTCGCGCGCCATTTGGGCCGCGCGACACAGGATGGCATCCTGCGTGCCCTTCATGATCCACGCCGTACCAACGAGACGCTTGGCCTCCACGTCGAGGTTGTACCCCGGCGCGATGACGGCTTGCACCGTCGTGTTGGCATCAGCCCCATCCCAGAACTGCACGATGACCCAGTTGAACGGATCGCCCCAGTCCATGTTCTGGACCGTGTCGAACTTGTTCTCCCTGATCATCTCCACCGGACAGCTCGGCGTCGCGCTGGGTCCGGTCGTCGGCGGCGGAGTGCCGGTCATCGGCGGCCTGGTGGCCGTCGGGTCGCCCGGCTTCGTCGTCGGCGTGCAGGTCGGCGTCGGCGCCGGCGTCGCGCACGACGGATCGTGCGGATGCATGGCGCAGAACGGGTCGTTGTGCGGCGTCGGGCTCGGCTGCGTGGTGCACGAGACGAAGCTCGAGAAACCAGCGCAAGCCGCCATGCAGCTGTTGCTGAACGTAATGACACGTCCGTCGGGCAGGCGGACGCACACCGGTTCGTACTGCATCGTGCACATGCACGAACCCGAGGGGTTCGACATGTTGATGCCGTAGATCGTCAGCAGCATCTCCACCTGGACCTTCACATCGACCTTGACCTCGGCCTTCGCGCGCGCCTCCGCGTCCGCCCGTGCTCGGGCATCCGCATTGGCGTCGCTGTTGCCGCTGCCGTTGTTCTGGCCTCCGTTGTTGCCTCCACCGTTGTTCCCGTTGCCGTTGTCGACCGCGCACTCAGCCTGGTCGTAGATGCCGTTGTCATGACACTTGCGACACTTCGTGTTCACGTTGAGAACTTGGCCGTCGGACAGGCGGTAGAGGTAGAGAACGCCGCTCATGCTGTACCAGCGCTTCCCATCGAAGTTAACGTAATAGTCTTCCTTCGCCGGGTCCCACTGGACGCCCTTGCGGCCGGCCATCACACAGAGCCACGGGCTGTTGAAGTTGCCCGGGCCGGTGGTGGAGCCGCTGCTGCCGCTGGGAGAGCTACCGTTGTTGCCGGAACTGCTGCTCCCGTGCGCCTGCGCCTCCTTGAGGGCCTTGTTCGCCTCATCCAGCTGCTTCTGAAGATCCATGACCTTCGCCTGCAACTGGGGGTTGAGGTCGATGAAGACCTTCCCGGCGATGCGCGCGGTCGAGAAGACGGTCGTCGCGCAGCTCAGCTGCTCGTCGGTGGTCGGCTTCTCCTTGCAGCTCGCGAACGTCGTGCTGAGGGTCGCGCCGCTGCCCGCCAAGTCCTGCTCGAAAGCGGTGAACTCGACGAAGAGCGCGTCGACCGTGGCCTGGCTGACCGTGTTCGCGGCGCCGAGCGTCGTAGTGATGGCCTCGGCAGCCGACACGGTGTCGGCCAGCGGGAGCACACTCGGGGACTTGTCCTCGCCGCAGGCGGCGGTGAAGCCGCCGAGCAGGCAGAGGGCGACGGACAGGGCGATGGACTTAAACGTATGGTTCATGATGCGCCTCCTAGCGCTTGTTCTCGTCGGACTCGGTGTCCGACTCGGTGATGAACTTGGCGAGTGGGTCGATACCCACCGCCGCCTTGGTTGCCTCTCGCTTGCCGTTGTCGAACGCTTCGATGGTCTGCCGGATCTGCTCTCGCAGAACGTTGCGCTCGTGGTAGATGCCATAGGCACCCCGGCCGCCCCACAAGAGGACGACGAGGACCCACGCACCGACAACGAACGGCCAACGTGCATGGTCGAACAGCCAGCCTCCTGCCGCATTGTTGTTGAGCAGCACGAGGATGGACCAGATGGCAAGCGTGAGAAGTACGCCGCCAATCAAGATGTCCATGGTCTTTCCGCCTCCTTTAGACGGATCCCTTTCGGGCTGTAACAGGTGGATGTGAATGGCCTCAGACGCGGTGTGCACCGCTGCGGAACATTGCTGTCCACTGCGGGCTTTCGCGCGCGGCCTGAGATTACGAATAAGGTTGGGAGGTTAAACAGCTAACGCCGCCTGCCCGCAGCTCTAACTATCTGACCCCCCATTGCGGACTGGAACATTTTATATAAATAAATAATGTAGCTCCAATCCACAATAGGGGACCAAAAAGCAAAGCCGCTTTCCACCTTATCGTGTTATCAAATTAAAATTTCCTGAACCCTAGTTGTAAACGTGCTGCCTTTTATAAATCACCACAACAAGCTTTTGTCGGGTGTTTTGAAAAAGGCTAGTTTATTATACCAAGTTAAAGTCGCAAAGACTAAAACTTAGTGACCTATAGTATAGTACACGAGAGGCCATTTGTCAAGTATAGGGAAGTACAGATAGGCATTTCGTTTGTTATCCACAAGCTATGCACAAAGCGCTTTTCTTGACTTCTATAAGCTACTGCTTGTCAGTTTTGGTCATTTCGATAACGAGGAGCACAATAGCAGCAATAAGCACATACAAAGTTAGATTATTGCCTAAAATTGACTGCAAGAAGATTTCCACGATCGCAGCTTATCATATAAAGATTAAATTTCCATTAACTTGCACGCACACCATCGCTTGCCATTTCCATTTCAGATAGCTATAATGTGAGGCTATGTATACACCATCTGAACTCATACTAACCAACTACGCAAAAGTACTCATCGATTTCGCATTGGGAAGCGGCGAAGGCGTTAAAAAAGGTGAGGTTGTTCTTCTGAATTTTGACCTCCCAGCGCTGCCACTCGGAAAAGCGGTTTATCGCCGTATTCTTGAGAAGGGTGGGCATCCTATTGTACGTATACATGAGCAGAGTTTTTCGCGCATTTTATACGAATCGGCCTCAGATCAGCAGCTGGAATTCTTCCCAAAGAATTACATGAAAAGTCTTGTGGATACAATTGACCACAGAATGTACCTTATTGCTGATGAAGACCCCTTTATTCTCAAGGGTATTGACCCGAAAAAAATCATGATGGGGAACAAAAGTACGCAAATTATGAAAAAATGGTTATTTGATAAAGAAGACAAGGGAAAAATGACCTGGACGCTCGCATTATATGGCACAAAGGGCATGGCAAGCGAGGCAGGATTAAGCCTAGAGAAATTCTGGGATCAGATTGAGAAGGCCTGTTTCTTAACTGAGAAGAATCCTATAGCTGTTTGGAGGTCTACGTTCAAAAAATTAGAACAATTACGGGTAAAATTAAGCAAGTTGCCTATAGATTCACTTCATTTGACCGCAAAAGATACAGATTTGACTATAAAACTTGGCGAGAAACGCCAATGGCTCGCAGGCTCAGGTCGTAATATACCTAGCTTCGAAATTTTCACTTCGCCTGATTGGAGAGGGACAAACGGACATGTGTTCTTTGATCATCCGCTGTATCGCTACGGAAATGTGATTAAAGATGTGCGCCTTGAGTTCAAAAATGGGCGAGTAGTAAATGCTCAGGCGGCAAAAAACGATAATCTCATAAAAGAGCTGGTGAAGCAGAAAAATGCTGATAAGGTGGGGGAATATTCGCTCACAGATACACGTTTTTCGCATATTGACGCGTTTATGGCAAACACACTGTATGATGAGAATTTCGGCGGCAAGTGGGGGAATACGCATCTTGCGCTCGGATCGAGCTATCATGAAGCGTATACAGGCAATGTTGCCAAGGTAAAGGATAAGGGTTGGCGTGATCTTGGGTTCAACGATTCGCCTGAACATACGGATATTATTGCTACGGGAGATAGACAAGTTGAGGCTATTATGCGCGACGGGAAAAAGAAAGTCATCTACCGCAAGGGTCAATTTGTCCTTTGATTTGTGCCTAGTTCAAGCTGATCGAGCCTAATGCCCAATTGCATGACGATCGCGTTGAATTCGAACCTAAGCTGCCTCATTTCGTACTCAAATTGATTTTGCCTGCTATCTGCAGTTATTTGCATCTTTTTTATATTCACAATTTCTTCCCGGATGAGTTTAATTTCAGGCATAACCTGCGTTTCTATTTCCATTTCGATGATCTGTCCGATTTGTTCAATATCTTTGTTAGTCAGCATAGGTATTTTCAAGCTTGGTAATGCGTTTTTCGTGATCTTGGACGTTCTCATTATTTTGGTACGCATACGCATTGAATTCAAACCTGAAATCGCGCACTTCTCGGCGCAGTTCGTTTAGGTCCTCGCGCAGTTCGTTTAGGTCCTCGCGTAGCTCGTTTAGATCTTTGCGAAGCCCGTGCATATCATTTTCAAGCCCATCAAGACGTTTGTGGATTGGTTCAAGTGCATTATGCAGCTTCAAATCCATCAGTAAGCCAATTTTTTCTAAATCTTCATTAGTCAGCATTCTAGTTAGTTTGTATTGGTAAACTTTCAAGTGTTCTAATTCGTTGGTCATGACTGAGGAAAAGGGCGTTCATATCAGCTCGAAATGCATAGAATTCACCTTCAAGCGAGGTAAGGCGTTTTTCCAGAAGTTCAAGTCGTATTTCAAGTGCATGTATACGTACATCGACGGCTACAATCCGGTCTTCAATAGGTTTGAGTCGAGCTTCGAGTCTGTTATCGACAATAGTTTCAATCAGTTGGCCAAGTTTTTCTATATCTGTATCAGTCAGCATAATATGAGGTAGGATACAGGATAGAAGTTAAAAAAAGATTAACGACTACGGTTAGAAGATCTTTGAGAATTTTGCGAGCGTGGTCGATTATTGTTGCTTCGGGATCTATTTTGACCTCCGCCGCCACCATGTCCACCACCTTGACGTGGGCGATCTTGGTGTAGTTGTGGCGATTTTTCTTCATGTGCACGCACGATGTGATCGATATTTGTGCTGTTCTGAGGCTTAGACGGCTCCTGTATGTTTTGAAAGCCTGATGTAGGTTCGGCAATGGGATGGGATCGTGTACTTATGGTATCTGTTGAAGCTACTGCGCGACCATATTTTTCTTTTGAAAGTCGCACAATTTTTTCGCGATTGTCATTTTTGAGGCTAGGAGGTGGAAGGGTTCTCGCTGGGAATGGTTGTGAGGTTTGGCCATCAACCGAGAGTTTGAGCACAACTTCGAATTTTCCAAGCGAAACAAGGTCTTTATCAGAATAAATGCCACCGAATTCTTTGGAAAGTGGATCGGCATCGCGGGCGCCGACAAGAAAGGAAACTAATGTGCCCGCGTTACCAAAAATGGCTCGACTCACATCTTCGTCGAGCTGGTCGATGTACTGGTTTGCAAGCGTGAGCGCGAGGCGATATTTACGAGCCTCAGAGAGAATTTTAATAAATGAGCTCGTGGCAAAATTTTGGAACTCGTCGACGTATAGGAAGAAATCTTGGCGATCTTCTTCTTTTTTGAACGCACGGTTCATGGCGGCAAGCTGCAGCTGCGTAATAAACATAGCACCCAGCAATGCAGCATTGTCTTCTCCCAATTTACCTTGGGAGAGGTTCAAAAGAAGAATTTTACGCTCATCCATAATCTCGGCGAGGTCAATTGTTGACTTAGGGCTGCCGATAATATTGCGTATCATAGGCGCCGTCACAAACTGTCCAATCTTATTTTGAAGCGGCGAGACGGCCTCCGCTTTCATGCGATCCGGCATTTTATCGAATTCTTTCTTCCAGAAAGCCATAACCACCGGATCACGCACATCTTCAAGTGCGCGCGCACGATATTTATCGTCGGCCAAGATGCGCAGCGCATCAGGTAAGGTTGCATTTGGAATGTCAAGCAAGGTAAGCACAAGATTGCGCAAAATATACTCAAGTCGTGGTCCCCAGCTTACATCACCATACAATTTATAGAAAATCGACACAATACCCGAGGCTACCAAATGTTTTTGTTCAGGGTTGGGAACCTGCAAAATGTTCAAATGGAAGGGCCGTTCAAGGTCAAATGGTTCCAAATATACAATATCGTTAATACGGCGCTTTGGCACATAATCAAGCACGGCCTCAGTTAAATCGCCGTGAGGATCAATAATACCAATACCTCGATCACGGCGAATATCATCAATCGCCATGTTGGCGATGAGCGTAGATTTACCTGCGCCGGTCTTTCCAATGATATAGACGTGTTTTCGGCGGTCATAGGTTTTAATACCAAAAATTTGATCTTTATTTTTGTACTCAGTTCGAGCGAAGAAATTGACATCCTTTTTATCTTCGTCGGACATATTATCAGGAATTGGTATATTTTCTGGTGGTTCACCGGCGAGAGTCTTACCCCAGGCTATATTTTTTACTCCTGCAAGCAACACGCCTGGTGGGTGCCAAAGAGTAGTGAGCTCAGCTGAGTTCAAAATTTGTCCGCGATATTCAAAGAAGTTTGTTGAGCGTTCCTTAACGCGAATGACAAAAGATTTTTTATCGCGCGGTTTCTTTAATTTAAACTGATTGCCTTCACCCATGGCGAAGGCGCCAAATGTTCCCATAAGATGTTCCATAAATGTGGCTGCCTCAGGCCCTTCAGAGCCCACCAAAAGCCTTACAAGGGCTTTTCCGCCTTGGTATGCCGTCTTCTGCCCAATAAGCGCGCGACCTGATACAGGCGCGGGTTTTTCACCTTCAGCTGTTGGAGCGGGATTTGCAAGCTTATTTGCTTGTTTTTGCCAGGGGAATGTCGCAGGGGTTAATAAAATTTGAATGACGGCTTTTTGTTGCGTTGACCCCTTCGCTAAAAACCCCACAAGTGAAGCTAGCGGATCAACGCCCTTAAATTCACTGAATGTTTTTATTGGTAAGTAAAAATTTCCCGTTAAAATAGCGTCGCCGGTAGCGACATAGGGGGATTTGAGCACATAATCAAGCGGATCTTTTGTCTTTACAACAGCAGAAGAGGGGAATGATGAAGCTAAAAGACTTTTAACAAACGTCTCTTTTGAGGTTGGTGTGGTTACGTAGAAATAAATACGCTGTCCAAGCAAATATATCTCAAAACTGTACCCAATTTGTTTTTTAAAAATGACCTTCCACCACTTTGTGGAAGAGGGAAGAAGCGACGAAAAAATCTGAGTAGTCGCCTCAATAGGCGTTTCATCCTCCTTTGGAGTACGAATTTGCAAATACGAAAGACCGGACATATGAACTTAGTATACAGGAATCAGGGTTAGCGTGACTTGCGAAGTTTGAGGCCTGCAAGTGCTGAACCAGCAGCTGAGATCATGATGAGAACACCATACTCAGGTCCCGTTTTAGGAATATCCTTTGGGGGATTAACGCTGGTAACAGTTTTTTCAATACAGAATTGTGCTGTATCTTCGTCAGCTACGCGATCGTTTGATGCACGCACTTTGTTGACCGTACATACAACACCTTTATCAGCAGGGAGCTGGTTTTGGGCCATAATACGGGCTTTAAAGATATAGACTTTTTCTTCACCAGGTTGGAGTGTACCAACTTTGAGTACAACGTCCTTACCATCAAAGGTTCCAGGATTCTCAAAAAGTTCAACATATGCAGGAACATAGTCGCGAACAACGACATCGTCCAAGCGAACTTTAGAAGTGTTTCTAACTTTTATTTCGAAGAATACATATTCCTGTGGACCAAATCTTCGGTCAGCACTGGTAAGGTTATCAACATAGGTGTATTCGGTTTGACCACCTTTAGTGGCGGTGTGGGGAAGACCAACTTTCTTATCCACAGAAATACCTGGGGCAGGTTTTTTGCCTTCGTAAGGGCCATATTGACCAGCAGAAACCTGGCCAGCAGCCATTAAGAAGATAATGAGAGTTAGTGCTAAGACACCAATGTTTTTCATATGAATGGGAATTATACTATAAGTTCTGTCAGTTGTCAACTATAGGACATATCTGTTTGCGAAGTTGATCTTGTTGGGCTTCTGGAAGCTCTTCTATCTTATCAACGATTGGCTTTAGAGTTGCGTTATAGAGTACTTTATTGGCGGTGCTTTCAACTTGTTTCTTTCCAGAACTCACAACTTCTTCAGTCGTATCTTCAATTTCTGTGCGGAAGTATTCGGCAGTATCAATAACAGTGTCGTAGCCTTCTGAAATACTTTTAGCAAGCTCTTCATCCTGTTTTTTGGCTTGTTCAATGGTTTGCTCGCCGAGTGTTTCTGGTTGTTGTTCGGGTCCTCGGCGTTTATTGGTGTCAATCAATACATATGCTGCTAAAATGCTTAGTCCGACAATGCCAAGAAATATCATTTTTGCGATTGCTTGGCGATGGCGATCTTCTTCTTTTTCTTTAGTGGGGAAGATTCGTTTCAACATAGATACGATTAATTATATCGTATAATAACCTGTACAGGTTGATCCTGTGGCAAGCGCCCGAATGGCTCAGTGGCAGAGCGTCTTCTTGGTAAGAAGAAGGTCGAGAGTTCGATTCTCTCTTCGGGCTCCAAATGCAAGTAATCAATATTCAAGACAAGCTGTCACTTTTTTCTGAGCATTGGGCACCTAAGATTATTGCCGAATTGAATGATAGTCATGTGAAGCTGGCGAAGATTCAGGGTGAGTTTGTATGGCATACGCATGAAAATGAGGATGAAATGTTTATTGTGATCAGTGGTGACCTAAAAGTGGAACTTCGCGACAAAACTTATACGGTAAAATCAGGCGAATTGATTGTGATTCCTAAAGGAGTTGAGCATAGAACTGTGGCGGAAAACGAAGTAGCATTGATGCTTATAGAGCCTAAGGGAACAGTCAATACGGGCGATGCTGAAGAGACTGGTGATAAAAAACCTACAGAGGGCGAGTGGATCTAATTTCCTTTTACTTCTTAATTGCTCCTCCATGTTTCCACGCACTAGTACATAAACTGCTGGATTATTAAAATTGGGCTCGAAAGTAATTAAAATACTTTCCACGTACTAGTACACGGTATAAAGGAGGCGCACATCATATATGATGTAATGCCTTAAACGATGAACAAGATTATTAGGATCCTATAGTTTCAAGCTCACAATCCAAAAATTCCTCGCAGAAAATCTCCTAAACTTTTTCCACCTGCTCCAGGCGTAGGAGTTGGAGGTACTGGCGTTGGTGTTGCTCCACCGGGTGTCGGCGTAGCCGTAGGTGCTGTTGCAGGTCCTTGGGTACCACGCAAGATAACCGCGCTGAAATTTGGTGTTGTGGGCGTAGTTGTCGCACTTTCTTCAGTAACAATGAGTTCATTGTAGGTGCTCAAGTTTTTTGCATATGTTTTGTCCGTCGAGGGTAAAGAAGCCGTATCAAATGAAGAAATAAGCTCATTTAGGGCAGGAGTGCCATCAGTTTTCGACAGCCACATGTAATATTTATTCCCAGCCGCCTTTGTTTTAAGTGGAACCGGTTTTGTAATCTGTAATCGATAACTATTCGTGCTCGTTGTATAAGTTCCAGCTCCAACAACATTATCTCCGGAAGCCTCTGGTATAAAAATACGCGTTAAGATTGTCCCTGTGCTGCCTGCAGGAGTAGGAGTTGGTGTTGCGCCACTAGCTGGTGCTGGCGTTGGCGTGGCTTTTGAACCCGAGCCGGGTTGTGTGATTAATGTATTATCTGCGGGTGAAAAGTTAAGTAAATGAAAGATTTTGAGGCGAATTTTATTTAGATCGTATGTTTCTTCGGCATGGGTTTGAATAGGGAATATAAGAATAATAGAGACAAAGAGCAATAGAAAAATGTAGCGCATAGTAACTTTATACCATTTCTTCGGGCTCTTCATCATCGTAGTCTTCAGAATTCTTCGATGACATGAGGCTTGAGCGTTGATTACGAATGTACATGACCAATGTTGCTGCGACAACAATGAAGAGGATTATGAGGACGATGAGGAGCGTGCTGCTGGATTGGCCAGTGGCACGCGCAAGATTTTCAAGCGCCGAACCACCTTTAAGCCCACCTTTGTTGTACATGCCGGGCTCGCCACCATTTTGACCACCTTCATTTCCTGAGCCGTTTTGAGCCTGGTTTTTGTTCTTCACATAGGCACCTGGATCAACTTGAACACCGTTCTTTGTGCCCGTCATAGGTTTAATCAGATTTGCATCGTGATATTCTTTATTTTTCTTTACAAAGTCAGGAAGAGTTACTTTAATTGTGTTTGCTGGTGCAGGTACGACATTTGCTGGGCTATATTCGATGTGATAGGGAAGAATAGGAAGGAATTTTGGACTGATGGAATAAAACGCTTTATCATCAGCTTTGGTTTCGTAGTAGACGACGTCCGTGTTATCAAGCACAATACGAACCGTGGCCAAAGGCATAAGCCTTCCTGATGTATCATAGGCATAACCTTCAAGATAGCGAGCAATTGGATCAAAGACACGTTCAACAGTCTTTGGATTTGTAGGTATGACTGGTGTGCCTTCACGCATATCAACTTCGGTTAAAACAAGCTTAAGTTGTTGTGAAGGATCGATAAGGGTGTTATTGATAAAGAAGCTAAAACCACCAAATTTATCAGCATTTTGCTGTGCAACAGATACATTGCCTTGCATAACATTAACTTGGGTCAATGGCCATGATGCGCGGCCTTCAATACGTGTTTGCTCACCGAGTTGCAGATGACTAAAGCCCATGATCTTTAAGATTGGCTGAAGGCCACCTTGCACAGGGATATCACGCTGTTCAGGCTTATTAAGTGTCTCTACTATGGCATCGCCATATGTATAAAGATTACTGTAGGCGAGAGTGGCGTTTGGATGGACCTTTGTAATGTCCATGTTGACCAAATTTGTATTCAGGTAACTAGTTCCAGGCTCAATATTGAAGTTAAACATACCATCTTCTTTTGTTGTGATTGGGTTAGGTACGCCAGGAAGACTAATTGCTTTTTTACTTGTGAAATCATAGATATTAACAACGACGCCAGGAACCGGCTTTAGCGCGTCATTAAAGACGCGGCCAAAGGGGTCGGCGCGAACAGATACACATGCTGCTGGTTCGCCCTGAGTTCGGAATGTTGCATAGGTCAAGCTATCGGTGTCTTTTGATCCAGCTGCTACATTTGTATCATCTCTGCCGACAACGCTAGGTGTTGTCTTTGCAACAAAGAAACAGGTATGATTTTGCACATTAAATGTGTGAGGACGCACATATACTTCAAGGTTGCCGTCAGCTGTTGTAGCTGGGGAGGCTGAGCCGTTGAGAAGCTCCATACCCCAATTACTATATTGCTGACCTCTGTAAGAAACTGGGCGGGACATATATTCTAAGGTGTCCTCACCAAGACATAATTGGCGGTCAATCTCTTTATCATTGGATGAAAAAACCTGACCGCGGGCTGGGTCATCATACCCACAGACTGTATACCATTGAATGGGTACACCACTTTGCGGATCTTTCGTTGGAAGACCAGTTGCATTCAATTTAAGGGTATGGAAACCATTGTTATTAGCACCCATGTCAGTAACACTAGGGCAGACCCAGATTGAATTGTCACAAGCTGGTGCGTCAACAGTTTTTTGTTGTGCATGTGCGGGGGTTACAAAGATGAGAGCAGCGAGCATTACAAAAGCACTAAAACTAAAAAAAACCGAAAATGCTTTTTTTGGCACGTGCATATATTACAAGGTAATAATATTTAGATTGAATGTCAAGGAGGAATTGCTATAAGATCTCAATAATATCGCTCCTTGTCTTAGACGTTATATCATATATGATATAGGCCCTCCTCTATACCGTGTACTAGTGCGTGGAAGATTTTTTAATTATTTTTGAACTCAAAGTTAATAAATCGATGGTTTATGTACTAGTGCGTGGAAACATGGGGTTTGAAAAAGAAAGTCAAGAAGTAATTATTGATCGCCAAGAATAAGTGTTCCTGTTTCTACTGCGTAATAATCGCTGACAACAATTGGATTAAACACAGGTTGTGAAAGTGAAACTTTGGTATCGGTACCACTCAAGACAAAGAAGTAACGATAGAAATCATGCGGGGCAGGGGAAAGGGATACAGGAAGTGTGCGATCAAGCACTGCACGCGGCAACAGGACAATTTTCACATACGCGCCGCGCAATGAGTTTATTTCTCTTTTAACTTCGCCCACAAGATCAGAAATTTGCGCAGCATTCAAATGTGCTTGTGGGGCAACAGTCTGCTCAAAGAAGCTAATCAGGTCTTTTTTCGCTACAACATAGCCAGCTTCATTGTACGATTCTTTTTCTAGCGCATTTTTTACCGCCAGTTTATTAAATTCCCAATAGTGGCGTTTATTGGCGGAGGTTGTAATATTCCAGCCATTTTCTATATTTAATGCCGGCTGCGCAAACGATACGCCGCCAACAGGATCTAATTTCACTTCAACCTGTTGTGGTGTGCTACTCGTTATATATAAAGAAGGGGAGCCCGTGGTCAAATATTTACACGCGACAAAAGTACCTGCAACGGAAGCTGACAATGGACAATCTGATCGATCACCAATATCACATTTTACCGCGCGTGTTCTTCTAAATTCCATATAATCACTGCGCACCCCATTTGGAATAGCTGTTCCATCACCGAGCGCACCAGCCACTTGCTGTTCGCTTGTAACAGCAATCCACCACTCACGCCCTGGTCTACCTCTATCTATCCATGCGATATATATACCATCTGAAATTTTCAGAGCATTGGTAAATTGATCCTTAATAGGGCATGACGATGCTTCGCCTTGAACTGTGAAATTTTTGTATTGCAATGTGTCGGCGTGTGAACCAGCATCAATAACTGTCGGCACAGGATTTGGTAATACGTTTTGAGCTATTGTTGTGGCCCCCAATACTGCGGTTTTGCCACATCGGCTGTCATTGACTGCTGAAGCAGATTCTACAAACAGTCCATCATAACCACTTTCAAGTCGACCTTGTGAACGAGAGATCCATGAGGGACACAAATATTCCTGTTTCATGCCTGGCACAACAGGGTAGGCAAGTACAAAATCTGTTACGTCAACGGTCTCGGCTTGGGCAGTATTATTAATGTAAACATTGCGAAGATCCGTAAAACCAGAGCCTTGTGGTGCGGCAAAAGCAAATTGCTTCTGGTTGCCCTTGAGCTTATCGAAACCACTTGTTGCATCAACAATATTACTTGTTGGCACATTAATTTCTGATTGAACAGGTAAAATATTCGAGCTAAATGCTAAAACGCCGCCTGTTTTTTTATCATATTGTACCGTTATGGTGTTGAAGTCTGTTGGTCTAAAGTCATCTCCACGAGGTGCGGCGGGGACTGCGCCAAGTGATATGTCTTTCAAGGCTTCGTTGACGGGTAAATTAAGAATGCCGAAGTAGCTCACGATTGGCGCTCCTGTTGTTTGCCATTCACAATGAATGTCGACATAGGTAGATTGTGGGTTAGACTTTTTTGTGTAGGTATCGGTTGCTTGTAAGCATGGCTGTGTATAACCAAGCGAGCGAGCAAGAGCGAGCGCATCTTGTTTAGAGTCTCCAGTTGCTGCCTGGCGAATAGCATTGTTCGCACTAAACATAACCGTTCCAGTTTGATTATTAACCGCGAGATATAGTTTGTTTTGAAGGTCAAAAATCTGCGTAAGGCCTGCCTTATTTTTTTCTATAACAACAGAGCTACTTGAGAGTGGGGAAAGTCCAAGTGTTTGTGCCATTGAGGCAATATCGCTTTGAGAATATGTGGTTTTAAGTTTATATATTTTAAGCTCACTCGGGGTGTTTGGCAAGGCTGTGCGCAATACATAATCTTTTACGACAACTTTAGGAATAGGAAGCGCCTCACGATTTATCTTTTCCAAGAGTTCTTTTTGATCTTGTGAAGGAATTGTCGTGCCGCTTGTTACTTTTTTTCCTGTTGAAACAGTATTATCGCCTTGGTCATTGTTTCCTCCTTGCGACGGGGATGTTATGTTTGTTCGAGTGTTTTTGACTGATTTGCCAGAGATGCGCGACGCAACGCGATCGAGAAGTGTTTGTGGTTTTTCTTGATTCACGATTCCACCATTTAAGGAACCGTTAGAATTTGTTCCTGTTTTAATTTCAGTTCGAAGCTGATCAACATTTTGTACAGTGACCTGCTGGGCTAGCAGTGCAAAGATAAGGGCGGTAACAAAAGCGAAAAAAATTACTGCAATCACAGCGAAATACTTCTTTTCAGTTAAGCTTCGCAATCGTTCCGGGAGATCTTCCATTATATGGTTATACTGTGTGGGAGGCAAGAATGTCAAGTTGATCGTATGCGTGATAGCTTACTATGGCGGCAGATATAATGACATTTAGTGATATATTAATGCCGAACATGGGTATTTCAAGAATACTGTCACAAAGATCTAAAACTTCTTTCTTGGAGCCACTTGTTTCGTTGCCTACAACAAGTGCAAGGGGAGCTTTGTAGTCAAAGGTTTGATATGGAACAGAGCGTTCGTCTTGTTCGATAGCGGCGATGTGAATGTTGGGTACTTCTTTTCGAATAGCAGCGATTGCTTCTTGTGTAGTTTTGAAATACTCCCAGGGAACAATTTTATATGTGCCGATGGAGGCTTTTTTTATACGATGGTTGGGAGGGGTTTCTGAATCGCCGCAGATGTAGAGCTTTTCAATGGCGAGTCCGTCGGCTAAACGGAAAAGGCCGCCTATATTATATGTGTCATAAATATTATCCAGAATAAAATACACAGGATGACGGGGAATTTGCGGTTTTTCTTCATTTTCATCTAGGTCACGAAGTGCCTTTGCATCAAGCTTTTTCATGGAGATATTATAAGGCACGGACCAGGTCTTGAAAAGCCCCGGTCCTTTCTCTAATATGAAAGTATTCATGAAGAAATCGGCGCGCATCGTGTTAGTTATTGCTGTGATGGCAAGTGTATTCTTGTCTATTTTTGCGCCTTTTGTTAAAGCTCAATTTTATCCTCAGCCGGGCTCGCCTTTATCTGATCCAACACAATTTGTTGAGCCCGAACCGTGTGCTAGTGGGCAAGGAGACAAGCCCTCAAGTGCGCGGCAAGGTTCGTATTGTCCGAACCTTGCCGCAGCATGTATTATTGATCCGGCGTTGCCGGCGGATCAAAAAAAGGCAATTGAAGAACGCTGTAAAAAGGAATCCGAGCAATATGCAGCGAGTTGTTCAAAGAATTATTCTGAATGGCTTGCGGATAAAAATACAAATTTCTGGGTCGAAGACCCAGAAATAACTGCGCTCGGCAAAGGTGGGGAGCGCTCGCGTCAATTTTTGCTTTGGGTACTTACGAGGCCCTCAATCGACGATCATCCCACAATTTTAGAAGTCTGGAAGCTCTCACAAAATGTCGCACTCTTCTTTATTCTGATTGTGGCTCTTATCATGGGCCTTGGCATTATTATTAGTCAGCGGAATAATTTTAATCTTGGCATTGAAGTTACCCCGCTGATTATACGGCTCGCCATCTTGATTATTTTTGTGCTTTTTTCTGCCCAAATTGTCCTCCTCATAATAAAACTTTCTGATATTGTGATGGAGTTCTTTATTCGCACTCTTGGTGTTCGTGAGCTCTTTAATATTTTCTTTGTTGACTTTACAAAAGGCGATGTAACGAAAGTTAGTGAGCAAGCATATAGACAATTTATTGGTTGTACAAACTGGAATGCAGAAAATTTTGAAATGGTTCGTACCTCAAAGTTCTTGGTGAAGTTCACCAATATGACCTATTACTTCTTGGGCATAATGATGATTTTGCGAAAAGTTGTTCTGTGGTTCCTTCTTATTGTGTCGCCATTCTTGGCTATATTGGCTCCATGGGTTTTCATTCGCAATATTGGTTGGATTTGGGTTGGTGTATTCTTCCAGTGGGTTTTCTATGGTCCATTGTTTGCATTATTCCTTGGGTCGCTTGCGAAGATTTGGAATTCGCCCTCACATATTCCATTCGTCTTTGACTTTTCGCGGACGCATCAAATGTCACAGGCTGTGTATCCGACATCAATAAATATTCTGTACGGAGGCCCTGCGCAAACATTGGGTATTTGGAATACATCAAATTATGTTGACACATTTGCTGAATATGTAATCGCGCTTATCATGCTGTGGACCGTGCTTATTCTTCCATGGTGGTTGCTGCGTATCTTTAGAGATTACTGTTGTGACGGCATTTATGCGATGAAGAATATTCTTTTGTCAATGTATGATACGCTGCGCAATCCGCCGGGCGGTCCTACACCAGGCCCTGTACCAACACCAACAGGTACCGCTGGTCTGGAGTTGAAGTTGCCGAAGGATGTTGAGATAAAGGCGCGCGTGCATCTAGATACCGTTCAAGATATTCGTCAAGCGCGCACAGAGACAATTGTGCAATCAATGAATATGAAGGCGTCAAATCTTACGCAGATTGCACGTCTTGAGACAAATCAAGCAGAAAATCAGGAAGCACGTAGAAATCTTGATAAGATTCAAAATCCATTCAAAGCCGAGACTCCAACTGAGCGTCAAAAACTCATGAATATGCGCGACGAGATTCAGAGTCGCGCGATTAAGGGCGATGTTGACGCAAAGAATTTGGCTTCGGTCACTTCAAAATCTGTGGCTCAGCAGCAAGCTGCAAAGCAGCGATTACTTCAGTCAATGCCACGCATGGTGCCGGTCATTCAAAACATCGCCATTAAATTCAGCTTGCCTAGAGAAAAAACCCGCGATATTGTCAGCAAGCTTTTCAGTAACATCGCGGTCAATCAGCGTTTTGTGCAGACAATCGCAGCAGAATCGCACCTTACGCCTGCCAAAACGCAACAGGTCCTTCAGACCATTAGTACGCCTGATCTTATAGATAGACCGACAGCAGAACTTGTACAAAAGACAGCAGAAACTACAGGTCTTAAAGAAGAGCAGGTAAAGCTTGTTATATCCAAGACTGCTGTCATTGTAAAGACAGATCAATCAGTTACACAAGAAGTTGCGCAACAAGAACAGGTAGAGCAGGCGACCGTTAAGAATGTTGCGCAAGCACAGCTTGAAGTTGCGACTGCTCCAGAAAAACACATCGAACAACATATTCCTGCATCAAAAAAGGTCTCGATTGAAGATTACGAAGAAGTTAAGAAGATGTGGCTTGCCCAGTATGAAAATGGTGAGATTCCCGTCACAGAAAATATTACTTCTCGCGCACAATGGGTAGAGCAGGATGTAGTGAAGATCAGTAATCTGCTCAATAAAATTATGTCATCAGATATTCACCTTCAGGAGCAGGGCCTCGATGAGGTCGGCTTTATCCTTCCAATATTTATGATCAATAATCTTTCGGGTGAGGAGCTTTTGGTCTATCTTAAAGCAAAAGTTGAGGCTGCAAAGCAAGTGCAGCGAGACATTAAGAAAGAAGAAGAAATTCGAAGTCAAGTAAAATCTCAAGAAGAATTTGTAGATATTGATGCGCCGAAGCAGCAGGAAGCGGCAAAGGAGCAAACCTTGCAAGAGGAATTAACGATCGACGAAGAGCCGAAGGCGGAAGATAAGCCGGCGGAAGCGGAAGCCCAAACGACCAACCAAGGTGGCGGCGCAGCTGAGCAATATATGAAAGCTGATCCACAAATGGATGAGATTCGCCGCAAGCTAG
This sequence comes from uncultured Gammaproteobacteria bacterium, assembly GCA_965230965.1. GTDB lineage: Bacteria > Patescibacteriota > Microgenomatia > UBA1406 > HO2-37-13b > OLB23. The sequence continues at coordinate 754,187 of OZ246401.1, forward strand.
AAGCAGAAAGCCAAGATAATAATCCCCAGTAATTACAGCATTTTTGGATATTGTGTGAGTGCTATGGGTTTTCCTTTTTCATCAATCAAGACAGTATCTTCAATACGGATTCCAAACTGATTATGAATATAAGTGCCAGGCTCAATGGTGACGACATGATGTGGCTTGATACTATCTTTCGAGTACAAGCTTACATAGGGTTTTTCATGAACTTCAATACCAATGCCATGACCAGTTGCATGTGCATGCGGTGTTATACCAACTTTTTCTAATTCCTTTCGGCAAAATCCATCAACATCACTATATTTTTTTAACTTACCAAGTTGTTGGATTGTTTCTTCTTGTACTGCTAACATATTCGTATAACATTTCATAAATGTGTTTGAAGGTTTTCCAATCACAAACATACGTGTTATATCGGAGCAAAAACCATTCACCTTTGCGCCGGCATCAATAAGAATTACACAATCTCTCGAAATTTTTTTATCACCATTTTTCTGCGTATTGAAGTGGGGGACTGCAGCATGTTCGTCGACCGCAGCGATTGGTGCGAATGCGCTTTCATAACCTTTTTCACGCAGCCATGAGTCAAGTTTATAAGCAATTTCATACTCAGAAATACCTGGTCGGATGAGTTTTTTAATATCGTGCAAACACATATCGATTGCTTCACACGCTTTTTTAATCTTTGCAATTTCTTGATCATTTTTTATTTCTCGTCGTTGAGCTAGAAGTCCAGTAGTAGGCTTGAATGCAACGGGAATCTTCTTTTTTAATGTTTTCAGTTCCAAAACAGTTAGGTCATCAGCTTCAAAGAACAAGCTGCTGCTTTTTTCGTCCAGAAGAATTTGTTGGATTTGTGTTGAAAGGGGAAGTGAAGCGGAAATTTCATGCGGCATAATAGGCTTTTTTAAAGCGGCGAGCACGTCGTTGTAACGTGCATCAGTAAAAAAATGCAAATTTTTTTCTGTTTGCAAAACCCACGCGTCTCGTGATTCAATGCCAATACCAGTAAGGTAGAAAATGTTCGCGGGATTAGATACAAGCAGCGGATATTGCATGCGATATTATACCGTAGGCGCAGTCCTTGAAATACCATGTCAATTTTGCTACCATACACCTACTATGGAAATAGCATACTTCGGTCATTCTGCATTCAAAATTAAGACAAAAACAGGTTCTGTCGTTCTCGATCCATATGATGCCCAAATGCTTGGCAAACCATTTCCAAAACTAGAAGCCGACGTCGTTACTATTTCACATGATCATGGCGATCATAATGCCGCAGCCGTTATTGGAGGCGATCCATTGATCATTAACCTTCCTGGTGAATATGAGCGAAAAGGTATTCGTATAACTGGTTTCGAAACCTATCACGATAAGAACAAGGGTGAAGAAAGAGGAAGAAACACAATGTATAAGATTGAAGGAGAAGATGTGTCAGTTTTGCATTGTGGTGACCTCGGCCATACGCTTTCAGCAGAAACAATTGAAATGATTGATGGTGTTGATGTGCTTCTTATTCCGGTTGGTGGTTTTTATACCATTGATGCAGAAGAAGCTCGACAAGTTGTCGAAAAATTAGAGCCTTCTATTGTTATTCCTATGCATTATCGCAATGATGCATTCGCAGCTGCAGTTATGGAAAAATTAGCTCCTCTTGAGGATTTTCTCGGAAAATTGGGCGTTACAACTTATGAAGCGGTGCCAAAACTTACGGTGTCACCAGCTGATTTTGAAGAACAAACAAAGGTTGTCGTGTTGTCCCAACAGTCATAATCTTTCATGGATCAAAAATCGAACCCGACCAAGGTACCACCGCATGATCTTAACGCCGAAAAATCTGTTCTCGGTGGAATCCTTATTGATGCGGGTGCGGTATCGGAAGTTGCAGAAATCCTGCTGCCAAAACACTTCTATTATGAGGAAAATCGTCTTATTTATGAAGCATGCTTGCTCCTTTTTGAAAAAAATAAACCCATCGATATTATTACCATTGCAGCGGAGCTAAAAGAGCAGGGGACACTTAAACGTATTGGTGATAAGGACTATTTAAACGATCTTATCGACATTGTGCCAACCTCTGCATATGTACGGCAATACGCCGAAATTGTAAAAAACTGTTACTTAAAGCGCACGCTTATCTCAGTGGCGTCGAAGCTTGTGGAGCAATCGTTCGACGAAACCGGTGATGTGCGCGACTTATTGAATGGCGCAGAAACAGATATTTTTGCCTTGTCGCAAGCATTTCTGCATCGCGATTTTATCGAACTGAAAGATATTCTCGCTCAAAGTTTTGAACGACTTGAAGAATTTATGAAGTCTGATAGTCAAATGCGCGGCATCCCGACGGGCTTTTCAGCCCTTGATAACAAACTTGCCGGTCTCCAGGATTCAAACCTTATTATTCTTGCTGCACGTCCTGGTGTGGGTAAAACCACCTTTGCCTTGAATATGGCACTCCATATTGCTTTGCGTGAGAAAAAACCTATCGGCTTTTTCTCTCTCGAAATGAGTAAAGAGGAATTGGTCGATCGTTTATTGGTTGGGCAGGCAGATATTGACGCATGGAAGTTGAAGACAGGGAAGCTTTCTGATGAAGATTATACGCGTTTGACTCAGGCAATGGGGGAGCTTTCTGAAGCGCCAATATTTATTGATGATACTCCAGGTCTTTCAATTCTCGAAATGCGCACCAAGGCACGCAAGCTTACTATAGAAAGAGGATTGAAAATGATTGTGGTTGATTATTTGCAACTTGCAACGCCAGGTAAAAGAATGGAAAGCCGCGTGCAAGAGGTCTCATTTATTTCACAGAGTCTAAAAAACATCGCGCGCGAACTCAGAATTCCTGTTATTGCCTTATCGCAGCTTTCGCGTGCAATCGAGCACCGCGGTGAAAAAAAGCCGCAGCTTGCTGACCTTCGTGAATCAGGTTCGATTGAGCAAGATGCAGACATCGTTATGTTTCTCTATGGTGACGATGATAATGATGAATTGATGGATCAGTCAAAGCGCATGATGAAACTTCTTATAGCAAAACATCGTAATGGTCCGACAGGGGAGATCGAATTGGTCTTCCGAGGCGACCGTGTGCGCTTCTTTGGTGTTGATACGGTCGGTGGAATCTAACTTCTTAAGTCTTCCAAAAAAAGCTTGTAGTTTAATGCTATAAGTTTAATTTTTCGAGCCTCGTGGTATAATATATTCCCTTCCACATTGCGTGGGAGGACTGTGTCTGAAAAGACGCAGTTACACTTTGACAACTCGGCACTTTCAGAAAGGACGACTCCGATGGCCACCTCAGCATTTCGCAAGCTGGGGACGATGGCCGTGATGGTTTTCGTCCTTTCAGCACATACAACACAAACTAATATTGCCCACGCGCAAAGCGATAATCTGAACCCCGCATGGGTAGATGTTGCGCGCGCTCCAGAACAGCCGCCGCTCCTTTTGCCGTTCGCGGCAGAGGAAAAGTGGTGGTACTCGGGAGGGCCTCATGGCGCATACGGCGCAGATGGCCCGTTCTCTGCGGTTGACTTCGCGGTTCCTGTTTCGAGGGGCTGCGAGATCTCGCATGAATGGATCATTGCCGCGGCACCTGGGGTCGTTACAACCTCCGGTCAGGGAGAAGTGACAGTCGACCTTGATGGCGATGGCGACCCAAACAATTCGTGGTCGCTGTTCTATTTTCACATGTCAGATACCGATCGTATACCTGTTGGCACGAAAGTGCAGATAGGCGATCATATCGGGCGTGTGGACTGCGAGTATGGCATTACCAACGGGTCGCACCTTCACTTTGCGCGCCGCTATAAGGGCGCTTTTGTGGCGGTCAACAACTCCGTTGCACCCATGAATCTCTCCGGTTGGACATTTCAGTCAGCAGGGGAAGATTATGTGGGCTATGCCACGCACGCAGAATACGGTCGACTGCAGGCTTCATGCTGTCAAAAGGATAGCGGCCTGCCGTCACAGATCACTTCCAACAACAACCCGGCGACTCGACTGAGGGTTTACAACAATCCTATCCTCGCAGCACAGAAGTTCCTGTTCAGCCTTCCTATCGACTGGTTTAAGCCCGATTTCATCGTGCAGCGACCAGATTTGGTGGATGGTTTCAGGGATGGAAGGCTTGTGGGCAAGGATGGTTGGCGGCTTCCGGTTGCCAGCAACGTCATAAGCTCTAACGAAGACGATCACACGCAGTGCGTCAACCTCGGCCTGGTGAAGACCGGCCGATGTTCGGTTAATGCGTGGGATCTCAGCGCGGTGCAGCTTGCTGCTGTCCGTGCTGCCGCCCCGGGCGTGGTGGAGTATGCTGGCTGTAACAATGCCGGCAACTACGGCTGCTGGGTGTGGATAAAGCACCCGGACGGTCGTTATACCGCTTATGCCCACCTCATCGACGAGCGTGATCCATCGTTCAAGATTCCATCCGGCTCCGATGGCGACCCGCAAGGGTACGTCATGGTTAAGGTGGGTCAACAGGTGGATCAATCAACCGTGCTGGGCAGAGTGGGAATGACCGGCAAGACTGGCTGGTCGCATACCCACTTCGAAATCCGCGACGCGAACCAAAAGCAGGAACGGATCGATACGTACTTCGATCCCAAGCTGATGGAGTACCGCGTTGGCGGGGCGACGAAGGACTGGCCATGGGATGAGCCCTACCAGGGCAATAACCCCATGCAGTCACGCCCGTCGCTTGCCTATGCACTAGCACTGGGCCCAACGCTCATTCTGCTTGCCATTTTGCTCCTCATGGGTATCGTGATCATCGTTCCCTTCCGTTCGATGGGGAAGATTATCCGGTACTTTGTGAAGAGTAAGAAGGGGAGTTTGAAGGAGTTGTGGGTTCGGTACGTCATTCTGTACGTCCAAATCATGACCCTGGCGTTCCTTTTTGGAATGTCCGTTGGAGCTCTGCAAATGGGAGCTCTCGGATTCCTGAGGAATTACAGCGCCGTGACCTTCGACGTATCTGTTCTCGAGAAGATTCTTGGTGTCAGCCGCACGTATGCGTTTGAGGTTCCGGCAACGGGCCTCTTCACCCCCGTGTGGGGGTGGCCGTGTACAAACGGTGGGCCAGGCACACTCGGGAACACCTGTACCGAAGACCAAGTCGTTGGGGCAGGGAAGAGTTGGGCTAGCGCTGTCGAAAGCGCTACGGGTCGGTCGGCAACTCCGGTTGTCGTGCCGGTACTGCACTCGGGCTTCACGATGAATCAGTTCGTGAAGTTGATTCCAACGGCCCATGCCAATGGGACCATGGTTCTGCTCGATGCGAGTGGTAAGGTTGAGGACCTCCGCAAGGGGATTTCGCAGCTGACGCCATTCGGATTGGACGGCATCGTGGTTGACCAGGAGCACAACACGGCACTTACCTTCGCAGATGTGAAGCAGCTTGCTCAAGAGTTCGCAAGGGCTCGAGAAAAGGCTGGCTTGAAGGGCGAGGGGATTGTGCTGGTCTGGGACGTGTTCCATTCGATAAGAGGCAGTAATGCTGACTTCGGTGGAGTTCCGGGCCTTCGATTCGTTGTGATCAACGATGGATTCGGGGGTGCTTCCGCCAAGTGGGAGAGTCTGCAGAAGACGCGCTCTCATTATGGCGTGACGGATAACAATCGGACCGGCGTCATGTTCTTTGATCGACGCTGGCCCGTAAATAGCTCCTGCACGTCTTCCAACAACACGAACGGCTACGACTGCCAATCGTGGAAGGCCATGCTGGAGATCTATCCAACGCTGGCTACCCTCGGGTGGCTGGCACAACAGTGACAGGAGGTCACTTCGAGATGGAAAGTCAGACACTCACTGCCTGGATCGTCTTCGTGCTGGGACTCTACTTCCTGGTCGCAGCTGTTCAGGACATCAGGAAGAAAGGCGTCAACATCACCAACGGCCTGTCCGCGCTTGGAGGATTCGTGGTCGTCCTCCTGCTCATCACGATGGGCTTTTGGGACGTCATCGACCTCGGGCGCAAGTTCATGGACAATGGGGCAGAGCGGGTTCAGACAGACGACATCCTTGTCGGCAGCGTCGACAACGTACTGGATGGCGACATCGCTGGCCTGAACCGCAGTGTTCACATCCAGAAGGACGGTGATTCGTCCGATGGGAACAGTGACTACTCTTCGAGCGGTCCGGCTGTCGACTCGCACCAGAGCGACGGTGTGAATGTCCAGATCAACAAGCCGACCCCAGTGCCCAGTCCGACCCCGATCCGCTACGACCAGAAGGTCCCGAAGCCCGTGGTTGCCTGGGCCGACTGGTTCACCGACAACCACTACCACACGAACGGCGATGCGACCCTCGCACAGATCCCGAAAGGCGTGCGCTGCACGTTCGTCAAGGTCGAGGATCCTGTGTTCTCGCCGCAGAAGTGGCAGATGACCTGCAGCGACAAGGACAACTCCGATTACGGCGTCGCGACGGTCGATCTCAACGAAGCCGCCATTAAGGGGCTCGGTGCCTTGGATGGCAAGACCCTCGAAGGAGAGGGCAAGCTCGGCCCGCAGGACTACCCGAAGGGCATCTTCGTCGAGACGAGCAGTCAGAGCATGGCCCCGGCGTTCGCGCCGGGGCCGGCTCCGGCCTCTTCCAACAACGGTCCGGATGCGTTCGCAACGCAGTTCACCGGATGGCTGGTAGTTGATTCACCGTCGGGAATCGATTGCGTATGGGACAATGGGAGCAAGGTGCTTCCCCTTGGGTCGCGCCATCGGTTCGATCCGAAAAGCCTACGCAACAACGTCCCCGGCCAAATCCCTCAGGTCGAAGTCCTGATGAACACACAGGGAGCGACCTGTTGGGGGGAGATCTGGTCTGGCAGAAGTCACTTCGAGTAGGAGGTCAAGATGATTGGAGAAATCCTTGACCTTCCGATGAGGTTCGCGTACTGGCTCTCGGTCCAGATTCGTGGCTTCATCGCGTCTCGCCAGGTTTCGACACCTCAACCCGAAGAGGGAGCAGTGAGCGAGCAACTTGCTACTCCCGCCAGCTCAACCAATCTGCTTGATCTGCCCATGGTGGCCGTCTACTGGCTTTCAGGCCGGGTGAGTTCACGGTGGGCACAACGGCAGAATCGCACGGAGGTCGTGGTGATGGAAGAGGAGCCGGAAGGAGCTTCTGATGACACCTCGCCTCGCCAAGAAGGAGGCAACCCGCTTCGGTTCCGGCCAGATCTGTGGGTACGAGAAGGCGATGAGAAGATGGCCATGGACGTGCGGCCTACCATCATACGCCTTCCGAAGCCCTGGCTGGCCCTAATCGCTGGTAGAGTGAGGAGGCAAGCTCAACTCAGCTTCCTCGACATTCTCTTCCTTCGGGTTGAGATCCATACGGACAGCAAGAAGCTGGTCGTATCGTCACGACCGCGGTGGTCTAAGGGTATGCTTGGCATCTCAGAGACCATCAAGTTGTCCATGATCATGACTCCGAAGTCGGAGAGTGTGGGTGGTCTCTTGCCTTCGCTCTGGTACGAAGGGTTGTTGGGTCTTTCGATCCTCAGCTTCAGCGTCAAGCAGGAGAACAGTCCGAAAAGGAGGAATCTCATCCTGCCTCGCCGAGGTATGTGGTGGCCTGTCAGCCTTTATAGGCCACTCGAGGAACGCGATGACGACGGCGCGGCCTACGAGGCGATGTTTGAGTCACTTGCTGACTGGGCCAATACTGGCCAGTGGACCTAAGGGTCCGAAAGGAGATGTGCTACGCAAAGAAGGTGCCGAGACAGGTGCCAGCGGTTCGGCCGCTGGCACCTGTACGGTACATAATTCATTTTTCGTCTTAAATTTTCACCAGTGAAGATTTGGGAAGAAATATGAAGTTGGGAATTGTGGTGGCCTAGTCGCAACGTGCGTCGCGACTAGGCCACCGGCTTGTTCTCGGGTGTTTGCGTTCGCCCCTAGGGGCTCGCGCACAACACCCAACCAACAGCTATGTAGTTCGGGTTCGCCAGCTTGTTCTTGCTAGCGAGCGCCGACGTTGTCGTGCCATACTTGGCAGCGATGCTGCTCAGCGTTTCGCCGAGCGCTACCGTGTGCTGCTGGCTGCAGCTCGAAGCTACAACCTGTGGCGCCGGGCTCTTGGGCAGACAGATCTGCTGCCCAACGCTGATTAAGTTTGGGTTGGTCAGCCCGTTCGCTTGCGCGAGGGCGTCGACCGTATGCCCATACTTGGTAGCGATACTGCCCAGCGTCTCACCGGCCGCAACAGTGTGCACGCCGGCGCAATTGCCAGCGGCTATTGCCACCTTTGCCGATCCATTGTTCGTCGTACCCCCATTGGATCGAGAAATGGGGCCCTTGATTGCTGCGTCGTAAAGGCCCAAGAGGGCCCCGCCGCCGCATATAATCATGATAAGTAGAGGCTTCTTCATTTCCTGCTCCTTGCGGTTGGGAATGCTGAACGGGCCTACATCTTAAACGACAATATGCATCATTTATTTCAAAACGATCCGTATCGTCGATCAAGAAACGAATTGTATGTAGAGCGGCCCGGCGTGTTGCCGGGCCGCTCAGGTGCGGATTCCTCCCGCCGCAGGTCTGCGTCCCGCTACGGGATGCAGAGCATTTGTGGGGGAGAAATGATGTTCGGGTTGGAGACGCCACTGGCAGATGCGATCGCATCTACGGTTGAACCGTAGGCTAACGCAATGCCATACAGTGTGTCACCACTCTTGACAACGTATCGTTGCCCCCGACAGCTTTCGAGCGTCTGGATAGCTTGTATGCTCCCAGGACTCGGCCCCGATCCGTACTGCTTTTGAGCTACTGATCCCATTCGGTTTGACATCAGCAGCAAAGCGATGAACAGGACGAAAATCGGGTGTTCGGACACGAAATCCTTCAGTCCGTCGAACACGATCCACCTCCACGGCATGAATCGGTAGTCGCGCACTTTTGACCTATAGTATTATACTAAAAGAGAGCTTATTTTTCAAGTCAGACACGAGCTCTTTAAGCCCTGGGCTTATCGGCTTGCGACGACGTTCATCCAGTCGTGCTCAGAGACAGAGAATTTGTGCTCGAAGAGAGGTTCGAGGAAGTGACTGCCGTAAATTTCGATCTTTTTGAACCCATTTTCTTTGAGAAGGGCGCTAATGCTGTCAGCGGTTATATAGGCGATTGGTGTACTATTCATTGCTGCAAAGCGCCATCTATGGTTAGCTTCGCGCAATATGGCCATATTGAGCGTGAGGAGGTCTTTTTTAGTCGTTGTTCTCCCTCCATCGTAAAACTCTATAAAAGCATACTTTGCATCATCGTTTACCTTTGATGGGCGCATATTAAAGTCTTGCAGGCCGCCATTTCCTAAGATTTTGTCAAAATTTGCGATTTGCAGAATCATAAGTGCGTTCTTTTTTGTCAGGCTTTGGCTTGTTGTTTTAATAATTTTCTTGTAATCATGTGGATTGTGAGAGAGGGCATTGCCCATAAAGATCGCCGCATCATAATCTTCCTTTTTATCCTTCAAAAGCTCCACATAATCGCCCTGGACAAAATCAACCCGTCGTTGCAAGTATTCTGGTATCTGCGCATATTTTTTCATTGCTGCATTGTGCATGAGGGTATATTTATTCATACCGATTACATCATAACCTTCGCGCGCAAGCGCGATTGCATGTTCACCGGTGCCACAAAAAATATCGAGAATACGATAACTATATTTCTTTTCAAAAAGTTTGTTAAAAGCAGCAATTTCGCCGCTCAGTCTTTGTTTCCAAGGCACGACTAAATCCCAGTGTCGCGAGAGCCACGCATGGTATTCTTCATTATCATCATATGGTATTTCTTGGCCTACTACTGCTCTAAATACATCGCCTTGTGAAATAATGCCGACTAATTTTTTGTCTTCATCAACAACAGGAAGGTGACTTATTTTCTGCACAATCATAATAGATTGCGCCTGCATAATAGGGAGGTCAGGATGAACAACGCGAGGGCGCACACTCATAATTTTTTTCACAGGTTTATTTATTAAGGCGCTCAAATTTTTTTCCATTGCTTCAAAATCATGTGAGTCGCCGCGATCTTCCATAAAATCGCGTACAGAAGGGAAGAGTTTTGTAAGAATATCTTCTTCAGTTACGATGCCGACAAGTTTTCCGCCATCAGTAACAGGAACACTTTTAATACCGAGGTTAAATATAAGACGAGTCACCGTTCGCACCGGTTCGTCCGAAGGAACGGAAACCACCGAGGTTCGCATGAAGTTGGCAACTTTCATAAGTACATATATAGTATATCACGCCGCCTTGAGTTGCTCAAGCTACGGTTGAACTTCTGGATACCTTTGCACAGCTAGGGCTTCCCAATCTTCACGAACAATTAAATATCTTCGTGTATGATTCAATTCTTCTGCTCCGCGGACAACAGCGCTGTTTTCAATGGCATTCAGCATACGTCCACCAAGACGCAGGAATGTATGTTCTGTTGAAGTCATTGGAACATTCAGCAGCTTTGCCGTTGCTACCATAATATTTTTACGTTTCACAACAGAGTCGGGAGTAAATCCAGAAAAACCTTCTGGGCCAACTTGTTTGGCAATTTCAGCTAGGAATTCTTCATATGCTCCTTCAGAATAACCCAGGGAATCGCCATAACCACGTCCGGAATGTAAGCTCATACTGTTGGCAAAGTTGTTCATCACGTCAGTAAGAGTGACCGGTTGATCTGTGCGAAGTCTTTGTATAACATCCATATCGCCAATAACGTTGCTTGTTATCTGATGTGCAAATCGATCAATATGGCGGCCTTTATATTCAGGATTGATATTAACACCTGTATTTAAATTGTTGAGTTGTGGGTGTTCCATCATCCAATGCATAACCCGAGCTTCTTGAATGACACGACCAAAACCTTTACCACGGTGTTCGATACTGCCATCCTCTGAGGCTTTTGCAACAATGCCTTTACTAATCCAGCCTTCATCTTCATTGACGACACTGTCAAATGAAAGACCACCGCCGATAAGCTGTGGGCTCCCATTTACTGTTCCGTGTAATACAAGTAGGTGATTGCCTTTATCTTGAACGGTGGGAACGAGATATGCATCAATGGCTCTTTGTACAATATCTGGTTTCATGTTGCCATCCTTGTCATAAAGTTGATCATCAGTTGCGTTAGCAAGATCATTTAATTTAAATGGCGGCCACACAAAAGTTCCTGCAGCAATATTGTCTCTATGTAGAATCTGCCCAACATATGCCTTCGCATATTCGTCAAAAGCCTCATGTTCAGGTCTGAGCGCTTCAACAACGACATCTTGATAGCCGACAACTGTTTCGGGGAGACATACAGGAATAAGGTTTGGATTACCAGTAAAAGCTAAGCGAGGTTCCTCTGCGTGTGTAGCGACTATTTCAGTTTGTGCTGTTGCTGTCATAAGTTATGCCAAGCTTTTAGGGACTGCGATTATATCATTCTTATCCCTTTATGACAAGCCAGGCCATATGTTGTATTTATTTAAAATGACATACAGCGAATCAACAGGTAGACCAACAATACCACTATAACTTCCTTCGATTTTTTGCACGAAGGCTGATGCATATCCTTGGATAGCATACGCACCAGCTTTATCTAAAGGTTCTTTTGTAGCGATATAATTCAGAATTTCTTGATGCGGTAGTTTATGAAGTGTGACCGTACTACTACTTATATGCGTTTCAATAATTTGAGTCTTTGTGGGCGAGAGAGAAGCGGGAATAATAACAGCCATGCCGGTGATGACATTGTGTTGAGTGCCTGAAAGTGATTGTAGCATGCGCTCGGCTTCTTCTTCAGAATGTGGCTTTCCAAGTATTGTATCGCCAAGCGCGACAATGGTATCTGCGCCGATAATAATTGCGTTGGGATATTGTTCGGTGACCGCAAGCGCCTTGCCTTTGGCTAGATGCACAGTGAGTTCAAGAGGTGGGAGGGGCATAGTCATGTCTTCTTCATAGTCGCTGGGGACAACCTGAAATTCAAGGCCAATTTGTGTAAGTAAATCTTTTCGTCGAGGCGAGCTTGACGCGAGGATAATGCTATGAAGCTGTTTCTTCATCTGTATATAGTATACACAATCTTGCTTTTTTTTGCTGCCTGATGTACTCTTATATATGGTGCCCAGCTTGTACCACTTCGCTCTCCAAAAAATTGCCTTAGTTCCGCGCCTGCACGCACACTATATCAGGAATATTTTTTGGTTCCACAGTAAACATCTTATAGTACTTGACAAGAGGTTATGTATAGTTTAACTTTATAGTATGGCAGCTGAAGATGGAGTCATTATTACAGAAGCCCAAATAGGAGAAATGGCGGTGCAAGATAGACCGCCTACTTGGCATGAAGCGGTTTATGGTGATCTTCCTTCTGCCGAGCATTATGGTACTGCACTATCTGCTTTCGACAAATTTGCCGCTACACATACGGTTTTAAAAGAAATTGTTGACGAAGGTCATCCCATTGATGAGCTTGTTGCTCAAGACTATGCTGATCGTGCTGCAAGACTTGAATTAGGTATGCGTGAATTTTGTCGTAGTGCTGATATTGACCCAAAAAGAGCATTGTTAGAAATCCTTGTAGGTTGCGGTGAAAAATATGCAGCACCTTGGGAAGATGCAAAGGCTGGCGTCATCGCTCGTGGCGAAGAACCGACTACAGCGAATATAAAGGCAGAATGTAGAAAGCAGTGGGGAAAATGGCAGTTCACACTTACCGACGATGAACTTGAGGCTTTCGAAGACGGAAGAGCATTATACCGAGGTGGTATTTTAGAAGGGATGACACCGGAGGGTTCAAGATCACTTGTTAAAGAGATGCTAGTCGAAAGCGGTATTGAAGTTGAACGATCATACGCAACACAAACAGGTGCTCAGCGCACATTTGATCTTACTCGATATCTTCATCTCGAGCCAGATTTGAGAGGAGCAGTCATTGCAGCTAAAGAATATGAAGGGATTATGGGTCAAGATATGAAGTCATTGGATGATAGTCGAGCACAGATTGATGGAGAAATAGCTGAGGTCAAGGCCCTAAGGGATTTATTTGAAATCAGAGCAGGGGAAAAACCGGGTGATCATATGGAAATTGATCTGTCTTTTAGTACCATCGAAGACTTTTGGGATCATGTTAGAGCAGGTCAAGATGCAGGAACAATTCCTGTTGAAGAGGCAGAAAGATTTTTATCTATTGATTCGCTTGCTGAGCTCGATACATATATTAAAAAACATATGGCATTTGAGCTTTTGGATGTAGTTTTTGCCGCTAGTGGCGGGCTACATCGAATTCCTGCCGATGTAGATAAGGCTGTAGCTGACGCAGCAGCAGCGAGAGACGTGTATGCGATGGCAGTACCTATTATTAGACAACAATTACCCGATGTATCAGTAACCCCATCGCTCGCACAAAGAGTTATGACAGTTGTTAAAGATGAGGGTTGGCATGAATATCCCTTAGCGACATCTGTAACAGCAGCGATTAGTATGCTTGGTTTAGCTGCCCATTAATATTGATTCAATGAGTGCCATACGGATATAAAGCCCTGAACGCATTTGTTCAAAATACCACGCGCGTGGGTCATTATCGACCTCGAGCATTATTTCTCCAACACGCGGGAGCGGGTGCAAAATTATTGCGTCCTTTTTCATTTTATCCGCGACGTGTTTGTTCATTATAAATTTGAGCTTTAAGGCTTCATATTGATCCAATTTACCTTCCTTTTCAAACCATTCTTTTTGAACGCGTGTCATATAGACAACATCGGCCTCTTCGATTTCGGTGCCAAAGCTCGATCGTTGCGATACCTCAACGCGGTCTTTTAGATCTTTAATAAAATCTTTTGGCGCGCGCAATTCTTTTGGTGACACAAAGGTGATCTTTGAGTTTTTGCTTATGCGCGCAATAAGTTTTGCCAGTGATTTTATTGTGCGGCCATATTTTAGATCACCGACCATCATTATATGTAGATCGTCGAGACGCTTAAATTTATTGTAAATAGTGTAGAGGTCGAGCAAGGCCTGGGTAGGGTGTTCGGCTGTACCGCTGCCGCCATTGATAACAGGAATATTCTGCACAGATGCAGCTATTTCGCTCGATGTATTGTCTGGGTGGCGCAAAATTATTGCATTCGCGCCTGTTGTTTGATAAATGGATTTAATCGTATCTTCCAAACTTTCGCCTTTGACCGCTGAACTGAAGCTCGTCATCTCGTTAATGTCGATGACATAGGCGCCAAGGCGCTTTGCTGCGGCAACAAATGAGGTGAAAGTGCGGGTTGATGGTTGGTAAAAGAGCACTGCAACAGTCTTTCCTTTGAGCGGCTCATAAACCTTGCCTGACTCGATTGTTTTTTTCATTTTATCCGCGACGCTAAAAATGTAGTCGATGTCGGCGGTTGAGGTAATCTGTTCAATTGAGATGAAGCTTTTGCCAAAAAATGTGTTTTTCATGTAATTTTAATTAATTGATAATTAGGTTCGAACCTCAAGAGGTTACGGTCTTCATGAGCCATACAATTAGCCCTTTTTGGGCGTGTAAGCGGTTTTCAGCTTCTTGGTAGGCTACTGATTGTGGTCCATCAAGGACTGCTGCAGCAACCTCTTTATCGCGATAGGCGGGGAGACAATGCATAAATATCGCGTCTTTTTTTGCTAATTTCATCATATCTTCCGACACTTGATAAGGTGGGAAGATTTTGAGGCGTTCTTCTTTTTCTGCTTCGCTTCCCATACTGACCCATGTGTCGGTAATAACGACATCGGCGTCTTTAACCATTTCTTTTGGATCTGCCGATTCGGTTATAGAGCCGCCAGATTCGGCGGCAAGTTTCTTCGCGCGTTTTACAATATCAGCGTTCATAAAATAGCCTTCTGGAGCCCCAACCTTAAAATGCATGCCGAGCATTCCTGCTGCGAGGCATAGTGTATGTGTGACGTTGTTATTACCGTCACCAAGGAACACAACATTAAGCCCTTCAAGTTTTCCTTTGATTTCTTGCATCGTGAGCAGATCTGCGAGAATCTGACATGGGTGCTCAAGATCAGAAAGCGCGTTTATGACGGGTACTTTGGAATGAGCGGCGAGCTCTTCGACAGTGCTATGTTTAAAAGTGCGAGCCATTACGATATCGCCCATGCGTGATACGACCGCGGACACATCTCTGGGTTCTTCGCGACTGCCCATGCCTATATCTGCAGGGGCAAGGTAAATTGCGTGGCCGCCAAGCTGGGTCATGCCAATTTCGAAGGACACGCGCGTACGGAGCGATGGTTTTTCAAAAATCATCAGCATTGTTTTATTTTTGAGCACTTCTTTGTTCAGTTTTCCGTCGTAGATTTCTTTTTTTAGTTGTGCAGATAGGTCAAGAATGTGGAGAAGTTCGTCTTTTGAAATATCAGTTATCGAAAGAAAATGGCGAATTTTGGTCATTTTTAAGAGAAAATCGCGCGAAAATTGTAAAAAATCGCAACTTTTCTAAAAAAACATAGTATCACGAATAAAGAGGAAAAGTCAAGAAGCTTGCAAGTACCAGAGGAGGGACTCGAACCCTCACGCTCAAAAGAGCATTAGTTTTTGAGACTAACCTGTCTACCATTCCAGCACTCTGGCTGTACTTGGGACTTATTATACTAAATGGCGTATAATGGAAATGATTAGCAGTTTAACAACGTTTTTATGAAGGTTAAGGATTTATTAAAAACGACCGATGTTATCAAAATCTCACCTCAAGATACGCTCTCCTCAGTTCTAGCCCAACTCGAATCGTCACATGATGCTGGTTTTGTGTTTGAAGGCAAAAAATTTGTGGGTGTGGTAAATCCGTTTTATGCCGTAATTAAGAAAACCTTGCCCGGAAGTACAAAAGTACAATCTTGCTTGATTCATCCACCAAAACTACACCTTAATGACAACATGTCAAAGGCCGCGCGCTTGATGATCGAATCGAAAATTCATTATCTACCTGTCGTTGACGAACACCATGAATTTGTTGGCATCGTTTCTGCGCGCAGATTATTAAGTTACATGTTGCGAACAGATGATTTTTCTAAGGAAATGCATCAAAAAGTAAGTGATAAAAAAATTGTAACAATAAAGGGGGAAGATAAGCTTAGCAAAGCCCTAAACCTTTTCAAAGAAAACAAGATTTCTAAGCTTGTGGTGATCAATAATCAAGGAACCTTGGATGGCATTGTTTCACAGTATGATGTGACTGATGCAATTGCTGCTCCGAAGGAACGACATGCATCCGCATCCCGTTCAGGCGACAAAGATGCACAACTCGATAAGCCTGTGCGCAACTATGCACGCAGCCACGTTACCACATTGGGGGAGAAGGCAACATATGCTGATGTGACTGCGCATATTCTTGAACAAAAAATAGGAAGTATTGTGATTGTCGATCATAAAAGAACACCTGTTGGTATTGTGACAACAAAAGATATTTTGGCATTTATGGTGCCAAAGAGTATTGTGCGCGGCATTGAGGTTTCCGTAAAAGATCTGGGGAAAGATGAGCAGGGAATACTGCATAAGGCCGTTCCTACGCTCGAACAAAAGCTTAGATTGCATAATATAAAAGGTGGCCACCTCGTTGTGAAAGGTAAGCATGGCGGTGGCCTCTTTGAAGTGACCTTTTCTTGTATTGACGAGCACGGCTATATTTCAGTGCATCTAGAGGGCAAGAACTTTAATGATATAATGGTGGAACTGGCTGATAAAGTTGCGTCACGCCTCGATCACTAAGATCTAAAGATGATACCTGTGCTCATACATTTCGGCATTATTAAAATATATACGCTAGGCGTATTCCTTTTAGCAGCCTTTTTGGCGAGCGCCTTTGTTCTCTGGAAGAATATAAAACTTACCTCGTACAAAGAAGAAGAGATCTTTGACGGTCTTTTTGTGAGCATTATTGGCGCGTTTTTAGGCGGTCGTTTGGTATATGTTGCGCTCAATTTTGATAAATTTGGATTTAGCATTTTAAAGTTCATTCTGATTAACGGGTATCCGGGGCTTTCACTCTTTGGGGCTCTGGCAGGGGGTTTTTTGACACTCTTGCTTTTTACTCGTCCACGTAAAATCCATATTCTTGAACTTTCAGAGTACATAATTTCACCATTATTTTTGGCTATAACGGTCACAAAAATTGGCAGCTTCTTAAGTGGGTCCGACATTGGCACAGTTACGAAATTTTTACTAAGTGTGCGTTATGCTGGAGTAGAAGGTTTGCGTCATATTGTAGCCCTTTATGAGGCGATATTCTTTTTTATTGGATTTCTCGTCACATATCGCATACTTTTCACCGTTCGACGAGATCGAGCTAAAGCGGGAACCTCTCTCATCCTTTTCATTTTATACTTCGGTTTGGTCGAACTAATTCTTGACAATCTAAAACAGAATCATTTATACTTGGCTGGATTGTCGTTCAACATGATAGCGGGAGGCACGCTTTTCATTGTTGGAACAATCTTTTTATTAACAACGTACAGGGAAAATATTATCCTTGTAGCAAAACATTTATTTCCAAAAAAATCAAAACATGGCACACAAAGATCTCTCGAAAGCACAGATTGATGAACTCAAACAAGCACTTCTTAACGAAGATATTAATCTTCAAGCTACAATAGGACGTTTAAAGAAGCAAGACCCTTTCAATGATCCTGACCATGTAAACGATAACGCAGCAGTTGATACTGATGTTCGTGAACAGATGGGGCACGAGACCATTGCTGCAGAAATTGAATCGCTCCAAAAGAAAATGGAGTTGGTACATATGGCACTTCAAAAAATCGAAAAAGGGACATATGGCATTTGTGAAAAAACAAAAGAACCAATTCCTTATGAGCGCCTCAAACTTGTACCTGAAGCTCGATACTCAATTGAGTACGAACGCCAAATCAAGATATGATATCATGAAGGGATATGTCAGGATTACCCTTAGACTTCCTTTTTAATGCAATAATCTTCATTCTTTTTCCTTTTCTTGGCGGCGCAATTATGACGAAATTGAAGTTGCCTCGCATGCTTGGATATATTGTGTCCGGCATGGCACTTGGTGTACTGACTAAGGGGACGGCTGACCAATTTTTATCCAATGTTGCACAAATCGGACTTATTCTGTTGCTGTTTACTATTGGTCTTGAGACAAACGTTAATAAACTTCGTCGCTTTGGCAAGCTTCTTTTGGGAGTGGGGCTGTCACAAATGATGCTCACAACGCTTGTATTTTTTTCGCTCATTATGCTCCGTGGGACTACAATGCTTGAAGCATTTATCATCGCATTTGCATTTTCACTTTCATCTACAGCCCTTGTTTCAAAAATAATTCAAGAAAAAGGAGAAGAGGATTCCTTAATGGGAAGCCTCACGCTGGGAATTCTTATTTTGCAGGATCTTATGGTAATTCCGTTTATGATTTTTCTTTCTTCGCTTGGAGCAGGATCAGGACCTCTAGATATTTTGAGCGACATTCTTAAAACAACAGGGAAGACCATTTTTATTTTGGCTGCCATGTACGTTGTTGGCCAGAAACTTGCGCCATTTGTATTTTCAAAGACGGCGCATTTATCAAAGGAATTACTCAATTTATTGACGATATTAACGATTGTATCAGCGGTTTTTATGTTTACGTATCTTGGTTTATCGCCAGCTATTGCGGCATTTGCAGCCGGGGTTATTATCGGTGGGACAATGGAGCATTATCAGATTTTCTCGCAAATGCGCCCGCTGCGCGACTTATTTACGATTCTATTTTTTGTTGTTATGGGCGCGACACTCGACGTATCGCAGCTTTTTGTGCAACTTCCCGCAACAATTCTTTTTGTTACTGTGGCAATGGTGCTCAAATTTCTTATTGTTGATGCATTGTTTACATACTTTAAATTCCACTCAAAGACCGCGTTTAGTGGAGCATTAATGCTTTCGCAGATCGGAGAATTTGCCTTTGTGGTATTGAAACAAAGCCAGGTTGGGGGAATTGTAAGTAATGATACATATTACTTTGCTATTGCGGCGACCCTTATTACCATTACCGTGTCGCCAATTCTTATCGATCATAAAGATCACATGTATGCAGCAATCAGAAAGTTTATTCGTGCGCGATTGCCCGCAGTCGATCACTACATCGCGCACCGGCTCGATAGTGAGCCAGCACATATCGATGTGCTCTCATTAAAGGACCATGTCGTTATATGCGGTTATGGTAGGGTAGGGAGCTATATAGGTCGAGCACTCACACTAGCGAATGTGCCATTCATTGCAATTGACTATAATGCACAAATTGTTGAAGAGCAAAAGAAGAAAGGTGTCAATATTATTTATGGCGATCCCAGCGACATTGACATTTTAGACTTCGCAGAAACCGATCATGCTGCCATGTTGGTTTCTGCCGTTCCTGACCTATTTTCGCAAGAAATGATTGTTTTAAATGCAAAAATTTTGAATCCAAAAGTAACTATTCTGTCGCGTATTGCCGTTGATGCGTATCGCCAACGCATTAAAGATTTAGGCGCAGAGGTAGTTGTGCAACCAGAGTTTGAAGCAGCGTTATCAATTGTGAAAAAGGTGCTTGTCGGTTTCAATATGCCAAAAAAAGATATCCTAGGGAAAGTGAAGCGCCTAAAAATTGAACATGGCATGGCGTAAGAATGGCGCGAAGCGCCACAATATGATCCTATATGGTGTCGCAGGGGCAATCTTTTTGTATATGGCTATCGTGACCCTGCGTGCACTACACACTTCAGCTATTTTTGCTCGTCATGACAGAATTAATGTCGCATTCTTTGGAGAAGAAGCAACCATACTTTCTTTTGGCCTTACTGACAATGTGAACTATATTGTCAGCTTATCGCATGAACAAAAAATAATGATTCCCGGCGGCTACAATGAGTATCCATTAGGCTCGCTCGGGAAGCTTGTTGCTATAGAAAAAGATCCAAGCATTTTGCAGCGCACTTTTTCTTCAATGACGTCGGCATATGTGAATTATTATGTGTCACCAAAAAAACCCGAGGTATATGAAAAGCCCGATACAGACGAGCCGACATATCAAAAGCTTGATCTTATCACGCGCATTTTTTCATCTAAAAATATGACCAACATGAATATTTTTGACAAAATGTATGTTGGATATCTTATTGCAAAGCGCCGTCAACAGGATTACGTGGTATTGCGCGGCGCATCTGAAAAATCTTTCCAGAAAAAATATAAGGGCTTTTTTTATCATCAATCACTTCGTGAGGAAGGGCTTGAAGTAAAAATTTTATATCACAATTATAAAAGCGCGGTAACGCTTTCGCGCATTATTGAAGGGCAGGGGATTCGGATTGTCGATTTGTCTCCGACAAGTCGCGTGGATTTTCAAAATTGCCTTATTCGCTCCAACCTTACACGTTCTTCTCAAACCATACGTTTCTTACAGCATGCATTTCACTGCTCACTCGAGCAGGGAGAGACAGAGGGGGTTGATATAGTACTATACTTAGGAAAGGAAATCGAAAACTTATGGGAATAGTTGCAACAGCACTCATTATTTTAGTCGTCTCTTTTATACTCGCATTACGTTCAATGAGCGATATTAATTTTGGTGACGAATTGGAAAAATTCTTTCAGAGAAGAAAAATTAAGGGTTCAATTGTATTTTTTGATGGAAAGGTAGAGCATTACGAGCATCATTCTTCAAAATCATCGTCATCATCATCTTCGTGAAGCTCAGAAAAGTACGTATCTTCATCTTTTTCGTTGCGGTCGAACTCATCAAGATTGTCAAAGTCATGGGCGCGGTCATCGCTCTCAATATCTGTTGGAACTCCTTCCATATCATCGTTGTCCTCAGATCCTTCATTAGATTCATCATCAGCATTTTTTCCCGACATAAGCTTAAAATCGTCTTGAATGTTTTCAGGGAATGATACAAAGTTCTTTACCTTTCTTCCTTTCTTCTCTTCGCGAATAAAGACATCGACACTATTTTTTGTAGCTGCTTTTATAAAAGTGTTGAAGGTGCTTTTGCCTTCGAGAAAGAACATCAAGCGTTTTGAAATATCGTCAGGTAGCGCGCCAATATATTCATCTCGCTCATTGCGAACCTCAATGCGGCGCTTTTTTATACGTAATTCTACTTTTTCACCAATACTTAAATGCGCTAAAACATCTGCCTTACCAACATTTAAGAGTGTGACAACCTTTGTTTTTCCACGCAAATTCATGAAAATATTTGGGTCAACAGGGAGATCTCCATTAGATTTATTGCCTGATTTAACTAAAATACTGAGTTTTTCAATATTATTGCGAGCAATGATATTGTTAGGATCAATTTTTAAGGCCTCTTGATAATATTTTTTCGATTCTTTGAATTTATTTTGCTGCATATAGGCAAATCCAAGCCCAAGATATGCATCGAGGTACTCGCTATTCATTTCGAGTATTCGTTGATTAAGCTGTACAGCCTTTTCCCAATTACTGGTAATTGCTGCATCAACTGCTTGTTTGTGAAGGTTTTCTATTTGTAGTTCCATAGAGACAAACTGATTTTGTAGTATAATGAGAACGCATTTGTTTGTCAACAAACACAATTTTTTTCTATGTCAGGACACTCTAAATGGGCCAACATAAAACGGAAGAAGGGAGTAAATGATGCACAAAGAAGTGCAGTTTTTACAAAAATGTCGCGTATTATTAGCACTGCCGTGCATGAAGGTGGCGGCATTGGCGACCCAGATAAGAATTTTAAGCTGCGACTTGCTGTTGACCGCGCGAAAGCGGTAAATATGCCAAAAGATACGATTCAGCGCGCGATTGATAAGGCAGCTGGTGGTGATGGGTCGCAGATGAAAGAGATGCTGTATGAGGGGTTTGACCCTTCTGGTGTGGCTATTCTCATTTCGGCTACAACTGATAATCCAAATCGAACTTACGCCGAGGTTAAATTAGCTTTAGAAAAGAATGGGGGAAAGATGGCCTCGCCTAACGCCGTTGCATACCAGTTTACTAAGTGCGGCGTGCTTGAGCTTCCTAAGTCAACAACAAGCGAGGAACAGGCGTATGCGTTGCTTGATGAGTATCAGGCCATGGACATGGAAGAAGAAGAGGGAAGTTTTATTCTATATATTCCCTTTGAGCAGATGGGCAAAGTAAAAGAAGGAAATATTGATGTGTTTTATCGTCCCTCCTCGACTATTAAGCTGAGCGAGGCGGATGCCGAGCGTGTAGAAGCATATATTGAAAAGCTTGAGGAACTTGATGATGTTATGAACGTGTACTCAAATTACGAATGAAAAAGTTATTTAAGTTATTTGGCCAAGTAGGGAAAAGACAAAGATTTATAATCTCAACCTTTGGTCTTGCTGCTGTTGTCCTAAGCTCAACATTCTTTAGTTTCCAAGACATATATATATTTGTCCCGCTTATATTCATTATGGTTTATACCGGGACGTTTTTTTCAGTTCTTGAAGACATATCTGAGCATGAGTGGATAATGCTGTTTTTGCATCCCGTGTATTTATCCATCGTTTTCTACCTTTTTTACTTCTTTTTGCCTCAGCGATGGCTTACGCGGTTGCCATTCATCTTTTTCTATACGATCGCAATTTACGCCGTCCTCTTATCGCAGAATATTTTTAATGTCGGCGTAACAAAAAGCCTTCAGCTCTTTAGAGCAGCCTATTCTGTGAATTTTTTGTTTTTGACGATTTCGGCATTCTTGACTTACAGCCTCATTATTTCACTGCGCATGTACTTCTTTTTTAACTTCTTGTTAATTTTTGTAACCACAATTCCACTTGCGTTGCATCTTTTGTGGAGTGTGAGCCCAGCCTCACGAGTCGAGAGAAGTTTAGTTCGACAGAGTATCTTTATCTCTTTGCTTTTAGCTGAAGTAGGGATGTTACTTTCATTCATGCCCATCAACCAGTCTATCTATGCGCTCGTTTTGACCTCACTTTATTATGGTCTGTGCGGCCTTTTTCAGGTCTACCTCCAAGGCTCATTTTTTAAAGAACGCATTCGAGAGTTTGTCATGGTGTTTATTTTTACACTCGTTATTTTTATTCTGGGCACTCGCTGGTAAGTATAAAAAAGTATTGTTGTTGAGTTCATTTTGATATTTTTCAAGGTCATCATACGGTGGAGGAGAGGGGAGAAGCAAAATTCACGAACGTGCGTTTTATATCCTATAGTAAATGACCCATAGTAATATCCTATAGTAATTAACTAATTATTCACGTACGTGAAATTTATAAAAGGCGAGGCGTGAAAGTTTGTTTGTATGGGTACAGATAAAAAGAAAAGTCTATAAAAAAGTGAGCGTAAATTGAAAGAATAGAAAGATATAATGCTCCAAACCGAACGCCGCCACACTCTTCGAGATGGGTGTCTATCACTGTTGTGGATAACTGCTAATGCACACACTACAAACCAGCTGAATTTAGCCTGAAAAGTCTATTTATGGATTGATATAAAGCTCTAAATTGCACTGACTATTTGATGCTATGTGATACAGTTATGAGGCTAAAAACGAAAGTGTGGAAAGCTACAAGGCTCTAAATTAAAACAATTACGTAAAAAGCGCACTAAAGTCAATTAAAATTACACTCAAATGTTTTTAAATTAGCTGATATGACGGGCTAAATTGAAACGACGTCAGATTAAGCGAGAGGGGCCGGGTTTGGTATCTATAGATAAAGTTTAATACGGTGCACATTAGGAATTTGAAAAGTAATAAGGAAAAATATAGGGACAGCAATAATGAGATGTAGAATTTCTACTATCACTCTGCGAGAGGTGTCCCATATGTGTCTTTAATGGTATCCATGGATGCGGGGAATGTTAGTTATATAACGTCGTAAATTGTATCTTTTACGACGTGATCTAAACCTTCTGTGAGAGTAGTGTAGTTTGATAGCTGATACATTGTATCTCTGTATTCTCGCTTATTTCCTGCTATGTGTAGAAATGCTTCTTGAATTGTTCCTGCTATTATTCCCCAGTTCGTCCCCGTATATTTATTCATTATTTTGCGTACTATAAGATGCGGGAAATATAGATTTATACTGTCAGAATGCTCTACCCTCTACTCCACTCTGAGCGGAATTTTGGCAGAGAGGGGTGTTTCGGTGAAGTTTATTAGCCTCAAGTTGAGGTAGAAGTATATTTGGTACGGTCATCCGCCCCTCGCCGCAATGGCGAGGGGCGGATGGATCCGTTCGTTGGTGTCGACCGCCTTGCGGCTAGTCGGACAGGCCTGTGGTGTCGATGTTGGCTGTAGTGGTCACGGCGATATCGACTTCGTCGGGTCTCGGATTGGGGAAGGGCTGGGCTGGCGGCGGAGCGTACTGCTCAACCAGGGGACGGGTGCCAGCGATGTTGAACGCGTCGAAGATCGTAGCGAACTGTGCTTCGACTTCGTCAACCGCCGCACGGCGGTTCAGCTCCGACATGCCCCAGAGCTCGGAGGAGAACTGCGCCAGGACGTGCTTGGCGTTGTCCTTCCACCACTGCTCCTCAGTCTGACCCTCCTTCGGTCCACCCTTCAGCGCAGTGAGCGCCTCGCGCATGCGGCGGTCCATCCCCAGCGTGACGTTCCTGAACACGCTGCGCATGATCGCACTAGCGAGATGGCACTCACCGGCCTCAGCCATTCGAATGATGCTGAAGGCCTCTGGCGGTAGGGTGCTGGCGCCGTGCTGGACGATGATCATGCCGAACTGACGGCGCGCACGCTGCCCGACCAGCCGCATTGCCCGTGTGTCAAGCTTGACCGAGGCGGTCGAGCCGTCAGGCAGCGTGGTACCGCCGTGGGCGGTGCCCGTGTTGATGCTCGCCTTGCTCAGATCGGGTATGCGGCCCAGTATCAAGGCGAGAACCTTCAGGTACGCAACAAGCTCCCTCGTGGTGCTGTTCTTGCCGCCGACTTCCCCGATCTCGCCGCCCACGGAGATGGTCACGCCTTCTGGCTGAAGGCTGCGGATGAGCTCCAGAAAGTGCGCCGTCCATCGAGCGTTGTTGTACTGCTGCTCGCGGAGCGTTCGCCGACTGAGGTCCACGAGCGTGCTCGTGTCTACGTCGATGTTGAAGAACCAGGCCGCGATTGCCTCGCGGATGAGCTCTTCAACCGCCCCGATCTCCTTCTGCGGGTTCTCAGTAAACTTCGCCGCGCTTACCTGGAAGTGGTCACCTTGTACGAACACCGGGCCGGTCCAGCCAGCCGCGATTGCAGCGGCAAAGACGGTCGCCGTGTACTGCTGTGGCGACTGACCCGTGTAGCTCATCTCGGTGCGCGCCAGCTCGAAGATGATCGCGGCGGCATCAATCTCAAGGGCCTGTCGGAAGGCTGCCTCGGCAAGATCGAACGTCATGGCGCGGAGGTTCATAGCGGGTACGGTGAACTGTTTCGGCAAATCCCCACGCGCCATCGCCCCGTAGAGGGAATGAATGGACGCGGGATAAATGCCGAGTTTCTGGGCCAGCTCCTTGATTAGGTACTGAGCCCAAGCCTGTTCGCTTGGAGTGCCGAAGTTGGCCAGTCGTGCGACCGGGCGCATCTTCGATCGGAGCGTCTTGGGCATCGTGATGATGATCTCATGGCCCCGGATATCTGCGCCGTAAGGCATCCAGACCGGGAATGGCGAAGGAAGGGGTCGTAACACGGTTGGGTCCATGGGTTAGCTGCCTCCTTTTGACAGCTTCAAGCGGGTTGTCGGACGGTTGTTAGCTCTCTCTTCCCAATCCAAATTATCAAAGTCCAAAGAACGGAAATGGACTCATATTATAACTTATAGTATGAATAATGTGAAGTGCGGACACGAGGTTTTTAAGCCCTGGGCTTAATATAAGCTTGCCAAACCTTTTTTGCGAGCAACGTCAATGCTCGAGCGGAGATACCACAGGCTCAAAACTACATATACGCAGTTCAATCCGAAGCAGATTCCTAACTTTACAAAATCATAATGTCCCGTCGCAATAACCTCGCGGGCGCTTTCAAAAATATAGCTCGAAGGAATAGACAGTGCAATATTTTGGGCAAACTTCGGCAAGAAGCTTAATGGGTAGTAAATCGCTGAAAAAGGCGATACGACAGCAACTAAAGCCCATGCCAGTGTCTGTATCTTTGTACCAAAGCGTAAGATTGACCCAATAATAATGAAGGCGATCCACCAGCTTGTAAAAATGAGCAGTGCAATATGAGGGATTAAAAGCATCATTGTTGAGAACAGCGAAATTTTATACAGAACCAATGTGAGAACTAAAGTAAAAATAAAGCTCAGGACAACTTTAACCAATGATAAAAGTATGTTGCCCACCATCCATTCTGCCCAAGATAAGGGCGATACAAGGACATTCATTAGATTTCTGTCCCACAAATCAGCAAGAATGGTCAGTGCAATTGTATTGCTGGCCATATAAAGAATGATCCAAAGAATTAATCCTGAAATGATGGTCACAAAAATATTACCCTCTGTTCCTGTCAGTTTTTGAAAATACGAACTTGTCAGCCCCCAGATACACAAATCAATTGTCGGCCAATAAAAAATATCCGTGAGTCGATCAAGACTTCGGCGCGTTGCGTACAAATGGCGCAGTAAGACAGCGTATAATCTATGCCATTTCATGTTAATTTTCTTTATCCATTAACTTTTCAGGGTGTTTCCCTGTAACCGCTAAGAAAAAGTCTTCCAAATTTGGTTTGTCGATACTAATTTCAGTATATTCAATCCCCTTTTCTAATAATTGTTTCAGAAAGTCTGGAATAGCTTTTTCTTTTAAATCAACCGTAATATAACGTCCTGTTATTGTATGAGGCAACTTTTGATCTTCACAAATGCCCGCAACGCGTTTAAGACCATCTTTTACAGTCAGTGATACATGCGAGATATCGAGCCTTCTGGCAAGCTTTTCTGGGGTATCATGCGCTATGATTTCTCCCCCACTGATAAAAATAACATCATCACAAATATCTTCAACTTCAGGCATATTGTGTGAGGTAAATAAAATCGAAATGTTGTGCTCTTTTCTATAATTTTGAATGAAATCGCGAATGTACTGCGCGGTTTCAGGGTCCATCGAGGCCGTTGGCTCATCCAAAAGCAAAACTTCTGGTTCGTTAATAAATCCTTTTGCTAGCATGAGGCGTGTTTTTTGCCCTTCAGAAAGCTGTGAAACTTCCTTTTTTTGAAGTTCGGATAATCTAAATGTTTCAATAAGATCATCGACCCTTTTGCGGCGGTTTTGTATTGTGTAGAGATAGCTTGTGTAGGTAAGACATTCTCTAACAGTAAGACGCCACGGCATACTTATATATGTGGAGGAAAAATTAACTTTTTCCATTATCTCTTGGCGATGTGTATTCAAATCTTTACCGAAATACGAAACAGTTCCACTTGTTGGGACGAGCAAGCCGAGCAACATTTGAATTGTGGTAGTCTTCCCTGCTCCATTGGGACCGAGGAAACCAACAATTTTGCCTTTTGGCACAGAAAAACTAATGCCTTTTACGGCATCAAAGTTACCAAAACGTTTTGTCAGGTTGTGAACATCCACAACAATATCTGGAGATTGGGACATGAGTTTGATTATAGCAGAAAAATAGCGTACCCCCGCCCCGCGTGTGCGGGGCGGGGGTACATGCGTTCAGCCTTGGGGATGGGCGCCCCAAAGCTCACCGCAGCGGGCCGTGGCCCGCGTTGGGCAGACTGCTGGGTAATTGGCCCTTGATGGATGGGTGCAGCTGCTCAACCGGGCGATCGACGACCGTGGTGGCTTCTGGCACGCAGCCGTTGAAGCCGTTGATCGTCAGTGTGTAGTCACCACCAGCGGCTAGAACGTAGCCCGCCGCCTGCTGAGCCACCTCCTCCGAACCATCGGTCGAGTTGTGCCAGATCTGGACTGCGTCCTGCCCGGCGCAGTAGCCGAGCCCGACGTCGAGGTGTACCACCGCTGCTGACGAGTTGGGAACGGAGTCTTCCCCGAGCTCCCTCCCGGGGTAGATGATCGGCCATCGATTCGTCTTCGGGCGCACCATGTACGAACCGTACGCGAGCGGGAGTTGGTAGAAACCCCGCTCATCGGCGATGACGCGCATCTCGCCGTTGCAGGTCTCCTCACCCTGCGCCGGCTGCTCATTGATGTAGGTGCAGGCGACCAGTTCCAGGCCGCCTTCCAGGTAGAACGACGTGATTGGCCCGGCGACGGTTGGCGACTGCTGGTTGCCGAGCGCGAATCCCCAGAGCATGGCAAGGAAGAGCAACGCACACACTCCGGCAGTCGCCAGAATGGTTGTCAGGTTGATGCTTTGTGGCTGTGCTGTAGGTTGATCGGTCATGACGATCTAGCTCCTTGTCGCTTTCTGTGTTGGCGTTTCACCACTCTTCCAATCGGTGCCCATACCGACGGAAAAGGATTTCTTATCTGGAAATAAAAAAACCTATCCCGTCGGGTCGAAATGAACGCAATTTTAATGTGCATTTTTGGTTAAGCTTTAAACCAAAAATAGTCCCATAGTATACTATTTTTAGCCTAATTGGTCAAGAACCATAAGACCTGGTCTTTTTAGGATCGTGCCCTGATATAATTGAATCCATGGTCAAGAACGTTGAAAAACGAAAGAAGATTGCGATCGGCATCACGATTGTTTTGAGTCTCCTTTTGCTTTTCGGTCTGTTCCGCGTCGCCAAGCTTCTCAACTCGATACAAACAAAATCTTCAATCTGGGGCAAGACTATTCCAAAGGAAAAAAAGGTGTTTTCACTTCTTGTTATGGGTTACGGCGGAGCCGGTCATGACGGCGCGTATCTAACAGACACCATGATGGTGTTGCGCCTGGATCTTGAAAAGCACACTGCAATGATGGTCTCTATCCCCCGCGATGTATGGGTCAAAATTCCGACGACAGACAATGAGGATTTTTATCGAAAAATAAATTCCGTTTATCAGATGGGACTATTTAGGAAGAATTATCCGGCCGTGCCGGCAAAATATGAGGGTGAGCAAGGCGCGAGCGAGCTTGTGAAAGAAACAGTCGGCACCATTGTGGGCTTTCCTATTGATAATTATATAGCAATCGACTTTGATGGATTTAAACAGGCTGTTGATACGCTTGGCGGCGTTGATATAAATGTTGAGCGCGCATTTACTGATATTGAGTATCCGATTGATGGTAAGGAAACTGATTTATGCGGAGTCGATCCGAATGACCTGGCGAAATTTGAGGAGCTTGAAAAAATCGCAACAGAAAGCCCAGAAGTTGCATATCCATGTCGCTATGAGACGCTGCAATTTGAAGCAGGTCAGCAACATATGGACGCAGAGACTGCATTAAAATTTGTTCGTTCCCGCCACTCACTTCAAGATGGTGGCGATTTTGGTCGCGCACGTCGTCAGCAGCTATTTCTTGATGCTATGCGCGGAAAAATCTTCAGTGTAACGGTTATTCCAAAGATCATTCCTCTCATGAATGATCTTGAGCGCAACTTGCGAACCGATATGTCACTGGATCTTATTCAAAAGTTCCTTGGGGAGGCTCCAGACGCAAAGAAGTATCAAACGCAACAAATTATTTTGACGACTGATAATTATCTTGAACATGAAGTTTCCAATGATGGTCAATATATTCTGACCTCAAAAGATGGACAAGACAACTGGGCTCAGTTACAGAAAGATATTAATAATACAATTGCAGGGATTTCCCCTACTCCATCGGTTGTAGTTAGTCCGACAAAGAAATTACGAAGATGATAGGCACGATCCTCGGGAGGTTGCGGTCTTCTGTGACTAACAGCTGGTTCTATACAGAACCACACCCACTTTTTCGCATCCTGACAATCTATGTGAATGGTGATAAGCTTGTTATTTTGCCGCTTCTGCTCGCCATTGCCCTACTCGGCTTCTTTTCGCTAAAATTCATGCTTTTTATTTATGGCGTTTTCTTTTCTCTTCGCCACTTCGGTGAGATGATTTACTGGTTTTCGCACCAATTTTGGGAGAAAAAGTACAGGCCGGACGATTTTGGGTTTGTGCATTTATCAAACGACGCGATTTATATTTTCTATCAATTAACCTCACTTGCAACTACGGTTTTTTGGATTGCAGTGACTTCTGCGGTAGCTTTGTATCTGTAGATATAAAGAATTCTTTAATAAGGAGCTAGGTTGGAGCGGACCCCCTCGGCTTTTTGCTGCCAAGGGGGTCCTTTCCAGATGGTCCCGCTAAGAAACCCCTGCGACTTTTTCTAGTTAGTCGCGCTTCGTTCTTTCGCGGGTACGGCTGTTCAGGGTCGTGCAGTTGCCACGGCCGGGGTCGGCCATGGCTCTGGCGTGTCCCGTGGACCACCCGGAGGTGGTTCCGGCGTGCGGTTAGCACACCAGGGCGGGTCGCTCGACAACCCCTGACAGGGGTAATCGGTGGGCCACGCCACCACGGGGGTCGGACCCGAGTTGGGCATACTAGCACTTACCATGGGCAGGTAGGCCAAATGGACGAACTGGGACTCGAGCGGGAGCTCGCTCACCTCCATCCGATCTGTGAAGAGTACGATCAGGTTGCCGCCCGCAATGGATGCGGAAATTGGCTCATCATCGTATTCCTCATGGTAGCGAACACGAGGTGTCGAAATGCCAGCAAGCCGGCGCTCTCGACGAAGCAGCGTGTAGACCTTGACCGAATGCGTTGTGACGATGATGGCGTCGCGACCTGTGTCGCTGACACCAAATCGACTGAAGTCCGGTTCAGGCCAAGAGGCGCTGGGACCCACACCATCGGCGTGGTAGAAGCCGACAGTGTTGGTCAGATCGTTGAAGATCCAACAAAGCGGACCCTGCTGGTCCTCAGGTAGGTTGAAACAGATGATCTGGGCTAGCGGACCGAACCTTGCCGGAATGACGAGCTTGAGGTCCTGGGCGCTCCCCAGATACACTCCGTAGACACATACCAACAGAGCGATGGCGAGCGCAATGCCCGCCCTAAAGATCTTGAACATGGAATCCCTCCGTAGGGAACCCCAAACAGCCGGTTGCCGTCTGGATGTTCTCCCCTAGCCTGCTCAGTAAGTAGAGCTAACTGTGAGAGAATATTCAAACGGCATGTGTAAAAGTACTCAATAATTATACTATAGGATACTATGAAAGTCAAGTCAAGGTAAGGAATTTTGAGTTCAAAGTAGTTACATTTTAGGTAAGATGGGCGTGCCCCGGCGATTGCCGGGGCACGCTCCAACTCGATTCAGACTCCCGCTTGCGCGGGTTAGTGGCCGAAGGCCGCTGCCGCCTCCGCTGCATTGCACGGCGGGTAGCCACACCCCGGTCGGTCTGTCGGCACTGGCGCGACGGTCGGGCCGTGCCGGGGCGTCGGCGGCACCTCGCCTGGGTCCGTCGTCGGACCCGCAGGCGGAGTCGGCGCACAGGGATCGCCCGGCCCGCCTGAGCCGCATGCCCACCGGCCATCGCCGGTAACCAACTTGGCTGTTACCGGCAAATAGATCCGCTGGACTTCCGGGCACCCACCCTTGAACGGGCAGGGCTCGGTTGGCCGATCCCCTTCCCGCCAGTTGCGGAAGCTCAGGTTGCCCTGGGAATCTACGGTGATGAGCACGTCGCCCGCCAGCGTGGCGCGAACGAAGTGTCCCTCGACCTTCGCGGCCGTCTTGAGCTCGCCGAACAGGCTTGCGTCGTCGCCGACGTTCTCGACCAGGACCAGGTTCACGAGCGTCACCGCCACGTGACCCTCGTTGTAGTCGAGGTCAAGGATCTGCGCTTCGTAGCCGACGCCATGGATCCACTTCTGGGTCCGGACATCGACCACGTACATGGTGGAACCGCTGGCGACAAGGGCCAGCGACCCCTTAACGGTAGTCACGGCCTGGCCGCGGGTGATGATGTTGTCCTGGGCGCCGGCCGTGCCGGCCGAGCTTCCCAGGGACAGGACAATTGCCGCGACGATAGCGGCCACATTCAGCAAGCGCACGATGTTCCTCCACGAGACGTAACCTATGGCAGTTGTCAACCTGCCGAAAGACAAGGTACTCCCCTAGTGCGTGACGCGCCGCGTTAGGGAAGCACCTTGCCCTCAGGCAGGTTGATATAGTCTGAATCAAGTTTTTAAAGTACAAAGAAAAGAAAAAGCCGGCTGAATAGCTTTAACCCAGCCGCTTTTATGACCTATAGTATACTCTTTCTAGGCAAAGAAGTCAAGTTTGGGCACAATCCTAAACAAGACACGGTCTTATATATGGCAGCTTTGTAAGCCACGTTTTGCGAGATACTGCTGGTGATATTCTTCAGCCTTGTAAAAAGGCTTTGCAGGTTCAATTGAGGTCACAATTGGATTGTGGAATACTTGTTTAGCCTCTAGATCGGCTTTAGAAGCTTCGGCTGCCTCTTTCTGCGCCTCATCATAGTAAAAAATAACCGAGCGATATTGCGAGCCAATGTCTGGTCCTTGTCGATTAAGTTGTGTTGGATTGTGATTTTCCCAGAAAACCTTCAGCAGAGCGTCGTAAGAAATCTTCTCTGGATCGTATGTCAAGTGCACAACTTCAGCATGACCGGTTGCATCTGAACAAACTTGCTCGTAGGTTGGATTCTCTCTGTTTCCTCCCGAATAGCCAACAGCAGTTTCAAGCACACCTTCGAGCGTACGGTAGGCCTCCTCTACTCCCCAAAAACATCCAGCTCCAAACATTGCTTGTTGTGAATTCATATGAATATAGTATACAGGAATCTCATAAGGAATTGAGCTCGAAAGTTGCAAATAGATAAGACCTATAGTATAATTGTAGCACGCACATTTCGTATCGCGCGCACAAAGGAGTACTTGCGCGATGAAGAGGTTCACTCGGGTTCTCGTGGTCCTATCTCTAGCTGCAGTATTCGGCTGCAACCGCATGTTCTCGCTCACCCCGAGCGAGTTCATGATGCGGGTCATGGCCGCTCCGGCGGTCCAGGTGTCGGGTCACACCGTCTACCTCCCCTTCGCGGGGGAGATCAACCGGTGCTGGCCCTACCCGATGACCAGCGGGGTATGCATTCGCGGCACCGCAGCCGATGCGCCCGCCCAATCAACGCCCGAGCCGACGGCGACAATTTGTCTCTGCCCGATGCGGGGCAATGTCTGCAGTTGCGGAGGTCCGGTTACCCGGCAGGTGTTTCTACCCGTTGCGTTCCAGGATGGGTGTCGCGGCGGTCGCATGGTTGGAGACATTTGTGTCTTCGGTCCATGATGTATTTCGCCCTTCGGAGGGCAGCGCGTAAGCGCAAATCCGGCACGTTTCCGAAGCGAGTTCAACTCGTTATATGTGCCGGTCATTCTTTTAAGGCACGAAACTTTGGAGACACGGTCTTTATGTACTTAATGTACAAATAGAATCTTGTAGCTTTCGTAGAAGCCCCAGAGGGCAAGAAGGATGAACGCAAGACCTCCGATAAGCGCGATATACGCATTCCCCACCACTTCTGTTGTTTTCTTGGGTGATAGGAACAGGAAAATATTCAAAATCATGTGGCCCAAAAATACACCGATTGAAAATCCAAAAACGTTAACAATGTTAAATAGCGGAACATACCCCGCAAAATCATCAAGTCCCAAGATAAACGGCACACTGAAGGAGAAAACGAACAATTGGGCAAAAGTAATAGGCCCTTTTTTCTCCTTAACTTTCATACTCGGGATAAGAAAGCCCAAGAATGGCTTATACACGCGACTTAAGGTCTTCATAATGCGCAAAAGTCCTCGTGTCCACGATTTAAATGGTTCTGCAATCCCCTCTTCCAATGTATGCTCAAAACTATCCGTCGCAAGCTCAAGCAATACTAAGCCCGCAATGAAAATCATGAGCGCCAAAAGCCACTCGATATTTCTAAAGAAATTCCAAATGCCCAAGATAATAATGGTCCCCAAAGCATTCCCCACTGCTGTGCCAATCTCGATCGCAATACGATTTTTCCACCCAGGATATCGTTTCATCAAATTTCCAATGAAAATAGCGAAATCAACTGATGTTTTAAGGTAAATGGTCATGCCGACCAGCACATCTGTAGGGCGAATAACATGCAGAATGTCTGAAGTGGTGAATGCATTGAGAAGGAGAATAAAGGCCGACATAAGAGCGGAAAGACCAAAGAAAATGACGACAGTCAATATGAGTGGGATAAGTTGCTCTTTTTTATTCATGTGTATTATGATTCGCGGAGCGCCTGAATCTGATCTTCAGATAGTTGGACGAGTTCTCCTTCTTTTATATCAACATCATCTAACGATAGTGTACCAATTTTAGTACGGATAAGTCGAATAACTTCGAGGTTGATTCTTCCTAAAATGCGGCGAATATGTCTATTTCTTCCTTCCTGAAGGATGATTTCAAGGTCTACGGTCCCTCTTTTTGAAGTTAAAACTTTAATTTTCATTGGCATGGTGCGCTTTCCATCAAGCTTTATACCACCTCGAATACGACCGAGCTGAGATTCAACAGCATTTTCAGTATATTCACTTGGCATACGACACCAGACACGATAGGTTTTTTCAATATGGGTGCTTGGATGTGTTAATTGCAGTGAGAGTTCGCCATCATTAGTAAGAATGAGCAAACCTTCGGATTCCTTATCGAGCCTACCAACAGGGAAAAGTCTAAGGTTTTTAGGTAAAAACTCTGCGATTGTTTTTTCTCCTCTCTGCCCCTTGAGTGTTGTGGTGTACCCCTTTGGCTTATACATAACGAATGTGACCTTTTCTTTTACTTCTTCCACAAGGTCCCACTGACCACTCTTTTCGTTGCGAACTGTTACTTTTTGAAGCGCTGGATTAACTTTCGTGCCGAGAGTTTTAACAAGTTTATCATCAACTTTCACGCTCCCCTTTTCAATGAGAGCGTCAGCGGATCGTCGTGAAGCGACACCTGCTAGAGAAAGAAAATGGTTAAGTCGAATATCTGTCATGATTCCCTATTATAACAATCTCTTGCGTGGACGTATGAACTTCATTACAATGTGTGTATGCGAGTGAAAAAAACTGGTCATGATGTTGCGTCTGTGCTCTCTGCAACAGCAATGGCGGTTATTGCCATGGGAATAGTCGTGGGCTACCAGTTTACAGCGCTACGTAGTAATCTTCAGTCACGATTCTCTGATGCTTCGGACCAGTGTCGTTACTCAGCTGTCGCTGAGGTGCATAAAGATGTGCAAGGGAGCATTTTTACCACAGAGGAACTTGGGGAGCTTGAAATTTTGAATAATAGAAAGCAGCTGCAAGTACTTAACGAAGGTGGGAATGCACGAGCCTCATATATTAAGGATGATATGGTGTTTGACCCGAAACGACGAACGGGTTATGCAGAAAATGATAAAGCTTCGGTAACGCTAAAAAAACTGAATACAAAAGTTTGGAAGATAAAGGGCATTTTTTGTGATCAAAAACCCGGTTCAGTTCGCGGATGTGCATCAGATGCCGAGATCGATCGATTTAACAGAGAAATAGAAAGCGGCTCGCGTAATGGCTTTATTGTCCCTGAATTTCGCGTCAACTGTAATGTGGATCTTGTATATGGTTGGGTTTTGACGCGAAGAGCTGATGCACCACGACCCACGGTAACAGCCCGTCCTACGGCCACGCCGCGACTTAGTGTTACGCCGCGCCCGACAACTACTGGGCGACCAACTTCTACCCCAAGACCAACGAGTACACCCCGCCCAACAGTAACGCCACGCGGCGAGCTTACTCCGCGACCTTCTTCTACGCCACGACCCACAGTAACAGCACGCCCAACAGCGACACCTCGCATAACGCAGCCGGGCGGTAATCCGCCAATTGGCGGCCCGGGTAATGGCCGCGGTGGATTAGAAGTACAAGTGGTCGCGTTAAATTACCCGCAGCGAACTCCCCTATGGCCAGAGGATCACGTTGCAAGCCATAGGCCAGCTTCATGCAAGCGCCAGGGTCAAGGTGAAGATCCTCGCCCACTCTATTTAAATCCGTTTGAAATTAGGGCGACGTGTATTAATGGTGGTTGTCGTGAAGGTCGACAGACCACAGTAAGTGTCGATAAATATAAAGGGTATGCAAACTTGACTGACCTCGACCCAGGTAATTACAAGATTGATATTCGTAGCCTTGGAAAAGGCTATCATGAATGGCCAGGGTGCAAAGCAACATGGCAAGTTACCGCAAACCAGATAAACCAGCAGCCGGTGCTCATTCTTGAAAATGAAACAAAGGGTACCTATGAATTGCGTACAACTGAAAAGCTTTGTAAAGATGCTGGTGGAGTTCCGCATATTATCGAGGGTCTTGGTGGCAATTCATGTTATTTTGCCGAGGGCAAAAGCCCACGCCCCGCACCCACAGATAGCCAGAACCCTCAACCAACACAATCAAGTGGACAAATATGTAAGTCCGTTGATCAATCGTGTGAAGACCATTATCGTGAAAAGTGTTATGTTGGTAATCAAGAGGGTTCGAAACTGTGTCATAAATTTGGCAAATGTTATGCGCTGGGTGATGGGACTAAATGTACATGGGGTTCTGGGTCGTTCTGTGAGTCATGTGTGCCTAAAAATGGCATTGTTCCAACAACGCCTATTGGGGGTCAGGCGCGAGTTGCCGTCAATATTCGTACTGATTCAGATGCAATTAAGAAAGTAGTAGTTCAACTTGAACCTTGTCCACAGGGATCACCCTGTACGCAAGAGGCTACCTTTGTGCGTAAAGGTATAAAACAAGTTCAATTTAATCTTTTGCAGACTGATGTTCGTTACAAAGTAAAAATTGCTGATAGAAATATTTTGTATGCGCAGGCTTTAGAAGGCGTTCGCGTAAGATCTGAACGCTGTGCGGGCGTGATTGAGCGCGTGGACCCAGATTATGAAATGTGTATTATTAAGGCTCCGTCTTTTGCTCAATTTATTATTTCAGAAATCAAATCGCAGAATCCTCCCCCAGCGCCACAACCACCAGCGCAACCACCACGACAATCACCATGTGGTTATTATCTAAAGCCAGGAAGTTCACCACGATGTTTCGTAGCTTGTCCTGACGATCCACATGCAAAATATTGCTCGCCGGATTACTTGCGACCATACTTTGGAGAATTTGGTGAAGAGGTGTTGCGTCAAGCAGCGGGAACCTGTTGGAATGAGAGCCGCGGTTATATTCAGGCGACTAATGATCGCTGCTTTAAGACAGGTAGAGCTTGGTCACATGATTTTTCATTCGGACTTTTCCAAATAAACCAAATTGGCGTTTGCGTACAAAGTATAGGATCAGCAAGATCGGGTGGGCCCTCGTGCGCGCGTATTCCAGGCAAAGATCCATATGCATGCATAGATGAGATTGGCCTACGTACATTTGATGGGAATCTGCGCGTTGCAAAAGATTATTATGTTAGAAGAAAGTGGCAGCCCTGGAATTATCAATGTGTGAACTAACAATATGAAAGGAATAAAATATTTTTTCATTGGTGCTATGCTCGCGGTTTGTATCTTAGCTTATGGACGGGATGTATTCGCGAGTACGCTCATCATCAATAATATTGAAATGAACAATTTTCTTCCTCAGACACAGCTTTATTCAGGCGAGGATACTTACTCAGTAAATACAAACGGCACATTTTCAATAGATTACGCGCCAGATAATCAGAAATTTCAAATTATTATCCTTTCTCCTCCGTATGAAGAGAGTCGCGCACTTGCTGAGCAGACATTTGTAGAAAAGCTGGGTATTACAAAAGCAGAATCGTGCTATCTAAATGTTTCAATTGTTGCCCCAGCATATGTAACAGATAAACTTGATAGTAATAAACTGGATCTCTGCGCGCAAAACAAACAGGCTGACATCAATAGTGATAATTCGGTAAATACATTTGATTATGCGATCTGTCTTGATGAGCTTGCATTAAAGCCACCTATTACGCAAAAAATGTATTGCGATCTTAATGTGAATCACCGTATTGATGCCAGCGATCTTTCAACGGTCATCACCTATATTAAAAAAGCTGTAAAATAAAACTCTGTGAGAAAAAATAAAACATTGTGGATTATTGGGTTGATTGCCGTCGTTAACGCCTTAGGCTATGGCATTATAATTCCTATTCTCTACTCATATTCACAGAAATTTGGTCTTTCTGATTTTGACAATGGTCTACTCTTTGCTACTTTTTCTTTGTGCCAGTTTCTTTCGACACCAATCATTGGGAGAATGTCAGATAAATACGGCCGCCGCCCCCTACTCCTCTTATCCATAGCCGGGACGGCAGTATCATTTTTTATGGCAGCATTTGCGCCAAATGCTATATTTTTGTTTCTTGCTCGTGCACTCGATGGTATTACCGCTGGTAATATTCCTGTGGCATCTGCCGTTATCAGCGATACAACGGAGCCAAAGGATCGGGCAAAAGG
Source organism: uncultured Gammaproteobacteria bacterium (assembly GCA_965230965.1). Lineage (GTDB taxonomy): Bacteria > Patescibacteriota > Microgenomatia > UBA1406 > HO2-37-13b > OLB23. Next base: position 792,540 of record OZ246401.1, read on the forward strand.
CTTTGGTATCATTGGCGCTTCGTTTGGATTTGGTTTTGTTTTTGGACCGGCAATTTCAGCCGTAACCGTTCAATTTGGCAAAGAGGTTCCTTTTATAATTGCTGGAGTTATTTCATGTATAGCCGTTATCTGCACAGCACTGTTTCTCCCAGAGACCAATCAGCATATGGGCGAAGTCAAACAAGGAAAGATTTTTGATTTTGGACAGCTCTTCGGTGCGCTTACCGACAAAATGGTAGGTATGACGCTCCTTATCAGCCTTATATATTCTGCAGCATTTTCTATGTTCATTTATGCTTTTCAGCCGTTTTCAGTTAAAGTTCTTCATTTGGGCGCCACGCAAATTGCCTTGATTTTTAGTTCTTTAGGTGTTGTTGGGCTTATAAGTCAAGTCTTTCTGCTGCATCGCGTCACCAAATTCTTTGGTGTAAAACGCACATTTTCTGGAGCAATTTTGCTCGTCATGAGTATCTTTGTTTTGATTTACTTTGTGCATCATTATATTCCATTTGTTATCGCATTAACCTTCATGGGTTTGTTTAATTCCCCCATTGGCCCCCTTATTCAAACGATTCTATCGCAAGAAACCGATCCAAAATCACAAGGCACGATCCAGGGTATTAATACGTCATATATAAGTATTGGCCAAATTATTGGTCCAATTCTTGGAGGTGTATTTGCCACACAGGGCATTCCCCTACCCTTTATAGCTGCAGCTGGTCTTATGTTTGTATGCTACCTGGCATCCTTTAGAATTTTGATGCCGGGATACCATAAAGAGTCAGCGTTTTAATGCTCACAAAAGAAGAAGATCAATTGGTACAAGTGCAATCTATCTTTTTTTTTACTTCCGGAATGGCTGGGGTTTTTTTTCAAATTTTTCTTTTTAAGCTTTCTGGATTTGCTGAAGTCATGTATTTTAATATTGCGCTCTTTTTTGCATTGTTTGCTGTATTTATTGCATCTGGCTATATTCTGAAACATCGTTCAACGCGTACACTGATTCGCACAGGATTATTGCTTATGGTTTTTGTCTGGTTTTCGGTGCTTGGCCTACAAGAAAAAACTAAAGATTTCTTGCTGCCGCTTGGGCTTCTATATGGGGCTGCTGGTGGATTTTATTGGAGCGGATTTAATTTGAGTCAATATGTTTTAACACATTCAGAAAGGAGATCAAATTTTTTTGGAAAAATGGATACACTAGCACATACTTCGCGGGCTTTTGCGCCTTTTGTCGCTGGTCTTATGATTTATTCAGTAAATAAAGCTTTCAACTCTGAGTTGAGGGGTTATTACGTTTTGTTTTCTATCGTATTTGTGTTGCAGATATATGTGGTGATGTTGGCAAAAAATCTACCACGGCATTCAGGAGTTGAGTTTTCATTACGAAGTCTTTTCACTATACCTCGTTCGCGCCGCTGGCGTTTAATATTAATGCAGCAATTCACATCGGGTCTTTATGATAATGCATTTAGTGTATTGTCGGGTATTTTGGTATTTGTTGTCTTAGTAAATGAGACACAAGTTGGATTATTGCAATCATGCGCTGCTCTTGTTATGGCTGGCTCAAGCCATTTAGCAGGAAAATTATATAAAAAGAATAAAAACATGTACGTGTATGGTGCGCTCGCTGCCGCGAGCGCGTTATTAATCTTTGGCCTCACACAAAGCATATATACTGTCATTCTGTTTATGATATTGCATGCGGGCGCATTACCATTTTTAGCGATACCAACTTCGGTAGCTATCCTTGCTGGTTATGATGAAGTAGAAACATCCTGGCAAGATAAATACCATTTATTTATTCAGCGAGATTCTATATTGGGCATCGCGCGCATTTTAAGTTTTGTCATTCTTTTCATGCTCTTTTCGCAGTTTGATAAAGTTGTTGTGGCCAGAAATTGGTTCTTAATTGCAGCTGTAGTGCCACTAGGCATTGGCTATCTCCTGCATCTTATTTCAAAGCAAACATCTCAAAAATAAGCGGGCGGTCTTGAACATAGGCCAGATTATCTTTCAACGCAATTTCAGCCTTCGTAAGTTCCAAAGTTATGTCGACATAATGCGCTGGCTTTGAAAGCAGATCAAGTTTTGCTAATTTCGTCGCAATAATACGCGCACTCATTCCCTTATCCGTATACAAAACTTCCCCATTTCCATCGACCAATTCTAACAGTAATTCTTCTTCATTTTTTTGAATCCGCACAAGCCCTCGTGGATCGATATCAGTTTTTTCATCAAAGTAAGGTTTAACGCTTTCCCACATTTGGCATTTCACCGTGTTGAGGGCATTGTCCCAATCTTCCTCATAAATATGAGCAGATATTGATTGAATACTAAGCATGCCCACGTGCATCTTGGTTTCTGTAGCAATATGTTGTTGCAGACAAAGTAATCCATACGCATTTGAGATGGCAGCTTTAAACATATCGTGCGAGCGGAAGGATGCAAAGAAATTCAGCCGGCCTTTTATATCAGCAAGTATTTGCACATTGGTCAGGCATGGCGGCGACGAGTTTTGCGTGTCAGTCTCTGGATGATAGGTTGTTGCAAAAGCACGACGAGTTATGGTCGCCTCCTTTATTTTCTCAATGATGTAGCCTATCTGATCAATATGCCCAGGAAAATCATGCAGCCGGCTACCGTATGTATACGCTGTTGTTGCCGGCTTTTCTTTTGAGAAGAGTATCTTTTTATACTCTTCTCGCATATGTTTGCTGAGCCCGATGTGGTCTTTTAATGTTGTTGGCACATCGGGCTCGTAGAAATTCTTGATATCTTCATTCATAATCGTCCAGGTAATGGACTGCAATTCTTTTTGGCTGTTGCCATACTCTGTTTTTTTCTCTGCGCCATAGCGCAGAATGCGATCAATAACCTTGAGCCATGTTTCGTAGGTTGTGCGGCCATTGACTGCCCAGCCAACCTCTTCTGATGGCATTTGTGCAGTCGCAGATCGTTGAGGTTCTGGGAACGACTGCGGCTTCATATACGGCTTTGATTTTTTTGCCCCATCAATCTTTTCTGGCGCAATAAGCTTCACATTTTTCACAATATGAGCCAATGCATCGCGATCAATTTCTTTTTGGACCCCTTCAAATTTATGTGATCTCCATATTTCTTCCATTAATTCTCTTGCTGCTGATCCGATAGGAGTTTTTGATAAAGGACTATCTGCCAAAATGGCAATGGATGTTATGTGTGGATTGAGTGCAAGATTACGGAGCATAATTGACACACCTTCCTTACTATACAGCGTGCCAATCAGCGCATACTGACGGAGCAAATTTTTATTTTGCTTGATCAACATTTCTGGATCTGACCAACAGGTACACAGAGCAACATTATTGCCTTCTCCTAAAAATACCTTATATTTATCTGGTCGATATAGCTCAATTTTTTGCATGAAAACGGGAACGAAATGAAAAAGAGGGTTAAAGGAAGCTTAGGAAGTATGAGGAGAATAGTTATTGAGTACGTTTACTCTAGGATTCATTTAACTATTATATAATATAAAGTTACGGATGGAGGGGTTTTGGCTCCTTCATGCGGTTGGTCCTGTATGACAGTCCACCCTCCATCCGTATCTTTAAAACAACACTACACCGCGATCTATCGATGCTTCACCAATGAACGCAATGCAATGCTGCCCGCACTACCTGTCAGACGTAGCGCGTACCGAACTTGCCCTGCAGCGTGTAATCGCCGTCGGGCACCTCGACTTCGAACAGGCTGTGTCGGCCGCGGCCAGCACCATCGGCACCGTCATCGTTGGCAGGCTCGTAGGCATCTGCCGCAACGCGGTGACGCCGATTCTGCTCTTCGATCTCGTCCTGCATTCCCATCAGCAACGTTCCGGGACAACACATCTTGCACCTCTTTCTGGGCATTGCCCAATTGGTTGAAACCGCACTTAGAAGCCATGCTCCACTCTGTCTCGCCATGGAACATGGTCTCTAAGATATCGATATATCCACAAAAAAACCCGCTCGGGAGCGGGTTGCGGTGTTCTTTTGGTATCTTTTTTGTTTTACGCTAGCACACCGCAACCTCCCTTTCTACAAGGGGTTGAGTGATACCAGACGGAAAACATCGAGATAACCATAATTCGAATATACACTGGGCTTGTAAAATTTGCAAGTGGAAAAAATCTGTACTATACTTGGGCTCATATGACACAAACACAACCAAACAAACAAATGGTCGTCGTGATTGCTGTTATCATTGCCCTCCTCTTTGTCGGCGCATTCTTCTTCATGAAGAAGTCTGAAGTCCCTACGAACTCAAATACCATGATGAACAATGGCATGATGAAAGACGCTGATGGAGATAATGACAACGACGGCGATACCAACATGATGGAAAGTGGAAAAAATTCCCTGATGGGCTTGATGGGCATGGGAAAGAATCTTCAATGTGATTTTAATTATGAAACTGCAGGAAAAGCAGGTTCAAAAGGAAGTGTCTATATTTCAGGTAAAAAAGTTCGTGGAGAATTTGGAAGCGAAGTAAATGGCAAGCAAACAATGATGAACATGATGCAAGATGATGGATATACGTATGTATGGGGTTCAGCCTTGCCTGAAGGTATAAAAATGAAGGTTGATACGTCAAAAAACAATGGTACCACTTCAGGTTCGTCACAATATTTTGATCCAAATCAAGAAATGAATTTTAATTGTAAAACGTGGAGTGTTGATGCATCAAAATTTGTTTTACCCACGAATATAACCTTTCGTGATATGTCAGCTATGATGAATCCAAGTAGTGGGACAAATAATGGTGCTGCGATGAAAGCAGGACAATGTGCTGCGTGCGCACAGTTGCAAGGTGAAGCTAAGGCAACGTGTGAGAAGCAGCTTGGTTGCTAATCGTGCTTAATATCTTTATGCAATTTTGCGAAGAATATAGAAACTGCTTGATGAATTTTATCTTCTACGTCGACTATTTTATTACGCAAATGTAACCATATTTTTTCATGGTCCTCCTCATGAAGATGTGTGAGAAATATTTTTTTATCTTCTTCTGGTAATTCTGACAAGATGGTATCGATAACAATATGGTGAATACTTTCTTCAGCAATGAGGACAAGTTCTTTTCGCTGATGATCTTTGTACCCTGCATCTTCCAGAGCTCTATGAAGATCACCGATCTGAATTATGTGTGAGTAGAAATATTTCATAATGTTTTTATTGGTCCCAGAGGTACCGTGTTTTCTGGATCATCTATAAAAAAGTATAAGACCGGACCCTTTGCTCGTCCATCTTGTCGTTCAAGATACGCCATAACTTCTGGTGAACCGCCAAGGTGCTTTTTTGTTGAAACACCTGGTCCCGCATCGCCGATGACGGCAACAATCCCCTTTCCATTTTCAGGATTTACCACGAGCATTTTTCTGAATTTAAAAAATTGATAAAGCTCCTTTGTGCGCTCGCCCCACCCTGGTGCTAAAAATGTTTGCACCGCAATATAATATTTTTCTCGCTGTTTAATTTCTTCTGTCATATCGAGTCGTGAGGGAGCAAAATAACCCCACGCTCCCCTACCTGGAGCCATGCCAGATGAAATATATTTTCGTTCTTCATCACTGTCAAAATGTGTCGCGATAGTATCGCCAGGATAGCGCATTAAGTGTTGCTCAGCGCCAATGATGCCATATGTGCGGTTAAGCCGATTCCCCTCTAGTTCGGCAACAGCCGTAAGATGAAACGAGTCGCTCAACAAAGCCCCGACGGCTGCATTCTGCGCATCATCCAGTGGCTCAACAGTTTCTGGCAATGTGGCGGCTAAGCCCGTAAGCAATTTTTGTAGCTGGTCGGCTTCTTTGTCGATGGTGGGTACGGGGGTGGGTAAAGAGGGTTCGAGATTAGGTGTTTGGGCAAGAACAGATCCGGGGTGACTCATCATAACGAGTCCGGCGAGAGATCCGGCTGCTACATATTTAGATTTCTCATGGGCTTCTTGTGCCCATCGCATGGCTTCTGCATGTGTATCCCACACTTTTTTTTCCAACTCAGCTTGTTGCGTTGCCCACTTATTGCGAAGATCCTCGTAGTATGACTGCTGCTGCCGCATAAATTCATTGTACGTTAGTTCAAACAGCTTTGCTATACTGAAACACATGGACCAAGATGGACCAAAACCAGATGTAGTTGATGTAAATCCGCCGATTCCAGCGGAAGAAGAGCCGGATGTGATTCAACCTGATGGTGAAGATGAATATCAGCGCTCATTAGAAATACGCCAGCTTTCGGATGCTGCTCTTGTCGGTTCACTTCTCGATCAACTTGATGAAGCACTTGATACATATCAGGCAGATATGGAAATGCGCAAGGGTTTGGATGATGAACAAAGAGCTATAGAGGTCGAGAGATTAGAAACAATTCGTGCAGCTATGAGTGTGGAGCCTAGTTTTTTAAGAGGCGCTCGTATACGCATTAGTCATAAAGTAGAGAAGAAACAAGATGAAGCTCGATTAGATCAAGGTGAAGATATTGGTGTCAATGTTGAAATTGACCTACCTAAATTGAGAAAACTTTTAGTACTCAATATATGGGGTTCAAAATTGGATTATGAATCATCTACGCAATTTGATCCAGGTTCTCATAAAAGAGCAGCTCTAGTTATGGATCGACCAAGAACAATTAATTTTCATATGTATCGAAAATATAGTACCGGTAACCATGGATATGCTGATAATGAACGTCTAGAACATAATGCGAAGTATGTTTTTCATCGCACAGGTCATCCTGGTAATCATACCGAGATAATGATGTTTGATGGTCAACCCTATAGAAATCATGAATCAAGACCACAACATGTCACACCATCCCAGGTATCCAGAACGATGAATGGCAACTTATTTGCTCTTACCGATGAGTTGTATAATCGAAGAGGTGTTGAAGAGCCTACTCCAAGTCTCGGTTGAGATCTGCGATTCCCATCATTGCTTGATAAAACAAGTCGTAAACTAAATGAGGTTCAACTCCCTCAGTATTAGAAGCTTCTAAAAAGGCTCTTCCATAGACCCATGCGGTGTCTAATATTGCTTCAACTGAAGCCGGATCCCCGTCAAAATGTACTAGAGCAATTTCCGATGGAACGTCTGAGTCAACCCGATCAGGTACTGTGGTATTGGGTTGTGTACTGTATACACTAGTGGCAACACGAATGAGAGGGAGGGCGTTTAACGGCACAATAAAACTGCCGTCTGGATTTTCTGCAAAAGGATGTCCTTCATTTCGATCTACCATAGCCCCATATTATATCATAAGAGGCTTATTTTTCTTTCATCGATAGGCTCAAAAGGAAGATCAGAGCCATCACTATCTGACATGAGACGCAGACCGGACATAAGACTTTTAGTTGAAATATCTCAATAAATCCAATATAGAGACAAAAACCCAAACCAAACGTCGCCATGCCAAGCAGAAGCTTTTTGTTTTGTTTAAATGTGGCAAAAAGAATGACGATATATCCCACCAAGCCATATAGCGGCGTTGGAATTCCCAATGTTTTAGCCACTGGGCCATTAATCACCGCATCGCAATTAATCGTTTCATTAATGCTACATGGTTTAAACGCAGGTTGAAAAAGTTGTTGCCACAAAAGGTACATTGAAAGTAATACGCCAACGACCGCAAGTATTTTTATATATGAATATTTCTTTTCCATAATCTTATGGTACTAGCTTATATATACATTTTCCATCAGAACATTCAATTATTGGACAATGACTTCTATTGCCATACATTTTTATGGTTTGTTCACCGCATCTATCCGGACAATCTCTTGCCGTTGTACATGTGCCATCTCCGCTTTCATATATAGTTCTAGAAGGAACGGGAATTGTTACTATGTTTTCTGGCATCACAACACGCTGTATAAATGATTTCTCCAAAGTGGATTGACGTTTTCCTAGAACGTAAAATGTCCCTGCAACTGCAATGATAATACCGAGCAACATGAGTAGTTCCTTATGCGTTAGCTTCATGGGATTCAGCTTTTTGAGCATCAGCTTTTGTTGCATGAACGGTCCCATCAGGATGTTGTGGAGGTGCGTACACAGTGAATAATTTCAAATCAGTTTGGCCACTATTTACGAAGTTGTGTTCTGTCCCAGCAGGAACATATACAATATCATGTTCTACTAACGATCGTGTTTCGCCATTAAGCGTAGCTTCGCATTCGCCTTCAACAAAATATAATATTTGATCGACATCGCCATGTGTTTCCATGCCTATGTCCTCACCTACTTTAATATTCATTGCGACTACCTGAGCATGGACTCCCGTATGAAGAACTTTCCTAAAATTTAAATTTTCTTTGGTTTGTTTTTTTATATCTTCTGCATACATATACGTTCATTGTACACCTTAAAAATAAAATTTGCGGAGAGGGCGAGATTCGAACTCGCGGTCCTTGCGGACGGCGGTTTAGTAAACCGCTGCACTAGGCCACTATGCGACCTCTCCATGTCGCTAATTTTAGATATTATACAAGGTAGTCTTGGCTATTCGAATATGTTAATATTTAAGTATCATGAACTGGCTGTTCGATCTTCTTTATAAGGGTTTATTTGTACTCATTCCCCTTTTTGTATTTATTCTCTCTCGAAATGATTATACGTCGGCTTTTAACTTCTATATTACTCTGATCTTGATTATGGTAACAATGGCCTACGCCTCTTTTAGAACCCATAAAATCTTTTCTATGCAGCGCATGGGAATTTTACTTTTGCTTACAGTGCTCTACCTTGTTGCTACTTCTGGCTGGTTTTTTTCGCCCTTTTTCTTTCTTCTTTATCTTGCTTCAATAGGTATTGCCTTTTTTTATGGTCATGTCGCCGCGATGATATTTACCTTTACACTCGTTGCGCTTTTTTCGTTAAATATCGGCGAAGTAGATATTACATACGATTTTCTCGTCCTCCTCTCGCTCCTTTCTGTATTGCCGCTTAACTATGTATTGAGGAAGTATTTTCTTTCATTAAAAGAAGAACAAAAGGATATTCTTATTCTTAAGCGAGGCGATGGTAAGAATTCAAATTCAAATGTTGCTGAATTACTGGCGAATAAAGTCAACAGTCTGTCTGCGTATCTTCGGGAAGATATAAATGACATTAAGCAGCTTGCATATGCAGCAGAAAAACTTACGTCTAAAGATGATCAAAAGAAGAATAATGAACGTATTCGCACAAGCGCCGAAAAAGCTCTTCGTATTCTCAATGATTTTGAACAAGAAGTAACCGGCACAACGGTGAAGAAAAATTTATAGCGCCCAATATATTCATGAAAAGAGTTTCCATTATTTTTACCGTAGTTCTGTTCATATATCTATTTTTTTTCACTCACTCGATTTTTGCTGTGGAACCCACAATTCTCAAGGATATCATGAGTGGCTCTGATGGTAGTAGTCCTGATGGATACGGAACTCTTGATGACGTTCTCTATTTCAGCGCAGATAATGGTTCAAGTGGTTCTGAGTTGTGGAAGTCGGATGGGACTACGAGTGGAACTGTGTTGGTGAAAGATATTAATAGCGGATCAAATTCGAGCTATCCCTCGCAATTTATAGAAATGAATGGGTACCTATATTTTAATGCTGATGATGGTTCAACTGGTAATGAATTATGGAGAACAGACGGCACGGTTGGAGGCACGACATTAGTTAAGGATATTCGCAGCGGATCAGGCAGTTCATCCCCAACGGCATTCGCTGTAATGAATAATGTATTGTATTTTAGTGCTGATAATGGCTCTGTCGGTGCTGAACTTTGGAAATCTGATGGTACAAGTGACGGCACGCAAATTGTAAAAGATATTGCAATCTCTGGTGGATCGACTCCACAGAGTTTAACGGTGATTAATAGCACGTTGTTTTTTTCAGCATTTTTTGGCGGTCAAGGACGGGAGCTTTGGAAAAGTGACGGCACAGGCGTAGGAACATCGGTAGTCAAAGATATCCGATCTGGTAGTCTAGGATCTGAACCAAGTTCATTCAAAAAGGTTGGCTCAACATTATTTTTTCAAGCTGATAATGGCTCTGTCGGTGCCGAATTGTGGATCTCTGATGGATCAAGCGGTGGTACGACATTGGTAAAAGATATTTATAGTGGATCAAGTTCAGGGTCGCCATCGGCCATCAACGGCATAGTTATCGGTTCAACACTATATTTCGGCGTAAGCGATGGTGTAAGTAGCAACTCGTATGTTTTGTGGAAAAGTGACGGCACTAGTGATGGGACGACACTGGTAAAAAATGTGTATTTCGGCAATGCCATATTAGTAGGAAGCACCATTTACTTTTCTGGTGATGATGGAACATATGGACAAGAGTTGTGGAAGTCGGATGGGACTACGAGTGGCACAGTGCTGGTCAAAGATATTCTTTCCGGCTCAAGCTCCTCAAGTCCTGAGCAATTTGTACTGACTGGTAGTACTCTCTATTTTCGAGCATATACCGACGATCAAGGTTATGAACTTTGGAAGAGTGATGGAACAGCATCATCAACATCATTGGTGAAAGATATTAACCCAGATTCAAATGATGGTAATCCTTCAGATTTTACCGTGTTGACAGATTATATTATTTTCGAGGCCGAAGAAGATACGTATGGTGAGGAGTTGTGGGTCTTAGATTTTTCTGACTCAGAAGCACCATCATTAAATGTTTCAGATTTATCTACAAATCCTACAACTGATACGACACCTACGTTTACAGGGTCAACAACCGATTCAATATCAACAATATCTTCAGTACAGTTTCAAGTTGATGGCACAGGAGGTTCTTGGTCGAGCTGTACAGCTGACGATGGTACATTTGACGAAACGAGTGAATCATTTTCATGTACCACTGCTACTCTCTCTGCCGGTACGCATACCGTGTATTTTCGCTCAACAGATTCAAACAGCAATATTTCGAGTAATGCATCCAAATCGGTTACTATTGACGCAACAGCTCCTTCAATAAGTTTAAGTGCGCTATCCCCTGATCCTACGACCGATACGACGCCAACTCTTACGGGTACTGCGACTGACAGCTCTTCAACAGTAGCTTCAGTACGTTTCCAGGTTGATGGCACATCGGGAACTTGGTCGAATTGTACAGCTAGCGACGGTGCGTTTGATGAATCGTCAGAATCATTTAGTTGTACATCTTCATTGCTAGAGGAAGGCGAACACACAATGTATGTTCGAGCAACTGATAATGGTGGCAATGTTACGGCTTCAGGTAGTTATGCCAGCGATACGTTTACTATCGATGCGTCTCCTTCTTATATGTCCGCTGAGTTTCCAAGCAGTGGTCTCTATATTCGTCAACAAAGGCCAACGTTTAAGTTTCGTGCGAGTGCAGGAAGTATAAATCAATTTAGTTCATATACGATTTCGGCTCGGCACGCAGATGGCACAGGCTTTACCATTCCAAATATTCCTGTAAACGCCCCATCTCTTTCTACAACGCGCTACACAATATCTAGCACAGGATTTGGTGATAATAATGCGGAGAATGACTATATTTTTATCACAACGACATCAAGCCCTGACTGGGATAGCAGTTCAAATGATGGTAGGCTTAAAGAAGGTGAAAATACATGGACAATGACTGCGCATGAGTCTAATAGTAATACAGTATCAGTTGGTCATACATTTTACGTCGATGTCACAAAGCCACAGATTGACAATGTCGCAGTTTCTTCTTTGGGTATTGTCGATGGATATTTGCTCTCTACACTTACCCGCCCAAAAATCACCTTTTCTTTTTCTGACAATGTAATTCCTTACAAGTATGCGGTTGATATATATAAACAAAATTACGTATTGGGTATAGAAACAGGGCGAACACTCATATCTACAGAGACAGTCACACCAATATTGGATGAGGGCCAATTATTTGCACAACTTGTTTTTACTCCTCAGCAGAATATTCCATATGGAAAGTATCTCTTTATATTGACAGGCTATGACAAAGCCGATAACACGTCCGATATATCATCAATGGCCCTTCAATTACTTTCGCAGGAAAAAGCAGAGGAGCTCCTCGGAACACAAGTTAAAGATAATAAAAACCTTTCAATCCCCGAACTGGAAAAGAAAGCTATATTACGTCGCCAAAAGGAGGCTGAGGAATTGGAGATATTATTAGGCAATATACGTACCACATCCGACAAGGTTGATAAGCGTATTGTTGGCATTGCCAATACGATATATAGTCCATTAAGTTTTGTCTTTGTTAATACTCAGAAAACACTAGGCTTGTTTGTACAGAATATAGATGGAGGTATTTCATATCTCGTCGATGTCTTTAACCTTCCACCACTACATGTTTCGCAGGAACAACCCCTTGAAGAGCGTATTATTGCATTGCATAGGAGTGAACACCAAAGAGATACCTACGACACACCTGTTGTTGATTTTGCTACAGATAAAGTCAAGGAAAAATTTCAAGAACATCATAGTGCATCAAATAAAAAAATACAGGAATTATTTGCGGCAGCTTCTATTACGCTCCACTCATTGAGAGAACCAGTGAATACAGTATCGGATTTCGCCTCAAAGATTAGTGCAGGAACAGAAACATTTTTTGCCATTGTTTTTGATCAAGAGCCTACACGAATATCGAATGTATCTATTGAAGAAATTGGGACAGATTATGTCACCATATCATGGGAGACAAATCATCCAGCAACCGGAAAAGTGAATTTTGGTCAGACTTTGTCATATGGTGACGAGGTTCATCTAGATAAACTCGAAAAGAAGCATGTAGCTACATTAAAAGGCTTAACTCCCGGGAAAAAATACTTCTTTGAGGTTATGTCGCAAGGGAAAAATTATGCGTATGATGCCTTTTATACGGTTGAGACATTAATTGAAGAAAAGGAACAAGAACTTCCTAAGGCTAACTAAGGTGTTTTTTTACCTGTTCAAGAAATTCATCTGGATTTAATTCTGATTTTGTTAGATAGCCAGCTGCTCCAAGAGAAAGTGCTTCATCAATAACGCTGTCATGGGCTAAATTAGTGAGCAAAATTATTTTGTGGGGCAATTTTTTTTCGTGTTTTGCATGGAGTTCTTTTAAAAGTCCAATTCCATCTAGATTTGGCATCATGACATCTAACAACATCAGGTCTGGGGTTACATCTTCAAGCTTTGTTAATCCTTCTTGACCATCATTTGCAGTGGTTACTTCATAACCTGCTTCTGAAAGAATTCCTTCGTATAATTCTCGAATATATTGGTCGTCTTCAACGATAAGTATTTTTTGTTTTTGTGACATACGCACAGTCTAGTAAGTTTACTTCAAAATTGCAAGGCGATTTATGCGGAAGGGGCGGGATTCGAACCCGCGAAGGTTTCCCTTACACGCTTTCCAAGCGTGCGCACTAGGCCAACTATGCGACCCTTCCTGTTCTGTGTATTATACAAGACCAGGTCTTCTTTAGGTTCGTGCCTTATTTTATATGCATGATGTGAAAGTCTCCAACGTCTAATTTGTATAGATCGATCTCGGACTCAGAGAGAGAAAGGCTGCTGCTGAACATGAGCACGTTCAAGACCATCACCAAGATGATGCGGCTGCATCTGTCGTTGAGGCATCCCGATCGAGTGCAGGTTCAGGCGTTCTTCCAAGGAGCGCCAGATACAGAATGGGTGGAGGAACATCTCCGCCTTTGTCCTCGCTGTGAGGACACGCATTTCCATTCTGTATTGGCACTCTATCGTCGGGATGAGGCCGCGAAGAAAGAGGCCGCCGCTGCAGCGGCGGCCTCTACAACCCTTTCTTCCCTTGCATCTGCTCCTGCGATGTCGTTTAATGTAAGCAACTATGCAACTTAAAGAAGCAATTGAACGATTTCTCGAATATGCGGAGCTTGATCGCAATCTATCAGGTAAAACTGTGCGCATGTATAGCTATTATCTTTGGTTTTTTTATACATGGGTTGTTGCCGAGAAGGTTCCTGTAAGCAAGTCAAAGAAGAATGATGTACAAGAAGCGCTCGATCTTCGTGTCGAAGACATTGACGATGAATTAATTCGTAAATTTCGACTCTATCTTTCTCGCGATTATTTTAATCCATTTAAGGGCGAACTAAAGCGCCAAACACAAAACTACTTTCTTGTTGCGCTACGTTCATTCTTCCGCTTTCTTGTCAAGAAAAATTACAAAGTGCTTTCTCCCGATACGATTGAATTAGGAAAAAGCCGCGATCGTGCAATTAAATTTTTGTCGCCAGAGGATGTTGGGAAGTTGGTACAAAGCCCCGATACAAGCGAAATTATGGGTTTGCGCGATCGCGCAATCATGGAGATGCTCTTCTCCACTGGACTTCGCGTGTCGGAGCTGGTTGGTCTAAATCGTGATCAGGTTAATACAAAAGAAGGTGAATTTAGCGTCATCGGAAAAGGTGGAAAAGCACGCGTTGTGTTTATGTCTGATTCCGCAAATGAGTGGATTTTAAGATATTTGACTGCTCGCGACGATCCATACAAGCCTCTTTTTATTCGCTATTCTGGGCCAAAGCCAAAAGAACTAAATGATGAGTCACATCGTTTAACGGTGCGCTCTGTCGAGCGCATGATCGATAAATATCGTGTGGCCGCTGGGATAACTATTCGTATTGGGCCACACGTGCTGCGCCATAGCTTTGCCACCGACCTTCTGCAGCATGGCGCGGATCTCCGTTCTGTCCAAGAAATGCTTGGACACAAAAATATTTCAACAACGCAGATTTATACGCATGTGACTAATGTGCGTCTAAAAGAAGTGCACAAAAAATTTCATTCGGGGAATAAACGCGATGAGTAATTTTACTTTGTCTTTGCGTTATGGTCTTTCCATGCTGATCGATAATCTCTACATAGTCTCACTATTTCGTGAGTAATGATTACGCTCTCATCACGCAGGAGTTGATAGTCAGGTGTTTCTGCGGCAACCTCTAACAATAGTGCTTGGAGTTCGCTTGGTGTAAGTACATCTAATTCCAAAAGATGAATAAGATCTTGCCTCTTTTGAATAATATCGACAATTGTAGAAGGTGCTTTTTGCCCAAACACCGGTTCTCGAAGTAAAATAATAGGTTTTCCATAACCCATAGCAGCTGCCATTTCGATAGCAGCACTTTCTCCAATATAACCCTCAGCACTACCTCCATATCTATTATCTACAATCTCGATAGCATTCGATTTAACTGCTCTAAGAAAGTCAATTTCAGTTCTATGAAATGGCGTTATTGCCTCCTGTTCCGTAGTAATGGCAAAGTCCTGTGGATACGCACTGATAGCATCGCCAGCTGGAAAAGACACACTAAACCCAACATTGAGAAGATTCTTTCTCAAAGCAAACAAACCTATATTATCCGGGTGATACTTTCCACTTATTTGTACTCCTAATGACTCGATCATAATAGAACATAGTATATCACAAAGGCTGGGCACGATCTTTTTAAGTCGCGGTCTTGAAAAGGTCGCGCCTACCCTGCATACTGTTACAATGTCCATTCGTAAACCTGTCGCCAATTCTCTTGAAGCAGCCGCCACACTTGTTGGCACGGCCATTGGCGCAGGTGTTTTAGGTCTCCCCTATGCTGTTTCTCATGCAGGATTCGGCATCGGCATGGTGATGCTTCTTGCCCTTGGCTGGCTCAATATTATTCTGCAAATGATGTTTGCCGAGGTTACGCTACGTACAAAAGAACAACATCAAATCCCCGGTTATGCCGGCATCTATCTTGGACCCTATGTCAAAAAAATCGGTTTTGTTGTTGGTGTTACCTCTGCGTATGGCACGCTTCTTGCCTATATCATTGCCTCTGGACAGATTTTACAAGCATTGCTAGGCGGCACATCAACTATGTGGAGCCTTGTTTACTTTGCTGGTATTAGTTTTCTTGTCTATAAAGGCCTTGATACGATAAAAATCCTGGAGGTTATTATGTCAGCATTCGTTGCCTCCATTATGGTTCTCATCTGGGTTGTGGCGTTCCCGCATGTTGATCCTTCCAATTTGCTCTACATGCATATTGATCAAACCGCACAAGTTTACGGTGTATTGTTATTTGCCTTGAGCGCTACTGTAGCTATTCCAGAGGTTCGTCAAGAGTTGGTCGGCCAAGAAAGAATGTTTCCAAAAATTATTATCTTCGCAAATCTTTTCACTATTGCAGTGTATGCGCTTTTTACCCTTTTTGTTTTAGGAGTTACCGGCAGTGCAACTACAGAAGTTGCGACGATTGGTTTGGGTAATTTTATTGGTCCTTGGATGTTGGTTATTGGCAATATTCTCGCATTTTTCACAATCACAACAAGCTGTTTAACAATTGGCCTTGCGGTTCGTCGCGTTTTCCAATTTGATTATGGATTTCCCCGTTGGAAAGCTTTGGCTGCTACAGTAGTTATTCCTTTGATTATTTTTTTCAGCGGATTTAGGAATTTTATTCAAGTCTTGGGAATTGTTGGAGGTATTGGTCTTGGCCTACAAAGTTCTATTGTTGTTTTTTCATATTGGCGCTCTAGAATTCACGGTGAACGCAAACCAGAATTTACACTTGGCGTTATGTCGTTGCCCGGATTAATTATGCTCGCTGTCTTCGCTATTGGCGCTATTCTTACGATTACTGCGCTATAATAAGCTTCATGAGTAAATTTGACTTCACTATTTTGCAGAAAAGTTCCCAATCGAGAGCACGACGTGGACGAATTACGACGCCACATGGTGATATCGAGACACCGGCTTTTGTAACTGTAGGGACAAAAGGAACGATCAAGGCGCTTGCGCCAGAAGATTTGGAAAAAACAGGCACGCAATTTGTCTTTGCAAATACCTATCATCTTGTGTTGTCACCAGGAGCAGAGATTGTTCAAAAACATCACGGTATTCACGCAATGTCAGGTATTCAAAAACCTTTTATTACCGACTCTGGTGGCTTTCAGGCATTTTCTTTGGCATTTCCTGACAGAAAGAACATGTACGAGTTATTACCACAGCATGATGATGCGTTGCCCGAAGAAGTAAAGAGAAAGCCGCTGGCAAAAATTACCGATAATGGTGTGGAATTTACATCGCACATTGATGGGAAAAAACATTTATTTACGCCCGAATCTTCAATTAAAGCACAACAAAACATCGGTGCGGATTTCATCGTGGCATTTGACGAATGTATTTATAATGGCGCGACGAAGGAGTATACGCAGCGCGCGACCGAGCGCACCCATGATTGGGCGCTGCGGTCGCTCGCACAGCTAAAAAAGAAAGTCTTCTTGCCTGCGGGTGCCCAGCAAATGTATGGGGTTATTCAAGGCGGGCAGTTTAAAGATCTGCGTGAGCTGAGTACGAATTTTATTGCCGCGCAGCCATTTTTTGGCATCGCGCTCGGCGGCGTATCCGTTGGCGAAACAAATGCCGAGCTGCGTGAAGAAGTCACATGGATGATGGATGTGCTTCATGAAGATACGCGACCACGCCACTTACTTGGTGTAAGCACTTTAGAAGATGTGCTCTTTTCAGTTAAACAAGGTGTCGATACTTTTGACTGTATCCTTCCTACCCGCGATGCACGCATTGGTCATATATATATTCGTACAAAAGAAACCACAAAAGATCCGCTCAAAGGTTATGGAATGATTGACATTATGAAGGCACCATCAAAAAATAATATGGAGTTCGTCAATAAAGAAGTGCTGGGCAATGTGACGTACGCGTATCTTCACCACCTTTTTAAACAGCGAGAACTTCTCGCCTATCGCCTTGCAACAATCAACAATCTTCACATGATTGAGAAATTCTTTGCGGAGATTCGTAAAGCTGTGGAAGAAGATCGACTTATATGATGTAGTGTCCATTAAGGAAGTCAAAAAACCTCGGGTTTTATAAATCTCGCAAGCGCAGCAATAACCCCATCGCGATACCCATCGGTTCTTGTTATCGCACCATTTGTCATAAGCCCGAAATGTCCATCGCCATGCTTTGAATTTTCCAGGCCAAAAAGCTTGTCATTTACATGTCCTAATTCCATACCCTGCTTTATAAGATCCATCATTTTCTCAGGGGTCATCATACGAATTGTGCTTCCAATTCCTTCATTTCCTTCTTTATCTACTACAACAATCCACCCTGCATCAAACCAGTTTCCTTCAATCTCTTGCAATCCCCCTTCTAAACCAACGCCATAATCTGCCCCAAGGCTTTCCAACGCTTTTTTTGCACGGTTTCTCGCTCCAGTAATGCTTTCTTTGTCGCTCATTGGCTGATCCGAAACACCAGATACCACGTCAATACCTTCAACTTCCCAGGTAGTATCAGGGAAAACTTTTTCAAAGGCTTGTTGCACGCATGCAATTTTCACCGGATTTTTCGAACCCACTGCAATTTTCATATTTGATACTTATCTAAGAATTCACCAATAACTTTGTTAACTTCGACAATACGTTCTGGATATTTTCGATAATCATGTCCACAATTCATTTTATATAGTTCCTTTGGATTTGGAAATTGTTCGTAATTTGCCATGACTTCTTCTGGTGTTACTAAGTCATCTTTTATTCCGAGGAAAAATAATTTCGGCTTTATGCATGAAGCAAATTCTTTCGATAGATCTTTTATGTCTTTTTCCTCTAAAAAAATATGTGGCATTTCTATCTTTACATACTGTACAGGGTTAGTAAATGGCACATCTCTTCGAGAAGGCTTGTCGTCAAGAGTGACCCAGGGTTCAGAAGGATACTTCCCACCCATGATTGAAATAAAATGAGTAATTTTTTCGTTCAATGTACCTGCTATTGATGCCATTCCCCCTCCGCGACTATGACCGAGGACCACGGTAGGCTTGTTCCCAAAATGCTCGATAAGTTCATCGATTGTTTTTAGGTAATTATTGAGTGTATATAAACTAATGTCGCCAGGACTTTCCCATGTTCCTGCTGGATCAAAGGAAAGAGCAAGATAACCGCGCTCTGCAAGAAAATCAACATGTGAGCGCATGTGCGCATAGTCCTTTGTATCAAGTTTCCCAGGAAGCACTAATGCCAGTTTTTCAGCATCGGGATTGCCCTGCATATAAGTGGCGATAGTGAATGATGGAAGTTGTAAAAGATTCATAATGTTTCGCGTGCATTTAATAATGCCCCTTTTTCTCCTTTATACATTTTAAAGAAATTTGTAATGAGCAGATATCCTCCGTAACGAACAACCCTTCGTGGTGAGACCCACACCTCGGCATCAGGATCTTCAATAAATCCCACTTTCTTGAGGCGCATAGTAGTTAATCGAAAACTAATGTTTGAATCTTCGCCAGGATAGGATTCCACGTTGTAGCCTCCAATTTCTTCTGCATCTTTTTTAAGAAAAGCAGCGTTGTGGCCAATACCCGTGAGACCTGTCCATTGGAATGTCGAGCGCATTAGCGCCCTTTGGAAATCATTTGATTGAATTTTAATATCCTCTTCTCTGCCGTGCATGTGAGAGTGTGAGGTGACAAGGCCAATATTTATGTCCGAAGTCAATTTTTTTGATAAAAGGCTGATCCACTGTGGCATTGCAATAGTATCAGCATCCGTAGACATATATATTTCGCCTTCTGAAAAAATGAGGCCCATGTGTCGAGCCAAAGCAATTGGCTTCTCTTTTGTTGTCCTATACTCATATTCAATAACGCGAGCGCCACACGTGCGACTAATTTCTGCCGTCGTATCATCCTTGCTGCAGTTGTTTGCTATAACAAGAACTTCCACACCTGCAACATTTTTTTGTGCAGCAATTCCCTCAAGTGTTGGGAGAATATATGACTCCTCATCATGTGCAGGTATTACAACACTGATTTTTGGCTTTACTTTTATGCTTCCACGAAGTTTGGTAAGGCGCTTCTTTATTGATAGTTCCCATTCTTGAAGTTTTTTAGAAAAAAGTCGAGGATTAGTTTTTTTAAGAGCCCAAAGATCTTTGTTACGTTTTACAACATCGGTAATGTACGTTGGTGTCGGATTCATTGGAGCGGGTGAAGGGAATCGAACCCTCGTCTACTCCTTGGAAGGGAGTTATTCTACCATTGAACCACACCCGCGGTAGGCTCTATTATATCATTTTAATCTTTATCCTTTACAATGCTACTATGAAGATTTTGCTACTACCGAAGATAAAATTCCATGCGCTAAATATTAGCATTGTCGCAACTTTTTTAATTATGGTTGTGCTCCAGAATGTGTTTGGTGAAGAATGGGTGCAATATCAAAAGCAGCTTAAGTTATTAGGAAGGTTGGTGCCATCCCCCACTCCACAGGTTTTAGCAGTGACTGATGATAAGGTTTGGCATGTGACAAAGATAGTTGATGGCGATACAATTGAAATTGAATTTGAAGGGGTAAAAGAAACCGTACGTTTTATTGGTATTGATACACCAGAGACAAAGGATCCGCGAAAACCGGTCCAATGTTTTGGAAAGGAAGCGGCTGCAAAAACAGCAGAGCTTTTAAAAGGCCGCAACGTCCGCATTGAGTCAGACAGAACGCAGTCCAATCGAGATATGTACAATCGCCTCTTGCGTTATGTGTTTAGAGATGACGGGCTGTTTATTAATAAAGAATTAATTGAAGAAGGATTTGCTTACGAATATACATACAAAAGCAATCCTTATTTATTTCAAGAAGATTTTATTGAGGCGCAGCATCTTGCGCAGCAACAAGGAAAAGGGCTATGGGGTCAATTTGTTTGTCCCAACGACCCACGCGTGACTGGTTTTCTTCCGTAATCAGCTCATCACTTGCACGACATAATGCTTATGATAGAAGGCCTCCTTACTCATGGGTTTGCCTTGCATTTCTTTTTGCAATAATTCTGAAAAACGTGGATCGCTTAATAATTTAACTGCTTTTACTGTGTTTGAAACGGCACTTAATATGGCTTTCATGTTAGTGATATTTTCTAATGACGCCTACTACGACGCCAGCAACTTCTAAGCTTTGTTCGGGATGAATCGGTGGGTAGTTTTTGTTTGCCGGCATAAGCACCACCTGATCACCATTCTTTTGATAATATTTCATTGTCATTTCTCCGTCGACCTGCGCGACAACAATATCGCCGACCTGGACCTTTTGTATGCGGTCGACGAGTACAAGATCACCTTCATGAATACCCGCTTCTATCATTGAATCGCCCGAGACGGTTAAGATAAATGTTGCCTCCGGGCGATTCACAAGATATTGATCAAAGGAAATAATATCCTGCATATCTTCTTCTGCAACCGTAGGAAATCCCGCCTTAACTATGCCGGTATTTGGTAAGGGTGCAAAAAGGTTACGTGGGATAAGTTTTCCTTTGTCATCTTTTTCGAGCCATCCTTCATCAATAAGCTTTTGTGCTAATTTAAATGCCGCATTTTTTGATGCGAATCCCATGACATCTGCCAACTCCTGATACGTTGGCAAACGTCGTTGCCTTTTGAAAAAAATGCGGATTTGTTTAATTGCTTCTTCTATATTCATGATATTCTAGTAACTGTGAACGATTGTTCACTACCCATTATGACACGCGTTTTTTTCCATGTCAAGAGGAATTATATGGTGTTATACTGAGCTCATGGATGAGCAAGTTGAGGTTATTGACGAATCAGGAAAGATTCTACAAGTAATTGCAAAAAAAGAAGCACACGAAAAAGGCTTGTTGCACAAATGCGTTGTCGCTGAACTTATTGACTCGCAAGGTAATTGGATATTAACACAACCATCCTCTGGTCGTCAGGATGAGGGCCAATTTGTTTCGCCAATTGGTGGTCACGTAACTGCGGGCGAAACGGATGAACAGGCACTTATTCGAGAAACGCAAGAAGAAGCAAGTATTACACCGAAAAATTTTAAGCTCGTAGGAAAAGCAATTTTTAATCGCGAAGTTATAGGGCGCAAAGAAAACCATCAATTTCTTCTTTATGAGATTTATACTGATGAAGAGCCTATCCTAAGCCACGAGGGTGTTGCATTTAAAAAGTTTTCACCCGAAGAAATTAAGCGCGTCTACTACGAAGACCCAAAGCAATTCGGCGACGCCTTTGTGTTTGTTCTCGAGAATCTATACCCGCATCTTTTATAACAAACGATTCGAGAACTTTTACTCTTCTTGCTGTTGAAATGATCTCATCGTCAAAAAATTTTTGTGTTACATGTAAATCACCTTTTATCTTCCTGATATCTTTTTTAATTACAGCAATCTCCTTCCAAATTTTTTCAATTTCTTTATGCAAACCGATAAGCTCAACCAATATATAACCGTAGTGATTCTCCAATTTAGTCATTCTTTTATCGATTATTGCTGTGATTCGATCTAAATCCTCTTTGGTCAACATGCAACCAATATACTAAACAGTTATTAAAAAACTATTAAGCCATTAGGCTAGAAGGAATATCAGATAAATTTGCTACAATATCCACATGCACATTACCCTATACATGGCTGTAACCATCGATGGCTACATAGCGAAAACTGACGGCGATTCGGATTGGGTCTCACCCACTGATGCTGAAAATTTTGATCAAGTCATGCACGAATACGGATGTATTATCGTAGGAAGAAAAACGTTCGATCAGTTTCAGGGTGATCTTTATCCTGTCGAAGGAATTCTCAATGTTGTTGTGACAAATACTACTGATCTGAAAAACGAATCCGCAGGTGTTTATTTTATAAAACCATCAGCAGAAGATATCGTTCGCTTAATAATGGAAAAAGGGCATGAAAAAGCGCTTTTGATTGGCGGAGGGACAGTAAATGGACTTTTTGCTAAAGCAGGTTTGATTAATGAGGTTATTGTGAGTTTCCATCCATTAGCCTTCGGAAAAGGCATTCGTTTGTTTGAGGATGTTGAGATTGATATGAAGTTGAAATTAACTTCTTCTGAAACTCTTGAAGATGGAGTTGTTCGAGCAAGGTACTCTGTTGCTTCTAGAGAAAATTGACCCACGATATGACCCGTTTTGGGTCTAAAAGATGTACGCTTTATTGCGACAACTGGAATGCTCCGTATATCATGACCGCTGCAGCAGTAAAGCGAATCGCATAGATTTTTGCTGTATGTTTCTCAAGTAACTTTGGAGCAAATACAGAAAACAAAGCTGCAAGGATCATTGAAAAAGGAATCGACATAATAACTGATGTTTTTCCCACATTTACCGCAAGTGCTGAGGTCAAAGCAAAGTTGGTAACCGTTTGCAATATCCCCATTAATCCCACAGGCCATACATGATGCAATCTTATTTTGAATAGATCTTTTTTAAACAAAGGATAGGTCAAGGCAACAAAAGTAAGACTTATTACACCAACCCATAAATTAATAGTCCATACATCATTATATTGAGATGCCCATTTTGTAGATGTGTTGCTCAAGGCAAGAAACGCCATTGCTGCAAGTGCAATACCGATCGATGGGCTAAAGAATGATTTGAAATTGATCTTTTCGTCTATCGTCGCGAAAATTCCAGCTGAGATCACAATGGCAGAGAGCACAATTTGATACATTGATAATGTTTCTCGAAAGAAGAAAACGCCGAGAAGAACAGCAAATATTGAACGAAAATTAAACAGAGGTGCAATAGTCGAAACATCTAAACGGTAAATTGAAAGGACATAAAACAGGTAAAAAAGTGTTCCAAATAAAGCGGAAAAAATAATTGGTATCCAATATGTCGGAATGCTTGCATGATTTATTATTGCTAACGGCACAATAATAATGACACCAACAAGTGTCCATAGTAGATTAAAGAGCCACGGATTGGCTATAGAATGTTTACTCGTTAATTTGCTGATGATGATAATGAGTCCAGAAGTAATAGCAGCGGTCCAAGCAAATAAAATATATGACATGTGCTCATTATACTAAGTACTTCTCTATTCGCCCGAGGAAATCTTCGTAACTTGAGTAAAACTCTGCATGAATTCCCAGCTCTTTCGCCCCATCAACATTGCGCTGTGTGTCATCCCAAAAGAGAACTTCTTCCGGCTTTTTCTGAATTTTTTCAAGAATATATGTAAAAAAAGCAGCATCCGGCTTGCAGAACCCTATTTCATTTGAAGCAAACATACCATCGAATAACGGTCCAAATTCCATATATTCAGTCATATATTGTGAGCGATATTTTTCTTGATTTGTAGCAACATAGCAAGATATTCCTTTTTCTCTGAGGGTTTGAATATAATCTAGAATGCGCTTATCTAGCTGATGTTCCACATTAAACCAAAGCTTTAAAAATTCATCAACACTCCCCTCCCAACCCCACCTTGGTAAAAACGGAGCAATTTCTTCTTTCAGATCAGCTCTCCCAATAAGACAGTCTTTAAAAGCGCCCTTATAAAATGGTGTGGTCATTTCAAGGGAGATATGAAGGTCGTCGGCAAGATGGTCAGAAAATTTTTTCTCAGCAGTAATCAGTACGCCATCGGCATCAAAGAGAATTGTGGTAATCATAAATTAAAGTATAACAAAATTCCCATCCTCTTCCTATAGGCTTGTATTTTGCCTCAAAAGAATGTATACTTTCCCCTTATGAAAAAAATAAAAACTATCGGCCGAAAGTTAACTCAAAAAGCAACAATTATTAAGAAAAAAATCAATGAAAACCCCCTCAGATTTTTTTATGCCTCACTCGTCTCTCTCGTATTGCTCATTATTATAGGAAATATTCTTAGAAAACCAGCTCCAGAACCAAAAGAAACTGCAGTAACCCCTCATAAAGTAGCTATATACGCTCTCGGCGCCTCTCCAGAAGTCACCGTTACAGGTGAGATTGAAAAATCGGGTGTTGTTAAAATAGTTGCCCTCACTTCAGGAGTGGTACAAAAGATAAACTTCCGCGAAGGTGCGACTGTTGCAAAAGGTGCCGTACTTATGCGTTTAGCCTCAAATTACCATGGAGGAAACGCATTGAGTGTCCAAAGACAGCTTGCTGCAGTGCAATATCAACAGGTTTTAGATACATATGATGATCAGAAGGATCTTATCGAAAAGCAAAAGCAGAGCGCACAAAAACTTGATGCGCAGTCAGCAGATCTGCGCCAAATTACGAAGGATTCTATTGCAGGCACAAAAGACCTTATCTCACTCAATAGCAGCATTCTTTCTAAGCTTGATGCAAACATAGCTGTTTTAGAGGCAGATCCGGTAACAAATGCCGATATGATTCTTGCTACAAAACAGATAAAAAGCCAATTTTTAGCAGCACAAAGTCAGTCAAACAGCGCTTTGAAACAAGCCGAATACCAATCGGCCGATGATAAAAAACCTGCTGAACTTTCACAACTTCAGCGCGATATAACAGTCAAGCAGCTCGATATGCAAGCAAAGATGCTTGATGTACAAAAAGAAGTCAGTCGTTTACAGCTATCTTTAGCTCGCATTAGTGAAGGTATGACTACTCCTGCGGCTCCATTTCGTGGAACTGTGCAGCGCGTTTTCGTAAAAGAAGGCGAAGTTGTTAATCCTGGTACCCCACTCGCCATTGTATCGCAAACGCAAGATGATCCTATTACCGTGGTTGCGTACGTAAGTAGGGATATTGCTCAAAAAATTTCCACATCTGTACCTGCCAATATCACCATTGGTTCAGAAACAGTATCATTGGTTCCTCACTTCGTCTCAACCGATGCTATAGATACCGGATTGTATGGTGTGTATTTTGTACTGCCACAAAGCTATCTTTCTAAAGTTACAGATAAAGATCATGTAACTATTCATCTTTCTCTTATGTCTGAGAAGGCCCTGACTACTGTCCCGTATATTCCAATAGATGCAGTGCATCAAACATCGACATCGGCCTTCGTCTTTGTAGTCAAAGATGGAAAAGCTGCTGCTCATAAAGTTGTCCTTGGAACGGTTTTTGGATCTCTCGTACAAGTGACTGGTTTATCGAGCAGCGACAAGGTTATTTTGGACAGGACTGTTACCGAAGGTACGCCTGTCACGATCTCGCAATAATATTTCCATGCCTATTAAGAAAAAAATTTCCGAGTCGGTATCATATCTTAATTCACTTAAGTTTGATACGAAGCTTTTATCGACCTTTCAGGCGCGCTATATTGCGCAGGTTCGATTTGTCATTCTTCTTATTCTGTCGATTTGTTTGTTGGGTATTGTGAGTTTTATCCAGCTTCCCCGCCGCTTAAATCCTGAAATTAAGATACCTATCGTGACCGTGGTAACAGCTCTACCAGGCGGTACGCCGGAAGATATTGAGTCTCTTATTACGATTCCGCTTGAAGATGAGCTCAATGATATAAAGGGTAAGGATACACTTACCTCGGTTTCGTCTGAGAATGTATCGGCTATTTCGCTTCTTTTTACTTCTGATACCGACCCTGATAAGGCGCGTAATGACGTAGATAAGGCTGTTGCATCGGTCCATGATTTACCAGAAGACGCAACAACTCCGGCAGTACAAATTGTTGATTTTGATGATCAGCCTTTTTGGAGCTTCATTATATATACAGATAATGACGATGCCTCGCTTATGCGATTTGGAAAGCGTTTGGAAAAAGCGATTGATGATCTGCCAAAAGTTGGTAGAGTTGTGACTGCTGGACGTGAACAAGAATATATTCAGGTACTGTTTAAGCCAGAGAAACTCGCAGAATATAACTTAGACCCATTCTCACTTTCGCAAGCTATTAAAGCTCAAACACACTCATATCCTGCGGGATCAGTAAAAACTGAGACGTCTTCATACGCACTGGCTATAGATTCGCAGATTGAATCGATCGATGATATTCGATCAGTGCGCATTAATAGCGAGGGGCATTCACTGAAATTGGATGATATCGCAACAATCTCTTTACAATCGCGAAAGAATGAGGCATTAAGTATGTTTGCAGATCATGAGCAAAAACCCTCAAGATCCATTTCATTTTTTGTCTATAAAACATCAAGCGCCAATATTGATACCGCAGCAGCAGATACAAAGGTTGTAGTTGAAAGACTCTTAAAGCAAGAAAAGGGCCAATTTAAGCTTAAGACAACCATGAATACTGCAGATGATATTGCAAAACAGTTTAAAGAGCTATTTGGCGAATTTCGCTCGACATTACTTTTAGTCTTTGGACTTTTGTTTGTATTCCTAGGTCTTCGTCAGGCTATAATTGCTTCTCTTACCATTCCGTTAACCTTCCTATCAGCATTTACTATTATTCATGCCATGGGCTTAACGCTTAATTTCTTAACAATGTTTGCACTTCTACTGTCGCTTGGATTGCTTATTGACGACACAATCGTTGTCGTTGCCGCTATGACGCGCTACTATAAAACAGGCAAATTCACCGCATATCAATCTGCGATTCTCGTCTGGAGAGACTTTATTGTTCCACTATGGTCGACAACTATAACGACTATATGGGCTTTTGTGCCGCTGCTTTTGGCCTCAGGTATTATTGGCGAATTTATTAAGCCTATTCCTATTGTGGTAACGGCGACTATGTTGTCGTCTACTTCTATAGCAACCTTTATCACGATCCCTCTCATGATGATCTTTCTTGATCTAAAGATTCCTGTGCGAGCGGTACGCCTTGCGCGCTATCTTATTATCGCGGCAATCATTATTGTTTCAGCCATACTTATTCCTAAGACACAGGTGTTTGTCTTTACCTACGTTGCCGCGCTTTGCGTGTTTTATTTTGGCTTTTTAAGCAGAAATATAATTAAGCTTTGGTTAAATGCTCGTTCTAAAAAACAACAAAAAATTTTCAAACCTGTTTCTCGTGTCCTTCAAAGATATTCTGAATCTGGCATTATCCAGCTTGAAACCATTGCACAAAAATATATGGTGCTTATTCGCTCTATTCTTCGCTCGCGTGCGAAGAGAATCCAGACGCTCCTGGCTATTCTTGCTTTTGTGCTCATCGCCTACATACTCGTTGGTGTGGGCTTGGTTAAGTCTGAGTTCTTTCCAAAGACCGATGAAAACATTTTGTATGTGTCATTGGAATTACCTGCGGGTACATCGCTCGAACATATTAATGCTGAGTCGCAGCAATTTTTAGAGGCGCTCAGAGCCGTTCCCGAAGCCCTATTTACAACCGTAGAAACCGGGGCGACCTTTGATGCTCAACAAGGCAGAGCGCAGAAAAATAACGCAATGCTTGCGACATTAACGCTCGAAGACGATGCGCAACGAAAGCGATCATCACAGGATATTGCTGAAAGCCTTAGAAAATCCCTGAAGGATTACCCTACTGGGACGGTGCTCGTCCAAGAATTATCAGGAGGTCCGCCAGCCGGTGCAGATGTACAAATAAATCTTCTCGGTGAAAACCTTTCAACACTTAATGAAATCGCTGATGATTTTACTGACTATTTGAAAAAGCAGGATGGCATTGTCAATCCAGATAGAAGTGTGCAATCAGGAACAGGAAAACTCGTGTTCAAACCCGATGCCGATGCGCTTGCTGCTCATAATATTTCCATGAGTACGCTTGGTTTATGGCTTCGCACGTATGCGAGTGGTATTGAGCTTGATACGCTACGCCAAGAATCAGACGAAATTCCTATTGAATGGGTGTTTTATGAAAAAATGACACCGGAGAATATTCAATCCTTATCAATTCCATTACGAGATGGATATATACCCCTTTCTGCATTAGGAAGCATTGGTCTGGAAAACAACCCTACAAAAATTACTCGCGAAAACGGTCAGCGAACTTTATCAGTTTATGCTGGCGCCGCAAAAGGATTTAATGTAAATCAGCTTAATGCAAACCTTGTAAAGTTTGCGCAACAATATTCCTTCCCCGAAGGTTACTCGTGGAAAACAGGTGGCGTTAATGAAGAAAATGAAAAATCTGTGCAATCAATTCTGCAAGCCATGATCTTATCTGGATTGCTCATTTTGATAACGATGATAATCGAATTCCAATCATTTAGGCAGGCATTCCTTGCCCTGCTTATTATCCCTGTTTCGATTGCCGGTGTATTCTATATCTTTGGATTGACGGGTATTCCCCTCTCATTCCCAGCGCTTATTGGTATTTTGGCACTATTTGGTATTGTCGTAACGCATGCTATCGTTGTTATCGAAAAGATTAATGACAACAGAAAAGAAGGATTGTCGCTAGAAGATTCAATTGTTGATGCTGCTGGAAATCGTTTGGAGCCTGTGGTCCTTACCTCACTTGCAACCATTTTTGGCCTTATTCCTATAACGCTCGCTGATCCACTATGGCAGGGACTTGGTGGTGCTATTATCGCCGGACTTATGTTCTCAGGAATGATTAAGCTTTTCCTCGTGCCGGTTCTGTACTATACCTTCTATAAAGAAAAGGAAGCATAGATAAAAGTGACCCACTATATGACCCGAAATGGGTCATATTTATCTATAATAAGTTAATGGCCTCTTCTAATAAATCACGAGCAAAAGGCATACTTTTTATTATCATCGCTTCGCTTCTGTTAGGTAGCTATGGTGTATGGTCACGACTCATTGGCGACTCTTTTGATGCGTTTTCACAAGCATGGATTCGAGCATTGATTATATCTTTGATGCTCTCTCCTGTCGTTATTTATGGAAAACATATCAAGCCATTAGCTAAGAGAGATTGGAAGTGGTTTATTATGTTTTTTATGTCACCACTTTTCAGTCAGGCGCCTACGTTCTATGCATTTAATCACATGGACATTGGCACAGCAACCTTGCTTCTCTTCGTTTCTCTATTGATAACCATGTATTGTGTGGGCTTTTTCTTTCTTAAAGAGAAAGTAACACTTACGAAATGTCTTTCTTTAATCATCGCCATGCTTGGATTGTTCCTTATTTTTTCATTTTCACTTGAAAAATTTACCCTATTTTCAGGATTAATGGCATGTCTTGTGGGTGTCGTAAGCGGACTACAAGTATCTTTTTCAAAAAAGTTATCAGGCAACTATTCTCCGCTATATTTATCTTTTATTGGCTGGCTCATGGTAATACCAGCAAATATATTTGGATCTTTACTATTGGGCTCTGCAAAAATTCCTCCCTTTTATAATTCGGCATGGATTTTCCTCTTTTGCTTTGCGCTTGCTGGTTTAGTATCGGCATGGCTTTATCTTGTCGGTCTTAAGTACGTTGAAGCAAGTATTGGTGGATTGGTGGGATTGATAGAAATTATCTTTGGTATAGCTTTTGGGATGCTTCTGTTTGGCGAACTTCTGACAGGAAGAATTATTTTTGGAGCGGTACTTATTTTGTTGGCTGCGAGTTTGCCAAATATTCAAGATTTTATTTCAGAGAGGCAATAACTCTTACGGTCGCTGCATCTGCATGTAGTGAAGCATAGCATTTATTCTTTTTCGAGCAGTTCTATAAGAGTCTCTTTTTTGATGTACATTTCGATAGCAGCCTTATGACCGGGCAAAATATTTTCAGGTAAGATATCAAGTGGATACCATTCCCAGCCAGCACATTTATCAGGCTCTGCAGTAACCGGTACGCCTTCATACTGATTGCAGAGATATGCAAAGTGAATAAAATTATGATCCTCTTGGAGTTCTCTTATAGTTCCCAGGTATGTAAGACTTTTTGATTGTAATGAGGTTTCTTCATTTAGTTCTCTTTCGCCGCACGATTCAAGGGGTTCATCGAATTCAAGCCTTCCACCAGGCATGCCAAGCATGCCAGCCTTATAGCTATTTATTCTCTTACCAAGAAGAACTCGATTTTCTTTGTCTACAACAATAATGCAAACGCCAATTCGTTCAGGCTCCATAGGCTAGAATTTTTCAGTAGCATTCAATTCTATGTGTCCACATTTCTCACATCTTATAGCATCGACAACATACATACTGCCATCTGCAGCAGCTTGTATCGATGAAGACCATCGTGTTGGGATTGCTGCAAGTGGAGTTGGTGAAGCTAAAACACCCTTTTCGATCATCTCTGAATTACATTTTGAACATTTCATTGTATGAGTATATCAGACTTCTAGCATCAGCAGCAGGGGCTAGTGAACGAAGTTGAAACGTATTTTGTGCTAAACTAATCATATGGCTGACGATACTATAGATAAAGAGCTAAGCCAGGGTGGGAACATTGCCTCAATCTTTAGAGATCAAGCAGCAGTTGTTCGCGAAGAACTTCCTCCAATCCCAAAAGAAGAGTGGGAAAAAACTAGAAAAACCTTATCAAATGTTTCCAGAGCATTACCGGAAAGCGTACTTATTGGAGGTGGCACTGCTTTAAGGTTGCACCTAGAGGCGAAAGGTCATAAGGTGCCGCATATGCCAATGATGGATATCGACATTGCGCTTGCGCAGGAGATATATGATCGAGTACGAATGGCGATGCCTGTTCCTGGAGATGCTGATTTTCAGCCAGCGATTGACCCATTAGATTCTGCACGATTGGCGACTCTTCACGATTTGTTTAGAAGAAAAGGCGATGAAATTAGTGCCGAGAGCACCTCTCCGCAAAACTTCATTAAGCAACCTGATAAAGATATGGCATTAGAGGATAGGGGGACACATATGCATGTGGATGTGTTTCCAGCGGATACATCAAGCATGGATGTTTCAATGCTAACAATCGATGGACAGGTTGTAAAAGTAATGTCTCCTGAAGCCTTATTTGTAACAAGAGTACAACAGTTAGCACAAATTATGAGAGATCAAGGTGACAAGCAAACGATTGAAGTACCTCGAAAAATTCTACAGTACCTATCTTTAAACGGGTCGATTATAGACGATGAAAAACTGAAAAAGGTTTTAGCAAGTCAGGGAGTCGATCTTGATCCAATTGCGTATGCGCAAGAACTTGATGCTAAACTGCGTGCTGGAATTGCCTCTGGAAGAATCGTGCTTGTTGATAAGTACCACTAATTTTGCAGGCATTAGTAAGCGAACTTCGAACAATTTGGAATAAAATCAACTCGTTGGATCTTGGAAAAATTGATCAATTTCTCAATCATCAATCAAATACAGGCTTATGCGGATTCTAGCGGTTCTGAGGGTTCGTAGGCTGCAAATATGATACCCGTTGAGGTAATTTTTCCATCGGTCAATTTAAATTGCTCTGGCAATGTGCCTTCGGCGAATAGTTTTTTTCCAGTGCCAATAGTGATGGGAAATGTCCAAAGGTACATTCTATCTATAAGGTTATGTTTAAGTAGAGTTTGGATAAGGTTGCTACTGCCCCATACCCATAGGTCAGGGCCATCTGTATTTTTAAGCTTTTTTATTTCCGCCACCACATCTCCCGTAATAAGTTCAGAATTGTTCCAAGGGAGTTCAACTGGATTATGAGAAACAACATACTTTTTCGCTTTACTATATGGTTTCCCCCAGTGAGGTTCATCTTCGTGGTGCGGCCAGAAAGCAGCAAAAATATCATACGTGCGTCTTCCAAAAAGCAGATCAAATTGATCAGCCTGTATTCTATCAGTGATCTTATCGGCTTCTTCATCCCAACCAACCATCCAACCCCCATATTTAAATCCTTCTGAGGCATCCTCCTTC
The DNA here is from genome assembly GCA_965230965.1 of uncultured Gammaproteobacteria bacterium. Lineage (GTDB taxonomy): Bacteria > Patescibacteriota > Microgenomatia > UBA1406 > HO2-37-13b > OLB23. Next base: position 824,980 of record OZ246401.1, read on the forward strand.
GATGCGCCCGGAGCTTGCATAACGCCGTCAAGAGTAAGCATTGTGGTAGTTATGATTTTTCGCATAGTTAAATCATATCAAAGATGGAGAGTTCGATGATAGTACATCAAGGGTTGGCAGGGGCTGGTGCACGAAGTTGGAACTTATTTTAATACGTAGTGTTTTCGAACTTCTCACCTTCTTTATATATCTTAATTATCCATTTTGTAACATAAGGCTTGAATGGTGCTGCAGCAAGAATGAGATTAATAACTCGATTTCCCTTATTACATATAGTACCCCCACTTCCGTCTCGTGGTCCTCCGCGCTCGCCAGATATGCCCATACATGACCATTGAGTACCAGATATATTTGTTTTGTTATTATAAAAGCTACTAACTGTATCAAAATCATCGGTGGTGTTCCAATTAAATTCTTTAATGTCATGCAAATAATGAGGAACCGCATCTTCTGATCTTGGATAAACTGTTTTACTTATAAACTTCGAATTTGGATATATTGGGAAGCCAAGTAGCTCATCATTATCATATTCTGTAAGTTCAAGTGGTGCTGGGGGTGGTATTTCTTCTTCATTTGGTAAAGGAGGTACATCTTTAATCGTTGGCTCAATATAGATATTCTTTTGCGGAATATTTGCTACTTTTTTTGTTACTTCTTGTCCTCGAGATAAAAATTTGTATCCGAAGAAACCAATACTGAATGAAATTAATGTCCCAATAAGAGTACCTATTATATAAGTCTTGATGGGTGGTGTTAATCGCGTCAAGGAAACCATTATTATATTGTTTCACATCAGAGAGCATCAAACAACCTATTCTTGCAGGGGCTGGTGAACTATGTTGGAACGTATTTTGTCTCAAGTTTCGGCTAGGTTAAACCTTTTTGAGCTCAAGTCGACTTGACATCCTATAGTATTATGATATAATTGATGTATTAGCTTTGATGAAAATACGCTTTTGCAGTTTATTCTAGTCAGGGCTATTTTTTTTGCACTTTGAAATCGTTTTCTTCGTCCAGGCGAAGGTTGTGGAAGCAAATTAATTGTTTTTACAACCTTCGCTGTATTGGCATGTTATGCTGATACGCTGGACGGAGCGAATGCAAACCTTAGAGGATAACCGTCCACCTCAACCCCATCTACACAGGAGATACTCAATTGAGCACGCTAATCGGGACAATCAACGGCAAGAGGGTGTTCTCGGACAAGACGGTCGCATCGATCGTCAACTCCGTCATCACCTTCACGGATGGAAGTTGGTGTAATGTGGATACCGGTGAAGTCGTGAACAACGGCTCCGGTTCCATCAGCATCGGCAACCCTGGCACGTCGACCGAGAAGACAACGGTCGGTCCAACGCTGTACAACGGCAGTGCCTTGGAAGTACGTGGAATCCAAGCAGATCTCGATGTCGTCACCAATGACGGGTCGGGCTGCGAGGTCACCATGACCGGTCCCGAAGGTCAGCTCAAGGCCATCAAGGTCAGCGAGCGAGATGGGACACTCATCATCGAGGGCGAAGGCTCCGGTGGTGGTGTGAGCGGCGTGACCATCATCTCAGGAGGTGGTTCGTCGACCATCCGGGCAGGTCAGATCAGCAGTGGTTCGGTGGTCATCGGCGGTCGTGGCATCTCCATCGGCGGGGGTGGGAGCGGCCAGAACGAGGTGAAGATCACCGTCAAGGTGCCCAAGGGGGCGGCGGTCGATCTCACAGATGTGGACGGCAAGATCGGTGTCGGCGATACGGAAGGTGCACTCCGGCTCAGCATGGGCGGCGAGTCGAACATCCGTGTAGGTCGGATCGGCAAGCTGCGTGCTCGTCTCTCCGGCTCGAGCAAGATGGACATCGTACATGTCGTTGGGGATGTCAGCATAAATGTCAGCGGTACCGGCAGCATCAACATCGCCGGTGGCGAGGTCAATGAGCTGACAGTCAGCCTCAGTGGCATGGGCAACGTACGCTTCGGTGGAACGGCTCAGGAAGCTGATCTGTCGGTGAGCGGCATGGGCAACGTTCATGTAGCCACAGTAGTCAATCGTCCGCATCGCTCGATGAGCGGAATGGGCGGGATCACGGTTGGCAATTGGAGGGACTGAACTCAAGGTTTCGAAGTGCAGAGGGCGCGGCGCAGGGTAAAACTTGTGTCCGCGCCTTTTGCGTTTATAAGCCTCTCTACTTCATATAATTATTTCTTGTCAAGAATATTCACGTTCGTATTTATATTCGGACTTTTGTAGTAGGCTAAAGCAGAGGCTGGTGAACGAAGTTGGAATGTACTATTCAACTGTATAATATCTTGCCGCATCTGTATTCCCTATTCGAATAAAATAGTTTTTCATCAATTCTCGAGATTGCTCCCGTAAATCATCAAACGGTTCATTAATGATTTTTATATCAGCGAAGAATCTATGAAATTGATCTTGCGCGTTTAAATCACTTATTCCCCCTTTGTGTGGGTCTTTTAATGCTGAATAAATACTGGCGATATTTGTTCGTGCAATGAAAAAACTACAGCCAAAGCAGGGCTCAAGTGATGAAAACAGAAAATGATGATTATCTGAACTTCTATTGATAGCTTTTCCTAATTTCCGTAATGCTAATATTTCAGCATGTGCTGTTATATCGCTTGTAGTCGAGCACTCATTCATTTCAGATGCAACTATATTGCCATCTAAATCAACAATGATTGCTCCAATAGGATAATTTCCTTTTTCAAAGGCAGTTTGAGCATTTTTAAGTGATTCTCCAAGATATGAACGGATTTGCGAGTCAGTGAACATACCTGAAGTATACCAAGAAGTTCTTACGTCGCATATTAGCTGTAGGTATATGAACTATGTTGGAACCTTTAGCAGGGGCTGGTGCACGAAGTTGGAACTTATTTTGCAAGCTCGATTCCCTCAAATGATTGGAGTATTTTTTTAACCGTATCCTCATAATCTGAAGTATTTTCCTCCTTCATTACAAACTCTATCTGGATAGGCAACCTTACATAGCCATCGATAATATACACATTTGGTAAGCAATTATCTTTAATGTGTATTTTTTTAGAACCAAAAGTATAGCTTTTACTATTGATAAAGTCATCTGGTCCTTGATTGCAACCATGACCAAAGTCGTTATGTAAAGATATGCCACTGAATCCATTATTAGGACTAAGGTATATAGTGTGTCCTCCATTAAGTTTTTCCAAGTGCCAATCAGTAGGATAACTAAACGAAAAATTATATACATTATCTGTATAAGTAGATAGATTATCTAGTACTTTTACGGAACCTCCTCTACTTAATGGGCCATCGCTTTCAGTTGTCGTTGGAGTGGCAATTGGAACTGATGGGGAGACTGCTTTCTCTGATGCTGCAGAAGGAATAGTTGAAGAGGTGTGTGATATACGATTTCCTACCACAATACCTAGTCCAAAGAGAATAAATCCTATTATTAAGAATTTACTTACTGGAAAAAAACCTTTGAATTCATTTTGAGGTTTTGACAAAGGATCCATGATTTAAGCATACATAAAAAGGAGTAAAATATCAGCCATCGAATTTTTTTTACCTTTGCAGGGGTGGAGGGAATCGAACCCCCAATAGAGGTTTTGGAGACCTCTGTTATACCATTTAACTACACCCCTAATTACGCCGTTCTGTAGGCAATTATAGAGTACTCGCCTCTCAATTTGAAGTCATAGATGAAATTGACCCTTTATATGACCCAAAACGGGTCTTATTTATCTATAAGAAAAAATCAAGCCGCATGCTTTGCACGCATATATTTTTGTCGTTCTTTTTCTGGAAATTTTTCTATCGCATAACGAAGCATGGTGCGCGGCATGGTCGCAGCATACTTATGGAGGAATTCTTTTTCTTTTTCTACATCCCGCTTCCCTACTTCTCGCAACATCCATCCTACCGCCTTATGAATTAAATCATGTGCATCATGCAATAAGATTTCAGAAATTTTTATTGTGTCATCATATTCACCTTTACCAATAAAATATGATGTTGCAATAATAGCTACTCTCTTTTCCCACAGATCTTTAGAACGTGCTAAATCATACAAAATAGAACGGTCCTCTTCATACAAATACCCGCCCACGATCTTCCCCGCTGAAAGATCCACAAGGTCCCAGTTGTTTATATGTCTAAGTGATCTGATGTAAAAATTAAAAATGCGGCGTCTTTCTTCCCCACTCCCCTTTTCAAAATTATGTACGAGGATGAGTAAAGCGATGAGACGTTTTTCATGAATTTTTGATGCGAGCAACTTTGCAATGTCTGCGTATGACATGCTCGCATATTTTTTTGCATACACTCTCGACTTTGGTACAGTCAATCCAAGAAATATATCACCCTCTCCATATTGGCCTTTACCAGTTTTGAAAAATCGCTGCAGAGCTGCAGATCTTTCGGAGTCTTTGAGTGTATCCAATTCCTTCTCGAGTTCTTTTAGCATGTGTGTGGGCGTTCCCGGGAGGAGTCGAACCTCCAACCTTTGGTTCCGCAAACCAACGCTCTATCCTTTGAGCTACGGGAACTGGCTGAACAGGCTTATTATACCCTAATTTGGTATACTTTAGGTATGAAAGAATACAAAGAGCCCACAACAATCAAAGGTCTTCAAGAAAAACTTGCAAACAATGAGCAAGCACTGCGCATTGAATTTCGATCACTTACAAAAAAGGAAAAAGATATTTTGATGAAGACGGTTAAGCTTCAAGAAGAGGTTGGCGAATTGGCAAATGAGATTTTGGCGGTTCTCGCGTTACAACGAAAATCAAAACTCGCAAATTTTAAAATGGCCAATTTATATGCAGAATTTAGTGATGTTATTATTGCATCGACGAGTCTTGCAAATGCACTCGGGGTAGATCTTGATCGTGCTATCAGAAAAAAAATGGAAACGCTTCTGACGGAATACACAAAAGATCGGTAAATATGATATACTGAGCGTATATGATAAACAAAAAAACTTCAAAACTTGGTATTGGTTTAGTTTTAGGCGCTGCTGCGGGTGCGATTGCTGGCCTGTTTTTTGCGCCAAAAGCTGGTAAAGAACTTCGCAAAGATGCAAAAAAACTCTATGATCAAATTTCAAAGAATCCAGAGGCTGCGGTAAAAGATATTTTTGGTAAAGTTTCAAAAGAATCTGTTGATTTGTATCAAAAAGCACAAAAAGAAGTAGTCGCACAATTGGGTAGCCTTTCAAAAAACGCGAAAGGACTCGATACAGGAAAATATAAAGACATAGCCATGCAAGCAGTTGAAAAAGTAAAAGCTGATCACGAATTACCACAGGATCAGCTGAAAAAGCTTACGGCATATCTGGAAAAAGATATAAAAAAGCTTGTGGGTGCTGATGCAAAGAAAGCTACAAAATCTGCTACAAAAACAGCCAAAAAAGTAGTGAAGGCTGTAAAGAAAACGGTCAAGAAAGTTTCTTAAACCACCTTCAATTTGACCACTTCGATCTATTTTGATATACTTATTATTCTAATCCGGTCGGTCAACAACAGGAGCACAGCATGACAACAACCGTCAAGGTGAAAAATATTGCTGAGGCAGTCGGTGACTGCTCACAGCTCGTCGTCGGACAAGAAGTCGAATACGACTTCCCGAATGAGGTGGGTGGCGAGGAAATTGGAGCCCTGGGGGCCCAGATTCAAAGCGCCTATACCCACAAGACCTTTGATGTCAGGGGCACGCGCGTCAAGCGAACCCGCTGAGGCGAGCGCCTCGACTACCGGATGGCCGGCCCCGAGAAGTCTTCGGGGCCGGCTTTCTAACTACTTCTTTGTAAAAGTCTTTAGAATACCGACTCCTCTAAAATCCTTTTCTTCTGTAAGCGAATATTGTTCTAAGAGTTTTTTTTCTACATTTTTCTGCGCATCAAAAATTTCAAAAAGATATGTATATAGAATGACGTGGTCATCAAGTGGCTCGGCATATTGTGTGCCACCCATGTATTTTTCAGGATAGATGCTATACCAGTCCATGGGCGCCCATTTGTTATCAAATGCCGTAACGATCATTGTGGTTTCAGGTTGATGTGACAATATGTATGAATCTGAATATGCTATTGCCCCGCGCCAATCTTCTCTATGGTGTTTCTCACTATATAAGTAGTCGGCGGTGAAAAAAAGTTGAACAGCGCAAAAAACCCCTATTACGATGTATGTAAGTGTTCGTAATTTTTTATGTGCTAGCGCATGGATACAACTCGCAGCAATAATCAGATAAAGAGCCGGAAGTACAAACTGTATCCTTGTAGGCGTTGCAGCAGGCAACCATAATCCTCCAAGCCATGCTATGAGGATTGATATTAATCCGTAATGCACTAGTGCGTAGAAATTAGTGCCCTGTTTTTTCTTCGACAACATTTCTCTAAGAAAGAGCATCGTCATTGATCCGGATATGAGTGAAAAAAGACCTACAGCAATCGCATACACATCTCTATTTGTTGGACGTATCATCCCGACAGTCATTTTTGCCGCTAATAAAGGTATAAACTTTAAAAATCCGGCATTGCTCACCTCTGACCATTTTGGCCATAGGGAGACAAGATGATCTGCAGTTTTAAGTTGTGCTGAAAGCGTTGGGATCCAGAGAGCAAATGGCAAAAGCCCTGCAAGAAGATAGCCCAATCCCCTTTTCTGGTGTGTAAGCCATAAAAATATTCCCATTGAAACAATATTTATGAATGCAAAATAATGTGTAAAAACGCTTAATGCGACAAAAAATGAAAGCATCATCCAACGTCTATTAACTATTTCGTTCCAACACAGTAAGCAAAGCAGTGTGAGAAGCGAATACATACGAAATTCTTGGGAATAATACACATGAAATGGTGCAATGGTGAGAAAAAACGCTGCGAGCAGGCCTGTTTTTTCAGAAAAGAGTTTTTTTCCTAGTACGTACGTAAAATATACTGTTGCTAGACCAAAAAATACTGAAGGAAGGCGCAAAAACCATTCGGTTTGTCCGAGGCCAAAGAGTGCGCCGCATTGCATCCAAAAGTGTGAAAAGACATAAAAGAGTGGTGGTTGAAAATCAGCTGCATAATTAACATTAAAAATAGGAGTGCGAGAAAGTACTGCTTGGGCTGTCTCATCAAGCCAAAATGACTGATTGAGCGCTATGATGCGGAGAAGAAAACCCAATGCTAAGATTGGCCATATCATCAGAGTCAAGTGTACCACACCTCTTTGATACAATGAGAGCATGAAAATTGTGTTTTTGTGCCCACGTTTCTATCCCTCAATAGGTGGTGTTGAACGACATGCACAAGAAGTTGCTGAAAGACTTATTGCCAAGGGGCACGAGGTAACCGTACTTTGTGAAGGTGCAAAAACAGAGACAAAGATAATCGAAAATATTCGTGTCGAATATATTCATTTTGGAAAACCGGGCTTTATCAAAAAATTTCGCATATGGATTAGTATGCTGCGAAAAGTTTCTATATTTTTTTCTGCGGATATTATTCATATTCACGATGTGGTTTTTTGGTATTACCCTCTTCGTTTTTTACTATTCTTTAAACCAATTTTTACGACATTCCATGGTTATGAAGGGGTTGTTCCACCAACTAGAAAAGCAATTTTTTTACGCAGAGTAAGTGCATTGTTTTCAAAGAGAACGATTGAAATTGGTGCATATATTCAAAAATGGTATGGGACACACCCGGCAAAAATTTTATATGGTGGTTCGACATATATTATTACAAAGCCATCAGAATATAAGAAAGAAAAAAAGACAAAACGTTTTGTTTTTGTTGGTCGATTAAGCCACGATATCGGTGTGAGAAAGTATGTGCAGTTTTTCGCTTTTCTGAAAATGAAAAAGATTCCATTCAAACTTGTTGTATATGGCAATGGCCCCATGCAAAAAGCTGTTAAAAAATATGGAATTTTCAAAGGTGTTTCAGAAAATATTATGCAGCCAATTTTAGATGCAGATATTGTATGTTCATCGTCATATCTGTCAATAATTGATGCCCTCTCTTTAGGGAAACCAGTTATAGCTTTTTATGACAATCCGTTAAAAAAAGAATACATAGAGGAATTTCCACTCCATCAATATATTGCACATGGTGATAAGGCTGAAAAAGTGTTCGAAGAATTTAAAAAAATTGAAATGAATTTCGATGCACAGAAAGTTGCCGAAGAGGCACAGTTGATGTTCTCATGGGACAAGATTACAAAAGAATATATTGAGCTATGGGGAAAGTAACGTTTATTACTACAGTTCGTAATGATGAAAAAGGAGTGGTAATGTTGTTGGCTTCTTTATTAAAACAGATGCAATTGCCAGATGAAGTGATTGTTGTTGATGCAGAAAGTAATGATGGAACAATGGGTGTTTTAGAAAATTTTAAAACAGACTTTGAGAAAAAACATGTTCCATTTAAGATTATAAGTGCGCGATGTAATCGCGCACAAGGGAGAAATATAGCGATACAACAAGCTAAAAATGGAATTATTGCAGTAAGCGATGCGGGTTGTTTACTAGCAAAAGATTGGCTTTTGTTAATGACGAAACCATTTAATGATAAAGACATTGATCTTGTCTCTGGTCATTACACAACAGGTAAAGGAAATGTGTTTCAAAGATGTATGGCAGCGTATACATCTGTAATGCCGGATAAATTAACAGATGAATATCTACCCTCTTCACGATCTATCGCCTTTAGAAAAAGTGCATGGAAAAAAGTTAATGGGTATCCAGAATATCTTGATACATGTGAGGATCTCATATTTGCGAGAAACGTAAAAAACGCAGGCGCAACATTCTATCTAGAAAAAAAAGCACTTGTTATATGGCCACAAGTTACTACAATCTTAGCTGCTGCCAAACAATTTTTTGGATATGCGCGCGGTGATGGTCAAGCACACTATATGCGTCGACAGACACCCTTTCTTTTTGGTAGATATATCCTAGCTATTATTCTTTGGAAATATCTTTTGGTCGCACTTCTTTTATATCTATTCTGGGCAATAGCAAAAAACTATCGTTATGTGCGCAATCCTCAGGCAATTATTTTGCTTCCCCTTCTTCAAATAGTCTCTGATTTTGCTGTCATGTCGGGCATGATACTTGGCTATTTGGATCGCGCGCCTATTGCAAAAGCAACGCTTTGGCAGGTGCTAGGCAAAATAGCTAGTGCCTTGATTGGTGTGGCAACATTCTCATTGCTTGCACGTGCCCTACAACCTGTTGATATGAGTGCATATACCTACGTTACCTCGTTTGTGGTGCTGCTTTTAACGTTTGCGGATGGTGGTGTCGATACGGTTGTCACAAGGGAGGCGCATAAAAAGAATAACGACGTCGCGTATCTATTGGGGGTGAGATGTTTGCTGTGTGCGATTATTGTTGGCGTAAGTTTTTTCATCGGAGGTATTTTTATTATTGCTGCAATTGGCCAATCGTTCTTACTTCTCATTAACGCAATGGTCTCTTTTTATAAAGGAAAAAAAGATTTTCAAAAAGCCGCACTACTGAACATTTCACTTGCTACATCAACTTTTCTAGGCGTTCTTGTAGCTCTATTCTTTAAGCCAGGGGTAGCAACAATTATCCTATCAACATCTTTCGTAACCCTTCTTGTCTTTCTTTGGTTAAAGCCGAGATTTTCTATACGAATATTACCTATTAAAAAGATTTTCTCAATTGCCTTTTCACTACTCCCATTAGGACTAGCATCAATGATGAGCGTTGCATATCTAAAACTGGATGTTATTTTCTTGGGATATTTTTTTTCACCACACATCTTCCCTGATGTCGGTCTCTATGCAATGGCATATCGTCCATTTGAAGTGATGATTGTTTTAGGCGGGTTGTATACACAAACTCTACTTCCCTACATGGTAGATAATGTGAATAATCGAGCATTTATTATTGCCACTTTTTTTAAAACAATACTTATTGCTACCTTTTTAGGAGCACTGACATTTTTCAGTGCAGGGTTTATTGTGCAAATCCTAGGAGGCTCTGATTATTCTGCATCAGTGCAGGCTTTAAGGATTCTTTCACTCGGTGTCTTTGCAACCGTTATTGCCGGATATGCATATACTATTGTTATAGCGCATAAAAAGGAACATTTCGTTTTGCTATCTTCAATAATTGCTCTGTGTATCAATGTGGTTATGAACTTCTTGTTAATTCCACAACAGTCTTTCATCGGAGCAAGTTGGGCTACTGTAGCGACACAAGCGGCATTGTGCCTGACGGCTCTGTGTGCAGCATTTATCTCGTTGAAGGGGTGGCATAGATCAGCATAACATTTGGCCTTCGAAATCCGGTAATTCGTGAGACAAGAGATTTTAGTGTATACATGTTGCTAAATGCATAAAAGTAATGCACTTTTTGTATAGAAAAGCCTGATAACTCAAGTTCCTTTTTAATAATAGATGGAGTGTAGCGGCGTACATGATGACTTGTGTTCCTCTTTTCTTGAATTTTTACCTCAAGATCTTCATAAATCGGAATAGACATAATAAGCGCTCCGTTCTTTTTCAGCAATTCTTTTATAGTCGATAGCGTTGAAAAAGTATGTCGTGGTGAAATATGTTCAAGAACTTCTAGAAGAAGTACACATGAAAATTTTAATGCAGAAAGTTTTTTTGGAAGTTTTAAGATATCGCCTGTGTAATAAGTTCCCGGCATCTCCTTTGCAAGTTTTTGCAAATTCTTTGGTGTAATGTCAAGACAATGGAATTCATACATATTCTTATTTCTTTCATACAGCTTTTTCTCAACCCACCCATTTCCCACCCCCACATCAAGAATTGTATGTATGGTTTGAATATCTTCTATAAGTTTCGCAGTGGTTTCTATACGATCTTGTGTCATAGGATCGGCAACTTCCGCGATGTCTCCAAGCTGTGTTTCCCATTCTTTTTCGGTGTTACTATTTTTTATTTCTGGAAGTTTTGGATTATTGTACGTTGCCAAGAAATTCGAGTCATCATTTTTGAAAGCGCAGGTTTCACGATATTTTTCAAGTTCGAAGTAGTTTTTGAACATATTGATTTATACTATATGTCCAGGAAACATGGCATATTTCATTTTTATTCTAGCTGGACTTTTTCGATTGTATCACATACAAAAGGGTATTTTTTTTGAGGGAGAGCTGGGACACAATTATTTAGCTATAAAAAATTTCTTTGTTAATCATTCGTTCCCACTTATTGGTCCTCCAACATCGCACGAATGGTTATCCTTTGGGCCATTATACTATTGGCTTTTTGGACCAATATTAAGCGCTGGTGGGTATCATCCAATAGTCGGAGCATTATTCTTTGCACTAGTTGGTAGTCTTGTCCCGGTTATACATTATTTTTTTACAAAAAAACTCTTTGGTTTTTATGCGGCGACACTTTCGTCTTTACTTTTAGCTGTGTCACCCTTTCTCCTTTTAGTCACGTGGCAGTCTCGGTTTTTTTCGCTTGTTGTACCGCTTACGTACATAATGCTTTATTTTTTGTATGGTGCAAAAAAACTTTCCCATGCACAGCGTCTTATTTTTGCTACCTTCTTCTTTGGTGTTATGTTGAATTTCCATTTGTCACCAATTATTTTGTTGCCAGGTCTTCTATTTCATATAATTCTTAATCGAAAAAAATATTCTCGGAAAGTTCTATATGCAGCGAGTGCTGCTTTTTTTATTCCACACATTCCCCTTCTTTTTGATGATGCGCATCATGGGTTCTATATGGGTCGCCAATTATTCTTGTGGTTTCCGTACCGCATAGCAGGTTTTCTGGGATTGTATCCAAAGAATACAATTGACACAGCAACGTCTTATGAAAATATTTTAGCCATACTAAACTTCTTACGTGAAAATATAGTGCAAGTTAATCTCTCCATTTCATGTGCGATTATGCTATATATGATATATTGCGTCTTTGAAATAACGAAAAAGTCATCGCTGAAAAAGAAAACTCTCTTAAAAGAATTGCATATATTTTTTATTGGCGGGTTGTTAGCCATTTTTATTCACGGAAAGCCACCCTATCATTACTTTCTGCCTCTTGTTCCTTTTGTTTTTATATATCTGGCGATGATCATTGACCACTTGGGAAAAAAATTGGAAAGTATATGGGTCGTCGCAGCAATGACTCTACTATTAGTGTTTTTTAATGTGCATAGTGTCATTGAGCGAGATACTGTTATGCCATTTGTTGAACAAGAAAAAGTTGCTCTGAAGATTATTAAGGAGGCACATGGTCAGCGATTTTCTTTGGAGCGTATTGGTCCCAATGATCAATTTGAAGGAAACTTTGCGCAAAATTATCAATATCTTCTATGGTATTATGGCAACGAACCTGTCAAAGATGCGCCAATAGTATTTGTGATTCGCGATAATAGCAAAAGAGTAATTAGCGTGGATAGATATACAAAATGATTAATATATTTCTCATTGCATCATATTGGATTGGAAACGTCTTTCGTTTTCCTGCTTTTCCGGAAGTCGCTGTTTCATTTATTGATGTTGTATTACTACTTATTTTTGTGCGCAATATATATTACTATCGTCGTCATGCGCACATTTTATTTCAACAGAAGCTTTTTAGAGCAGCGGCTGGCATGCTTGTTGTATTGCTATCATCTTTGCTTGTAGCTTCTCCTTTATATTCATTTCAGGAGCTTTTTATTGGTTGTATGTATGTGTTTCGCTTTGCACTTTTTTTGAATCTTTTGTTTGTTCCTTTGCGTTTTTCACATAAAAATATTCAGATCCTGTCGGGAGGGTTTTTTATGTTGGGCCTTTTGCAGTATGTTGTGTATCCAAATTTGCGTTATTTATTGTATCTTGGATGGGATGACCATTATTTGCGTCTATTTAGCAGCTTGTTCGATCCAAATTTTTCAGGAGTGCTTATTGTGTTAATGCTAATTAGCTTGTTGTGTAGACCTGATGGAAATAGAAGTGAGAAGATTGATTACGTGTTAGTGGTAATGGGATTTTTTGCGCTTCTCTTAACGTATTCGAGAAGCGCATTTATTGTCGCTTTTGTTGCGGCGATTGCCATCGCCGCGGTGAGAAGAAAATTCGCATTTTTTCTGGTCGCTTTTATCGTTATTGTGTGCGGCATCATGCTCCTTCCGAAAACACTCCCAACGGAAGGGGCCGATCTATTCCGCACAGCTTCTATCTCTGCGCGTAGCCATGAATATGCCAAAGCCATTCGCATCATACAAGAAAATCCTATGCTTGGCATTGGCTACAATACCTATCGCTACGCGCGGACTACCTACTTTGATGAAAAAAAGTCAGGCTTCCCTTCTCATGGAGCAGCTGGTGTGCCGAATAGTTATCTTTTTATTCTCGCCACATCAGGCATAATTGGTTTTGCCTTTTTTCTCAATTTTCTCGGAGTGCTTTGGCAAGAATATGCGCGAAGATCTCAACTTGCTGCGCCTCTTCTTTCTGCATACATTTGTTCAGGATTGTTTGACAATACACTTGTCTACCCTTTTATCGCAGTATGGGTATTCTTAATGCTTAAGCAGACGGAGTTCGCGCATTACACCCATGGCAATGATGCCGGTGATAATAAGATACGTAAGACCAAATGAAGCTACCGGCCCCATAATCCCCATTCGTGGAATGAACACAAGATGGAAAATCGTTACGAGCAACAGCATAATCGCATTAATATACAACACGTACATTGGCTTCTTTAGCGTGTAGAGAAAGAATAAAAGCAATGCCGCATCTAACGAAAATGGAATATAGGTAAGACTCAACGCCTTAATAAGTGGGATACTGGGAGCATAAGCATGGGGAATAAAAAGTTGATACAGGGCTGATGGTGCAATTGCTAATATAAGCAATATAATGCTGGGAATTGCCATGTAGTAAAACGCTTTCTTTATAAGATGAACGACATCTTTTTTCAATGTAACTTTTGAGAATTCTGCCGACAATACCTGCGTAATGCTATCAATGGACGTAATAATCACAAAAATCACTCGTTGTGCGACGCTGTAGTGGCCAGCATCAACAGTTGTAAGATAGTATGCAATCAAGAATAGATCAGCTCTGGTTGTCAGATTAAAGAGCTGTGTAGAGACGAAATATGGCATGGTAAATCGCAATTTAATATGTTCCCTGTTGATTTTATGTTGAAAGAGGCTGGTAATAACCTTCTTCCTTTGTGGTAATACCCCAATAAACACAATCGCTGGTGCGATAATGCCGAGTATACATAATGTAAGGGGTATGGTGAGCATGCCAAGGTACCCAAAGATAATTATCAACACAATTCTAATAACGTTTGCAACTGTGTTCGCAGCATTAATTTGAAAAAACTTTTCAGCTGCATTTATGCTATCCCGAACAAAGTTTTGCCAGATGTACAAAAGTGTGCTGACGAGTGTCAGCGCATAATAATACGGAGGCAGGTCAAGTTTAAAGATCATCATATCAATTCGTGGCAAAATCACATACAACCCCAAAAGTGAGATTGATGCAAGTCCTGTTTGAAAAAGAAAATTACTTTTTAAAAAATCATATGCCTTTTCTTTATCCGGCAAAAGTTGTGGGACATGCGCATATAACGTTGCGGGTATACCAAAACTTAAAAGATTTGCGAGTAGATACGAGATGGCCAGCAAAATACTCAGGACACCAAAGTCGTACGGTGAAAAAAATCTAAAGAGAATTATTGTGTAGAGAGCCCCGATAAAAAAACTTATGTAGTTGCCTACAGTATTGATGATGACATTCCTCGTTACTGTATCCATAGGACAGTTTATTTGTACAGAGGTTTAATCTGGAAGAGTATGTACATACTCAACGCAGACCCGACAATGAACGTCGGGATATTAAAGGAGACAAGACTCTGTAATGCGCCTAGGAGGGATGCATAATACATAAGTCTCCAAGAGGCCATGTGGCGCTTGAATAAACCCGGAAGTGCTTTGACTTCTAGGACAACCATGGCAACTAAAATAACCCATGATAGAACAAAGTTAATGCCCGTTGAAACCCCATAGAAATAACTTAGTGGGCTAAGAATAGCTCCAACTCCAAACGCTGCGAGAAGTCCAGGAACAGTCAAGATAAGCATGATCATTAAAATCCATGGACCGAGATTAACAAGTGTTTCTTTAATATTGGTTGGCATGCTTGGTGCCTTTTTACCGAAGTACAATTCTAATGTTTCTTCTAGTTGGTTTAGTGCTTCTTGTGGTTTCATAGTACTGTAATAATACTTCATAATTATCTTGTATACAACATTGGATTATGCTATAGTTTCCAATTATGGCAAAAAGTGCATTGATTACTGGTATTTTGGGTCAAGACGGCCCCTATTTAGCAAAATTACTACTCGACAAAGGGTACAAAGTGTATGGTGTCAGTCGACGATACTCAAACCCCAATTTTGATAATCTCGAATATGTAGGCGTTCATGGCAAAATTCAATATGTTGAAGGTGATATGACGGATGAATCGTCACTCATGAACTTGATTAAATCTCTTCGTCCTGATGAGGTCTACAATCTCGCTGCGCAGTCTTTTGTTGGATCCTCATGGGATTTAGCAAAAATGACTACAGAAGTAAATTCGCTTGGTGTGCTCTATCTCTTAAACGCGATCAAGTATTTTTCTCCAACAACAAGGTTTTATCAAGCTTCTACCTCTGAAATGTTTGGCATAAGTCATGAAGATGGTATCCAAGGTGATGATACCCCATTCCATCCGAGAAGCCCTTATGGTATTTCCAAAGTATATGCATATTGGATGACCATCAATTTCCGCGAGTCCTTTGGCATTTATTCATGCAATGGCATTCTCTTTAATCACGAGTCCCCTATTCGTGGCATTCAGTTCGTAACGAGAAAAATTACCGATGGTGTTGCTCGAATAAAACTTGGTCTAGCCAATGAGCTTCGACTTGGGAATATGGATGCGCGACGTGACTGGGGATTTGCGGGTGATTATGTTGAGGCGATGTATCTTATGTTACAACAAGAAAACCCAGACGATTATATTGTAGGAACTGGCGAAAATCACAGCGTGAAAGAATTCGTTCAAGCCGCATTTAAACATGTAGGTATTGATAACTGGGAAGACTATGTAAAGCAAGATCCACGTTTTATGCGCCCAGCTGAGGTTCCAGATCTTCGTAGTAACCCAAAGAGAACAATTGAAAAGCTTGGCTGGAAGCCGAAGGTAACCTTTGAAGAGCTTGTCGCTATGATGGTGGATGCTGATATTAAGCGACTAACGCCCAATGGTGATTAAAGATATCTACGAGCAGTACTCTATTCCCCCAATTCTGCAAAAGCATATGTATTCCGTCGCTGCGTTAGGACAGCTGATCGCTAATGCCGTGAAGAAATCTAGATCCGATGTAGATGTTGATGCGGTTGTACAAGGATTATTGGTCCATGATATGGGCAACATTGTGAAATTTGATCTTACGAAGAATGACTTTTTTACTCATGAGGAATTGCCACATTGGCAAGCGCTACAGAAAGAATATATAGAGAAATATGGTGCAAATGACCACGAGGCAACGCTTAACATACTTAAAGAGCTTGGGGTTAAGAAAAATATCATTAAGCTTATTGCGTATACGTCTTCAACTGAAACCGCACTAGCCATGCTTGAAAAAGATATTAATTTCGCCATCATGTTTTATGCCGATTTTCGTGTAGGTCCGAACGGACTTCTCTCTCTTGATGCACGCATTGATGATCTTTTAGTCCGCTATAAAAATCGTACTGAACATTACTGGTCAAACAAGGAGCGCGCAGAAAAAATGCGAGATGTCATGAAGGAGTATGAAATTAAGTTAAGTGATTTTGCCTCTTTGGCAGTTGATCAGATTCGCGATGAAGATCTTACTTCTTCTTTGCAGCTTCTTTCTTCTTATCCAATCGATCTAAACCAAGAACCTTAACGCCAACATACACAACCATTGAGATAATCAAGAAGTCGATAATTGTGTTAGTAAAATGACCCCATAGAATCTTTGCTGAGCCGATTTCAAAGTAAGAATTATTGAGTTCATCGGCTGCGCCGAGAGCAATGCCCACTAATGGATTAATGATATCTTGCACAAGTGCGCTAACAAGTTTTGTTGCAGCGCCTCCAAGCATAAAACCGATGGCTAAGCCTATGACGCCTTGTTCACGGACGAACTCAAAGAATTGTGTTAGTTGGTTTTCTACTATTTTTTTCATAAGCCTATATTATAGCATTTTGCCATTGTATCTGTGCGTCTTGCTTCATAAATGAGAGTTGCCTCTTTGCATATTGGACTTCTGCAGTAAGCCATAAATTAGTGGCTTCTTCTAGCGATATGCGACCGCTAATATGCGAAATGAGTTCTTTATAGCCAATGGTATGGAGACCTGGATCTTCTTTTGTATAGCCATGATCAAGAAGTTTCTCTACTTCTACAAGAGCGCCATGTTGTAGGCGCTGGTTGATTCGTTGTCCAATTATTGTGCGACATTGCTCTGATGAAGAAAAGCGAAGGCCAATTTTTTCTTCAATCTCAAGATGTGGAATAGTGGGTCTGGCTTGTGCTTCACGACCAGCCATTGCAATCTCAATTTTTCTTATGAGGCGACGTGGATTCGATTGATCTGAGTTATTCATCTCTTCGAACATGTTCGTATCCAGTTCTCTGAGTTTTGATTGCAGCGATGTCACATCGAGACGTTCTAAGCTGTTGCGAAGATCCCAATTTGGAGACGTTGTTATAGCAAAATCTTGTGTTAGATATTTGAGATACAAGTGTGTACCACCAACAATTATAGGAAGTGAACTTTCATCTATAGCATTTCTTACGATGTGATCTGCCACTACCTTATAGTCATATGCAGAAAAATGTGTACGTGGATCAACAAGATCGTACCCCCATATGCGAATTCCTTGGTTAGTATAGTAACCAATATCGGCTCTTCGATCACCATCAAGTTCTATATGACCAATATGAACATAATTGTCTTCTTCAATATCTTTACCAGTAACGATAGTGAGTTTTTTATATATCTGTCGGGAATCCGCACTAATTAATTCTCCGCCCTTCTCCCGAGCAAGTCTCATAGCATAGGCTGTTTTTCCTGTACCAGTTTGGCCAGTAATAATGACGGGTTTTCTCATGTCTCTATTATACCTGGTCGACTTAGCTATCTTATAGTTTAGTTGTTTATTGGCAGTTAATTATATAGTCCTTATTAGAACAGCATTTATGAGAAATATATTAAAGTATGTCTACTAATAAACAATCTTTCTACAAAAACTATAAGATATATAGACACTGAAATACTACGTGAACATACATAAAAACGCCGCAGAAGAGGTAAATTAGATTGTCAGGACAACCCATAAGGCCAAAATTAACTTTCTAGCAGACTAATCGGCAGAATGCTAATTTAGATGCTTTCTGACCTATGACAGAGGGGCTTTATGATAAGGAGATGTAGTAATTTTTCTCGTTCGTTACTAATGACTTTGGACTGATCTGCCGTGCCTTAAGCTCAAAATGTACTTTTTAGCAAAGGCTATAACCATTTGCTAATTCTGGGTCAACGAACAGGAGCTTAGCCTCATGTTCCGGTGAATCCATGGCAACGAGCATTCCTTCTGATGTTTTACCCATCATTTTGCGTGGTTCAAGGTTTGCAAGAAACATGGTCTTTTTGCCTTTAAGCTGTTCAGGTGTATACCATGCAGCAATACCCGATAAAATTGTTGCTGTGCCATAATCCTCACCTAGATCGACGGTAAGTTCAAGTAGCTTGGTAGAACCTTCTACTGGCACTGCATCCATAATCTCTCCTACACGGAAATCGAGTTGTGCAAAGGTGTCGTAGGATACAGTTGGCTTTTTCATCTTAGCGTTTTTCGAAGTAAAGGGTGACAACAGTGCGGATTGTTTGTGATCCGGGTTGGATCTGAGGACCGCCACCTCCGTACGCTTCTGCAACACTAAGTTTCTGATACATTGGCAACACGCCACCCTGATCGGCTTCAACAATATTGGTTACTTTTCCTAATCGAATGCCGAGTTGCTTTGCAAGTTTTTCTGCCTGCTCTTTTGCATTCTTAATAGCCTCTTCTCTCGCCTGCTCGCGGAGACTGTCTGGATTATCGATCGAAAAATCTATACCGTGTACTTCATTAGCGCCAGCTGCTGTAGCTCTCGAGACTATATCTGAAACCTTTTCGATTTGTTTTGTCTTTATAGTGACACTCACATTGCCACTATAGCCCGTTATTTTTGGTTGTGGATCAGATGAATACGAAGGATATATTGAATAATTCGATGTTTTGACATCGGTATCAGGAATACCAATCTCCTTCATAGTGGCGACAATCTTATTGTTAACATCAGTGATTTTTGTTTGAGCTTCAGCAACGGATGCTACATTGGTTGCAGTAATACCTACGGTAACAGTCGCTGTATCGGGGACTGCTTCGACTTTTCCTTCGCCAACGACAGATAATTCAGAAGATCGTGGCGAGGTGCGCACATCGAGCGGATAGGTAATATCGAGTTCTTTAACAAGGAGTAAACCTGCAATGGTTATTGCAACAAGCGCAGCATAGGTTTGGATGAGTTTCTTGTTCATACTATAAGTATAGCACACTCAACTCACCGCAATACGCTTTATACGAGTGTTAAGGGAATTGATCAACACATAACAAGATATATTTGCTAAATCTGCAATATCCAGCGGTGATATAGAGTTATTATTTTGTGAGCCAATAAGGACAGCTTCATCGTACATGGCCGCGTTTTTTACTTGTGTTATATCGATCATCATTGATGACATCGTTATTCCCAAAACTTTACAGCGAATCCCTCGGACAAGGACATCCGCCTTACCAGAAAGTTGAATGGGATATCCATGTGCATACCCTATCGGCACTAAGGCGATGCGCATTTTTTTAAACGCTGTAAATTTGTTTTTGTAAAGAATAGAATCGCCTTTTCGTAGTGTTCTTATTTGACATATTCTGCTTTTTAGATTGAAGATAGGTTCAAGAGAAATTTTCTGTTCAATCTCTGATTCTTTGTCTGGGTAAATGCCATACATGAGAATACCAATGCGAATAATAGATTCATCTTTAATTGGTGAAGTCAGTAAGTATTGACTGCTTGCATAACTAATATAACTTGATGGTATTTTTTTTATTAACAACGCTTTCTGCAGTTTTTTTAACTTTGAAATTTGAATCTTGTCTTGGTCAGTTTCTAAAAGTGTTGTACAAAGTGCCTTGATTTTTATATTCGCCTCTTTTAATTTTTGGGCAATTTCTAATGCGTCACCTTCAGATAACCCCCACCGATTGAGACCAGTATTTACTTTAAGATAGACATCTTTTTTCAAAGAAGTCAGATCTTCTTCTGGACTCAGAATGACAGGCGTTATGTTCTTAGTGTCGACTAGCGAGTCGTTTGATCTTGGTGAAAAATTAACTATTTCTATTTCATTACTCATTTTTCTAAGCAATAGTGCATCGAAATCATCATATATGCCAAAAATCTTGACCCCTTCAGAAATCAAAGTCTTCGCAACAATTTCTATTCCTATACCGTAAGCATTGCATTTAATCATCGCCATAAGAGGATTATTGGGCGCTAGTGATCTTATAGCTCTGAGATTTGAGCGAAGTTTTTTTCGATCGATCTCTATCCACACCTGACAATTACTCTGCTTAGATTTTTTAATTTTCATACTAATAAACTTAATCAAATGGATAAAGTATTGATCGATAATTAGTACCTGTATCTGGGAATATGGCGACAACACAACATGCTTCCCCTTTTTCGGTTTTGTCATCAAATATCTGTCGCGCAGCAATATATGCAGCACCGCTACTAATACCTACGTCGTGGCCCCGTAGATGTAAGTTTTTTGTTGCCTCGATAGCATCTTGTGGCAGAACCTGTACAACATCGTCAATAAGACCCATTTGTAGTAATTCTATTGCTGCAGGCTGCAATCCAGAAATACCAATGCCTGGAATATCGTCAACAGCACGTTCACCAACATCAAAAACAACTTTTCCAATTCCTCCATCTTTTCTTTGGTATGATCTGATTGTTCTCCCTGTTTCTCTGCGGTATTTTTCAAGGAAAGCGCGCCTTTCGTCATTAGTTCCATCTTTTACTGCGAGACTCCTTATATGAAAATCAAGTAGAGACACATCGTCCTCAACAGCAGTTATGGTCACAGGAGCTGGAATGAGCCCTTCGGCAAAACGCTTTTTAAAATATATGCTATTGCCGAATACGGTCATACCCGTTCCGAATCCCGCAACAACATCAGTTGCACTCCCTTGAGTTTGCTCCCAAATTTCCGCAGGTAATGTTTGTCCAATTCCTAACAGTGCAAGTGGGCTATTGTGTTGATCAAGGAATGTGTAGCCTTCTCGTTCATACATTTCGGTTACTTGGCGTCTTTCGTCTCGAGTTGTGCTTTCGCGCACAACCGTGGCACCAAATTCTTCAAGAGTTGTGACAAATCCCTCTGGAGCTGATGCGAGCAGAGATACTACAAGTGGAATGTTTTCTGCAGCGCACATAGCAGATAATGCAAGAGCGAAATTACCACCTGAATTAACAACAATCCCCTTGTCCTTTTGGGTCGTACTGTTTAAATAGTCTCGTAACATATATAGCGCCGTGCGCGCCTTAATACTTCCTGTGGGATTTGCTCCTTCGATTTTTCCGTAAAGTGTACTGCCATCTTTTTCATCCAAAAGTACGAGTGGAGTATTTCCAACTGATTGTTCCATGTCCACAAGAGTAATAGCTCGTTGCCGAGGGTCTCTTTCAAAATCATTTTGGATTTTTGTTATTAATTCACACATTTTTATTAGAACGTCGGGAGGTAGGTGTTGGATAAGATCAAGATGCGTGCATCTTGGGATATGATCCTATTCTTCACCTACCTCCCTGTTTGTTCAGCCTAGATCAACGCGATGGCGCTGATCACGCTGGACGTCGACGTCATGGCCATCGCCTGGTGGCCGGTCCGCGAGTGACCGGTACGAGAGTGACGGCTGTGCCGCTGCGACGTGCGGAACAGAGTGTAAAACACGGTTACCTCCTTTCCATCTCCGACATTTCATCCCAGAACTGTCGAAGATCAAGTTTGTGCCTCACGAGTTTCTTTTTCGTAAGGCTTGGTTGTCAATGGGATTCGAACCCACATTGTTAAGCTCTACCATTTGAGCTATGACAACAAAAAACCCCGCTTTCGCGGGGCTTAGATTTTTTCAAAAACAAGATCACCCCGCTCAAACGAGGCTATGATGACTGACAAAAAGTTGTTTTACATTAGTCTCTAACATATCAATGTATTAGTATGTTAATACATTAATTAGTCTTTGTCAATAAGCAGGTGTTATAATACATATATGGCCAATATAAGAAAATCCGCCGATTCAAAATTCAAACAACAAGAAACCTACAAGCCTCGTGATAATAAAGAAGAGAGGTTGGTTAAAGTTATTGCAGCTCTAAAAGATGAGAAAGTAGCATCAGCATTTCTAAGGGATCTTATGACGCTTCCTGAAATTGAGGAGTTTTCAAATAGGTTGGAAATCGCTTCCCTCCTCCATCAAGGACATTCTTACAAGGAGATTGCAGAAAAAACTAAGGTTTCAACAACAACAGTTACTCGTGTTGCACATTGGCTTTATCGTGGTTGTGGAGGCTATAATGCCTTATTAAGTGACTCCAATCTTGTATAATGTTTACATGCATACAACCTTTCAGCCAGTAGTCTTAGCCGTTATTAAAAAGGAAGACAAGTACCTTCTTACCCTACGAGTAGATAAAACAACAGATGGAGAGGAGACCGAGTTTCACAATATGTGGCAACTACCAGGTGGTGGTGTTGAATTCGGAGAAACACTCGAAGAAGCATTCCTCCGAGAATGTAATGAAGAGGTCGGTGTTGATGTCATCATTGATGGACCAGTAGCATTCGTTGATACGGTTGTGCGTGGCGAATGGCAGGGCGTGTTTATACCATATCTTTGCCATATGAAGGATCCAGAGCAAATCATTACGATTAATGATGAAGCAAGTGAATTTGGATGGTATACCTATGCAGAAATAAGAAATCTTACCTTAATGTCGCTTTTAGATAGGATTTTTGCTGCTGCAATTGAAAACAATATATGATTCCACTTCACGACACAAATCAGCGAAACTCCTTCCCCTTCATTAACTACTTCATTATCTTGAGCAATATTGCCGTCTTTATTTTGCAGTTGAGCGCACCGGATTTCGAGGCCTTTATATTAGCCCACGCTTTTGTACCTGCACAGTTTTCTTTGCTTAATCCAGCATCGTGGTTCACGGTGATTTCATCGATGTGGATGCATGGCAACCTTCTCCATATTATTTTCAATTTATGGTTTTTGCATATTTTTGGCGATAACGTCGAAGATAGAATTGGCCATATACGCTATTTGCTTTTCTATGTGGTATGTGGCATTGCAGCTGTTGGTGCGCAATACGTTATTGAACCAAGTAGCACCATCCCTCTTATTGGTGCCTCTGGCGCTATTGCTGGTGTAACTGGCGCATATCTAAAACTGTTTAAAGATGCGCGCATTGTTGCCTTAGTCCCCTCTTTTTTCGGCATATTGCATCGCGTTGTGCTTCCTTCTTGGATTTTCCTTGGCTATTGGTTTTTACTGCAAGTTGTTAGTGGCTTTGGAAGCTTGGCGACACTTGAAGTGAATCAGGGCGGCGTTGCTTTCTTTGCCCATATTGGCGGCTTTATCGCTGGTTACTTTCTCGCATTTTTTGTTATGGGTCAGCAACACGATTCAAGTGAAGATGATACGTACGAAAAATTAAAACGGCTTTATAATTGATGAAACAATTATGGACTCGGATAATGTAATTAGACCAGGAGATATTGCAGAAATAATTCATACCGATGAGAAGCCCCCACAGGTTGGAGTGACATATTTCGCGAATAACGATACGAATAAAGCGACTCCGGATCTGGAAATGAAACTTGTTATTCCAGAAACAGAATATAAAGGCAAAGATAACTACTATAGCGATGGAGCATTTATTGATCTTCTATATATACGGCTGCCCGAAGCGTTAAAGGCAGCAAGAGAGCATTTATCATCGATTGATGTCTCACAACTTACACCAGCGGAACAATCGTCATATCAAGATTTGATCAACCTAACTTCTGGTGAACATACAGACCTGGGAAGTATTAATTTTGATGCTGTGCATAATTTGTTAATGAAGGTAGCAATAGATTTAAAAGAAAAAGGCGATCCACAAGACAGAGCACTTATTAGGGCATTGCTCAGTGCATATCCTCGTTTGCCCAACATGGACAATTTTTCGGACTCAAGGAAGACATATGCAGATTTAGTTCATGAGGCTATGAAATCTAAATATGATGCGAAAGATTCTGCTGCTTACAAAGATATTACATATGAAAGAAGAATAGGGATGCATGAACAAACACATTTAGCCGATCATCAAGCTCATGCAGGAAGACTTGTTTCGGTTGATAGAAGATACGAATTTGCACTGAGGAGGCATGCAGATAACCCTAGCGCCATTGCCACAATGAGGCAGATAAGAACAATAATAGGTGATGTACTTGAAGCACGTGCCTATATTGCTGAAATATCAGGAAGAATGATTAGAGATAGTCATCAGACTGATGAAGGATATTATCATCCCGGAATGTGTATGAAGTTGCTTTTGGCACTACAGAAAACATTAGTGCTCTCAAATGAACGATTCACAGATATGTTTGTTAGGAACGATGCAGAGATAATCCCCGGTATTGATGTCATTCACGAAGAACATGTTGGTGGTGCTCTGCTTTTAGCTTTTATTGATAAAGATTCAAAGGAAAAGATTATTCAAGACCTATCTTATGAGAGAGTTTTAGTTGATGAAGAACCAGATGTTAATGAACCACACAGGGTGGCCATTATCAAGACTTTCCAAGATCTAATCAGAAATCCTCAGTTGTCTCAAAGTAGACTAGAGGAAAGTTGGGACGTGCTTGGTGGATTGCTTGATAGTTTGGTTACAAGATTAGATGATGAGCTTAATGTACTTGAGCCAGAGAGTGCTTCTGATCACCATGAAGATTCCCCTATACCTGAAACAACAACATGACTCTGCCTGCTTGCTTGCTGACCTTCGTATGGTCCTGGCAAGATGAAGGCTTTGAATGGCGTTGGTGCCGCGTTAGTGTATGATATATAGTATGGCAAAGAAAGTATTGCTTACCGGAGCTGGTGGTTACATTGGTTCAAATGGCGCATATAAATTACTACAAAGTGGTTACGAGGTTGTTGCAGTTGACGACTTATCAAATGGCTATAAAGAGCCACTCCTAAAGCTTCAAGAAACATTTGGCAAAGACCAATTTCGTTATTATGTAACTGCAATTGAAACAGGAATTCACAAGGTTTTTTGGGAAGAAAAAAATATTGATGGTGTTATTCATTATGCTGCCCCCTGCTCCGTGAATGAATCGATGCAAAATCCTGGCAAGTATTTCAATACTGTCAATATTGGTATGTCACTTTTGAAATCGATGCAAGAAAATGACGTGAAAAACATTGTGTTCTCTTCAACATGTGCGGTTTATGGAGAGGCTGAGTATGTTCCTGTTGATGAACAACATCCCACAAATCCTTCAAATCCTTATGGTGAATCAAAGCGCATGGTTGAGAAGATGATTGAGTGGTACGGAGAATTAAAAGATTTGCACTATGTAATTCTGCGTTATTTTAATGTATGTGGTGCATCAGATGATGGATTGTATGGTGATTCAAAGAAGCCTTCAGTCCACATGATGCAGAATGCTATTCGTGGTATATTAGGAATTGAGAAATTTTATCTAACCTGTCCAAAAGTCGAGACCCCAGATGGAACACCTATTCGTGATTATACAAATGTTGTTGATTTGAATGAAGGACATATTAAGGCACTTGAATATTTGTGGGAAGGTGGAAAGAATGAGACGATAAACTTGGGAACAGGGAAAGGAAATTCAGTATTGGAAATTATTAAAGCAGTCGAAGAAGCAACGGGAAAAAAGTTTCCTGAATTTGAACAGGGCCCTGCGCGACAAGGAGAATATGCGACCATGGTCGCAGCAACAGAAAAGGCTGCACAGATTCTTAAATGGAAGCCAACGCGATCGCTCGCTGATAGTGCGCAATCATTAGTTACCTGGTATACCCAGCATCCTCATGGCTGGAAAGAGTAAACTAGCGCTCGTTTTTATTCTTGCTTTTTATTTTGTGCGTATGTACTTCATGGCACCTGCGATTTTTTCTTTTCAGTTTGAACAGCCACGTGTTCGTGAATATCTAAAATCGCAAGATATTCCTCGCCATGTGAATGGAAGGCTATATCTATCTGATGAAGACATTCACATGGCGGCAGGATATTTATATGTGTATGGATTTGATCCAACAGCATTTAATTTTCAGCACCCGCCACTTATTAAATACTTGTATGGTTATGCCATTCGTTTTTTTGGTAACCCATACATTGTGCAATTATTTTTTGGCAGTGTGCTCTTGGTTTTGACATATTTTGCTGCTCTGCGCATAACAAAAAAAACCTGGGTTGCCTTTTTATCCGCACTCTTCTTAGTTACAGACCCAGTTTTTTTAGACCTATCACAACATACATTGCTTGATCTGGGGCAGGCAGTATTTGCAATGTCATATGTGCTGGCCCACATATATATGCCGAGTGCTTTCGTATTACAGGGCGTGCTATTGGGTTTGTTTGCTGCTTCAAAATTTTGGTCCACCACCCTCTTTTTTATTGGAGCAGTAGGTCTTTATAGATATCTGAAAAAAACGCTAAACATCCGTAATTTTTCATTCCAACTTGCTATTGCTTTTGTAACATTTTCGGCAATTTATGTTCACTCTTTTATTAAGCATGCACCTTTTAATATCATTTTTTTCCAACTAAAGACGTTGAAATATTGGCTGCATCATTCTGTCTCAAGCGTACCCGGCGACGCAGCCCTTTTATTCCTTACTGGCCATCACCATATGTGGTGGCAAAACAATGAGATAACATCAGTATTAGGCTGGCCAATTATGTGGCCAATTATGACGGTTGCGCTTTTAATCAGTATTGTTGCCTACCGCAAAAAACTCACACCGATATTTTTTATAAGCCTGTTACCTCTTTTGTATGTTATCTATATTTCTCTGCAGGCTCCCTATATGCGCTATTTCATACTTATTCTTCCCTATTGCTATATAATACTTTTCAACACGATCTCATTATTAATTGATAAAAAGAAACGCTAAACAGCATGATTTTTGGTTTTAAAATAGATTTTTGGACACTGTGGGGACTCGTTGCGCAAGGGTTATTTTTTATGAGTTTTATTGTGCAGTGGTATAAGTCTGAGAAGGCGCAAGAAAGTCATCTCCCTGTAGAATTCTGGTACCTGCGACTTATCGCTTCTGTAATGCTATTTTCTTATGTATTGGTTCGTCGTGATTTGGTATTTTTTGTTGCAACGATTTTGCAATCAATGATTTATATACGCAATATTAGTTTGATGAGGAAAAATGAAAAGTAATCCTTTTTATTCAGTAGTTGTTCCTGTCTTCAATGAAGCTCACAACGCAGGCCCATTGTATGACGAGATTAATGAAGAAATGAAGAAACTGGGGAAAAGTTATGAAATTATTTTTGTCGATGATGGATCTCGTGATGGCACACCAGAAGAGTTGCTGCAAAAATCTCCAATTACGCTTATTCAGTTGCGTCGCAATGCAGGACAATCTTCTGCAATGGATGCGGGCATCAAACAAGCAACAGGCGAAATTTTAATAACAATGGATGGTGATGGACAGGATGATCCATCGTACATCCCTGTGCTTTTAGAAAAACTTGAGGAAGGATACGATGTTGTCTGTGCCTGGCGCCACAAGCGCAGAGATTCTGCATCAAAACGGTTTCTGTCGTGGGGATGGAAAAAATTACGGGCAAAATTTATTAACGATGGTGTTCACGATGCAGGTACACAATTCCGTGTTTATAAACGCGTAGCTTTTGATGATCTGGATTTATATGGTGAAATGCATCGATTTATTCCAGCATTATTGTCATGGCGCGGCTTTAAAGTAACGGAGGCGCAAGTTAATCATCGTGAACGCGTTCACGGTAGATCCAAATATACATGGAAGCGGCCGCTAAAAGGCTTCGCCGATCTAATGTACATGTGGTTTTGGCGAAAGTATTCGACGCGGCCGCAACAGATGTTTGGTGCATTTGGTTCAATATGTATTGCTATTGGTTTTGCAATATTGCTTTTTATGGCGTATATTCGTCTTTTCAACGGCTACTATCTTTCTGATAAAATTTGGCCACTCGTTGGATTTTTCTTTCTACTTGCCGGTATTCAACTTTTTTCAACAGGGGTTCTTGCAGCAAGCTTAGTAGAAGTTAATAAAACTAAGAAATACTTTATCAAAGACATCACTACGCAATAAGACTGAAGTAGTTGATTTCAAAAAAATCAATTCCAATTTTTTTTGCTGCTTCTTTATCAGCTTTACTGTCACCTATAAAAAGATAATCATCTAAATTATTCCCTTGAATATAGATATGTGAAAAACCTTCAGTTTCAGGCTTAATAAAAGACACATCAGATGAAGTAACCAGTGTTTCAAAATGATGAAGAATTCCTTCCATTTTCAATGTCTTCTCAACTGTCGTACGACAATTTGAACTCCAAACATATAAAACATGTGTTGTGTCATTTTTAATAAAATCAACGATGTTTGGATTTGGATCATAATGCTCGAGCTGACTCTCAAAAATTTCATTATATTTCTTGATATATGACAGCATCTCAGGACCTTTGTGTGCGTATGCATTTTGCATTTCCGATAAAGAAATTTTACTTTCGAGACGATCTTCTAAAATTTGTGCATCAACAGAACGCAACCTGTCTTTTATTGGTCTCAGATATTCGTGCCAAGGAAGCCGCAGTCGTAAAATAGTAGCATCCATATCGAAGATAAGAAACTTTTTCGGATGTTTAGAAAGGTAATCTACAAGATTCATACTAAGTGATCAAAGGCAGCCATTGCAGTTTCACGCATAAAATCCACTGGATTCAGTGACTCAAATTCTTCACGAGTCACCCACTTGTATTCGGTATGCTCATTGCTAACGGCAATATCTTCTGTACCTGCTTTCCCTCTATAATTTATAAAAAGATAGTATATTTTTGTTTCTTCGTTATAGCGACTTATAACTTGTATTGGGTGCAGGTCGTTAACATCGAGCCCTGTTTCTTCCTTGATCTCTCTTGTGACAGATATATCATGCGGCTCTCCGAAAAGTACATTTCCTCCAGGAAAATCCCAATCGCCTGGACGAGAATAGGAATTCATTGCGCGTTTTAAAATAAGAATTTTATGTTCTGTTGGATGAAAGATAACGACCTTTTGAAGAAACTTCATATCGTCGGAGAACATGAAATTGTGTTTTGATGTATCTGATGGTTTAGGCATAGGTCTCATTATACCATTGCGCCATTTTTTCTATGCCTTGTGCAAATGATGTTTTTGGTTCCCAGTTGAGTAGGTCTTTAGCTTTAGAAATGTTTGCGAATGTTCTTTCCACATCACCTTTTTGCATAGGTTGTTGACTGATTACTGCATTTTTTCCTAAAGCTTTTTCTATTTCTTGAATCATACCTTTTAGATTAATGGGATGTGAATTTCCTAGATTAATGACGGCAAATTTTTGAGGATGTTGAAGAGTGGCATATATGCCTTCGATTATATCTTCGATATAGGTATAGTCACGAGCTGTTGTGCCGTCACCAAACATTGGTACCGGCTCACCACTTGAGATTTTTTTCATAAACGAGTGAATTGCAAGATCGGGCCGTTGTCGTGGTCCATATACGGTAAAGAAACGCAGGCATGTTATGGGGATGTTTTCATTTTTTGCGTACAGCTCACATAGCAATTCTCCACTTCGCTTTGTAACTGCATAGGGCGAAATCATGTGACTGCAGGGGTCATCTTCGCTAAAAGGAATGTTTGGACTATTCCCATACACGGATGAGGAGGAGCCAAAAATGAATTGCTCGATACCGGTTTCTTTAGCTGCTTCTAAAAGGGCCAAAGTACCCATAATGTTGACGTTTGCGTAGAGCTCAGGATTTTCTAATGAAGGGCGCACACCTGCGCGGGCGGCTAGATGGACAATAATATGCGGCTTTACATCATATATGATGTTTTTTACTTTGGCACTGTCGGTAATATCGAGACGATGTAGATGAAAATTCGGGTTTTCTGAAAATTCCTTAATATTCTGTTCTTTTACCTCTGGGTCGTAAAAGTCGTTAAAGTCATCTATGACATATACATCATAATTTTCAGCAAGCAGTTTTTGAACAAAATGCGAGCCAATAAATCCGGCTCCGCCTGTTACAACAATCTTTTTTCGCATAGTTCATTATAGCATAGGGAAATTTGAAAATAGGCCCGCCCCGGACGGAGTCCGGGGCGGGCGCAATGCGTGAGCGAACGCTCACTTGGACTTGGTGTCCGGCGTCTTCTCCTGCGTAGGTGGCTCGAGCCAAAAGATGACGCTGCCATCCGTTTGCTGGAAGGTGGCGCCTGAGACAACGGTCCAACCTTGTTGTTGAAGTTGAACCGCCTCACGAGGCTGATCGTCTGACCCTGCGGGTACGGTGAACATTTTCTGTTGCGACAATGTCAACTCCTACCTACTAGATGAGCCGAAAAGACATGTCTATATTATACTACAGGCCGTTTCTTTTTTCCATTTTGAGCTAGGAGTAGAGAAAGAAAAGTAGATGCGAGTCCCCCACCAAAAAGAAGTATGGGAGTGATTCTCGTAAGAAATTTTTCTGTAAACCAGATAAATCGCCATCGTGGTACATCGGTTGTAAGTGTTATTTGCGTTTGCTCCAATAATGGTTCGACTATGTGTTTTTGATATTCAAAATGTAGAAAAAGCAGCATCAAGCCTGTGAAAAAAAGAATGCGTGGCCTACTTGGCTTATGCAAAGCAAAACCCAAACTAGCAAACGCACCAAAAAATAATACGATCGGATATGCATTGTGGAGAAAGGTAAGTTTAAATAAATGCTCTATTGCTTGTTCAACATCAGGACCAACAAAAGGTATCATTCCCTAATTATACATAGTCTGATGCAGTTTCTTATATTTACTAAAACGAACTCGTGGTGTACTATTTCCCTACGCTCAAAAAGCGCATATAATGATACCTCTTATTGATTTAAAAGCCCAATATCACTCAATAAAAAAAGATATTGATCGAGCACTCGTTGCTACATTGGAATCAGGACATTTTTCATATGGTGACCAATCACAGGCTTTTGAAAAAGAGTTTGCTACATATCTTGGATCACGATTCTGTGTTGGATTAAACTCCGGAACTGATGCGCTTATACTTGGTCTACGTTCATTACATCTTAAGCCTGGAGATGAGATTATTGTACCGGCAAATACATATGTCTCAGCAGTAGCAGCAATTATGGAAAATAATCTCCGCCCGGTGTTTGTTGATATTAATGAAGATGATTACGGTATTAATCTCGAAGATTTGCAGAAGAAAATTTCTACTAAAACGTCTGCAGTTATTGTTGCACATATGTTTGGACTTCCAGATAACATTGATGAAATCCGCGATATTATTTCAGAGGCTGATCACACGATTTATTTGATTGAAGATGCTTCATATGCGCAAGGAGCATTGTATAAAGATGTACGCATTGGGACGTTTGGCATTTTTTCGGTATGTTCCTTTCATCCTAAAAAGAATCTAGGAGGTTATGGCGATGGTGCCGCACTAGTGACGAACGATCCAAAAATAGAACGACTCGTGAGACTTTTTCATGATTATGGTCAAGATGGGAGACAGCGCCATACAATAATGGGAATTAGTTCGCAACTTGATGAAATTCAAGCCGCCGTCTTGCGCGTGAAACTGATGCATTTAGATATGTGGAATAGTATGCGCGCCGAGGCAGCTGACTATTATGCAAAGTTATTTCAACAAGCATTGCCATTTGTGAGAACTCCCCAGGAATTTAGTTACCGTATGCATACATACAATAGCTATGTTGTGCAGCTTCCTGATAGAGATAGACTTATGGAATATTTAAAGCGTCATGGTATACAGTCATCGGCATATTATCCAACTCCTATTCATCTTCAAAAGGGTCTAATACACTTAAATTATGTTGAAGGTGATATGCCAGTAGCAGAACATTGTGCTAAAGAAATGTTAGAGCTTCCCATGTATCCGGAGTTAACTGCCGATCAATGTAGACATGTTGTAGAAGCAGTCGCTGCTTTTTATTCTTAAATAGCCTTGATGATGCCGCTTATATTCCTTACTCGTTCAATAAATATAGCAGGGGCATTTTGAAAAAGGGCTGGTAAGGACCAGTTTTTGCATATCACAAGGATCCAATTCTTAAAGTCCCACCACTGTTTTTTAAGACCGAGTTTTTTGGAAGTTTGATGTTGTCGGTGTGTGATGTGTGAAGCGTTATGAACATAATTGCCATATCCTGCCCTACTTATTCGAAGTGAAAGATCAATATCTTCAAGATAAGAGCCAAAGTTTTCATCAAAAAGACCAACTAGTTCCAGCGCCTTCCGTGTATAGACGACACATGCCCCGTTTGTTGCATCGACTTCCTGAAATTCCATATCAGGGATAATTTTTATCGGCATAGCCTTTCCTTTTGGCAAAACAATAATACCTGCAGATTCGATAGTTTCATCAGTCGAAAAAATAATTGGATTAATAGAACCCGTATCAGTAGGAATCTTCTCAATATAGGAAAAAGAATCTTGTGTAAGTAGGACATCGTCATTACATGTGCCAATATATTTCCCCGTTGCTACGCGCATACCAACATTAACTGTTGCTGCGAAGCCATCATTTTTTTCAAGCGCTATAAAACGAATCTCAGGAAATTGTTCTCGAAGTTTCCATATATCAATAAAATCAATAGAGCTTGATACAACAATCCATTCATCAACATGGTGCAGCTGGCCTTTATTTTCCTTGAGAAAATTATGAAGCAATTCGTTGCGCATGTTTGGTACGACTATAGAAATACCTTCATGAATTTTTGGATATATATTACCCTTCCAGAATCTTCGTGTTATGACGCCAATAATTTTTTGTGTAAGACGCGAGTGGTGTTTTTTCAGATAAATATCAAGGGAGTGGAAAAAATATGCATATCTCGATTCTGAGGAAAGATTTTTGAATGATTCCCCGCCATCGTGCGAAATCTCTATCGAGAGTTGTCCGATGTGTGCTCCGGAATTCATGAGTCTTTTTGTTATGTCACTATCTTCAAACCACACAAAAAAACGCTCGTCCCATCCTTTTAATTTCATAAATACATTTCGTTTAATAAGGAGAGCTCCTCCAAAAAGAGTCTTTTTAGGAAAGAATGATTGTGGAATAATTCTTTGTAGAGGGGAAAATTCAATGAACAATGATGCGAGAGATGGAATAGGCTTGCTATAACCACCCTTTTTTGATTGAGGACTAGCTGCATCGAGATTTTTTTCTACCGCTTCTTGTGCGCATTTTTTAATAGTTTCGTTATCAATTGTGAGATCGGGGTTGAGAAAAAAAAGCCAGTCTCCTTTTGCATGTAGTGCCCCTTGATTGCACGCAGCTCCGTATCCCTTATTTCTTTTATTTAAGAGAAAGGTGACCTCGGGATATTTTTTTGTTAATGTTTGTGGTGAATCTTTCGAGTTGTTATCAACAACTACGATATCGATATTATTGCTTGGCTTGAGCGACATTAACATTTTATTAAGTCGATCGGTTGTATTCCAGTTAACGATAACGAGCGATATCTTATACATTTTTTTTGCGTAGCAAATGCACAAACCAAAGATTAATAATAAGACCTGTGGATTCTGTAATCATCATTGCTGAAGCAGCACCTTGAAGTCCATATAAGGGTATAAGAAGAATGTTGAGACTGACATTCAAGGCCGTGTTTAATATGCCAAATGGCAAAAAAGCCTTCACAAGATCTGAGGATTGTACATATGAAGCGAGTGGCGCGTTAATAAACATGAAGAATAATGTTGCCGATAAGATTTGCATAACCACTATTGCCGGCGCATAAGCCGATCCATGGAATACCTGAATAATTGTTGGTGCGCAGAATGCAAGTGCAAGACTAAAGATCATGCCAAAAAATCCGGTAATTCCGGCAAATGCATATATGTGTTTTTTTGCAGCTGTATGATTTTGCGCAAATAATGGAAATGTCACCTGGACAAGCGATGAGGGTAGCAGAGCAAAATATTCGAGGTATCGATATGCAAGTCCATAAAAACCAAGTGCTGCCTCGCCTAAATATCCGCGAACTAGAATTGAGTCAGCGCGTGCATATGTGGCTGAGGTGTAATTAAGAAGAGCATATTTCGAGGACGAGCGAAGTGTTTTAAGTAGCGGCATATGTGCTCTGTTAATATCCTCTAATTTATTTCTTGGAAACAATATAAAAACCGCAATAATGTCTCCTACTAAATATGCGGAGACTGCATCAAGCACAGTGACCGAGTGCTGTTTGATGAGCATAACGATAAGAATAGGAATAGATTGGATTACTTGTTGAAGACTTGGTTTAAGTACAATCTTGTGGCGGATTAGATATGCTGTTGCAATAGACAGAAGCGCATGTGGAAGTAATACAGAGCTTGTGACCAATGCGAGGGGCATTGGCAGCCATTTAAGAACTGAAATAGTAAGAAAAAGCAGCATAGAAGTTATCACGGCTAATATCATGCGCACTTTCGTAAAAGAACGAAAAGCTTTTTCTTCATCTTCTTGTTTTTGATACCATTGTGAAAGTCCATAGTCCCCAATAACACTCCCTAACATGCTGAAAGTTACGACGAGCGTGGCTTGACCATATTCTGAAGGAGAAATAAAGCGACTTAGAACAATATAGACAGTGGAGGTAAAGATTTTACTTATTATTGAGCCACCAAAATGAATACCCGATCGCTTGAATACGGATTTGATCATACTTTATTGTACTCCCCAACTATAAAGTGTTGCTGGCCAGATTGAGTATGGATTATCATCGAGTGGATAATGATCAAGATAGAGTTCTTTTTTAAGATTTTTTTCAGCGTATTGAATGACATCCTGGGGCAAAGATGCGTCATCGATAAAAAGAAAACCAACTGAATTCTTTGCAATAATCTTTTTTAAGTCTTGCACATTTCCTACGAAACCAATGCGTGGTGAGACACGCTTTACATCATTTTCAATATAGAACTTTGTTTTTTTTATATGTCCATTCGCAAACCCTTCTTCATTTTCCCAACGGAACATATATAAATTTTCATAATTACTCCCAAGATACCAATATGCGCGACTTGGCCAGGTTTCGATAACTGCCGGTTTTTTGTCTGCCTTGTCGAGAATGATTTTATATACCTGGTGATAATCGATATTTGAGATTTCTCGAAAATCATGATTTATTGAGTAATATGCCTTTGGCCGATTCACAAATTTATGACCATTTAAAATTATAAAAAAGGTAATTCCTATCGCTAAGAGAATTTTCCTATTTTTCACTTTTATATTCTTTGAAAGCATGCTTGAGATCTCATCTATGGTTATTCCTGCCCCTATCAATAAAAGTGGGAAGATTGGGAGAAGATATTTTGACATATGATGACCAAAAAAGAAGGTAACGAAAAGCAAGTGACTTGAAATATAAGTTAGCACGACAATAGAATGGCGGTTTTTTTTGAGGAAAAGGAATGATAATCCTAACAGCGCAAGGAATGTAATGAGCATGTATTCTCGCCAGAGAAAAGAGTGATAATAACCAATATTATTTGCTTGCAAAAATCCTGCAGAAAAGAAGGAAAGGAATGCCTCGAAGACACCAATACTATACAAAAGTACAATACATCCTAATATCAGGGTGTAGGTTAGCGGATTTTTTAGAAGTGAGTTTACTTGTTTTTTATGCAAACGAATATAGTCTATCGAAACAGTTAGCAATACAATATAGAAGAGTGAATGCGTAAGTATGCCGAGAATTGATATTACAATAAAACTTGCACATATTTTTTGAGATGGTTTGCCCTCTTGAATATATTTGAGATATACATAGATGGCTGAACAAATAAGAAGCTGTAATAGCATATATCCCCTCGCTTGTTGAGACCATACTATTTCAAAATATGAAAATGTTGTAAATATTGCGGCAACAATTCCCGCTGTTTTCGAATAGAGTTCTTTGCCAAGATAGTAGACCATTAGCGGTACTATGGAACCAATAATTACAATTGGCAGTCGAGCCACCCATTCATGCGAGCCAAATAATGAGAAAAAACCAGCTATAAGAAAATGAGTGGTAATATTTTGAAACTCAAAGAGCAATGAGGCATCAGAGAAAACGCGCAGACCATGTTCAAGAATAAGTTTTGCCTGAGTTCCCGAACTAAATTCATCGACCCAAAATGGATAATTATTGTGCAATCCATAAAAGCGCAAAGCAAACGCAATGAAAACAAGCAGATAAACGAATTTATGACGCATTATGAGTACATTTTATCATAGTTATGAAGCTACTTTCTCATTTCTTAGCAAAAGAATATCTTGTACCATTGCCATAACAATAAACAAGAAAGCCCAGGAGGCGCTTTTTTCAACAATGTTATTATTGTTCAAAAGCTGACTTATCACGCAGAAGATAAGAAGACCAAAAGAAACATAAAATGAATATTTCGAGGATTTTTTGTATCGTCTTGTCAAAAAAAGCCATAAAGCAGCAACTGTTAAATAGGCCATGTCAAAGAACTGAAAGATGAAAATAGAATCAAACAAAACGGTTAAAAGTAGTATGCCCAATAAAGCTTTATCTAAGTACTTTTTTTCAATCATCCTCCAAACTGCATAGAATATAAACGGATACATACACACAATGGATCCAAATGCTTGATAGTTATTATGAATAATGTTGCCAATTTTTTTATATAAAAATGCAGTGAATGCGGTTTTGCTTTTTACTAGGGGTGCTTTTGGATATTTGTACAAAGTAGTAAGTGCTGGTGAGTGTCGGTTTAGTTTTAAAACTGAATTAAAATGAGTTGCATTTTTCAACTCAACACTAATAACATAGCGTTTATTTTTTGACTGTTCAATTATGGGAAAGCCAAATGGATAAAATGACAGATCGTTAAGCTGCTCAGCATCGTAGTCGTTTTCGTAATACCATTGAGGAGAACCCTCTTCTTTAATACGAAATGTAATAATACCTTTTACCATTTTATTTCTCTGATCAAAGTTTACGGAAACAATGCCTAAGTAATTATCTTTCGCAACAAATTTTGCTTCCATTTTTTTCCCTTCTAAAACTGTTGTTTTTCTATCGTACCCGAAAACTTCCTTGGTGTAACTTTCTGATAGTAATGTATATGATTTTTCAATTAAAAAAATTTGAGTAGCCAGAAGAACTATCCAAAGAAAAATTAAACCAAGTGGTATGAGAATTTTTTTCATTTTCTTTTGAAATACAATACTGCACAACATGCACATGTAATGCCAATTGTTGTTAACAATATAGATAAGCCTATATAAGTATACACTTGAGGCTTAAAATATAGAGTTGCTTCAATATTGATGCTACCATCAGGGTTTTCTGTATATGCATTTTTATGCAAGTGCTCTTTTAAGTTTTTAGGGTTTAGCACGAATGAATTAAAGTGGAAAAACTTGTCAACAAAATAATCCTGAGAATTTATTGAGTATTTTTTTGTGAGAACATCGAATTTATTAAAAGATCCAAAATATAGAGACCATTCACTATGAAACTGTTCAGAGAAAATTAATGTAGAGTTTTTTGAAATATTGTTAATACGAATTTTATATTCGTAAGGCTTTACAAAAGTATATGAAACTTGTGCTTGATTGCTAAATATATGTGGAGTGTAATGAGTGTTCTCATATACTGCTACTTCATTTGTTCCAATGTTTATTTTTTTCAAGTATGCAAGTGAATCTAATTTTTTAGCAATCTTTTTTCTGGAATCATAATAGACATAGAAGTTATCGTCGTTTTCAGAGTCCTCAAGTGGAATAAATATATAACGTGTTGACGAAATATTAATAAACTCTTCGAAATTATTGCTCAGAACGAAGTTTAAAAGATTATCCTTTGCGCTCGAAAGATATAATGATGGTAGTGTAAAAGCAAGACTCATGGAGGGGTGTTCATCATCATAATATGTCCATCTGGATTCACGAGGAATCCAGAGACTTCTATAGAATCCTTTATGTGATTGTAGATGTGATTTTACTACGAGATAATCATTGGGTATATGCCTGGGAACAAATAAAGTTCCAATTTCATGAGTAATAAGAGGTCGGGCGTTTATGACAAAAATTGCCGCGATAATACCGGTAACTATGTATCTGCATTTGTAGAAACTACTTTCACGGTTTGTCTTAAAAATATACGCAACAAAAGATGATATCAGCACGGCGTAACCCAAAGCTATATA
This sequence comes from uncultured Gammaproteobacteria bacterium, assembly GCA_965230965.1. Classification (GTDB taxonomy): domain Bacteria; phylum Patescibacteriota; class Microgenomatia; order UBA1406; family HO2-37-13b; genus OLB23. The sequence goes on from OZ246401.1 coordinate 863,592, forward strand.
AAAGAAGAATTTACTTCCCTCACGAAAAGCATTAAAGCCAGGGAGATGATCATATAGAAATTTATACACGTGGGTAAAGGGTATGTCTGATTGCTTTGTAAGGAAAACACCAATCATCGATACTAGTGCGAAAAAGACAATCACAGCATTTTTTCTATTAACATACAAGCTCAATATTGCTATAAATGGAATAATCCAGAAGTAAATAGGTATTGGCTGCACAATAAATATTGCTGAACGTCCTCCTGTCCAAAATGGATGGAATAAGGTAAAGGCATTGACAATATTCAGAAAACTATCACCGAACAAAGCTCGGGCAAAAAATTCATTACTTGTCAACGAATGCCCAGCAGAGAACGATATCATCCAATAGAGGTTTGCTACTATTACCGAAGCTAAAGCGAGCAAAATATATATAGATATCTGCAAATTTTTCTTGAAATTATTTTTTCCGATGAAAATAAAAAAAAGCATTGCTAAAAGTTCAGAAAGTGCAACGATATACCAAGCTCTAAATTCCCAATAACTAATCAAAATATTGGTTATAGCAAGTAATAAGAAGTGGTGTCGTTCTGGTTTGTTAATTATTTCTAGAATAAAGTAGAAAATGAGTGGTGCCAATGCAAAAGCTACCATAAGGGGTAGATGACTGCTCCTGCCAATAACAAAGTATGTATTGTAGCTAAATACTAGAGCTCCAATAGTTGCAGCTAATGAGGATTTAGTAATTTTACGACATAATAAGTAGCTTGATATAATTGCAAGAATAAGGCTTGGATAAAAGTAAATAAATCTTTCTGCACAGCCAAAACCGCACATATTGCCAAAAAATCCCCATAAAATATCCATCATATACGTTGGTAGTCGCAAATTAACTGATCCCAAACCAAGTGAGCTCCACGTAGAAGGAAATTGACTTATTAAATTAAGATTTTCGGGGTAAAAAAATCCCCAATCTCCGCTTGAAAGTATTGCATTTGAAAAAAACCATACATCATGAATAAAAATAGAAGCGACAAGAAGTAGAAGAATATACATATTAATTCTTTTGGAATATCAAGAAACTAGACCCAAGTAATAATCGAAGAAACCCTTTATCAAGAATGGATCCAGCCGATGAAGTTCTTTGTTGAGAGGACCAAAATTTTAATGCTAACTTTTTTGTTTTTGACCAATTAATTATGTCAATAGGATTTGTTTCGTTAACAGCATCGTCATCGGGTTGAAAAATCTCGTTTTGAGTTGTCTGCATTTTCTTAAACATTGACCTTTTCAAGGTACTTTTCACTATAATTTTAGAAAGATTAACAATCTTTCGCAAAATACCTCTAGTGTTTCTGTGATAATTATTTGTAACTGATAGAAAATTCGGACAAATAACAATAATGTAGCCGCCCTTTTTAACTAGGCGATATTTCTCTTCGAGGAACAGTTTGGGGTTATCAGTATGCTCCAAAACATTAATTGAACCAACAATATCGAAAGTTTTTGCCTTAAATGGTAATTTTTTTCCATCATATAATTTGCAATGAAGTCCCTTGGACTTACATGAAAGGAGTGAAGTTTTTGACACTTCTACACCATTAATCCTTGAGTTCGGTACTCCTCTTTTTCGGAGCATATCGAGAGCGTTTCCCGTCCCGCAGCCAATATCAAGAAATGTTCCTTTTTTAGAAAGATATTCAAGAATTTTTTCTACATATAGTTCAAATGCATAATCATCCTGGTTGTTTAGAAAGGAGGAATATGCAGCATTAACCCTGTACCAGCTTTCGTGTTTATTTTTTGTCATAGATGAGGTTATTGTACAATGAAATGTATTGAGGAATTATGGAGTTTTCCCAGTCATATTCTTCTGCTGCTTTCATTGCATGCAGCTGTAATTTTTCGCGCAATTCTTTGTTGTTAATTAGCTGACTAAGCTTTTCGCCTAATTGTAAATAATTTTCATTATCCACAAGATAACCTGTTTTTCCGTTTTCAATTATAGCTCGAGAGCCATAATTTTTTGAAGTAATTATTGCAAGTCCGGAAGACATCGCCTCAAGGTACATTTGTGCCACACTATCAGCTCTCGTCATGCTAACAAAAATATCTGCATTACGGTAGTAGTAGGGCATCTTACTAAACGGAACTTGTCCAACAAAAGTAATTTTGTTAGCAAGTCCTCTTTTCTTTACAAGTTTTTTCAAAGTTGCTTTCTGAGGGCCATCTCCTACTATAGTTAAATGCAATTTGGAAAATCCCTTTTTATTTTTCATGGAGTATATGCTCTCAATTAAAAGATCGTATCCCTTTCTGCTAATTAGTGCACCAGTCGATAAGACTTCAATTTTTTTTTGATGTTTTGAATCAGTAATTTTTTTTGGGTAAAACTTTTTTGTGTCGACACCTGGTGAAATTACGTAAATATGTTTGTCACTAACACCTTGACGTATAAGAGTATTTCTAACATCGTCATTAACGACAATTATAGCATCGCTTTTTTTAAGCGTTGCGTAGGAGAGAATTTTTAAGGGGAATGAAAATAGTGTGATGAGATAGTTAGTCGCTTTGTTAGTGATTATTTTCTTGTAGGTTAATTTTTCATTTTGGTCATGGAGATTATCAGGAAAGTAAGGAAGCGTATTCTGAACTGGGCCAATTATTTTAATAACTTTTTTTCTTCTTGGTATTAAAAAAGCAATATTAAATGTACGCCCTAGGTAAAATGGTAAAACATGATGGTGAATATCAAAGCTTTCTTTTTTTAATAAATTAAGTCCTTTAACTCCATAGGCAAAAGCAAATCTAATTGTATTAAAAAGACCAAGATCAATATATTTTTTTTTACTATGTAAAGAGATAATTTTGTATTTTAAGGCTTTAACATTTGAAAACTCGGTAACCGCAATTGACCCACTATATTTGTTTCCGAGACTATTGACAATCTGATATGCCCACCTTAATTCTGATCCTCTATTATTAAGTAGGGCGTAGTGTGCTGGACAGAAAAGTATTTTCATACAGAATTTAATATCATTCTTAGTTTTTTTTCTTTCTCCCTAAACAAATTCCGATTATACAATTGATTAATAAATATCGCCAAATATCTTAAGACAATCAAAATACTCACTGGGGTAAATAATGTTATGTCATACATAACTCTAAGTTTCCTAGATTCTTTTGCAGTCCTGGATATGCCAGTAAACATTTTGAAGTATTTTGTGACTGTTTCATTACCAAGATACATTTTCTCTTTAATAATAACTGTTGGATAATTGTTAATAAGTTGTGTGATTATTCTTTTTTCATTGTTTTGAATGTTGTATTTTTTAATGAGACTACGATAAATTTGTGGGAGTTCAATATTCATGTGTTCTCCATCCATTTGTATTTTTTTATTCTTAAGGGCTCGAAATATAATTTGATCTTGGTGTGATCGCACCCCAACAGAATATTCCGATAAGCCAAACGAAGCATGCTGTGCAAGAAGTGATCCTACCAACTGGACCTGCGGATGGAGGATGTTTTTTTTAGGGTACAACTTTTGAAGATTATCTCTGCTCCTAAAACCTTGACCACCGATAAAAATTGAGTGAATAAACATGTTGTCTATTGATTCGCTTCCAGGTTTGAAGAGTGTATCATTGGGAAATTTTGTTATGACAGATTCCACCCGACCACTGCTATTAAATTGGATTTGATTACTATATATAAAATGCACATCCGGATATTTTGTAAATATTTTCACATAACTCTCTAAACTTTTCTCACTATAGAGCACATCATCATCACCAAGAACAACTAAATATTCACCTTTTGCTCGCATCATTGATGCTAATAGATTTTTAGGAAATCCTAATGATGGACTATTTTTGAAGTACTTAATTTCTTTTTTATTGAGTGACTTAATGAGGTTGGCTACGTCATCTGTTGTTGAATCATCAGAAATAACAAGTTCTTTGTTGCTGTAATTCTGGAGAAAAAAAGATGTAATCAACTGGCTTAATGTATCAGATCGATTATATGCCGGAACACAAAGACTAATGAGTGGTTTTTTCATGTATATTTTTTGAAACAAATTCGTTTAATGCCGTTTTCCAATTTCTCATTCTAATACCCATTTTTTCCATTTTTGTTGTGTCAAGGACGGAATATAGCGGTGGCTTAGATAGTCTTTTGAATTCCATTAAAGGGATTGCCTGTATCTTGGTGGTGAAATGAAGTTGTTTTAAAATTTCTCTACCAAATTCTAAACGAGATGCAGATCCTTTATTTGTTATATGATAGATGCCGTATTTTTTATGCTTTATCAGCTTTAATATTGCCTTCGCTAAATCGTTACTATTTGTGGGAGATCCTATCTCGTCATAAACAAGTTTTATAGAAGAATTATTTTTTGCCTTTTTAATAATGGCATGAATAAAGTTTTCACTCCAATCACTGTATAACCACATTGTTCGAATAATAATATACTTTCTATTTGTCTTCTGAATAACTTGCTCAGCTTTGTATTTATCTTTTCCAACTACAGTTTTTGGATGGGGCACGTCAGTTTCTTTATACGGACTGTTGCTACTACCGTCAAAGACTTCATTTGTACTTACAAAAACTAATGGAATGTCCATCTTAGCTGTTACGCGAGCTACGTTTCTTGTTCCAACAACATTTATTTGATATGCTTTTTTGGGATTAGCTGCACATTCGTCACCACGTGTCATAGAAGCAAGATGAAAAACCATATCTGGTTTGTGGAGGGAAATTGTTTTGTAAACATCTACCCTATTTTCAATATTTAGTTGAGATTTTGTTGCCATGATAAGCTCGTGGCTAGTATTTTGCTCTTTAATTGCTTTTGCAAGCTGTCCGTTTGCTCCGGTTATAAGAATTTTCACAGTAGTAATAGTATACTATGCTCAATTTAATGCATAGACTAGAATTAAGAAGTTTTCTTTTTGCCGTTCTAATAGTGCTTTTGGCACTGTTTTTTATTGGACTTTCAATAGATAAAAGATTTTTTCAATCAAACCATAGCATTATTTATGCCGAATTTATCCAAAGTTCAGATTTTGGCCAACTATACGATGACGTTTCGCATACGTTTAATTATCGTGTTAATGGTGGAACATACAACCTTGGCATACCTTTTTCTCCGGTAAACGAAACTGTGTATGGTACAAATAGAGGCGTTCGCATTATTCCATATATTGCCCTCCTTAATATTTTTCAAAAGATTTTTCTACAATGGTGGGACAGGTTACTATTTCTATTTGTTCTTCTTATTCCATTTTTTGGCTTTCTTTTTAGTGGATATGTATATTCGGCAAAAAATAAATTCACATTAACAGTAGCTGCATTATTCTATGCGTTTAATCCATGGATATTTAACAGACTTCAAACTGGGTTTTTTCAGCTACATATAGCATATGCGTTGCTACCATTCCTGGCAATCTTCTTGTTACAACTAAACAAAAAAATTTATTCCGGGTCCGAAGTGATTCGGATTGTTATATCAGCGATTGCTTTAACTGTTTCATTATTATTTCAACCACACTTTGTATTCGGCTTAATAATTGGTCTTTTCGTATATTTGCTCATTACTCTGTTGAGTAAAACAGTAGAGTTTAATGTGCGACTTATAATAAGCCGCATTTTCTTTTTACTGCTATTAACATTTATTCTTATTTCTTTTTATCTTATTCCGTCGTACCTATACGCACCTTCAACATATACGATTACCGATTATTTTAATATAGGAGCTTTGAAATTTAATGGTCAAGGCAGCACATTTATTGATGTCATTAATCTTTTCGCGCGTTTACCTTGGGAATCTCAAACTATAAAAGCATACAGAAATGTTCCATATTCGGGGTTTTATATTTTTTACATATGGTGTGCTTTATCAACTATTTTCTTCTCAAATTCAAAAAGAAAAAAACGCATTGCTGCGTTGTTTTTTTGTGAAATCATCCTTTTTACTTTTTTGGCGAAGGGTGTAAATCCGCCATTTGAAAACATCAGTATTTTTTTGTACAGACACGTGCCTCTTTTACACATATTTAGAGATCCCTCCCGACTTATGTCTTTTATTGTTTTGTTTGGTTCAATTGCCTGTATGCATATGCCATTAGGTAGAGTAAATAAAATAGTTATGATATGGGCAGTAGTGTACTTGTTTATTTGTCTACCTTTTCTCACAACTGATATAAACAAGAGAATGGGTTATCAGCAAATTCCCTTTGAAGTTTATAGAGAAAATAGACACTTACCAAATCATGAAAAGCTACTTTTTTATCCAGACAATCAACCTCTTTCTATATTTTCTTGGCATGTTGGGCCTGCAAGTTCTACATATAATTCACCAGTAGAAGCATTGGTACCTTCTAAATCGGATATCATTCATTATTCTGGCAGTAATGATTCATTAATTGGACAGGCATCGCTTTTTGCGATCACTGAGATGGAGCCCCAACTTTTAAGTAGATTACGTATTTCCAGAATTATGGCTCAGAATGACATGACTCAAGCCAACGAACTAAATAAGAAAGCCCTCCCAGAAGGGTTTAATCAAACCAGTATGAATAAATATGTCTCGATATACGAATCCGAAAAAACAATTCCAATTTTTTCCAATCATCAACCTCTGTTCTTTATAGGTAGTCGCAAAGAATATGCAACATTTGTTAAAAAAATTGGCGATGATGTACCTATAATTTTTTTAAATAGCAATCATAATCTATCAGAATTTTTGAAGCTAGGATTAGAAGATCAAACGATTATTTACAATAATGAAGACGATATAAAAACATTGTATCTTTCATTGTTGAATAGATATTCACTAAATGCTCATATGCAAGTTTGGAACTATGATAAGGATTTCAATTATTATCTTCCCTATGCCGCTAAAGATATAGCCAGCGGTTATCTTTTACCTTCTGGTAAATCGATAGTATCGTCAAAATCCGATAGCGTGCTTAAACTCTTACCTAAGACCGAGGGTAGTTTTATTCTTGCTATTTCTACTATCTTTGATAAAGATCATAGTCCATTTGATGTGTTTGTTGATGGGCTATTATTAACTCCAAGTAGTACGACTCCAGAGGGTTTTATATGGCGTCACAACAGAATAAATCTGAATAAAACGAGTGTGATTGAAATAAAAAAACTAGGTGCCAATCAAGTGGTTATTGACGATATAATATTAGTCCCCTCTTTACCAGGAGCCGCTGCAAAAAAAGCTGTAGATAATCTTTTAGGAAAAAGTAAGCTTGTATTAATCTCTGATTATCAAGATGCTGTTAGCAATATTAAAATGAGCTATCTGGAAAGAGGATTTGGTAAGTATGAGGTATTTTCAAATACAAACTGGTTAACATTTCGTTTTCCATATGACAAGCAGTGGGAAATCGATAATCAAAAAGGAGTTTTTATAAGCGATGAATACGCAATGACATTTTTTAAAGATAAAAGTGAAAAATCCAAACTCATTTATAAGCCAGAGGATCTTTTTCAAAGCTTACTAAAGCTAAGTATGTGGACATTTTCAGTACTTGTATATGTCATTTTTTTCTATATGTTACGAAAATTGTTCCAATACCTTCGCCTCGGTCGGTAGCGTACGTTGAATCTTCAAGTTTTTCTAGATAATCAAGAAAGGGCGGTTTTCTCATTCTTAAAATCCACTTGCCAATATACATATAAAGTAATGCAAGTGAGCCCCAAATTCCACCTTTTATTTTTATTGATTCGACTTTGAAACCATTATCCAGCCCATATTTTTCAAGTTTTCTTTTGGAGTAATGTCGGTGACCAATAAGCCACCAAGCTGGATCAAGAGTTTTTGTTAATGGATGATCATATGGGGTAGAAAGATAAAAAGCACCACCTTTTTTTAGCACCCTGTGAGCTTCTGAGAAAAGTTTTTTCTCAGTATTCTTCGGAATGTGTTCTATTACCTCAAAACAAACAATTGTTTCAATGCTCTCCTTTTTCAAAGGAATATCAATACCACTCCCCACAATAAACTCAGCTCGCTTGTCTTTTATCGTAGATTTTGCAGCTGCAAGATCTGATGTGCTTATTTCCATCCCTATAACTTTCTTAACCTCTTTTTTCAGAAAATCTAATTCACACCATCCAAAACCGCAGCCCACATCAAGAATAGTCTTATTCCTTATATCTTTTCTACTAACACCTTTTAAAGTGTATGCCATTCTACTATTTAAATTTGATAGCGATGGTTTTTCATTACTTATATTTTTCATATGATGCTCGAAGCATGCCTATTGCACCTGCTCCAAATTCGCAAAACTTCATTATAACCATCCCCAGTGTAAGAATGGGGTGCAAAAGCATACAATCCCATTTTTTAAAAAAAACAGGTCTCAAAATATTGAATTTCTTTGAAGCACTTTTTGGATGATTTCTCAAATAATATATCGCTGTTTTCCCATAATAGTACTTTGTTTTTGTAGTCTCAAGAAGCGTCAAGTTACCTTCGAGATGTGTGATAAAGGCGGTTATCCTTCCCGTCTTATAACCTTTTTCGGTAATTCTGTCCGGTAAGTCATATTCCTCGCCGCCACCCCGAATTCTTTCATCGTACCCACCGGCCTTTATAAAGATCTTTTTTACAAAAAATCTAGGAGCTTCAATTGTTTCATCCCCAACATAAAATGATCTCTCAAATGCTTTCACTGCAGCCCAGAAACCAATTCCCAATGATTTTTCGGGAATAATAATTTGGCCAAGCATTTTATTTTTTTGTATTTCGTTTACGCACTGTGAGATTACATTAGTTGCAAGAACCATGTCACTGTCAATTATGACAACAAACTCACCATGTGACTTATGTACACCGAAGTTTCTTTGCGAACTTCTTTCTGGACCTTTATTGAATACTAAGTTAGTGTATTTTCTAGCAATTGCTTTTGTTTTATCACTTGAATTATTGTCTACAACGATAATCTCAATATCCTTATGCGTCTGTTTCTTTATTGATGCAAGACATCGAGCCAGATACTGCTGACTATTTTTTGTTGGTACTATTACAGAGACGCGTGTACTTTTTTGCATGATGCTATAAATACTTTATAACTGTTTGCTGGTGATAAGTGCTTTGTTGTTATTATTAATTCACTTTGATTAACATTTTTATATTCACGTATAAGTTTGACAATAGACTTTGCCATTTTCATTGTACTTGGATAAATAATCATTCCACCAGCTGCTGTAATACTATCTCTTAATCCGTCAATATTATAGCCAATTGTTGGTGTTCCTTGGGTCGCAGCCTCAGTAACAATAAGTCCCCAACCTTCCTTTACAGATGTTACCAACAAAATATGAGATTTTCTAAGAAGAGAAGTTTTTTTAGAACGAGTAATGCGACCCAATATAGAGACATCATTTTTATATGGAGATTTTTTGATATAGCTATAAACTTTTCTTCCATACCTTGAGGAATAATCCCCAGCAATAATTAGTTTCAGTTCAGGAATTTCTTTTTTAGCCAGTTCAAACGCCTGAACTTGATCCAGCGTTCGTTTCATAGACCTTATTGACCCAAGTGAAAGAATCGTTGGATGTGAGAATTTTTTTTCATGAATTGATAGTTTTATATCGGTGAATACAGGAATTATATGGATTTGTTTTTTTCTAAATCCATATTTCTGCAAATCAATCTTTGTACTTCTTGACTCTGTAATAACCCAGTTGTTTTTCAACAAAAAGAGATAAAGTGGTTCGAGAATGTAGCCAACAAGGTTTAGGGGAAAAAACATTTGGTAGAACCAAATTTCCCTGCATAACTGATAAATAACAAGAACTCTTTTCTTTCTCGAATATAGCTGAGTCATAAATGGGATGGTGTTAATTTCTTCAATGATGAAATCGGTAGAGCTTCTGTGGTGTTTCAAGAAATGTACAGCAGCATAAAAATATACAGTAAATCTATTACCAGCACGAACAACTTCATATCCGTCTATTTTTTCTTTCCTAGATGCTCCTGGAAACGAACTTGTAAGAATGGTCACTTTATGACCATCGCTTACGAGTCTTTTTGCTATTTCACTACTAATCTGCTCTGCTCCGCCCGCATGCGGGTTTTTGATATCCTTCCATGTAAACCACACAATATTCATGTTATTTAAATCTCTTTATTCTAATTTTCTTATTAAGATCCAGATATGATCCGCGGGTAAAAATATAATAGTTACGAATATGCGCACGGTAAAAAATAGCAAGCGTATCGATAAACATTCCCCAAATAGATTCTAGTGTTGCTGCACTGGTCAGACTGGCAAATGTGTAGTCCAATTTTATTGGAGCCTCATATATTTTTTCAAAACCATGTTGCTTTGCAACAACAAGCAACTCTAAATCACCGGCATATCTTTTTTCAATAAGTTTTGGCAAAACGCGTCGTAAGACTTTTGCTTTAAAAATTTTAATACCCGCTTGTGTATCGTGAACATTAATATGAAAAAGAATTCTAACAAAGTAGTAGTATCCAAAACTTAGAATTTTTCGCAATCTCGAATAGGTAACCTGTGACGCTGGATGGCGCTTTGAGCCAACAATAATATCTGCGGTATACCACTCCATATGTTCAATCAACATCGAGATGCCATTTGGGTGAATTTCCATTCCCGAATCAATAAACATAATGTAGTCGCCTTTGGCATAATGCATTCCCACTCTAATCGCATAACTTTTTCCATGATTTTTTTCGTACTCGATAATAGTTGTCTTCGGAATTGCGGCTGCCTTTAGTTTTTCAAAAGAGTCATCGATCTTTCCATCAATAACAACGATAATTTCGTAATCATATCTAATTTTATCGAGAACTTTTTTAATACTTTGAATATTTTTAACAATAATTTTCTCCTTTCTATATGCAGGAATAATTAATGTCAAAAAATGTGGATATCCCGAATTGGAGGGTGTGTTATTCATTTTCTATAAATGCAGAAGACTTATAGTTAATATTCCGGTTATAAAAAAAGTTATCCCAATATTAATGCTAATAACATTCTCTATTGTGTCCCCAAGTATATACATCAAAAGTATATATATAGGGATCATTATAGGAATAAATAATGCCATACTACTATTGTTTGCAACATGATAATTATTGATAAGTGTAATGATTGTAATAAGCATGCCAAATAAAGCTGCGAAGGGTACAAAAGGTGCTATCCCTAAGAATTTTGATGAAAATACAAGTAATAAAACTTGCGTGGTGTAACTTTGATAAAAAATAAGCACAATTGATCCAACTGAAATTATTATTGATGTAAGGATATATATAAGTTTTTTGTGATCCTGTTTTGTTTCTTTTGCTGAAAAAAATAACAATGATGCTGAAATTATAGGTGCTGCAAAGTATCCGACAATCTTTGCTAATAAACTCCAACTGCTATAAATACCTGCCGTTTCAGCTGAAAACATTTTCTTTACATACATTATGTCGATATTACTGAGTAAAGCTAAAGATAGTAATGAGATCGATGTGACCAGCGTGCTTTTTCTTGAAATAAATTGCGAAATAGTAATCGTAAGCTTTTGATTGTTTTTAGGTAGCATATTGTTCGTAATTTTTTCTGAAAGCAGAAATACAATTACATAACCAATAATTAAGCCAGCATATATATTTAGAATTCCACCAGAGTTAATACTCGAGAAATATGTGCCGATGTACCTTCCAACGGAAATTAGAACGAGTAAAAGTGAAAACGCAATAAATTTATGTAATCCTTGAAGGATAGAAAAATAAAAAGCGGTAACTATGCCCAAGGCGGCAAGTATGTAAAGAGCAATTGAGCTTTCTGGTGAGAGATTTGTTATCGACGGAATAAAAATAATCGTTGAGAGCGCTAAGAAAATTAAAATTTTTCTTTCAAAGAGTTGTGACCAAAACCACTGTTCTATTCTCCGAGCAACTTTATATCTTTCACTACCAGCATTTCCTAGTTTTACAATAACTAATGTAGTAAGTACTGTTATAGGAATGCTAAAAATATTCAAATATGCAAATAGCGCTGAGAGCTCGCCGAATCCAGCAGGTCCAAGACTTTTTGCAGAAAGCGAATTTGAAATATAGTTGAGGAAGCTAACAAAAAAATTTGAAAGTGTGAGAATTAATGTTCCCTTAATAATAATGCGTTTAAAGGAGTCCTTCATGAATTATTTTTGCGCTAAAACAACAATGTGACAGGCAAAACTATTGATGATTGGAATCTTTGTTAGATAACGATCAACGTGGACAAAAAGTTTAAAAATAGTGAGAGGAAGAAATTTATATGCAGGAATTATATCAGGGAAGGCAAATGGGAACGACAAAATGCCCCAGTAGCGAATTTTTCTTATTTTAAATCCTCCACTTTCGACAAGATCGAGAAACTCCTTGCGGCGAAAAGACTTGTGGCTATCCGAAAAGTGAGCAGATTTTTTATAAAAAAGTTTTCTTGCGTAGTATAAAAAAATATTGCTGTGTGGTTCAGAAACAAGGAAGTAGCCTCCTTTTTCGAGAATCCGATAAGATTCAGCAATGCCCTTTTCAGGATTCGGCAAATGGTGGATTAGTCCTCGAGTCATAACAAAATCAAAGCTTCCATCTTTGAAGGGCATTTTTTCAGCATCCGCCTCTACCAACACAGCTTTAGGATATTTTTTAGCCCCTACTTTTAGCATGTCCGGAGATAAGTCGCTACCAGTATATGACGCCCCGACCGATTTTGTTATAAATTCATAAAACTCAACCGTTCCGCAACCTAAGTCCAAAGCTTTTTTAAATTTTCTTCTCGGTAACATTGACTTGAAGAGTTTGAGCCAATAGTCATTGAAGAAAATGTAGTAGAGACTTGTTTCACGAATGTTGCCATATTTTTTTGCAAGTGTTTTATGCAATACAATTTCATCCTGCTTTAGTGTCGATTCAGTTTTCATAGCGATGAGAGATTATAGCATAGAATGCGCTATACTAGACATATGTTCGATAAAAAGTACCTTATCATCGGCATCTTACTTTTTACTTTTTTTTATACCCGATTTGTTGGTATTGATTGGGGTCTTCCCTTTCCCATGCATCCAGACGAAAGAAATATTGCAGCGGCAATCCAGGATTTAGATTGCCCATCTGGGAGTTCGATGAAAGAATGTTTTAACCCTCATTTTTTTGCGTATGGACAGTTCCCGATCTATAGTGCGTACGCAATGGTGCGTACGTGGCATTTCATACGAGGATTCGGCAATCAGTCGATTGGTTTTGTAGAAGCAACATTGGCACTGCGGATCATTTCTATTCTGTCATCACTTCTTAATCTTTACTTTATTATTCGTATTGTAGCTTTATTTCAAAATCCTAAAACACTTTCCTTAAGAACAACTATTCTTTGCATGCTGTTATTTACATTTGTTCCGTATGCCATTCAGTTTTCACATTTTGGGACAACTGAGTCGCTACTTATGGCACTCTATACAGGTATTATTTACTATGCGCTCCGCATATTAAATAATGGAGATGATACTACCGCACTCTACATGTCTTCACTATTAGCAGGTGCAGCAGTTGGCACTAAAGTTTCATCATTGTTATTTTTAGGAGTTCCTATTATTGCGATTGGGCGATCAAAGAATTCAGCAGTGTTTTCTAAAATACTTGCTTGCGGCACGTTCCTTTTTTTTACTATATGCGCTGCTGCCTTTTTTTCTCCACACAATTTAATTTCTTACGACGATTTTCGTGGGGCAATGAATTATGAAATCGGCATCGGCCAAGGTACTGTTGTGGCATTTTATAACAGACAATTCGATAATACCTTACCTCTGCTTTTCCATTTTTCTCGAATATTTCCTTATGTATTTGGCTCATTGCAATTCGTTATCGCATTCCTTGCAATGCTCTTTCTGCCATATACAAGGAAATTTAATCTTCTAAGAATTGCATTTTTTCTTTACTTTATTCCCACATCGATCTTATATGCAAAATGGACACGGTTTATTGCGCCAATTTTTCCTATTCTGACAATCTTTGTTATTTTTGCGGTTGATCGTACACTCAGTAAATTCAAATCAAACTTTATTAGCGTTTTCTTCCTTCTATTACTTTTACCTGGATTAGCATATCTTTCTATATATAAAAATAACGATGTACGATTTAAAGCATCAGAATGGATTAAAAAGAATATATCTACGTCAACACATATATTATCAGAAACTGCAAATGTGGTAGATATCCCCATTCAAAGCGGATACAATGTGGCTTCTTTTGACCTATATCATGTGGACACAGATCCTTCGTTGCAAGAAAAGTTATCCTTCTTTACCCAAGATGCTGATTATATTTTTATTCCTTCGAGGAGAATTTTTGCTAACAATACCTGTTACCGCTTTATTGACGGAGACATATTTCAAAAAAAAGATGGAATTTCAATAATACTTGATGGCTACAAGACAGATACATGTTCACAGTTAACAAAAAAATATCCACTCATTAATAGTTATTATGACCGCCTTTTTTCACAGCAGTTACCGTATAGAAAAGTTGCAGAAATTACCTCGTATCCATATATATCACTGTTTGGAAAAAAAATATATGAAATCCACGATGAAAATGCCGAAGAAACATGGACGGTTTTTGATCATCCCGTCATAAGAATCTACAAAAGAATCTAGCATAATTCTCTTTTGCCGTTATGCTACAATATAGCCATGCAGCTAACAAAAATTATCGCAACAGTAGGCCCTGATATATTAAATGAAAATGCCATTGAAGACCTTATAAAAGGTGGTGTTTCTGTGTTCCGTTTTAACTTTAAACACAACACTGTTGAATGGCACAGTGAAGGAATCAAATTAGTAAATACAGTATCTGCAAAAATTGGAAAACCCGTAGCTACACTTATTGATCTTCAAGGTCCGAGTATTCGCATCAACATGCCCGAAGATAGTATTGATCTTGCAAAGGATGAGCGCATATATTTTGGTGAGATTGTCTTTGAAAAAAAACTGAAAGGGCTGTCAATTACATATCCCAACATTATTGATTCTCTTGAAGAAGGACAATTGATTGTTGCAGACGATGGAAATTTTAGATTTTCTTATCATAAAGAAGGAAAAAATGCCTATCTTATTTCACAAACAACAGGGACGTTATTAAACAAAAAATCATTAAATATTCCCGGTGGCGACTTCCCCTTCCCTGCTCTTGTTGAGAGAGACTTTGAAGGTATAAAACTTGCATCGCGTGAGGAAGTTGATTATATTGCGCTCTCCTTTGTTCGATCAAAAGAAGATATTGAAGATCTGCGCAAAGAAATGAAGAAATACAACATTAAGGCAGATGTTATTTCGAAAATTGAGACAATGAAAGCGCTCGATAATATTGATGAAATTATTGATGCATCAGACGGCATTATGGTTGCTCGTGGAGATCTTGGTGTTGAGTTGCCTTTTGAAGAAGTTCCATTTTATCAAAAACTACTCATAACAAAATGTCTTGATAAAGCAAAACCCGTCATTACTGCAACACAAATGTTAAATTCAATGATGGAACACCCGATACCAACACGTGCAGAAGTTTCAGATGTGGCAAATGCAGTGTATGATTTTACCGACGCCGTAATGCTTTCTGGAGAGACTGCATTCGGAAAGTATCCCTTCAAGTCGGTTGAGGCAATGCAAAGAATTACCTCCTACAATGAAACAAAACTAACATTTGATGTACGCAAGAGATTCAAGTTTACGACAGAAGATAATGAGTCGCGCGTATGCGAAATGGCATACAATCTATTTCTAAGTCTGGCAAAAGATCTTCAACAAGAATTAGGTGGATTTATTGTCTTTACACGTACGGGCAGAACAGCTCGTTTAATTTCACGCTATCGTCCTCGCCCGGCAATGCCAATCTATGCATTTACTGATGATAAGCAAGTGAGAGATAAATTGTCTTTGAGTTTTGCTGTGTATCCTATTCTTTTTAAAGAGGGACAGGCACATAGCGATGTGCGCAAGAATCAGATTCATCGAGCTATTGAGTATCTTGCGGAAAATAAGCTCGTCAAAAAAGGTCAATCCGTTATTGTTCTGCATGGTGATAAGTGGGCAGAAGAAGGTGGCACCTCTACAGTTAAGCTCCTGAAAGTATAATGAGACATATTCGTAACTTCGCTATTATTGCCCATATTGATCATGGGAAATCGACACTTGCTGACAGGCTTCTGGAATTAACAGGAGTTGTAGATCCAAAAAAGCATGAGGAACAACTCCTGGATCGTAATCCAATTTCTCGTGAGCGAGGCATCACCATAAAATTGGCTCCCGTACACATGGAGTATAAATTAGGTGATATTTTGTATGAGCTTAATCTTATTGATACACCGGGCCATGTAGATTTTTCATATGAAGTCGAGCGAACATTGGCCTGTGTGGAAGGCGTTGTATTGCTTGTTGATGCAACAAAGGGCATTCAGGCGCAAACAATTGCTCATACATATAAAGCTATTGAGCAGAATTTGGAAATTATTCCCGTTATTAACAAGATCGATATGCCGCAAGCACAAATTGAGGATACTGAAAAGCAACTTGTGCAGTTTTTAGGTGTAAAAAAAGAATCTATTCATCACATCTCAGCAAAAACAGGGCAAGGAGTTAAGGAATTATTAGAAAAAGTTATTGAAAAGGTGCCTGCACCCGCAGAGGCGGATAATAGTGGCGCACGCGCACTTATATTTGACTCATATTACGATGTATATCGAGGCGTTATTGCTTTTGTAAAAGTTTTTAATGGATCTTTAAAAACAAATGATGCATTCACATTGCATGCTACAAATGGAGATGTGCTCATTGAAGAAGTAGGCACATTTACACCAGAACTAAAGCCTTTGCCAGAAATTGCAACTGGTGATATTGGTTATGTTGCAACTCGCCTTAAAGACATTCATCAGGTGCGCGTTGGTGACACGATGGTAGCAGCACGTTCAGGAGCTGTTCCCATTGAAGGGTATAAAGATGTGGTGCCAATGGTGTTTAGTTCTATTTTCCCCACAGATCCTGATGATTATTTGCCGCTAAAAACATCTCTTGATAAATTGGCGCTCAATGACTCAGCCTTGCAATACGAAGCAGTATATAGTCAAGCGCTTGGCTCTGGTTTTAAAACAGGTTTTCTGGGGTTGTTGCATGCCGACGTGGTTCGCCAGCGTCTCGAAAATGAATTTGATATGAGTATTGTGCTGACAGCGCCGACTGTGGAGTACGTGAACAAAGCACCCGAAGGAGCAAAACCACAATATGAAGAGCCAATTGCATATGTGACGATTGTGACCCCTCAAGAATATACAGGTGTTGTTATGAAGCTCTGTGAGGAGTCACGCGGAACCTTTTTAAACATGGATAATCAGTCACAAGTAGTTATGTATTATGATATTCCCCTTGCTGAGCTTATAACCTTCTTCTTCGATCGTTTAAAGACCGTCACATCAGGTTATGCCACACTACAGTGGGAACTTAAGGAATATCGTTCTGTTGATGCTGATAAACTTGTGATTTTGCTTAATCTGGAGCCTGTAGAAGAATTCTCTGAATTTGTTGTTGCCGAACGCGCATATCCAAGGGGCCGCGAACTGGTTGATAAGCTGAAGGAATTGATTCCGCGGCAGCAATTTGAAGTAAAAATCCAGGCGCATTATAAAGGAAAAGTTATTGCCAGTTCTCGCATCGCACCATTTAGAAAAGATGTGACTGCCAAGTTATATGGTGGTGATAGAACGCGAAAAGACAAGCTCCTCAACAAGCAAAAGGAAGGAAAAAAGAAAATGAAAAACATTGGTGCAGTTGAGGTGCCAAAAGATGTCTTTATTAAGCTTTTTAAAAGTTAATACCTTTTCATTCTCGGTCGATCTTGCATGACCCAACCTGAATCATAAATTCCTGAAGAAGGATCAATATGGTTTGCTAAGTTGATAGTGAATGAGTAAAGTCCAAGCATATCCTTACGGATTACTCTAATAGAGTAATCAAGCTTCTTGAGTTGTGAGTCTATATCGCTCAATCTCACTTCAATACGTGCTTGGCCTTTTTCTAAGTTGCTAATTCGCGTATCAAAATTCTTAAGTGTAGTATCAATGTTATCTAAGCAGTTTTCAATTCCCTTGAGATCTTCTTTTGTAAGCATATAAATGAGTAGAAACTTTTAATACGCTTACTGTACCTGGTGATTATTAAATAAAGATTAAGGAGTTAGGCTAAGCGGTTTTGCATTTTCCAAGCCTTGATGGTATTGCTTACAAGATACGCCACTGTTACAGGTCCCACACCCCCTGGAGTAGGAGTAAATGCCATAGATTTTTCAGCGATTTCATTTTGTCTGTAATCGCCTATCCATTGACCTTCTTCAGATCGTAGGCCAACACTGATTAATGCAGCACCTTCTTTAATGTTCATTGATTCGATCACAGGCTTCCCTACCGCACTAATAACAACATCTGATTCTTTAATAAATTGCTCAGGATTCACCGTTTTACTATTAATATTCACAAATGGCATATGGAGTCGTGATAATACGTCGGCAATCGGTTTACCAGCAGTTTTTCCGCGGCCAATAAGAACAATTTTTTTCCTTCGCATTATGTTTTTCAGAATGCCAGGGTCTTTATCCAGATCAAGTTTAAGAATTTCATAGTCCTCAGCTGCATCTGGAATAAACATAGCTTTTAATATAGTCAACACAGAAAGTGCAACCGGACTTTCGAAAAGTGGTTTTGCCTTGTATGCTTCGATTTCCTTCTCTGGTGATACAAAATCGAATATGGTCATCGTTGAGAGTGAAGCCGGTAAAGGTTGTTGAATAATTATCGCATTGCATTCGGCATCTTGATTTATTTCGCTAAGTTTATTTGCAAGATCTTCGAAGCGAATATTTTTACTAAAACGCAAAAGTTTAAATGTTCCACCAACATATTCAATAGCTTTTTGTTTGCTACGGAGAAATGAAAGCGTTACCTCATCGGGGTTCACAGAAAAAATAACAAGCTGAGGAGGAGCTATTTTTTTTGTACGAACAATTTCTTCAACATCGCTTTTCACATGGTCGAGAATCATGCGGGCGATGCGTATGCCCCTTACTTTCATCATAAAAATGTTGCGCTGACGACTGCATCTTCCTTGCTACTAAATCTCATGACAATGACACCTTTTGCTGCTCGTGAGAGAGTTGGAATGTCTTCGAGAGGAATTTTTACAACCTGACCGCTGCGCGCGGTAATGACTAATGAATCATGCGTTGTGTCTACCATGCTTGAGAAAGCGACTTTGCCTGTTCTTGCATCTATTGAGGCTATTTTTACGCCTTTTCCTCCTCGTTTTTGTACCGGATATTGTTTAATTGGTGTTTTTTTACCAATACCATGTTCCATAAGAACTAGAAGTAAGTTGTCTTCTTCATCTTTACCGTAGACGTCCATGGAGGTTATGCTGTCGGTCTTTTCTAAATTCATACCACGAACACCCTGACTTGAGCGTCCTGTGGGGCGCACATCGCCTTCATTAAATACAATAGACTTTCCGTCACGTGTTGCAAGGATAATTTTTTTGGATCCATCAGTCATGCGTGCCCATAAAAACGCATCATCACCTGTTAGTTTAAGGGCTATGATGCCATTGGATCGAATATTCTTAAACTCAGAGAGCGTCGTCTTTTTAACAGTACCCTTTGTCGTACACATGAATATGAAGGTGCTTTCCAATGACTTTGTATCTTCTGGGTTATAAATAAGGAGTGATGTAATATCTTCACCTGCTTCCAAAGGAAGAATATTGACCATTGCTTTACCCTTGGATGTACGGGCTCCTTCTGGAATTTCCCATACGCGTGTCTGATAGACCTTTCCTTTATTTGAAAAGTACAAGATTGAATCATGCATCATTGCGGCTTGTATTATTTTGACGTTATCTTCTTCTTTTGTTTCAAAGCCTATGACGCCTTTGCCCCCACGTTTTTGCATCTTGTACGTATTGCGTGGGACCTGTTTGATGTAACCAGCTTGGGTTAAGGTAACAATGACTTCTTTGTTTTCAATCAATTGCTCTTCAGTGAACGTGCCAGGCATATGTTTGAAGACTTTTGTGCGGCGCTCATCGCCATATTTTTCTTTAATCTCAAGGATTTCCGACTTAATAACCTCAAGAATTTTTGTTACATTGCTGAGAATGCCCTCAAGATATGCAATTTGTTCTTGGAGAGCTTTAAGTTCTTCCTCAAGCTTTGCGCGCTCGAGGCCCGTTAAGCGCTTAAGTTGCATATCGAGAATTGCTTGTGCCTGAAGGTCTGAGAAATCAAACTTGCTCATTAATGCTGCTTTTGCATCAGCTTCTGTTTTTGCCTTTTTAATAATTGTAATAATTTCATCTATATGATCGAGCGCCTTAAGAAGGCCTTCTAGAATGTGCGCTCGAGCCTTTGCTTTATTAAGCTCAAACATACAGCGATTAGTTATTACTTTGACGCGATGCTTAATATATTGCTCAAGAATTGTTTTTAGGGATACTGTTTGTGGCGTGTTGTTGACAAGCGCTACCATATTGACTGGGTAGCTTGTTTGGAGTTCGGTGTACTTAAATAGATTGTTGAGAAGCTTTTTATATACTGCATCGCGCTTAAGTTCTACAACGACGCGAATACCATCTTTGTCTGATTCGTCGCGCAGGTCTGCAATACCAATGAGCTTCTTGTCGTGGACAAGGTCGGCAATCTTCATGACGAGATTTGCTTTATTTACCTGATATGGCAATTCAGAAATCACAATTTTTTCACGGCCTTTTCCGCCTTCTTCGTGATGTACAGTTGCGCGCACAACGATTTTTCCTTTTCCTGTTGCGTACGCGCGCTGAATTTCTTCCTGACCATAAATACTTGCTCCTGTGGGGAAATCTGGTCCTGTTACATGCTCCATGAGTGCTTGAAGATCGGTATTGAACACGTACTTTTGTGTATTTGTCTCATCAAGTGGTGATGTGTACATAATATGATTCGCATCTGATTCTTCACCTTCTTCAGTCGTAGCTGCTAAGCCATCATTCTTATCCTCAGCAACCTCATCGATCATGCGTACAATCGCATCAACGATTTCAGTTAAGTTATGAGGTGGAATTTTGGTTGCCATACCAACAGCAATACCTTCTGCTCCCATAAGAAGAAGATTTGGCAGTTTTGCTGGCAGGAATGCTGGTTCTTGTAGTCGGCCATCAAAGTTGTCATTCCATTGGACGGTATCTTTATCAATATCGAGCAACATTTCGTCAGCAATTGCGGTCATTTTTGCTTCGGTATAACGCATGGCGGCTGGTGGATCACCGTCAATAGAACCGAAGTTTCCTTGGCCAAGGATAAGTGGATAGCGCATTGAGAAGAGCTGTCCCATTCTTACGAGTGCGTCATATACTGAACTATCACCATGAGGATGATACTTACCGAGAACTTCACCAACAACAGTTGCTGATTTTGAAAATCGTGCCTTATGACTCAGACCAATCTTATGCATTGCATACAATACTCTTCGATGTACAGGTTTTAGGCCGTCACGCACGTCTGGAAGCGCACGAGAAACAATAACAGACATTGCATAATTAAGATATGCGCGCTTCATTTCATCCACAATTGGAGCGACACGCGTATCATTATGCACATAAGGAGTTGGTGAGGCATCAACCTCATTCACTTCCTCAGTTTCTTCAACATTTTCAGCCGTTTCTGTTGTTTCTTCTATCTCTTCTTGTGTGTTATTCTCGTCATCGTCCATAAATTTTTAGTCCATTAATTTCTTTATGATCTCGACTGCAGCTTCTTTTCCTAAGAAGTCCTTAGTTTTAACCCATTTACCCTTTTCGAGATCCTTGTAATGATCAAAGAAGTGTTTGATCTGATCTTTCTTGACAGCTGCAATATCATCCATGCTTTGAATGTCAGCCATGAACGCATCAACTTTGGCAATTGGCACTGCAATAATTTTTGTATCAATACCTTCTTCATCTTCCATCTCCAGAAGTCCAAGAATGCGACATTTTACCGCTGTGCCCGCACTGAATGGTTGGGTCGATAAAACAAGAACGTCAACACAGTCACCATCTTCGGCATGGGTTCCTGGTATGAAACCATAATTAATTGGATACACCATAGAAGTAGGAACTAGTCTGTCTGCGAAAAGCACTCCTGATTCTTTATCAAGTTCGTATTTCATCGAAGATCCTGCTGGAATTTCGATAAATACATTTACTTTGTCTGGAAGTTCGCCCGCACCAAGTTTTTTTAGGTCCATAATAGTTTTGATAAATTATTAAATGTCTAATTCTGCGTAGTGTGCATGGGACTGGATGAATTTCCTTCGTGGAGGAACTTCATCACCCATCAAAACTGAGAATATCTGGTCCGCTGCTTCTGCATCATCAATCTCAATTTTTTTTAAAACACGTGCATTTGGATCCATTGTTGTATTAAATAGCTGATCTGGATTCATTTCTCCCAAACCTTTGTAGCGTTGAAGATTCACTTGATCTTCAGCTTTGCCAAATTCTTTCACAAGCTTATCCTTTTCTTCCATATCATAGGCATAAAACGTCTTTTTCCCGAATGAAACTCTAAAAAGTGGCGGCTGGGCAACATATAGATGACCGCCTTCGATAATGGAGCGCATATGGCGGAAGAAGAAGGTCAAAATGAGCGTTCTAATATGTTCTCCGTCAACGTCCGCGTCGGTCATGATAATAATCTTGTGATAGCGAAGCTTTGCATAGTCGACGGTATCACCGATTCCCATGCCTAAGGCAATGACAAGATCTTTAATTTCACGGAAATTTAAGACTTTATCAAGATATGCCTTTTCACTGTTCAAAATTTTTCCACGAAGTGGAAGAATAGCTTGAAAGCGGCGATCTCTACCCTGCTTTGCTGATCCACCTGCAGAGTCACCTTCTACGATAAAGAGCTCTGACTTAGCTGCGTCGCGCTCCTGGCAGTCTGCAAGTTTTCCTGGAAGCGACGCGCCTTCTAAGGCTCCTTTTCGCAAAACTGCTTCTTTTGCAGCTTTTGCAGCTAGACGTGCTTTTTGCGCAAGAAGAATTTTCCCAATGATTTCTCGGGCAATTTTTGGCTGTTCTTCAAACAACTCATCGAAGAATTTATTGAGTTCTGTTTGAACAATACCCAAAACTTCAGGATTACCTAATTTTCCTTTTGTTTGGCCTTCAAACTGCAAATCATTTGATGGCATTTTTACATAGACTACTGCAGTAAGCCCTTCACGAACGTCATCACCACTAAGACCACCTGCATCTTTTACATCTTTCAACATGCCCTCTTTCTTTGCATAAGCATTAACAGAACGAGTAAGTGATGTTTTAAAACCTGTTAAATGTGTACCACCTTCTTTTGTATTAATGACGTTTACAAAAGAGAGCACATTTTCTGCAACGCCGTCGTTGTATTGCAGAGCGACTTCAAGCTCTATTTCGCCTGACTGTTTTTTGAAATATACAGGGTCATGTAATACTTTTTTATTTTTGTTAAGGTCGCGAAGAAGTGAAAGAATACCACCATCAAAGTAATAAGCAACCTTACGATCTTCGCGCTTGTCTTCAATGGTAAATAGAACTGAAGGAATAAGATAAGCACGATCTTTTACGCGTTTCATGACCGATCTTAGCGCAAGTTCAATGCCTTGTAAGAATATTGTATTGTCAGGAAGCCATGAAGTGGCGGTTCCTGATTCTGCTGTTATGCCCAGAATTGATTCAGGGACTTCTTTTACTGGATACTGTGGTACGCCAATCTTAAATTCTTGGCGATAAATTTTCCCATTTCGTTTTACTTCAACAATAAGATGTGTGGCTAATGCATTTACACAACTTGCACCAACACCATGCAAGCCTCCAGACACGCGGTATGTTTTGCCATCGAATTTTCCTCCAGCATGCAGCTTAGTCATTACGAGTTCTAGTGCAGAAACACCATATTGTGGGTTTACATCGACAGGAATACCTCTTCCGTTATCGATAACGGTCATGTAGTTATTTTCTTGAAGAATAATTTCGATTTTGTTAGCGAATCCTGCTAGTGATTCATCAATGGAATTGTCTACAATTTCTGCAAGACAGTGATAGACGCCTTCGAGGGATGTGGAGCCAATATACATCGCAGGGCGCTTTCTGACAGGCTCAAGACCTTCGAGTACTTTAATAGAATCTCCTGAATACGTATCTTCATTTGAGGCTGAAACCATAGAGGAAAAGTATACCGGAAATGAGCGTCGAAAGCAAGTTATTATACTGATTTAGTAAGGTCGGCAACCCGGTCCGGAGTAGTCTCCAGACCGGGTTGCCTTGCTCCTCAAGGGCTTCGGCTGTGACCGAAGGGAACCTCCCGAGGGAGCTAGTACTCAACCGTGAGCTTGAGTCCGTCCGGGATGGAATCGACCGTTTCCCGGCGATATCCACCGTCGTTGCCCTTCGGGTGCCCTGCCTTGGTGCCGACCTCCACGTGAGAGGCGTTGTCGGTATCGATGCCGGATACATCGACATAGGCGCCGCCCTCGTTGTCCCACACGGCTCGGTGGATCACGATGCCCTTGCTGGCCGCTTCCCGCAAGTGATCCGGTAAGAACGTGCTGAGTCGCGGATCGGCGAGGTAGTGTTTGATGCTCCTCGGCAAAACGTTCATGCGTGCTCCAGTTCCTGTTCGTGGTCTCTAGCTGTGGGTTCCAACACAGTAGAGATATCGGATACGCAGGCATTCCTGCGTATTGGTGATGGTAATTATATCAAAATAGATCAGCTAGCTCAAATTTGAGTGTATTGAGCTTTGGATAATTTTTTATACGGCTTTATTTTGTGTTCAAAGGTTATGTCCTGAAATTTCATTTTCATAATTGTCTGCATTTCTACCATACCAAGACTCATTTCTTGCAGATAACCTTCTATATGATCTAATCGTAACTCTATGTTAGAAAGTCTTAGTTCAATTCTATTCAACGATTCTCGTAAACTAGTATTAACAGATCGTGTAACACCAATATATATAAATGTACCCACAATAAATTGTGGGAAAAAAGTTTCTTTAGTAATACCTAAGAATTCTAAAATAGAAAGTATATTTGTAATATTCATAATATCGATACTATACACAGCGAATATTAAAAAAAGATTAAGAAGAAGGCGGAAGAAGTTTTTAGATAGGTCGAGCAGTTACGACGAAGCGTTTGCTATCGAAAAGCCCAGTGCAGGTATAGATGGTGATCATAGGCTCGTTTGAAGCCATTAAAATAGAGGTGTCTTTAGGTGAGACCGTTGCCGTATTCTCTACGACGAATGTTTTTTGTGTCTCATCTTCATATTTAATACGAATTGTTTGTCCAGGTTTAACTGTCACCAAAGGTCCCAGCAAATCCGTCCAATTATGACCATATAAAATACTATTCCCCTTCTCTCCCGGTACAGGTGACATGGTCAAGTAAGAAACACCTTTTTCAGTTGTTTCCCATACTTGGTTGTTGATAGTTGAGGGCACAATAGGAAGGTTGATACTGGTCCCCGCAATAATTATTTGTTTTGGCAGAGCCCCTTGTGGAGCTACTGTTGGTTGTTCAATGGGAGGCGTCTTATAGAAGTTTAGTCGATATGGATTAAAGCGAGAAATCGCCAAAAGCATACTAAGGCCAACCATACAAAGGCCAGCAACAATGAGCGCTTGAGCAATAACGTTGACCGTTATTGTGAAGACTTTTTGCGAGTGATGAAGCGTTTCATCCATACTCCAAAGGCTGTGGCAACGAGGCCATATAACCAAAGATTGAATATGTATTCACTGCTTCCAGTGAAGGCAAGTCCAAGTACTTTTCCTGCGAGATCATTTGAAGAGCTTGAAGAAGCACTTGAGGCTGATCCAGATGATCTACCATCACCACCTGAACCTCCGCCAATACTTGGTTTACAGTTGAAGAATGAGTTTTTAGCAAAGTAAGGAACATCTTCTAATCCCCACGCAGAACCATTTGGTACATATGTCCAATTTTGAGCCTGCATTGATTTAATATCATCTTCAGAAGCACCTGCGGCTTTCAACCAGTTGGTTTGAATACCGTTTCCGCTTGTATCACAGAAACATTGCATGACATTACTATTTGCAAGCTTGTAGACAACGTCAGAGCCTGAAAAAGCTGTTGAATAAGCAACAATACCATGCGAACCTTCTTTATATGAAGCAATGACTGTTCCTTGAGGATTAAGACAGAATGGGAATTCTGGTGCAGAAATAGCTGCTGCTGGTTTAGCAGCAACACTTACGAATATCATTAATAACGCGATTAAGATTGCGAAATATTTTTTCATAGGCTTATATTATATCATATGTGGGTATTATTATCAATATATAGGCTGTCGGAAAGGGTTTTGTCTAATCTTACTTGGCAGATATAGTATTATTTATTAAAAAACATGCGGAGGAAGGCAAGTAATTGAGCGAAGATTGAAGGCTCTTTGGCTTTAAGCGTTATAAATTGCAACACCTGATTATTTGTCTCAACTGTAATTTTTTCCGTTACGTAGCCTTTCTTTTCTATAGTAAGCGGTCGTTTTAACTCGCTTGTATAAAGTAAAGTAAATTCACCTTTTTCATTTGAAGTTGTATGGTATGCGCCAGTCATGATCTTAGCGCCTGCTATTGGAGTACCAAACGCATCTATAATGGCACCTTTGACATAAAACGGCGCATAATACTTTTTTAATGTTGCAACAATTTTTTTAGGAGTATTGTCATCATGCCATAATTCTGTTGAACTTCCGCTACTTGTCCAGTAATTAAGACCCACAACATGTGGGTTTTCTACAAGTTTCTTAAAGAGTTCATCAATCCATTGTGATTGTTCATCTTCAGACATGTCGCCATGAATGTCTGGGATGGGAACGCCAAATTCACCTAACATTACCTTTCCCCCACTTTGCTCAGCTAAGTAATTGATATCATCGATCGTTTGCTTCGGTGTTTTTACATAGTGGTCAATAACTACAAGTCCATCCAGTGACATGGTCGTTGGCTTGTTCATAATGAGTTTTGCCACATCGCCGTTCATTGAAAAGGCATTACTTTGAACTTTTTTGTTTATCTTTTCAAAAGATTTTTTTGTCAGTTGATATTCTTGAATAATAAATGTGCGAAAACCTTTTTCATCGCCTGTGTTACGCGGATCACCAGGTCCGCCGTTTTCGCATTCTGGACATGATGAAAAAATGTCGCCATCTTGAAATAACTGTGGATTACTTAAAATAAATGCCTCGGTTTTTTTCATGTGCGTCTCTCTATCAATACGTTCGTAGTCGAACCATTCTTCCCATCCAGAAAAATTGCCACGAAACCAAACATGGAGATTATGTTTTCGCGCAGATTGAACCCATTTATTTAAGAAAGGTAGAAATTCATTATCATATGGGGTTCCTAGGGCAATGTGTGTAGCTCCGGTGTCAGCTATGTTTTTTGTCACTGTATCGATATATGTAGCAAATGATGTGTCATTTTTTTTCTCACGTGCAACATCGCGCGATATCTTCATCGTATCGATGGCCTGAATAGAGAAATATTTTTCCTGTGCTTGTACTTTTGGCGCTATAGAAAGGAATATGAGCAATAAGAAAATAAGGATTTTACTGAGCTGCAACATTGTTTCTCTTGAAAATTAAAATATCCTCAGAAGTATATGCTTTTTCGAAGTATTTGTACAGCTCGCCTTGTGTATCTTGCTTTACGTTGATTGCTTCCCATACTGCATCATTTTTTTGCATAACGATCCAGCGCGCATATTTTTCAGGCTGATACAAAGACTCCTCCCAATAGGGTTTATTACCAATATAGATAGTATTTTGCATAGGGATACCGCTTCTTACAATACTTACTGTACGTGCATAATCATCAAGTAAGACAAGACCATAATCATAATGATCTCGAATCCAGCCTTCGGCATCTGGTCTTTTTGCATGAGAGAGACCGTCTATGCCATCAGCGAGTGAAATTACTTTCGAATATCCTATTTGATAAAGGGCAAGCTGTGCTACCAGAATAAGTGAAAGAACAAGTTTTCCTTGTGATGATACCTTGTAGAAAATATAGCCAAAAAAGTAGGCAATAAGCGGTATGGCCATAACGCCATAACGAACATTGAAGAGGCGCCATTCAAAATCAACCGGTGTGAGGTGTGGAATAAAGATAACTGATTGGCCCAAGAAAAGCGTGACAACATTAAAAATAAAAGGAACAGCAAGAATCATCGTAACAATGAAGCGGTGCTTTTCGTTTTTATTACGCAAATATAGTATGAGGCCTACAAGCGAGGTTAGTATGATGAAGACGCCTGCATTACTCATTGTCGTGACGAAGTAATATGCAAGTGAAATCGGAAGGTCGTGAAATCCTGGTAGCTCGCCTCGTGCATGCCAGTTCTCTTGCTGAGTTTTTGCTGAAAATTGACTGTTCGTAAAGTAGAAGGCGTTGCCTAAAATAAGCTGGTCCCACATCATCCAAAGTAGAATGCCAAAAAAAGCTAGGGTACAAAAAAGGAATAGCTTTCCTTCCATCTCTCTCCATTTGGATTTTTTTCGTGCATATAAAAGGAATATGGCAAATGCTTGAAAGACTGCAAGAAACCAGCCATCATAACGTGATAGCGATGCAAAAAAAGTAAATCCAGCCGATATAATAAGCGCAAGAATATTACTATCATCCAGAACATATTTAATAAAATAATAGCTTGAAAGTACAAAAAACATGATTAAAACCATTTCTGTCATTGGCGTTGACTGAAGATATAGAATATTCGGATTCATCATGAAGACGAGTGTTGCAATAAAACCTGCAAGTTTATTTTTTGTGATAAGAAGAGTTGATTTATACAGATAGATTGTCGCAATAACAAAAGCCGCACCAGATACAATCGAGCCTGCCAGACCAGTACGCCAAAGAGGATTAAAGGTAACAAACGGTATAAGCAAAATATGTGGAATAGGAAGCCAAATACCTCCAAGCTGAGCAACGCCAGGTGTTATGCTGTCTATAACTCTTTTGGCGATGTTTAAATGTGATTCTGCATCGCCATAAAGAACAATGTAATCATGCACAAAAGAGTACATTGTTGCGGCAAGGGAAAATAAAATAGCAAGTAACCCAATAGAGGTAGTATCAATTGCCTGCAAGAAGCGGTTTTTTACCTTTTCCAATACCGACAGCGAAATATTAAGCTTCATGTTTTTCTACAGGTGCAAGAAAAATAATAATTGCTGCGATGATCCCTAGTGCAATCAAAATGCTCATGAAAAAATTTGGCAGAGTTATTTTATCAGCATAGAAATAGTTGTATACAAAGCTACTCGATTTATTATCAAGAAGATACTGAAGGTTTAGGAAAAAGTTGTAATTTAAGCCAAAGAAATCTGCCTCAACTTTTGGCGGAACCTGATTTGTCGTTAATGCGCCGAGTAGAGCTACCATCGCGGAAATCACAAAAAGTACATAAGTGAGCAATCGTGAAAAAATAGGCGCTCTATTTTTATAGAGCCAAAAGGCTATAAATGATGACCCGATGGCCATTGTTGGAATTAAATAGCGTGGTCCGTATGCCCAACCTCCCCATGGGTCTCCCCAACTTCCATATAAAAACAAGTTCACAAAGACAATACTCAGAAGGAAAAATATATGTGTTTCGACACCCTTCTTAATTTTCTTAAGTACGCCAAGAATTGCGAGGTAAAAAATTGGTGAAAAAATAAACAATCCTCGATCGGGCGAGAATGTGAGAATCGAAAATCCACGGGGTAAGTTTTCTTCCTTAAAGAATACTTCTGATGATTTTGCATTTGCAAGTTCCTCAATCTTCTTTTCAGCTTTTATTTTTTTGTCTGCAGCTCGGGTTTCTCTAACTTTATCAAAACCAATCAAGCTTCCACTTAAACGAGTCCAGCTATCAAAATGTACAAAATTGTAGTAACCATGCAATCCGACCAAAGCGAAAAAGAATACTGAAGCTATTAATGCAGGGAGATGTGGTGTAAGCGTGAGATTTTTTTTATTATGATCAATTTTTATCGATGAGTATAAAAGATATCCAATAATTGGTGCCATCAACAATATATTTGGGTAATCCAAAAAGATTGCAAGGCCGTATGCAATCCATACATATGAGGCATAAAGCCACTTCATTTTTTTTGCTAGTGTGTATTCATAGGCGGCCAAAAATGCAGACAGGATAAAAAATGTTGTTATGTGGTGTTGGTAGAGTGTTATTGCATAGTTCCATGACGTTGATGCAAAGCCAAATATTAGTGCCGCAAGTACGGAGAAGAAAACTGATACACCAAAAATTCTTCTCGAATATATATAGATAAGCAGTAAATTAAGAGTCGCAAATATAGAAACAGTAAAAAAGGATGCTACCTGAGGTATGTTATAAAGTTTTCCTACGAAGTAAAGTGGTAGTGCTAGTACAGAAACGCCTGGTGCAAAAAATATATAAAATTTGTCTTTGTAGAATCCCACATCGGGGTCTGCCACAGTAGCAAGTTGTTCATTGAGGGCAAATGTTCCCCTTTCAGCCAGTGAATAGGTAAGCACGTAGCGACCTCTCTCTGGTGAGAGCTCAAGTGGTTTTGTCGCTATGTCAAGATTACCTTTTACATTCATCATGTCGATATTGCCATATACACCACGGATTGTTACTGCATAAAGTGACAAACCTAAGATTGTAAGGAAAATAATAGCGGCTATATTTTTCACGTTTTTCATATGTTTGCGAGTGAGGTTGTATATAACGTTCCCATTTTTTTTGCTGTACTTTCCCAAGAATCTTTAAGTCCAAAATCAATATTCTTTTTTTTCATAGCAGTAATTTCTTTAGAGTTCATGTGATCTAATATATAGTTTACTTTTTTTTGCAGCGTCTCGCTGTCAAATGTGTCGACGAGATATCCGTTTACCCCATCTTTAATAAGAAGTGGTAAAGCTGTATTGTTTGCAACAACACAAACCAGGCCTTGACTCATGCCTTCGTGCACCACGTTACAAAAACTTTCCCAAATTGCCATATGTACCATAAGTTGGGCATGTTTAATAACATAGTATTTATCTACACCGTGGAATGTTCCGGCAAAAATCAATCTCTTTTCAACGCCAAGTTTTTTTGCAAGGGCAATCAGGGATTTTTTATATGATTCTTCAACCATTGGCCCCACAATAACAAAATTAATATTCTTTGGAATGTATGGCAGTGCTTTTATTGTGGTTTCGTAATTTTTTATTTCATAAATGCGACCAATTTGAAGAATGTATGATCCAAATGATTTCACAGTTTTTTTAATTTTCGCTGACGCTTTTTTATCTATATCTTCATATGCCTCATTCTCAATGCCATTTGAGATAACAGAAATTAGCGATGGCTTAATTCCCATCTTTATCATTTCTTTTTTCTCCCATGCTGATACGGCACGGACATCATCAACAATTGCATTAATTAGTGGCGTGCCAAGGAATTTATTGTATGTTTGTTTTATTAACTTTTGCAGTGGACTATAAATGTCCCAAGTTGGATTATAGCCGCCATGCGGTGTAAGAATAAGAGCGAATTTTTTCTTTCCCATTATTTTTAATAAAAAAGCATGTAATAAAAGTTGGAAGTGTGGGAATATATCAAAATTGTGTAGACATACAACGTCAGTATGTGACCAATCTATCTTTGGCCAGTAACCAAAGGTCAAAAATGGATACCGCTTCACATGAAGTCCATTAACCATATCCTCATCATCAAGAGCATTTTTTTGAGTATAAATGTCCTTAGATGTATGAATGGTAATATTCCAACCTTTTTCTGCAAGAAACTTGTATGTCTCTTTTATATTAGTTTCGATACCTGCCGTAACAGGATAAAAATACTTGGTAATAACTTCGACGCGAAGTGGATTTTTCATATTTACTTTTGACATACAGCAGCAACTACTATCGGAAAACGACTGTCCTTATAATCAAGCTCTTCTTTTGTTAGATCCTGCACAGCCATTCCTGTCCAAAATGCTTGACCCGTCAATACATTTCCAAACGCTTCTGTAGTAATACTGCTTTTCTTGAAGTGTTTTTCAAGCATGTAAGGGATAGACTTGGTTGTATATCTCCAAAATCCTGAGCCATTTTCAATGAACGGTCCCATGGTAGATGCCGTAAGAAGAAGATATCCACCCGGCTTAAGTATTCTGTAAAGATGAGCAATTGCCTTTTCATGTTCAGGAATAAGGCCGATTGTATGAGTGATTATCAATGTGTCATAAGTATTATCAGGAATGTTTTTTGCATTGGCAAGATCGGCATAAATATTTGCTTGCGTATTGCTTGTATCAACATCGACAGCATCATATGAAGTAACTCGATCCTCTCCGTATTTGATTGTGTATGCGCTGTCATGAACTTCTAGACAATGACCTTTGATGAATTTCTTGTTTTTCTCAAGAAATGACTCTATGTAGTATCGATCAATAGGTAGTCCTCGATCAAAACCAAAAACACTACTCATAGGTTGTAGTGAATTCTTTGGATCTGAAAAAAGCTTATATCCACTTCGTGGTTTAATAGTTCGCATAACGACTCCTCTGATTTTAAAAAGTAAAGATAGTAAAGGGTTCATAGTTTAAAGATTAATTTTTAACTGCTGACGTGCAAACTTTCTAAACATAATTGATAATGGCTGCGTAGTCATGAGAACTTCAGTTGGGCTGTGTGTGCCATCAATACCAACTCTCGGTATTGCGTAATGGTTCGTTTTTCTAGATACGATGTCGTCGTCCATAGAAAATGCAAGCGTGTATTTAGATTTTTTAGCTAAGCTAGCAATTTTTTTTGTATATCTTCCTTTTGGGTACGCAAGATAGTAAACATCTTTACCCGTTGTTTTTTTAATCATTTTTTTGGAATCTGCGATTTCATATGTTATGTCAGTTTTTTTATCGAGCATATCTGCATGGGTCATTGTGTGAGAACCGATATTCCAACCCATATTCATAATCTTTTTAATTTCATTCATTGACAAGAGAGGTAAATTATTCTCTATTTCTTCTCTATTAGCTTTTTTTGTATCCCCTATTAAAAAAACCGTAGGCTTAATATTTTTTTCTTTCAAGATTTTTGCTACATTCGTAATATTTTTATAACCATCATCAAAGGTAAGTAAGATTGCTGGACGCTCAAACTTAATCGATTCTTTTAAATAATTTTCAAAATCATCCATACTGATGAACATATAATATTTTTCTAACAATCCAACATGTTTTAGAAAATCTTTTTGTTTTGTACTAAAGCGCCACCCATCATTACTGATACTGTGATAGCAGAGGATAGTAACATCTGGCTTTTGCACGAAGCCAAGAATGCTAGGAATGCCCAGTATGAAATATGCGACTCTTCTTGTGTAGATTAATCCTTTATTCATATTGATACGTGTGCCTCTTTTGAACTTTTAGCAACTTCCCAGTAGTGTGTATTTTCAAGAGGAGTAAATAGGGATACTATTTTTGACACCAGTACAGTACCTATATATAACATAGTCACAAGCGGATTATCGCCAAAAGAGCGAAGTAGCTCTTTAATAGCTAAACCTTGCGGAATCGCATATTGTTCTTTAACAAATTGTTCTCCAAATATTTTCTTCATTATTTCTTGAGATCTAAAAAATCGTAATGTCTGTAGTCTATGTTCTCGATAATTGCTTGAGGGTTTATAGAAAATTTCAGTATTTCTTACAAATGCATAACGGAATCCGTGAGTTATCGTATAGAAATATGAATAGGCATCCTCCCCAATACTTGTTGGGAAATCTATTGTTGTGTAGAGGTCTTTAGAAAATGCTCGGGCAACGCCATAACATGTTAGTACATTTTGACCACGTTTCCATGATTGCACTATGCGAGACTTCATTATAAAACCAGTCATCAAAATTCGTTCAAAGTAATTTCTATATGCAACTTCTGTGAGTTTTGTTGAAGTTAAATCTGCTTTTCCATTTATAATTGGCGCAGTAAGCTTTTTAATAAACAATGGATCTTGGATATGAGCATCAGCATTTATCACAACGAGCACATCGGTCTCTGCTAACGAGCAGATATGCTGCAATGTTTTTGCTAGTCCTCTTCTTTTTCTTTGAATGACTATCGAGATGCGTGTGCTATTTAGTTCTTTAACTTTTTGAACTGTTGCATCGGTACTCCCATCTGAAACAACAATAATTTTTTCTACATATCTTCCAATTTGATGCTGCAATAACACATCATTAAGCAAAAGCTGAATGTTTGCTTCTTCGTTGTATGCCGGTATGCCAATCGTTATTTTTTTCATACTCTTACATTTGCTCTTTCTAATCTTGTGGCTTTGTTAAATTCATTGTCTTGTTTAATAATCATTTTGTGAAATACGTCATAGAAGTCATCAGCGCTCGCATCCCAGCTAAAGTTTTGTGCCCATATAATACTTTCCATTGCCATACGTTCGCGGAGCTTATGATTATGCAACAATTTTCGCGTAGCTATATAAAACGCTTCGACACTCATTGGTTTTACAAGATAACCTGTTTTTCCATTAACGACAGAATCTCTAAGTCCATCTATATCAGAAGCAACAACAGGTGTACCACATAGATTCGCTTCGATATTTGTAATACCCCATCCTTCAGCAATTGATGGATGAATAGCAATCCAACTTTTTGCAAGAAGTTTTTCTTTTTCCTTCTCAGATATTTTTCCTGTAAATGTAACCATGTTACGAACGCGAAGTTTCTCAGAAAGTTGCGTTAGCTTTTTTGTGCTTTCACCATCACCAGCAACAGTTACTTGTAATGTCGGGAATTCCTCTTTAAGTTTTGCTGCCATTCGAATAAGAACATCGACGTGTTTATATTCTCTGAGTCTTCCAAGATATATCAGTGATGGGTGTGTGGTTTTTTTAATTAGTGGAGCAATTTCGTTTACGCCGGGGTAGACGATATGTATCGTATTATCTACGCCGTACCCCATTTTTTTCAAAAGTTTTTTAATCGATGGAGATATTGTCACAATGTCTATTGCCCTGTACACAGTAGGCATAGCTTTTGTTTCTAGAAAAATAGCTACCTGAGCCAACGGCATAGGCAATTCTTTTTTAAACATATCTGCATGCACATGGCAGATCACACTAATGACAGGCTGTTTTACATATAGTGGTGTGAAGAATGGGACGCCTTTTGCTGAGTCGATGACAACATCGTAATAGTGTTTAAATTTGGTTATATAGTAAATAAATCCCCAGATTGATACCGTAAATAACCCACCATGGCGTACGATTTGGACCCCATCAATAATTTCTGAAGATGGAAGTTTTCCATCATTTCCACAAAAAAATGTTACGGAGTGGCCCTTTTTTACAAGAGATTTAGCGATATTATGCAGATAATATTCTGCTCCACCTGCATATTTGTGTCGCACACAGTACCAATTAAAGAATAATATTCGTTGCTTATCATCAGCTGTATCTAAATTTATATTTGAGTTAACAAAAAGACTTAAGAAATCTTTGATATTCATTTTGACCCATTTACTGTATCGATAACACCCATGCAAAAGCAGCATGAGTACAAGATTAAGTGTCGAAGCAAAAAGTGTGACATACACAATATCCTCAACAGAACTGTGCCAGTTGTAAATTCCAATTATCATCGTGAATGAAGACAACAGTGAGACAACCGGGAATATGTAATGATGTCGAGCGATGTGATATGTAAGAATTGCACTAGCAACAGTTAACAGCGACATTGCCAACGCGTATGGAGTAATCAATGAGAGGACTGGCAAAACTTTATCGCCGAATAATATCGGATTTATAATCGATCCAAGCGGGCCAATAAGTGTGAAAATAATAACAGTAAACAATACTGTTCCTGAGAGTAAAAGATTAAATGTTCTCGCTGGGTTTCTTTTTGCACCTTCATCTCTACTTACAAATGCAGTCATAAAGTTGGTAAGTATTGATCCAAAGTAGAAGACCATCTTTCCAATAAGGCCAATAAGCGCATATTCTCCTACTTGAGTAATAGTAAGATAGTGCTTTGTCAACAACACATCCATTGTTAAGAAAAGATTAAGCGACAAAATTGAAAGCATCGAAGAGGTAAAAAATCTTCGTGGGAATCTATAGTGTGTAGTAACCCCAGAAACTGGAATTTTTTTAATCTTGTAATACACGAGAGCAGCTGAAACAAAGACCGGCATAACCGATGAAATTGGAATGACGAGATAAACCAATTCCTCAAATCCAAGATATGCCATGGTAAGACCAAGGACGAGTTTGATAAGAGGTGCACTGATAGTAACAAGCGCAAGAGAGATGAAGAAGAAGTTCCCCTGCAAGAATCCCTCGTTTAATGTACTAAGTAGTCCAAGGAATAAAATTGGATAGAACATTAAAAGAGGTAAGACTGTATCGAGTCTAAAGAATATCATCATAAGAGGTATGAGGAGGGTCCATACAACAGCAACAGCTACTGTAATTTGCAGACTTTTTGCATACACATTTCTCAGAAAGATTACTCCAGCTTCTTTTCCATATTTTGTAGTGAGAAACGAAATTCTATGAGTAAGCGTTGATGCAAGTGAAAATAAAAGTATAGAGATTAAGTAAGTAAATGTATTTACAAATGTTAAAAGACCAAAGTTTTCAAAAGAAAGCAACCTTCCCAAAGAAAGATTAAAAAGGAAGTTGAGTAAGTTGGCTGTCATGTAACCAAGTACCAAAACAGTGCCACTCGAAACAGTGCCGAATGTCCATGTTTTCTTTGTTTCTGCTGCAGGCTTCGTTATCGCTACTTGTAGTGGTTTTTCTTGCACCGGAATAGCCACTTCTGTTAGAGCCTGTGCGGTGGTATCAAAGTGAAGGCCATGTACTGTCTTGGCCCAGAAATGCGGTTTGTACATGAGCTGAATTAATGCTTTCCATGCAGCAAAACTCATTGCCAGCCAGTAGAACGGAACAATGTAAATATATTTAATAAGCTGCCATTGATTTCTTTTTGCGCACCCGATCATATAGTAATACAGATAGAGGAAGTTACCAAAGACGAGTGAAAGTACTGCCATATAGAGCACTGGCGCAGGGAAGAATTTTTCAATAGTAATACCCATTGTGGCTCGGAACGTAAAATATAGAATGGTGATGAGCCACATAAATGGGTTGACAAAAAGCGAAAGAATTTTTCCACCAACGGTAAGCTGGAATGCTAAAAAGTTACGAGGGTCCTCTTTAAAGAATTTCAGGGGTCGGCGCATGTGAACAAGATAGCTTTGAATATACCCTTTGATCCAACGACTTCTTTGGTGGATCCAGTTGAAGAGCTGACTGTTTGCTTCTTCGAGTGTTACCGAATCAACAATAGCCGTCTTATAACCATATTTTGCAAGTCTAATACCAAGGTCACAGTCTTCTGTAACGTTAAATGAATCCCACCCTTTTAATTTGGTAAGCTCCGTGATCTTGAAATGGTTCGATGTGCCGCCCAGTGGGATAGGAGCTTGCATTGACTGTAGCCCTGTCAAAATTAAATCAAACCAGAGTGAATATTCAGCCGTAAAAATTCGTGTAAGTAGGTTTTGTCTAGGGTTATAGTAGTTGAGCTTGGCCTGCATACAGACGACATTCTTTGGACTTTCTTGGAAGGCAATAAATACCTTTTTCAGTTGTTGCTCATCAGGCATATCTTCTGCATCAAAAATAACCACATACTCCCCTTTTGCGTGAGCAAGGCCATAGTTTGTAGCTTTAGGCTTAGTTTTGGGTTGTGAATCAGGCACAACAACAATGCGTACAAAAGAAGGCAGCTTAATATTTTCAGCAGCAGCAATAGTTGGTTTATCATCTTCTTCTAAAAGGAGCATGACATCCAGCTTGTCTTTTGGCCAATCAAGCTTGCTAATAGCCTCCACGAATTGTGGGATCATGTGTGCCTCGCGGTACAGTGGGCAAAGAATTGTATAGATTGGTAGTTCCTTATCTTGTAGGGAAGCTATTTTTTCATCTGAAATATGAAGCTCGCTTGGTGATTTTAAGCTGCGCAAGATCATGTTCAAGTTAAACATCATGTCGAAGAAATACATGAGATTGAGCACAGCCATCACACCAATGATTGTTCCTACGGGATTGAATGTTGCTGCAAGTGTAATAAGTCCGATCAATCCCACAATAAAAGCACCCTGCTTTCTCTTAAGCGTATGTATAGCAGAATCATGATGAGGTAAAACTGTGTGTGTAATATAGCGCTTTCCTTTGTGAATCATACCAGCGCCGATCATATTTTTAGAGCTTGTAGGTTCAATTGGATAGATTTTTCTACCTGAAAGTTTGAGCTTTACAGCATTTGAAACGATTTCTTTTGAAACAGATAACATATTAATCTTTGATTCTCCGCCTTCTCTGTGCTCGAATGTGATGTGAATTTTTCGAATGCGGTAGCCAAGTTCTTTAGCAGTATGAAGTAAAGGTACATCGAAAGACCAGGGGCCAACGTGGGTCGTATCAATATGTTTCACAATTTCTTTTCTGAAGATTTTAAGACCAGATTGAATATCGTGGTTAAGTTTAAACATGAGTCGGCCAATCACAAAGGCATTGAGGCGAGAACCCAGTTTGCGAAATAAAGTTCCATTGTATGTTTTGCGTTCAGCAACCACGACGCCAACGTCATCATGAGATTCAATTTTGGCGAGTATTTCAGGAATATGCTTAGGATCGTACTGTAGATCGGCATCAATCATGCAAATAAGATCATACTTTGCGTGCTGGACGCCCTCAATAATGGAGTATCCCTTTCCTGTTTTGCCCTGTTTTGCAAATATTCTTATAGGATATTTCTTTTGAAGCTCCTTTACTACGTTCGTAGTATTATCTGTAGAGTGATCGTCGATAAAAAGAAGTTCGTAGGTAATGTCTTTAGAGGAAATAGCACTATGAACCTTTGTGACAAGCTTTTCTATGTTTTTTTCCTCGTTCTTTACTGGTGCAATAATGCTGAGTTTTGGCATAAAATAAAAAAAACCTATCCTAAAAGGATGGGTATTATGATGCTTTAATAGACAATACTACAAGACGAAACTAGTATATCAAAAAAAACCTATAAAGTCTATAGGTCCTTATATTTCGCCAAGAAGGTCACGGAGACTTTTGGATTGCTGCTGTTTTCTTTCCTCTGTGGTTTTTTTCTTTTCAGCAAGTGACTTTTTGAAAGCCTCGGCACGTTGCATTTTCTCTTGGAATTTACCAACTTGACCTTGAGTGTCGACAAAGCGCTTTTCGCCAGTATAAAGAGGATGTGAGAAGGAACTTACTTCCACAGGAATTACAAAATGCTTTACGCCATCAATATCGATGGACTGATCAGAAGTTTTTGTTGAGGTGGAGATGATTTGGTGCTTTCCGTCAACAAAAACCACAGGATGAACTTGTGGATGAATTCCCTTTTTCATAAGCGATTATTATAACAATCTTTATTCATTAACGCAATACTGTTTCCCATTTACCCTGATCAATGATTGCGCTGAGGTTGTGATAGCTCTTGCCTGTTCGATGATCGGTCAGGCGATTCTGTGGAAAGTTATAGGTGCGGATTTTTTCAGCACGATCGCCGGTGCCGCGATCCTTAACATACGAATATACCAGCCCGCGGCGCTTTTCCTCCTCAAGTTGATATAACTTTGAGGCTAAAAGTTGAAGCGCGATCTGGCGATTTGCTTGCTGTGTTCGCTCGCGTGAACATGTTACCATAATGCCCGTTGGCTTATGAATGAGGCGGACAGCCGTAGATACTTTGTTGACGTTTTGTCCGCCATGGCCGCCGGCTCGATAAAACTGCCAATCTAGCTCATGCTCGTTAACAATAGCCTGTGCTTCAGCAATGAACGGATATACGACAATAACGGCAGTTGATGTATGGAGGCGGCCTCTTTTTTCTGTTGCCGGGATACGTTGAACTCTATGAACGCCGGTTTCGTTTTTAAAAAGCGTGAATGCATTCTCCCCTTTGAGCCGAATTATATCTTCTTCAAGATACGATATAGTAAATCGTTCCCTTTCGGCGAATTTTAGATACGAATTGAGTAAATCCTTCATCCAAATCTTTGCTTCTTCACCGCCCACACCTGGATTTGCCTCAATAATGGCTATGGAATTATTGATATTCATTATTTTTCAAGTAAAAATGAGGTTATTTTGTCCATCGGAACAGACTCTTGAGTATTTTTTTGCAGATTCTTCACCTTTACAGCGTTATTTGCAACCTCATCAGGTCCGAGAATGCAAAGATACGTTATTCCCTTTTTGAGTGCAAATTTGATCTGTTTTTCAAGCTTTTGATCAGCATCTGGATAACAGGTGGCACTAATACCAGCCTTTCTTAAACGAGCAGTCAATTCTAGTGAATTTTGAGCTTGATCTGGGGAAAAAATGGTCACAAGAACACGGGATTCATTAAATTGAGGAATCTTTCCTAACTCTTCAGCTGCTTCTAATGTGCGATCAAACCCAAGTCCAAATCCAACCGCTGGTTTGTCAACGCCAACAAGTGAGTTAATGAGCTTGTCATAACGACCACCACCCCCAACAGAGCCTACCGTATATTCAGGAACCGTGCCTTCAAAAATAAGGCCAGTGTAGTAATCGAGGCCACGAGCTAGTGTAGGTTCAAACTCAAGCACACCATCAGGAATACCCAGCTTGGTAGCTGCATTCATAATTAATTGGAGATTGTCAGAAGGCTTTGAGTTCGAGAGTTGCTCAAGCATGTTTTTGCCCTTCTCATCAGATATGCCTTTTGAAGCGAGCTCTTTCAAAAGTTCATCTACAGATATTTTTTTAATCTTATCAATAGTTTGAATAATGGAAAGAACATTGTCATCTTCTGCTCCAGCGGCTTTAACAGTCTGAATAAGTTGTTGTCTGTCGTTGACCTGAATTTTGATAGAAGTGAGGCCAATTGCCTCATAAATTGCATAATACACAGCTAAAATTTCTGCATCAGCTATATATGATGTTGAGCCAATAATATCAGCGTCACATTGAAAAAATTCGCGATAACGACCTTTCTGTGGCTTGTCTGCACGCCATACAGGTTGAATTTGATAGCGTTTGTAAGGAAATATGAGTGTATTTTGATATTGAGATATAATTCGGGCAGTTGGAACAGTCTGATCATATCGCATTGCAACTTTTCTACCACCACGATCCTCAAACATATATATGAGCTTTTCAGCCTCATCTCCATACTTGCCCAAAAGAAGCGATGCATATTCAAGCACAGGTGTTTCAAGCGGTTCAAACCCAAAGGCACTAAAAACCCCTCTTATTTTTTCAATAAGCCACATGCGTTTTTGGGCATCATAGCCAATAAAATCGCGAAAACCCTTTAATGTCTGCATTTCTTGATTCATGCTCACATTATATCAAAACGCTTATTATCAATCTAACTTAGAATATTGTTAGATTAATCCGACTAGTGAGCTGGCGGCATGCCCGAACTGCTGAGGATTAAGATAATAATATTCCAGGTAAGCTTATTCGAATGTATTAAGTGTAAGAGTTTTTTCAAGAACTTTTTCATCGCGCCAAAGTTTCACTTTAATCTGATCACCAACCTTCTTTTTTGCAATTAATTTCTGTAGTGTCTCTTGGTCATTGCCACGTACTCTCTGTCCGTCAAAGTCTGTGACAATATCACCTTTTTGAATCTCAGCTTTCTGTGCGGGTGAGTTTTCCACAACTTCGACAATAAATGCACCTTCCGGAACATTATTCAGAATCGCTGTCTCTCGTGAAATCATTTGGTAGCGAACACCGATAAATGGTCGCAATATCTTCCCTCCACCTTTTGTAAAGTTATCAACAAGTTCCTTCACCACATTAACAGGAATTGCAAAGCCAATATTTTGACTTTCTGAGGAAACGGCAGTATTGATGCCGATTACTTCACCCTGTGAATTCAACAAAGGACCCCCAGAATTACCAGGATTAATAGCAGCATCAGTCTGAATAACATTGTCAAGACGCTCTACAAAGCCCTCTAGTGGCGAGCCAGCAGTAATACCTCTGCCAAGTCCCGACACAATGCCCGTCGTTACCGTGTTGGTAAATTCCCCAAGTGGTGTGCCAATAGCAATGACAATCTGTCCGAGCTTAAGATTGCTTGAATCGCCCAAAGTTATTGCCTTAAGCTCTTTTTTGTCTATCCGCAGAATAGCAAGGTCATTGAGAGGATCGCGCGAAATTTGAGTGACTTTATAGGTTTTATCCCCAGAAATAATTTTGTATTCAGCTGAAGTGTCCCCTACTACATGTTTATTGGTGACAACAAGATCTTTATCAATGGCAAACCCGCTACCAATGTTTCGTTCAATTTTTTCTCCACTTCCTTGCTGTTGGCGGAATGATCCGAAGGGATCGAATGGATTGATTTGAATGGTGCTCGGCTGAACTTTAGAAATCGAAACAGTTACAACAGATGGTACTGCCTTGTCGATAGCTTGAATAATTGCAGATTCTTCAGTAAGTACTGTCACCTTTCTTTCTCCGTTTTGAAGCGAAACCAAAGAAGTATTTGGCAATTTTATATAGCCTTTATCATATGCCCATAACACTGTTACTGCTAAAAAAAGCAGTACAAGTATTTTTCTCATAGGTAATATCCTGAATAGGGATTATTAGAAACTTTACTTTTTAAAATTTCTATTGCTTTATCTAGTTGCGCATCATCCTCTCTTTTCATTGTATTCCCTTCTTTGATTTCTAATTTCACTTCAACATCGGGTTTTATGCCTGTTTCTTGAATCCAACTTCCTCCTGGAAGAATCCATTTTGATATGGTGACATGTAAGCCAGCGTTGTCACCGAGATCGAGTGCTTGTTGCACCGTTCCTTTTCCGAACGAATTTTCTCCAACAATGGTTGCTTTCTTATGGTCACGCAAGGCTCCTGCGACAATTTCTGAGGCCGAAGCCGAGCCTTTATTGAGCAAGACTACCACATGCATATCTTGCAGTTTTCCTTCTCTCTTTGCATAGTATTTTTCTGGTTCTTTATCAGCATATTCCTGTTTGACAACCAAATCGCGTGAGGTAAGAAACTCTGATGCTACAT
This sequence comes from uncultured Gammaproteobacteria bacterium, assembly GCA_965230965.1. Classification (GTDB taxonomy): domain Bacteria; phylum Patescibacteriota; class Microgenomatia; order UBA1406; family HO2-37-13b; genus OLB23. The sequence continues at coordinate 906,781 of OZ246401.1, forward strand.
GAATTGCTCCATCAAGATAGCCACCCGGATTTCCACGCATATCAAGTACAATGCCACTTAGCTTTCCTTGATTCTTTCTCGCAAGGAGTTCTTCAACGGTCTTGTCCCAGAGATCATTGGTTGGCTCGCCAAATCGAGAGAGCTCAATAATAGCAACATTGCCTTCATATTTAGTTTCAACGAATGGAATATTAATTTCATCACGGACAACGGTTACATCAACGTCTTTATCATTTCTTCGCATTGTTAGGATAACTTTTTCTCCTTTTGGACCGCGGATCTTTGCAACTGCCTGTTGTAGGGTCCAATTCGTTGTTGACTCATGATTAACCTTGACTACTACATCGCCCGGTTTAACACCTGCCTTTTCTGCGGGCGAATTCTTTAGTGGCGTAACAACTACAATTTGATTATCATTCATTCCCAATTCGGCACCAATGCCAAAAAATATGCCTTTTAAGTCATCTTTGCTTTGTTGATTCTCTTCGGGAGTCAAAAAGAAGGTGTAATTATCATTTACCGATGCCACCATTCCTTTTATAGCACCGTAATACATCTTCTTTGGGTCAAGTTTTGTCTTATCGACATAGTATTCTCCTAATGTATCCCATGTTTCCCAGAATAATGAGAAGTCCAGATTTGCGGTATTCCCTTTTTCAAGATTTGTGATCTTTAAATTTTTGGAAGAAATAGAGCCACCGCGTGTTCGCGATTCACCAATTTTAATACCAGCTAAAAGAATGATCATGCCAGTGCAGACAAGAAGAATATTATGTGTAGCTTTGCTCAATTTCATACAGTATCTGCCATTATAGCATTAATTTTAGTAGACAACAGCAGTCAAACTTGAGGCAGAAAAGACACAATATTTCTTTTTTGTGTGTAGCAATTCTTCAAAGTCTTTTTTCTTTGCGAGCGTTGCACAAGGGACATCTGAATTTGGAAAGGCTTTAGTTGAAATACAGCCACCAGCATCAAGCGCATCTAATTTTGAGATGATATGTACCTGGGGGTTCTCTAAAAGTATTGCTTTCTCCATAACGTCGTCAGATCCAAAAGTGAAAAAGTTTTTTTCATCAAGTTGCGTAAGCTCTCCTCCTCCATCCATGTTTGCCCATGAAAGTGGGTATTCATGTCCATCTTTAAAATGCACGTCGAAGGTTTTTTTATCTGTATCAATTGCATGGATTGTTCCTTCGAACCATGATTTTTTTGTCTGATCGGTTGCCTTCGAACCAAAGCGTACAATTAGATTGCCGGTTTCAAGTTCAATACGATCGACGACTCCTTCAATATCGCTTTGTACCTGTTTCTTTCCGATCAGCGCTTTTTTTTCAGCTAAAATAGTTCCCGGGCTCACTTGTTGACCAACAACAACCGCAATGCTATTGAATACCGCATCGGGCTTTACTGACAGAGTCATGGCGATATCATAAATTTTTGTTTCTGATGAATGAAATTGAATGAGGGGATCACCGAGTTTTACTGATGTGCCTTTTTCAGGAATCAGTGTTCCCTGTGGAGGTATCGCAAAGGTAAGTTGCATATGAATGATTATATATCATTCACGGATTATTCTGTATCTTCGTCAGAAGTTGAGAGTTTCTCCTTTTGGTAAGAAGTATATGGGAGCAAGCCTAAGTATCGTGCATATTTTATTTGCTCGGCAAGCTTTCTTTGATTTTTTGCTGTTAAGCCACTTTTTTCTGTTGAAACAATTTTTCCTCGTGAGGTAAGAAATTTTTTCAGCGTATCAACATCTTTGTATGATGGTTCCGTGTTATATGTTTTGAAATAATCTTTCATAGGTTGTTATTTTAGAATGGAATGTCATCTGGGTCAACTTTTTCATCGTGTGGTGCATCTTCCATATCGGAAACAGGCTCATTCTCATGCTGTGGTGCCGCCATATCTGCTTCTTCATGTGGTTCAGCCATTTCGCCATCCGTTCCTTTTCTACGGTCGTCGAAGAGAACAAAATCATCCATAATAATTTCTGTAATTTGCTTTTGCTGACCGTCTTTGCCCTCAAAACTTCTGTACGTAATTCTGCCTTCAAGATATAGTTTTCTACCTTTTGCGAGAAGATTTGCTGCTAATTCAGCAAGTTTCTGCCATGCGACGATTCTGTGAAACTGGACATCTTCTTTTGTATCGCCTGTTTTTGTGGTCCAGCTGCGATTTGTTGCAACGCCAAAACTGCAGACTGCTGTGCCTTGTGGTGTGTACTTCAATTCTGGATCGCGTGTTAAATTACCGATAAGTACTACGCGATTAAGTGATCGTGATGCCATGTTAACTTTTTTTCTTCATAAGAAGATAACGAATAATGCCTTCTTCGAGATTTAATTTAGCCTTGAGTGCTTTGATTTCTGCTCCCATCATATTGACGGTCCAGACATGATAAAAGCCTTCAGAAAGACCCTTCATTTTGTAGGTGAAGTTTTTCTTTCCCCAGTCTTCTTTTGCTTCGACGGCGCCTTTGAAGTTTTTAAAAAGATCTTCAGCGGTCTCAAGAATTTTTTTACTTCCGTCTTTAGTAATAAAAACAAACTCGTATGCGTTCATAAGTTTTCCCATTGTATCAAACCAGCACGGAAAATCAAGCGGTTTTGCTATAATACAATCGCACGATAGCTGGTGAATGCCGGCTACGAGTTTCATGGAGTAAATCGTGAAGAAGTGTCAGTTTTGCTCAACGCGTACCAAGAAAGAATGCGTTCAATGCAATAGGCCGACATGTGGCAAGCACTTGAAGAAATGGCTCTGCGAGCTTTGTCGGATTGATGTAGAGGCTTGGGAGAACGAAACTGTGCTTGGTACACCTCTCAGTCTTGAAGTGCTCGAGGAACGGGTGCTTGCATTTGAAGATGCTGAAGACGAAGACGATTAGCTCGTGAAACTTAATCCGAGTGGCTGCGGTACAAAATGTTTTGGATGCGCCTTTTTTAGCAAGGTGTTTTGCCGAACCAGTAGGGACCACAGCCACTCCCTACTACTTCTATTTTATTCTTCTAAAAAAGCTTTGCAACAACTCTTTTGCTATAATATGTCCCATCATGGCTGAATGGTCATGAGCAGGATTGTAGCGCGTTGACAGGAAAACCACTAACCCGGAGAGAGCGGGTACCCTCTCACACTTGACGCATCTAGACTAAGGATCAAGATCGTGTCTCAGCAGAATATGACAACGGCACAGTGCAGCGATTGCGGCGCGACGATCGAGCAGGTTGCTGATGGAGATTGGATCGTTGGACTGTGCCCGAACTGTGATCGGGACAGGTACAACAATCTGATCAACCGCAAGAACGAGGCTGAACATGTTTCGGTGAGTCATTCCTGATCCCACAGTCGGTCGAACCTAGACCAAGGAATCTGCGATGGCCAATCTGACATGTTCTGGCAACGACTATCGCTGCAACAGACGACCAACCTTTAAGTGCGACAATTGCGGCAAACCCCTCTGTACGAGACATCGGCTCCAGGGGGACAGTTACTGTCGAGATGTGTGTCACGATTGTCTCACGAAGATGGTTGAGGCGAAAACTCGCAGTGGTCAGATAGGTCCACCCTACTGACCAGGTTACAATCCGAGTGGCTGCGGTACAAAATGTTTTGGATGCGCCTTTTTTGCTTGGCGTTTATTCGAACCAGTAGGGACCACAGCCACTCCCTACTGCTTTTACTTTACAATTGTTCCTTCACTCGTATCTTCAACAATGTATCCTTCTTTTTCAATTTCCACTCTTAATCTGTCCGATTCTTCATAATTTTTTTCATTTCTCGCTTTATTTCTTTGTTCGATAAGACCCCTTACTCTTTCTGAAACTTCCAAAGCCCCCTTTTCTTTAATATCACCCAAACCAAGTCCCAGTATTCGATCAAATTCAAGCACAAGATCATATTTATCTTCTGAAGGAATATTTGACTTTAACACTTCCCAGACTACTGCAACTGCTTGTGGAGTTTGTAGATCGTTTGTTAATGCAGCAAAGAACTTTGCACTATATTGAGCAGCGGATTCTGCTTTTTCAGGAGAGACCTGACTTCTTTGTGTTTGTTTTTTAGCTTGTATAACTGCTTCTCGTAGTCGCTCAAGTGCCTTTTGTGATGCCTGGAGCGAGTCCCATGTGAAATTCATTTCTTGTCGATAATGGGATTGTAAATACAGAAGGCGCAAGGCAGCCGGCTCAAAGCCTTTTTTCTCTATATCTTCGATGGTCAAAAGATTTTCTAATGACTTGCTCATTTTTTGTCCTTCGATCATGAGGAATTCGCCATGAAACCAATGACGAACAAATGGCTTGCCAGTAACGGCTTCGGATTGCGCAATTTCATTTTCGTGATGTACCGGAATATGATCAACACCGCCCGTGTGAATATCAAGTGTTTCTCCTAAATATTTCATACTCATCGCAGAACACTCGATATGCCAACCCGGAAAACCATCACCCCAGGGTGACTCCCAGTGTAATGTATGATCTTTAAAACGGCCGACACGTTTTAGCCATAGTGCAAAGTCGGCCTGGTGTTTTTTGTTAGGGTCGATATGGACGTCTTCACGCATCTGTTGTTTATCTTCTATTTTTTGTCCAGAAAGCTTGCCATAATGTGAAAACTTTGAGGTATCAAAGTACAGCCCTTCTTCAGTTTCATAGGTGAAGCCTTTTTCAACAAGTTGCTTATTGAGTGCGATCATGTCATCAATATGTTCGGTTGCTTTTGGAAATCTGTCAGGCAATGCTATATTCGCCTTTTTAAGGGACTGCATAAAAAAATCTGTGAAAAATGTGACGACATCATCAATTGTCTTTCCATATTTCCGCGCTCCTTTTTCCAATTTATCCTCACCCGTATCATCACCATCATCACCTACCAGATGGCCTACATCGGTAATGTTCATGACATGCATGACCTCATTACCTTCAGATAGCAATGTTCTCTTTAGCACATCAGTATTTATATACGTACGGAGATGACCAATATGGGTGTAGTCATAGACCGTAGGTCCGCAAGAATACATGGTAATCGTGTCACCGGTCTTTTTAATCTCTTCGATTTCTCGTGAGAGTGTGTTATAGAGTTTCATGGGTATCAGAGAGTTTTCTTTGTTGGCGGAGAGCAATTTCTAAAACAATACGAAAGTATGGGACAAAAAGTGCAAAGACAAATAATACAAATCCAAGTGAAGGCATAGTTTTCATGCCTCCCTGGATCCATTTAATCCAATATGGAATACCACGAAGCCCGAAGTGAATAATAGTAAAAACATATGCAACATAACCATATCGTAGTAATTTTCTCCATTTCTGACCACCTATTTCACGAACTGCATAATTATTTGAGATACTTGTCATGAATGCAAAATAAGCAAAGGCGGTTAAGCCGAACAAAAATGAGATGATATTTTTTTCATGCAAGTAATAATCGGGAAATGGAAAGTCGCTTCGTAAAATAATGAGCGAAAACACTACGTGAATTGTCGCAATAACAAATCCAGAAACACCTAAATGTTTTCGAAACAAAATATAATGGTCGAATGCATTCCAAAAATAGCAGATTGCGCTTAGTAACATTGATAATCCAATAAGTACTACTGCGGTCCATGCGGTACTGACATTGATTAACTCAGCTCCTGAGACATGTCGCTGTGTAGACATTGAGAGTGCGATTACAAAGAAAATAAAAGCAGCAAATCCCATTGTTTTAAACCATAAAGATTTTGATGGATTTTCAGGTGTATGTTTAACGCCAGACTCGAACGTATCCGTAAATGACATACTACTATTGTAGCATGTTTTGAGTTAGAGACCGTGAACCGAGAGATGAAAGTTACCTGTGCGAAGGCGTGGAAGCATATAGCGCTGGGAAAGACATTGTTGTGTTCCTTTTTGGTCTGTAAATGCGGCGTCAAATTTTTGCTCCTTCAAAATGTTTATAACGGATTCACCGGTTCTTCCGTATGGATATATAAATATTTTTCTAGAACCGGGAATATGTTTTTCAAGCTGTTCTTGGGCGACGGTAACTTGCTTAAATATCGTGTCGGAATTTGTGCCATGTAAGGATTGATGCGACCAAGAATGGTTAAGTATGTACACAAAGCCAGAGTCAACCATGACCTTTATCTGTCCCCATGAGAGTTGATTGTAGCTGCTGGCAAATCCAGTGACCATGGCGATGTTTATAGGAGCATCATTTCTTTTTGCGATTGGATACGCATATAGATAATTATCTGTGTAACCATCATCAAGCACAATAGCGGCGACTTTACCTGGGTTTTTACGATTCAGAAGCGCATCAACAATTTTTTCTAGGGGTACAAGTTCATATCCTTTGCTTTTGAGATAGCGTATGTGTGCTTCAAAATTTGCAGGTGCAACAGTAAGCATTCTTTGGTTGTCGTCCTCGGCTTTATCAAAGGGCTGAATGTGATGATAAAAAAGCACGGGTGCGTCAAAGCAAAAGTCTGGTAGTGGTGTGGGGGTTGGAGGAATTCTTGTAACTTTTGCAGTAGTTTTTTGTTTAATTTTTGAGGGTAAATTTTTTGGAAGAAAAATTAGCGCACAAAAAAGTCCTAATATCACTCCTGCAGCGGAAAATAATACCAACACCTTTTTCATCAGTTAATTATAGACCCCCATGTTTCCATGCACTAGTACATAAGCCGGATATTTATTAACTTTAGGTTCAGAAATAATTAAAACATGTTCCACACGCTCGTGCATGGAATGTATGGCTTAGAAAAATGTGGGAAGATGTTGCGGATCTATTTACGGCTTACACGGTAGACATTGATATCCCATAGTATTATTGTTATAATAGTACTGTTAGTTTTCGATGAAAGTAGGCTCTTGCAGCTTATTCTAGTCTGAACTATTTATGCACCTTGCGAGTAAGATCAACATGAAGGAGTTCAGCATGAAGACTAGAACTGCGGTCGTAATTGGCGTCTATCTCTGCGAATCGACGTTGTTGTTCCCCTTACTGAGGAGAGAGCTTTCTCTCCTACCAGCTCTGGCAATAATGGCCCTCTGCGGCTCTATTACTGGAGTTGTGATCTACCTCAATCAAGATTGATACTCGCATCATGGTGTACAGGCGTGGGGAAAGGACTTCGGTCCGGAACCCACGCCTTTCTCGTTTATATGCTCGTCCTTGCAATGTATGGTTTAGAAAAATGTGGGAAGTAGATAAGAAATTAGAGATGGCCCGCCCCGGCGTGTAGCCGGGGCGGTATACCATCGTCCTCTTCAATTGGAGAGAGCGATCCAGCGCTGTCGAGTATCTTCTCGCAAACCCGATTGTACGACAACGATATGCCAGAACAACGGGTATTCTTCCCCATTTGCCTGTACGACTTCGTTGCAACGCTTCTCCCAATCTTGCTCAGAGAGGGAGTCGCCCATATGTGCCACAACACCCCTAGGAGTTGTGAGGTTCAGTGCTTTCATGTTGTGTCTCCTAGCTTGTCAGAGAAAGACGATGATGTGGATCACATTATATCAAAATGAACCACGACAATCAAAGCTATAGGATATAATCAGTGAGTCGGGGTGGTGGGAATTGAACCCACTGCCACTCGGTCCCGAACCGAGCATTCTACCGATGAACTACACCCCGTGTGAAGATAGTATAGTTTATTGTTTTCCAAACGAGGCCTTGTTTTCCATTGTCTTGTCCGGTTGCTTGCGTTTTTCTTGACCTCTTTTTGCCTTTGTTCCAGGTTCTGCTCCAGCTGCAGCTGATTGTTGTTGCATAGCCGCGTTAATTTGTTTTTGCTCTTCCTCAGCCGCCTCAGCGCTCTTTCTCTCTTGTTCTTTTCGATCTAAATATGCTCGAGCTTGAGCTTCGTCGTTACGCATAATATCCATTTGTCTCTTTAACTCAGCTAATTCATTACGAGTCTTATCGAGTTTTGGTTTGTCTTGCTCACCAAAAGCAATACCAAGCTGACCACGAATTGCTTCATTGAAAGACGTATAATTTTTATATTCCGGCTGTTTTTCTTCACTCTTAGGTTGCGGGCCAAAAGCCTGTTCCATTAGATACGAAGGAAGTTTTGAAAAATTCTCTCGGGCTTTCTCAACAGAGCGTTCTTTAAATTGCTCTACCCTTTCATTTGCTGCATTGCGTAGTTTTTGTTGCAAATTTGGCATAATTGTTGCTTAAATTCCCATCATTGCCTTCCCCTTTTCACTCATGCGTTCAATATCCCAAGGTGGGTCAAATACAAGGTCCACTGCAACTTCTTTGACTCCGTCAATATCGGCAAGTTTTTGTTGAATATCTTTCTCAATTATAGTAATTAGTGGGCAGCCTATGGTAGTCAATGTCATTTTTACCATTACTTTGCCGTCACTGTGCGTTACGCCATATACTAAGCCCAGGTCAACAATTGAAATATACAGTTCTGGGTCTATGACATTCTCCAGTTTTTTCATGACTTCCTTTTCGATTGTCTTGGTTTTTGCTGTCATACCTGCATTATACATGGTGTATACTAAAGACGTATGTATCGAGTACGATTTGTTCCTCTTGGCGGCATCATCGGTGTCACCAAGAATATGTATGTATACGAACTGTATAACGAAGATAAACTCCAAGACATTATCATCATAGATTGTGGCATTGGTTTTCCTCGTGAACAAGAGTTTGGTGTTGATCACGCCATTCCTGACATTTCATATTTATTGGATAAAAAAGACAAAATTCGCGCGATTCTTTTAACTCATGGTCATGAGGATCATATTACTGCGCTTCGTTTTCATTACGATAATCTTGGAAGACCTCCTGTGTATGCAAGTAAACTGACCTCAATGCTTGCGCAACATAAATGTGATGAGTTCAATATTAAGCTCAAAATGAATCTCATCAGCTTTGATAATGAGTATCATTTTGGTGGGTTTAAAGCTAAATTTATTCGCATGACACATTCGATTCCCGACACAACGCATATTTTATTAAAGACGCCTATTGGCGCTTTTTATCATGGCAGTGACTTTAAGATGGATCTTACGCCGCCGTTTGGTTATGCACCAGATTTTTATGAGATTGCAAAGGCCGGAAAAGAAGGTGTGCTGTGTCTAATGTCAGATTCTTTAGGTGCGGATAGAGAGGGATTTACCTTGTCAGAGAGCATTGTGGGTAAGACATTTGAAGATGAAATCCGCACAACCAAAGGAAGATTTATTATGACAACGTTTGCAAGTAATATTTCTCGTGTGCGTCAATGCGCTGAGGCGGCGGTGAAATTCAATAGAAGAGTTTGCTTGCTCGGACGATCTATGAAAGAAATTACGAAGCTTGTGAAAGACATTGGCTACTTCCCTATTCCACCAAAATTCTTGGTTGAAGAAAAACAGCTAAGCAAGTTTAAGCCGCATGAAATTTGTATTATTGCAACGGGCTCACAAGGCCAATATGGCTCGGCGCTCTCGCGCCTCGCCACTAATTCCAATAAATTTGTTCGTATTTCAAAGGGTGATAAGGTATTGTTTTCCTCGGATCCAATTCCAGGTAATGAAGAGGAAGTATATGACATTATTGAGCATCTCTATCTGCTCGGCGCTGATGTGCGTTATTCAGATGTTGCCGAGCAACTGCACGCATCAGGTCATGGCAGCCAAGGAGACATGTTGATGCTTATGCGCTTAACAGCGCCAAAGAATCTTATTCCAATCGGCGGCACCATTCGTCACCAACGCCTTTATCTTGAACTTTCAAAGCAAATGGGGTATCAGGACCGGGATATATTTTTATTGCGCGAGGGAGAAACGGTGTGGTTCGATCAGGGTGGTCGTACGTCGTTGGGTGAGGCCATTATAACGAAGAATGTGTTTGTAGATGCGTATGGTGTTGGTGATGTGGGTGACACAATTTTGCGCGATAGAATGGCGTTGTCAACAGAAGGTATAGTGATTTGTATTTTGAAAGTGGCGCGCAATAATACATTGGCAGAAAAGCCAGAATTTACTTCACGTGGATTTATTCATGGTGCTGCTGGGACGAATGTCAATGATAAAGATAAGGTGTATGATGGTGCTGCAGAGCATATTGGCAAGGTCTTTGATCAAAATCGCGGCACGATGCCGTTGAAGAAAGAGTTGGTAAATCAGTTAGAGAAATACTTCTTTAGAGCTACAAACAAACGACCTCTTGTCGTGCTTGAGACTATTCAGGTGTAAGTTGAGCTGATTCCTTCTTTGTTTTAACCACCCTTTTAGAATGCTCTTCTGCTTCAATGCGCGAAAGCACTCCAAAAATGTATGGCTAAACGTTGACTTGTTATCGTGCTTCGATGCACTGTAGCGCCATGGAAGATGGTAAAGAAAAAAGGACCCCGCCGCCGAAGCGGACAAGGTCCTGCGATGCCACTTGTGCATCAATCGATCACCGTGCAGCCAGCCGTTTGTGCTGCCTGAGCAGCCTCCTCATTGCTATAGAAAACTTCGGCATCAGCTTCGGAATCAACAAGCTCAAGATTCTCGCCGAGCCAACGTTCTTGAGCACCTTGTTCCGGAAACACCTTAACCCTGTAAACCACAATCCAATATTTTACTGGGTAGGGTATTATTTTTGCTGTCATCTCCCACTACTTTCGGTGATGAGGCTCGGTGTGAAGCTATATTATAACATTTAGAAGTTCTTCCTACCCTCAAGTGAGCGCTTAAGAGTCATATAATCTGCAAATTCAAGTTCTGCACCAATAGGCAATCCATAAGCAAGTCGCGTAATAGTAATCCGCTCAGCATTTCCGTTTAATTTCTCTTGTAACTCCTTCTTTATATACATGGCAGTCGCTTCCCCTTCTGTATTTGGATTGGTAGCTAAAATAATTTCATCAATATCATCTTGATCTTTGATGACGCGCTTTAATAGTTGGGGAATAAAGATATCATCAGGACCAATATAGTTCAGCGGATCAATACGCCCATGCAACACATGATACACACCGTTGTAATGATTTCCGGTTTCAAATGAAAGCAAATCCAAGACATCCTCGACAACAGCAATAGTTCTATGATCCCGCTGAGGACTTTCACAAATACTGCAGACTTCATCATCAGTCAGATTAAAACAAGTTGTACAAAAATGCGTGTTTTGCTTGAGTTGGCTTAAATGTTCCGCGGCTTTTTGCAAGTCAGCCTCTGGTACACGAAGAAGATAAAAACCAAGTCGCTTTGCTGTTTTTGGCCCAATACCAGGGAGTTTCTCAAAAAATTCAATAGTACGCTTCAAATCTTCTGGGATAGACATACCCCCTATTGTATAAAATGGCGCAGCTCATCTGCAATAAGCGGAGCTAAGGAGACCTCTTGGAGTTTAGGCATTTTGGTCTTTGGATCAAGAAGAATAGAATTGCTTGCAATGACGGTGTCTATGATGGATCCTTCGAGTTTTTCTACTGCATCTTTGACAAAATCGTGATGTGTGGCAACAACAGTCAAAGATTCAATGGTATATTCCTTTTTGAGTGATTCTACAGCGCTAATAATGGTGCCACCTGTAACAATCATGTCATCCACGACAACAACGTGCTTGCCTTTTATTTCGCCATGAATACCAAAGGATTGAACCGTCTCACCAGTACGCTGTTTTTCAATAACAGCCATGGGGAAATCGCTGCCACCGTAAAGCTCCTCACCAAAAAAGCGGCCCTGCTCAATGCCGCCTTGATCAGGAATAAGGAGCGAAACATCATCGAGCGCAATATTTTTTTTCTTAAAATGTTCCTTTGTTGCTTTGGCAAGCTCTTTCATCGCGGTCATATTTTTGAATGGGATTGAGAAGACTGCGCTCGTTGCTTCATTGTGAAGGTCAAGGGTGTAGATTTTATTGAAGCCCACTGTTTCTAAAAAGCGAATAACCATGTGGGCGGATACAGATTCTCCATCAAAATGCTGCATATCTTGGCGCGCATAACCGAAGAATGGAATGATGCCGATAACTTTGCGCGCCTCTCCGCGACGCAGAGCGTCGCAGAAAAGGAAAAGTTCCATTAAGTGTGTATCGGTTGGATTGGATGTTGTCTGAATGACAACACAGACTTCATCCCGCACATCTTCAAGTATCTGAACTTTTGTTTCTGAATTGCTGAAACGAGTTATTTTTGAAGCAGACAAAGACGTGCCTAGCTCTTTTGCTATTTCTTCTGCAAGTGGCACATTACTTGATCCACAAAAAAGTTTCATTTCTTTTTTTACTGTGATGCTTGCGATATTTCAATAAGTTTTTTTGCTGCAAGCTCTTGTGTCTTTTTAATTGCTTCGTTGATTGCATCGGCAATACGATTTTCAAGCACGCCGTCAACGGTTACTTCTTTCACTTGTTGGTCACCTCGAAGAACCACTACAACGCCATTTCTTTCGACTGTAACCTCTTCTTGTTGAAGCGCTGCTTGCATTGTGCGTGCTTGTTCTTGTAACTTCTGAATATCTCCCAAACCTTTTAATGGATTAAACATATGATTTTATTAATTTTTAATAGGTGCTTCTTGCTGTGAGCAATATTCAACAATTGCAATTTCCAATGGCAACGAAGCAATTGGAGTAATTTTAAGCTGACCGTATGCCTTTTGCAAGAGCGATATGAGGAGGGCGATTTGCTTTACGGTCATAGATTTTAATTCTTCTGATTCTTTTTCAATATTGTGTTTTGCAAGAAGTTGTATGTGGAGCATATTGAGAAGTTGTTCAATAATAAATCGGAAATCGCTGCCCTGCTGTGCGGCCTTTGTTATCCATTGTAGTGCTTCGGTTGGATTATTTTTGGCTAGGCAGATAAGAAGCTCCATAGTAGTATCTGAGACACCGAGTGAGTGTTGAATACCTTGCATCGAGGTATCTTCATTAAGCACCGCAATCTCAAGCATTTTTGCTGCATCGCGAAAGGATCCATCTGCTGCTTTCGCTATAAGTTCAAGACTTTCTTTTTCTACCGAAAGCTTTTCACCTTTCGTGATGCGATCCAACATATGAATAACATCTTCTTCGCGCGCCTTATTAAAATTAATGCGAATGCAACGCGAGACTATGGTTTTTGGCAATGCATCAACCTCTGTTGTTGCCAAAATAAATATTGTATGTGCTGGCGGCTCCTCCAAACTCTTGAGAAGTGCATTAAATGCTTCTTTCGTTAACATGTGCACTTCATCAATAATGTAAACCTTATATTTTGCTGCCAGCGGCGCGAACTTAAGCTGCGCGATAAGTTCGCGCACATCATCAATTTTTCTATTTGAAGCTGCGTCAATTTCAATAACATCCGCAGAAGATCCGTCTGCAATAGCTTTGACATTTGGATCTTTTGTATCAACATCAAGCACAGTAATTTTTTCTTTATTAACTTCTGCATTTAATACTTTTGCAACAATACGAGCCGTTGAAGTTTTGCCTGTTCCACGAGGTCCTGTGAAAAGAAATGCATGTGGGATAGTGGATGCTTTTAAAATTGAAGAAAGTTGGTCTTGAACTTCTTTTGTATCAAGTTCCGAGAGCGTTTGAGGTCTGTATTTTCTATAAAACATTTAATTTTCAGATAATAAATTATTGATGCCATGCTCAATCATATCGATCATCATTCTTTCTACCGATCTATCTTTCTCAGCTGCTAAAAGAACAACCTGCGGGTAACATATATAAATTTCACCTAACAGCTTTTCATCTTCAGGGCTTTCTTCAGATGCATATGAAAAAGAAAGCACGGGTAGCGCAACGCGCTCATTTTTGTATTTTGTAGCAATCTCAGTCATCTTTCTTTTGCCCACAAAAATAATATTGACCTGGGCATCACCAGGCACACCTTTTGCATCTAAATATTGCTGAGCTGCTTTCGAATATTTTTTCCTTTGAACTTTGTATCTGTTACCTACAACGATGTGTATCATAGTTATTGAGAAAATCGTTTTCTCATTTGTGCTTTTCGACGCAGACGCTCTTTTTGCTTTTCTTTTCTAAGAAGAGATGGTTTCATAAAGAATTTCTTTTTATTAACATCCCAGTTAATATTTTCATCCTTAGTTACCTTTGTGAAACGCTTTAATACAGAATCTGTATTCTCTCCTCGTTTCTTAGTCACCACTACCATTGATGTGCACCTCCTTGGAACAATGAATTTTTAATGAAGAATGGTATGAGTATTATATTACAGACCTTTGATGAGCGCAATGACAGATGGGAGCGTGAGTGAGGATGGTTGCGAATTTTTCGCCTTTGAAGAGCCATTTAAGAGCATTCTTCCGGAAGAATGATAAAACCAGGTAGCATCCTTATCAACTTTAAGAAGTTTTTCATAAATACTCTTTAATGACTTTTTAACTTTTGGATGCGATTTTATGCGTATATATTTGTAGTTTCCAGAACGTCGAATGACCAAATCAAAGCCATCTTTTAGAGCAAGTTTCATTGTTTCATCATTTTCAGATTCAAATGCAATACTCTTTCCCCATGCCGAAGAAAATTCAAAGCCGGTCATGATAATGCTCTCGGCATTTATTTTGTTTTTAAAGCTTATAAAGATGCCATCAAGCATTGTTTCTACATAATGAACAACCTGCGTATCATCTTGAAGCTTTAATTTAATGCCATTAATGATATATGCGAGTGAAAAATCATACATATCATCATTCGCTGGCTCAAGAAAGACTTCTTTAAAATGATCATAGCGATTAACAACGGCAACAATGCGCTCGAGAGCAATAGCATCGAGAGCTTTTAATGATTTTTTCTTTTGGATCAGTTTAAAAATTTTTTCTGCTGCGCAGGTTTCATCGTTATTTTGATGATGATCATATAGACCAAAACCTGTATCGACATGCAAAATATCTGGGTGATCGTCAGGTTTTGCATTATCGAGTGTTTCTCCAGCTGGTACAAAGACGCAACGTGCATCTTTCCATTCTGGTAGAAAACGACGAATGAGCCATACGGCGGTTATTGCATCGATATCAGGAGATTGGTGCGTGACGATTGTCTTCATATCAGATTAATACGATTGAGCAAAAAGCCATTTGCGACGGGCCTTGTTACCAGAGTACACACATTGTCCGTTATCTTCATTGAGCATATTTTCAATTTCAACAACGCGCGTAGTAGCTTTCGTTTTTTCTTTAATTTTTGCTTCAACAACTTGTGATTCATCCCAATATGCGCGGATGAATTTTTTATCTTCTGCCATAATTTTTTCAAAATCTTCAAAGTTATCAACTTCAACGGTCATTTCTTCTTTCATGCGGCGTGAATTGGCAAGCATATCGAGATGCATTTCTTCCATGTGATCGCGAATAAACTCTCCAAGCCCATTCAGTTTTACCTTTTCTTTTTCAGATGTTTTATCACGACGGGAGAAGGTTACATATTTTTCTTCGTATTCGGAATTACCGATAATAAGGCGGATTGGCACGCCGCGAACTTCAGCTTCATTAATACGATACCCAAGACCTTTATCATTGTTGTCATCGACAATATAGCGAATGTGTGCTTTTTTAAGAAGATCTTCAATAGTTCGTGTATAGGCACGAATCTTGCTATCAGCTTCTTCATCTTTTGCATTAACAGTAATAATTACAACCTGATATGGAGCAACGCGTGGGGGCAAAATAAGTCCATGATCATCTCCATGAACCATAATCAATCCGCCCAGCGAACGTGTTGAAAGACCCCATGATGTTTGATGCACATATTGTCGCTTATTATGTTCATCTGAATATTGAATGTTAAATGCTTTTGAGAAATTTTTTCCAAGATAGTGTGAGGTGGCTCCCTGCAATGCCTTTCCGTCTGGCATAACTAATTCAACAGAAAATGTGCGCTTAGCTCCAGCAAATCGTTCTGAGCCACTCTTTTCTCCAATGTAAGAAGAAATTGCAAAATAATCTTCATAGAATTTTTGATACCACTCAAGTGCTTTCAGTGTCATTTCCATGGCCTCTTTTTCTGTCGTATGCGCAGTATGTCCTTCTTGCCATAGGAATTCAGACGTTCTTAGAAATGGAAATGTACGAAGCTCCCATCGTACGACGTTGGCCCACTGATTTATCTTAAGCGGGAGCTCTTTGTATGATGAGATCCATTTTGAAAACATGTCGTACATTATTGTTTCTGATGTAGGTCGTACGACAAGAGGTTCTTCGAGCTGCTTTCCGCCACCAACGGTAACCACAGCAAGTTCAGGACTAAAGCCCTCGACGTGGCTCTTTTCTTTTTCAAGAAGCGAAGATGGAATTAATAGTGGAAAATATGCGTTTTGCACACCATCTGCTTTAAACCAAGTATCTAATGCTTTTTGCACAAATTCCCAGATGGCGTAACCATATGGTCGAATAACGATACTGCCCTTTGCTGGGCCATAATCTGCCAATTGGGCCATTTCTATGACGGAAAGATACCATTTAGAGAGATCTTCGCTTTTTTTTGGGAGAAATTCTTTTTCTTGTTTCATATCTGCATCTTCGCAATAATCTGATCGCCAATTTCCTTGACGGTGAGATTGCTTGTGTCGATGACGATATTATAATGCTTTGGGTCTAAAATATCATCTATGTCGTACATGGCCGACAATTTTGTTAATAGTGCATTTTCGCGATTTGTAATTCTTTGCAATGCTTCTTCTTTACTTACCTCTTCTCTTTCAACAAATCGCTGAATGCGCACCTCGTCGCTACATGTTAATAACACCTTAAAAACTTCTGGTTGTCCTGCCGAGAGCACGCCGTTTATCCATGTATCAATTACTAAATTTTTTTCCTCACGAAGTCGTTTCTGTATCATTGCATCAACATCTCTGCCAATTCTATCTTGCTCGTCAACACGATCCAGTTGAAGATTGTTTTCTTTTATATACTCTCTGAAAATTTCTCCAGTAGAAAAACCTGTCCAGCCAAGTGTCTCTTGAAGGTAATTGCGCACCGTTGATTTTCCTGTACAAATCCTTCCTGCAATGGTTATGTGTGAATAATTCATAGAAAATTAAAGTTGACCCTTATAACCAAGCGTGTCTAACACCTTGCCGAGAGTTTCTAAGGGTCCTGAGGAGTAGGTATCAACAACAAGATCATAATCCTTAGGATTCCAGAAATCATCTGTTCCATAGAGGTTCTTCCACTTCTCAATATTTTCTCCTTCACGAATACGAATATATTGTTTTGCAGTTTCAAGATTTACATTTTCCCGATTCATGACGCGATCAACGCGTACGTCATCCTTTGAACATACAACAAGGACCTTTAATGTGTGTGGGATATCGCGTGCGACAAATCCTGATAGCCAGGCTTCATACACAACGCCCTCTTCTTCATTCAATACCCTTTTTGCTTGGGCTTCCATTTCTCTTTCGTGATCATCAGTTCTTTGGGCTGCTCCTTGCATATTTTCATCTTTTCCTTGTTGACGATCATATTCTCGTTGCAAAGCACCGGCATTAATGTACTTCCAGTTAAGAATTTCAGCGACTTTTTTAGCAAGAGTTGTAGAGCCAACACCGATTTTTCCAGAAATAGTTACATTTTTGTACTGAGGGTTCATAATCCTTATTTAAACAATTTAATAATGTCATTAATCGTAACAAGGACTATGAGTGAAAGCAAGAAGGCAAAACCAGCCATATTGAGTTTTTGCTCTATTGTTGGGTTTACTTTTTTTCTGAAGATCATTTCGTATAGCACAAGTGCTAAGCGGCCACCGTCTAATGCGGGGAATGGCAAAATATTTATGACGGCGAGATTTAATGAAAGTAGTCCAATCATTTGTAAAAGCGCGTCGATTCCTTGTCTGGCAGCTGCAGAGGTGAGACGCGCAATGCCGACAGGACCAGCAATTTCAGCTTCTTGTTTTTGGAATGTGACGAATTTAAATAAGGTCTTAGCTAGTTCAGTAAAAATAAGCTTGGTCATTTTTACTGATTCAAATAGACCAAGGACAGGCGCTTCGGTTAACGAGTATTTTTTTAGTTCGTAATTGCTTATAACCAAACCCAGCGCTCCCTGCCCTGCTGGCGGATTTTTTCGAGGCGTTATGCTAAGGACAATATTCTGCTCGCCTCTTTGAACTTGAAGTTGAATTTCTTCGTCTCCATGCTTTTTTGCAAATTCAGTAAGACCCTCAGTGGTTGAGATATTTATTTGTTCATCTTGAAAACCTACTGAACGAATTTTATCGCCTTTTTGCAGTCCAGCCTTAGCAGCTGGTGACTCTTTTACGACATCTTCAACAGACACAATATCGCTCGGTACAGGAACTCCACGTACAAAAAGATATGAAATTATTGCCCAGCCGAGCAAAAAATTACAGGCTACACCAGCAGTAAGCACCATTATTTTCTGCCAGCCTTTTTTTCGTGAAAAAGTTCTGTTGAGATCTTTTTCAGAAAGTTTTTTGCCATTTAGTTCGCTTTCTTCTTCTCCCAAAATTTTTACAAATCCGCCAAACGGAAGTGCATTAAGTGTGTACAACGTTTCTCCAAAACGAATGCCAAAGACCTTTGGGGGCAGTCCAAAACCAAATTCCTCAACTTTCATGCCATTGAGTTTCGCTGCTATGAAGTGTCCACACTCATGAATAACGACTAGAATGCTAAGGACTAACAAAAAAATCAATACTGTAAACAACATAAGATATTATTAAAGACTCATAATTTCATCCTGCTTTTTCTTCTTTAGCTCATCGAGTTGATCCGAAAAATCTTTTGTTTTCGTATCAATATTTTTCTCACTGCGGAATTTATCATCTTCTGTAATAGTTTTTTCGTCAATTAGGGTTTTGATACTTTTTCGTGCATGATCACGATAGTAGCGCACATTGTTTTTTGTCTCCTCAATTTTTTGATTAACAAGTTTTGCAAACTTTTCTCTCTGTTCCATAGTGAGAGGTGGTGTAATAATGCGAATCATCTTTCCTTCAACGCGAGGACTCAGTTGAAGAGGTGATGTTAGGAAGGCTTTTTCAATATCCTGAATGGTTGAGGGATCAAATGGATCAATAATAATGCTTGTTGGGCCATCAGTAGCTATACTGGCAAGCTCTTTAAGCTTCATTTTCATTTGTCCGCCATAGGCTGCTACTTCAAGATCTTCTACAAGTGAGGGACTGGCTTTTCCTGTGCGGATTTGACGAAGTTCGTCGGTAAGTTGTTCGATAGCGCGTCGTGATTGTGAGCTGAATTCTTCTTCAATTGATGCTATATCCATAGATACAACCAATTGTATCAGATTTCAAAGCGAACGAACTCTCCAAGTGTGATATTTTCACCAATTTTGAGAATTTCATTCTTAATTAGTTGTTCGACAGTGACACTTGGATCTTTCACAAATGGACTTGATAAGAGTGCTTCTTTATCACCTGGATTTATAGAAGCAATATGCATGGCAATATCATTACCAAGTTTTTTAAAATCATCGTTCATCGCAACAAAGTCAGTCTCGCATAATATGGTAGCCATTGCACCAATACGCTTGTTGTGATGAACATACGTGAAAATGGCGCCTTGGCCAGTTTCTCGTTCGGCTTTTTTGGCTGCAACTTCTGCTCCTTTTTGTTTAAGGAGTTCTCGTGCTTTAGCCATATCTCCTTTTGCTTCATTTAGTGCTTGTGTGCACATTGCGTATGAAACACCTGTCTCTTCACGAAGTTGTTTGATTTTTTCTATATCTTTCATTTTTTCTTTGTATCATCACTTGTAACTTTTTCAGCTTTGTCTTTAGCCTTTGCTTTTGCATCAGCATAAGTCTTGATAATACTTTCAGCAATATATTTGATACTAAGAACCGCATCATCGTTTGCTGGTATTGGATATGTAATGACTTCTGGATTTACGTTTGTGTCAACGATGGCAACTGTACTAATATCTCGCTGAGTAGCTTCAACTACAGCATTATTCTCTTTACGAATATCAACAACAAAAACAGCGTCAGGAAGAGCTTTAAGTGAACTTACCCCAGCATAAATAGTCTCAATTCTATGAAGTTTTTTATGTTGGTAGACGCGTTCATGTTTTGGCATAGAATCCCATCCACCGGTTGTTTCTTCTTCGCGCATGGTATTCATCTTCTCAATATTCTTGAGTACTTGATCGAAGTTGGTAAAGAAACCGCCGACCCATTTATTGGTCATGTAAGGAACATTGTGTTCTTTACAAATCTCAGTCACAACTTCTCGAGCACCTCTTTTAGAAGCTACTACAACAAGCGATTTATTTTCTTTTCCTAAGGTTTCGACATACGCCTTTGCCTTATCAAGAAGATCAGCAGTTTGAAAGAGGTCGATAATAGAAACGCCCTTTTCAATGCTATGAATATAGCGTTTGGATTTTGGGTGAATTTTGTTCTTTTTGTGGCCTAAATGAAGACCATAAGTAAGTAGTTCAGACGGGTCAGTATTTTTCATATTGCTATCTCCTTAAATATAATAATGTCTGCTTTCAAATCCGAATTCGGACAGGAGATGCGTGAAAACAGAAATGCTTCAGATGACCAATGCGATATTATAACATGTCCTGGACAGATTTTACATAGTTCTTAAAATCTTCACCAATTTCCTCGTGTTTCATTGCTAATTCGACAATAGTTTTCATATATTCCAATTTGTTTCCTGTGTCATAATATTTTGCATTTTCAATTTCTTTTGCATATACATCTTGACCCCGTTCCCTCAAAAGATTGAGAGCATCAGTATAAACATATTCTCCACCGTGGCCAACTATTTGGTTTTTAATCATATGATCAATACAATCGAAAATTTCTGGGGTAAATATATAACCCGAAATAATTGCCATGTCAGAAGGCATGTTGTCAGGTCCTGGTTTTTCGATTATGTCAGATACTTTAAATACACCGTTCTCAACCTCTTGACCGGCAACATATCCATATCGCTTTGCGTCGTCAGGACTTGGCTTTCGCATAGAAGACAATATTGATGAACCAAATGTCTCGTATGCCTCTATGAGTTGACGTGCTCTGCTTTTAGGTTCAGAAATAATAAAATCATCTCCGAATAACACCATAAATGGCTCATCTCCGATAATACTTCGTGCATTCCAAATTGGCGTTGCGTTACCCATTGGACCTTTTTGACGAATGTAAATAAAGTTTGCCATCTCTGCAACATTTTTAACCACCTCAACCTGTTTCTCTTTTCCAGATTCTTGGAGTCTCATCATTAGTTCATAAGGATAATCAAAGTGATCCTCAATAGATCGTTTATTCCAACCCGTGACTATGACGATATCTTCAATACCTGCCTCAACAGCTTCTTCAACGACATACTGAATGACCGGCTTATCAACAATGGGCAACATTTCTTTTGGCATTGCCTTTGTTTGTGGGAGAAAACGCGTACCAAAACCAGCGGCAGGAATCACTGCCTTTGTGATCTTTTTCATAATTTATTGAGTGAATTGGCAACTAACTTGTGTTGGAATTTGGAAGTGGTTGGTAACCTGGGCAGAGATTTGACCACTACCAGCAGTGGAAGAAGTAACTATCACCTCGGCAATACCTGACTCGTTTGTTGTTGCACATGTTGGCGCAACGCTTCCAAGTGTAGAGGTGACACAAACTTCTTTGTTTGGCACACCTTTTTGTGATCCATCACGAACGACTACATTAACCGTGCATTCTAAACCCTGTGACGACACAATCATAAACGACTGCACTGCTTCTGGGGTTTGGCTTGCTGCACGGGTCTGTCTTGCTTCTCTTCGGAGCAGTACCGTGGCAAATGTGCCAAGCACTAAGAAGAACACAAGGACAAGAAATGATAATTTTCTATCCATTCTTTAAGTTAGAATAACACATTCTATATAAATGTCAAATGTGACAGTAATTTTCTATGTATCTCTTCAATTGATAGTAGTTTGTCATTTTCTATGCAATTGATTTGAATCCAACCCTTTTCTTTAGCAAGTTGCAGATACATTTTCTCAGCATCCTCGCGATGTTTAAGATCAGCCTCTGCTATATCGTGCGATTGGCCTTTTAAATATGCTCGATCACCTTTATTCTTTGTTAGTTCATAACCAATTTTCCAAGGCACGTATAAATACACAACGATGTCTTCTTTAGGAATTTTAAGCACTTTATATTCAAGTTCATATACCCAATCAAGATATTTTTTCCGCTCATCGGCAGAAGCAAATTTTGCAGATTGGTGTGCCATGTTTGATGTGGCGTAACGATTAGCGATAATAATACCGCCTTTATTAAGAAACTCCTCCATTTCTTCTTTTACCGATGCGCGATCAAGAGCATATGGCATTGAAGCGAGATAAGGTGAGACTGCATTAAGCTCACCAAATTCTCCGCGCAGAAACATCGCAACAGTTTTCCCGGAAAAAGATGAATAATATTGTGGAAAATCTACTGATTTTACCTTAAATTTCTTCTTTTTTAGATAATCGATAAGCAATTTTGCTTGTGTAGCCTTTCCAGATCCATCGCCACCATCAATAACAATAAGCTTTCCCTTATGCTGTGTGGTTTTTGCATGGTCAAGAAAATCCTGTAATTTGAGATGTAGATTTTCTACTGTATAATGCTCAAGATAGAGCTTTTCGGAAGGATTTCCTTCAAGCATAGGCGTTATTGCATCTTCATGTTCTTCAAAAATAAGTGCCAGCACCGGTTTTTTTTGAATAAGCGCATATACGATTTCACCACCGACACCGGTTGAAGGTTGGGTTACCTCAGCAATAACAACGTCGGCTTTATGAATAAGTGACTTTTCGCGTTCAAAAATTTTCTTGCTTGCAAGTTTTTTATCTTTAGAAAGTAGCGATTTTTTAAGAATTTGCTGACCTGAAATAACTTTTACACCTTTGATTTTTTCAAGCTTTGTAATAATCGTTTTGTAGTTTTTTTTGTATGTATCGTTAGAGGTTGTTGCAGTAAAGTAAATATTAATCATTAGAAAATTAAGGTGCGATTTTTAATGTTTGGAGTAGATAATAACATTTTTGCTATCTTATCTTCAACCTCATTTTGAATAATGCGCTGCATATTACGAGCTCCAAAACGAGCATCATATCCCTGCTGTATAAGCTTGTCAATAAAGGTGTGCGAAAATTCAATGGTTAAGCCGTGAGTTTTTAAGAGATCGGCTTGAAGGTTGTTAAGGAGCCGCTGCGCGATAAGGTAAATTGCATCTTTTTGCAGCGGCCTATATATAATGACACCGTCAAAACGATTGAGAAACTCTGGTGAAAAAATATGTTGAGCAACAAGATAATCGATAAGTTTCTTTGATAATGTGCGCTCAACACCCTCTGCATCATTGGCGCTCAGCGCCTGATAGATGAAGTCTGCACCCGCATTCGATGTGGCGATAATGATAAGATGGGTGCAGTCGACTCTGTTTCCAAAGCCATCTATAAAATACCCTTCGTCTAATATTGTGAGAAAAATATTTAACAGATCCTTGTGTGCTTTCTCAAGTTCGTCCAGCAGAAGGGTGCCATATTTTTGCTGGCGCACTGCCTGCGATAATAATCCAGGTTCGCCACTTTCTGGCGAACCAATAAGGGTCGCAATCCCTTCAATGGTTTGATATGTTGACATATCAAACCGCATCATGTTTTGTTCATGGTCAAAAAGCGTTTGTGTTATAGCTTTTGCAGTTTCTGTTTTACCAACGCCTGTTGGTCCCAAGAACAAGAATGAGCTTATCGGTTTTTTATGGCTTCCTACAAGTACAAAAGACTTTCTTAAGGCTGCAGCGACCTCTTTAATTGCTTCATCCTGACTCACAATACGTGCATGGAGCTCCTTTTCAACATTCAACAACTTCTCCTTAAATGAAGAGCTCAATTCTGTAGGTATATGCGTAATTGTCTCAATCGCCGCATTTACCAAATGCGCGGTTACAATTTTTTCCTTATTTTGTTGCGCCACCACACAGGTCTGATCAAGCAGCTGAATAGCTTTTTCTGGATATGGTCGATCATTTATATATGCTCCCGACTGGACAACAGCCTGTCGTACCGACTCGTAGGTAATAAACATGTTGTATCTTTGCTCAAACACTAAAGCCTCATCAAGCAAAATTGCCAGTGTTTCATCGTAAGAAATTTCCTCCACATCAATTTTCTCAAAATAATTCACAAAGCTTCTGTTGCCTTGAATATATTTTTGATAATGATATGGTGTCGTTATACCTATAAATTGCAATGTCGGTAGCTGTGCATATTTGCCAATAAGTGGCGTCAGATCAACACTTCCCGCTTCTTTTGATATGTACTTTTCGATGTTGTCAATGACAAGAATAATATTCTTTGCTTGTTCTGCTTCGTTAAATAGCTCTGATAAGAATGCTTCTCTGGCAACTTCGTCAGTTTCATTTGCAAGAATCTTCTCCATATCCAAAAGAAGCACGCGTTTAAATGCTAATAGCGCATTGGATCGGCCTTCGTAGATGGTTTTTGCCAAGGCTTCAACGATGGTTTTTCTTCCTGTTCCTGGCTGACCGGATATAATAATATTTGACTCTGCTGATTTGCACAAAACTTGTTGAATCGCGTCAATTTCTTTCTTTCGACCGACCAAATGGACATAATGAGGCTTTACTTTGGTAAGTTCATCAGAATAGGAATCTATATGTGGCGTGTAGCCAGAGGTAAGGTCTCTTCCTAATGGGAGTTGCTCCATTAATCTTTCTAGGGTCCACCACGGTTTCTTATGGACATTATTGTAATAAGATTCAAACCATGCGGTTACCGCCTGAGTATCTGCATTATCGACCAAATGTGCCTTCATAAACTTATCAAATTGCTGTTTCTTTTGTTCCTCTTCTGTCGGCTGCATGAGGTACAAGAAATAGTAAAGTGGCATAGAGACAAAGAGAAAAAGATAAGTAAAAGGAAGAAAAATTAAGAAAAGAACCTGCATAGTCAGATAGGCTGAAACAATGCTTATGCGTGCAAAGAAACCCATGAGTCGCGATACTATATTGTCCATGGTTCTTTGGAAAAATTCTTGAAAGGAAAATCCTGGAGTTTTTTTAACAGTGATTATGTTTTTCCAGGGTTGAAAAAGAGTTTTAAGAAGATATTCCACAGAGAAAAAATGTGGCATCCACATAAAAAGATTGACTACGGCAATATTAAAATCACTCAGCCTTCTTTGCAGAAACTGGTTGAACTGGAGATGCATGGTACATTCAGTATAGCTGATTTTAGAAGGGTTGGATACCGAGCTTTTCTGCTTTTTGAGCTATTCTATTGAAGGCTTGCAGGCGCTCTAGCGCATATTGTTTGTAGTCCACAAATCCAAAGAGAGGTTTGAAATATGGATGAACATCAATAATAGATGTGGCAATTTTTTGCGCAATATCACGATATGATGGATGGCCTTGTGATGTTGAGCGGAGTTCTGTAAAGTGCACGGCCTCACGAAGGTTCATGGTAAAGTAATAGCGAATTCTATAACCAAATGGAATAACGTATTGCGCTTGATCTGGGAGTTTTTTACTTATTTTTGTGTAAAGATTATGTGCTGTCAGCATAATCTCTTTGTATTCGTTGATAAGTCCAACTTTTTTAATTTCCTCCGGAATAATATAGCCTAAGTCGGTTGTATAGGGTTGACGCTCCTGCGATAGCATTCTGTGGCGATGTACATCGCGGAACGCCCCAATATCTGAAGTAATTTCAAACGTATAGGTCGTATTTTCAAGGGAGCGAGGCATTTTATTATGACGATTCTCGCGGATTTTTGAAAAGCCCTTTAATACAGCCTCTTTATTTTTTTGGCTCATGTCGCGCACCTGTTTTTGTATTTCCTTGAGCGACATGGTGCTTCGCGAGAAAAGTACGGCTGCAATAATCTTGTCGAGTGCTTTTTTATCGTAATTTAATAGCTTAATTTCATTTTCAAAAGCTTTTGGTGTTCCCAGACCCTTCTTTCTAAATGTTTTTGAAGCCTTAAGAAGTTCTGCGTTAGATTTTTGCAAATATGCTTGATACTTTTTCCCTCGATCATTATCTGCGCGTTTTACAAATGCAGGAATAACCTTGCGCAGCTCTTCATTCATACTTTGCGCTGTTTCTCGAATTTCTTCTAGTGGGTGCGCAAGCATTTTTGTGAGCAAATATTCAAATGCACGTCCATTTCCATAAAGACCGGTATTGGTAAGGGTGCCCATAGGAAGAATATATCGAACGACATCGCAGGCTTTAGCACGACAAGATGCTTTAAAAGCTATATCTGGCACGCCCTCTGGTTTCTTCTCAGTTTTTAGTAAATAGTCGTATAGCGTGCGAACAGTTTGTGTATAAAAATTGAACAATCGATCCATAAATACTTCATATTCTTTTCCATACGGACTATTCATGAGTGCCTTATCTCTGTAGTAGCTATACTGCCCTTTCTCATTTTTTTGATCAAAAAATACGTAGCGGCTTGATTTTTCCAAAGGAGAAATACCAATACGAGCATCTTGTATAACCTTAACTGCGATATTAGATATATTTTCTACGGCGATATGTACACCACCAAGTTCAGCGATTGAATCATCTCCATAGCCGACGAGAATTCTTTCATAAAAATCCTCGGCTTTTTGCAAGTTGATCATAGATTGTTTTTCTGCTTTCTGAGCTTGTAGCATCTTCCCTACTTCACTTGAAAGATAAAAATCATCTAAGAAGAGTCGGCGAACATCTTTATCAGTACGTGAATAGCGAGAAAACAACGTTCCCTTAATAACCTCGGGAAGGTTAATCAAACAAAAAATGTCCTTCTCTGTGGAAGAAAAAAAGTTTTCAAGAATTTTCTTTTCCTCTTTTGTATATTTTGGCATAACTCCTTATTTATGTCCTCCGGTCGACCCAAAACCGCCACGGGAAACTTCTGACATTTTTTCGTGTTGAACAAATTCCTCTACTTTATCAATTTTAATAACCATGCCTTGGGCAATTCGCTCGCCCTTTTCCACCTTAATTGGATCTTGCGTAAAGTTCAAGACTTGGAGCTTGATTTCATCCTCTTCTCCACAATAATCCTGATCAATAATGCCAATGCTATTCGCTACCATTAAATTTTTCTTAAGTGGGAGTGAGCTGCGTGCAGCAAGAAGAAAAAAGTAACCAGGAGGCGTTTTTACCACAATGTTAAGAGGTATAAGTGTTGGTTTAAATGGTTCAACTATGGTTTCCTCGCGAACATACAAATCAAACGCAACTGCACCCTCAGTTTGATACTCGGGAGCTGGTAGCGAGGTGTCAATAAGTTTGATATCTAGCTTCATAGGTCTTCACTTATCTTGCTAACCGTTGGACCCTTTTGATTATTATATTTCGCATTCTTTTTTTTATGATATGGGACTTCCGCAGGTGAGGAAAGCTCCTCAAACGAGATGGCACAAATGCGCATGCCTGGATACAGGGCTACCGGCATTGATCCGATATTGCCAAGTTCAAGAGTAAGCTGACCACGAAAACCTGGGTCAAAATGTGGTGCTGTTGAGTGAATGACAATACCTAATCTTCCAAGTGATGAGCGACCTTCGACACGTCCTACAAGATTGTCAGGGAGCTCTACATGCTCCATTGTTGATCCGAGAACAAACGCATTTCTTTGCATAATAAACTTCTCACCATTTTTTACCGTAATTTTCCTAACGGGCATGTCAATCTCTTTATTCATGGGATCAAGGAAAGCCATTTTTGAGTACTCGAATACGTAAAACTCGTTCGCAAGGTGAAGATCGATGGAAAAGCTAGAAATCTGATCGTCTTTTGGCTGGGGTTTGAGAATAATATGTTTTAACTTTAGCTGTTTTTTAATATCTCTATCTGAAAGAACCATGGCCATGAGTATACATGAATCTCAAACTTTACACAAGCTCATATGTGATGTATACTATAACCTATAGTATATTCCGCTTAGCTCAGAAAGCTAGAGCTTACGGACACCACTATGGAGGGATACGCACATGCGCTACGTCAAGAAGTTGCTACGCATGAAGTTTGCAAGCGGTCCAGTATTTGAACCGTCTGTCTGCAAGGGCAAGTGCGCTTGCGGCAGTTCCTGCTGGATGAAGGAGAACCATGGCGGCGCCTGTTGGTGCGGCCGTGCGGACTGCTTCTAGTCTGTGCTAGCAGAAGATGGCGGCAACCGATCCCGGTTGCCGCCATGCTGTACTTCATTTAAACTTCATTGCTTTTTTATTCCTTCGCCACTATAATTGGACTGTCATGAATGGGTGTGTAGCTTTCCGATGTTGCTTCGCAAATCGGAATCTACGACAGCCTGGTAGAGCGGTCCGACGATACGTCGGACAGGTTCATGATTTGGGTGTGTAGCTCAGCTGGTTAGAGCGCAGTCCTGATAAGACTGAGGTCCATGGTTCGAGTCCATGCACACCCACCGAGTTCTCTGGACGGCAATGCGTTGTCGGGGGTCAGAGAACTTTTTTTCGTTTCGTATCCATCCGGCCTACGACAGGCCAATCGCAGTCTAGGAGTCGACACCCATGTTCACAACGCGTTCGCGCGTAGCCGGCCGAAGGCCGGTTCGGATGGTCATCAAGCTTGGTCGTCGCGGAGGTGGCCCTGTGCTGCCGCGACGCATGTCCGACGGTTGGCGGAGATGCACCTTCTACTGTGACTCCCACAAGCGTGGGTGCAACAAGAAGGAGGGGGCTGGCCACAGCGGGAATCACAGCTGCGGTTGTAGCTGACGTCCCCTCTGCCGTAGGGCAATCGTGGAGGGCTGCCCCCGCCCTCCACGTCTTTACTTCTGCTTCATATACTTCCGCTTTATTTACTATAAGCCTTATTGTATAATGTTTGCTTCGATGGGAACCAAAGGCGGCATCGTCCGGGGGTTTTGGTTTCCAACATGCCTAACGGGAGAGCCCTGATGGATCGTTTCAAGCGATGGTTCAGGCAGATGAGGTTGCAGATGGCTAAGCCCAACTGCGACAATCACTGTGTCAACAGCGGTGTCATTTGCTCAAAGCCAGCAGGTCATCCCGGCGCTTGCAGCTGTGGCTGCTGCACGATAACGGGATAAGTCTGCGGCCAAATTCGCAGCTACCACCGGCGCTCGTCAGGAGGGGCACCCCCGCCCCTCCTGACTTACTCTTTCTAAAAATTATTCCAAAGCATTTGGTTATAGACTTCGTGGTGATATAAGACTTCACCATTCTTTACTCTTGTTCCGAGTTCCGCCGGACTTCTTTCTGCAGCTGTTTGTTTAAGATCAATATATTTTCGCTTTAGCTCTTCACCAAGAGCTTTTGTCATAGACTTGCTTTGACGACATTGCACGATTGCCGTCTGAATATTTGCAGGCAAATACTTTACCCTTGGTCGTTTAGTCGCATCATTTCTACTTACCGGTCCTTCAAGACCAATCTTGATAATTGTATAAAGAGCAAGATACGGATTTGCGTCTGGGCCAACACTGCGAACCTCGATACGAGCTGATCTTTCATTAAAAAGAGGAATACGGATCATCGAGCCGCGATCTACCTCTGAGACTTTAATTTCATTTGGAGCCTCATAATGAGGATCAAGTCGACGATATGCGTTTACACTTCCATTAAGTACAAGACACATGTCTGCTGCACTACTCAATATGCGATGCACAACATCCCAACCCATTTTTGAAAGCTGTGCGCGACCCTTTTTATCGTAAAAGAGATTCTTTGAACCCTTTGCGATAGAAAGATTTGTATGCATACCACTTCCATTTATACCAACAATCGGTTTTGGCAAGAAGGTTGCTGTAAGGCCCATATTGCGTGCGATTTGTCGTGATATGAGTTTATAGAGTTGAATTTGATCAGCTGCATTCACAACTTCAGAATATGAATAATTTAATTCAAACTGCGATGGGGCAACTTCAGGGTGGTCTTTTTCATTTTCAAAACCAAGTGCGCGTTGTGCCTCTGCATTGCGATCAATAAATACACGGAGCAAATCAGAGGGAAGTGAATGATAGTATCCTCCCGCAGAGGCAAGTTCAAAGCCAATACTTTCGCGAAAATTCTTTTCAGCGTCCTCGCCTTTTAAGAGAAAGCCTTCAACTTCGTTTGCTGCATATACGGTATAGCCATTTTTTTTCATAAGGTCATCCGCATAGCTTTTAAGAAGTCCGCGCGTGTCCATTTGATATGCTTTCCCATCGCGATCATAAATACTCCCCATCATAAGTATCTTTCCGGCACCGAAAATGTCACTGGGCATCCACCAAAATGCACCCCAGTCGGGTTGAAGACGCAAATCAGATTCTGCTTGACGTGAAAATCCTCGAATCGATGAGCCATCGAAGGTTAAGTTGTCATAGCTGGAAATAAAGAATTTCTTATCATAATCAAGCATGTGGAAGCGACCTTCAATGTCGGAAAATCCTATTGTTATGGCTTTTAAATGTTTTTCGCGCGTAACTTGATCAAGGAAATATTTTTTTAAATCGCCGTTTTTTGCGGAAGATCGTCTGCGTTTTGTTTCGAGGTTGCGTTTCTCGAGTTCGTCATAGGAAATTTCTAAGAAGGTTTTGAGAGAGGACGTATCATTATTCACCATAATTAATATAAATAATGAGTAATTAAGAGTAAATATAGAGGAAATTATATTAAAAAACAAGAGGGCACGATCTATACAGGACACGGTCTTGAATGGTGGACCTGGGGGGAATCGAACCCCCGCCTCCGCAATGCGAATGCGGCATTTTACCACTTAACTACAGGCCCATTGAAAAGCAGATGTAGATCATATTATACTTCATACATGAAAAGACTTATTGTTATTGGGGACTATTGCAATGATACGTTGGTATGCCAAGAATTGTATTCGTCAGTGACGGGGTTCTTAAAGGATCCGACTTGTTTGCAGATGTCATTTGTTCATTCATATCCATCAACGATTCACACCTCATTTCTTCTTAATCAAGTAGTACAAACTGAAGAGCGCTATGGTATTCCGAGAGAGGTAGTCATTTTTGTAAATACAGATCCCAGAATTGCTGGCGAAGCCGGAGTTGAGAAAGCCGAAGGTGCTAAGGGTGTAATTCTCAAGCTTGCTAACGGCATTACTGTTATTGGTCCCAATGCGGGATATTGTTTTTCACTTATTAAATCTAAAATCGAAACACTTTATACATATGAAGGATTAGAAAAAGGAAGTCAATTTAGATCGCGTGATTTGTATCCGCCAGTAATTGCGTACTTAATGGACTATTTAGAAGATGAGATGGATTTAAGTGAAGGAGATCGAGGTCTCGTTCCTGATTATAGAGGTGTTCATGTAGCACATGTAGATAATTATGGAAATATTAAAACTACAATAAAACACTCGGATTTTAAGGGAAAATATGAATATGGTGATGAAGTAACAGTAGAAATTAGAGGAATAAAGCAGAGCGCAAAGTATGTAGATAATTTATTTGGTGGAGGTGTGGGTAACCTTGTAATATATCCTGGCTCTTCAGGTAGTCCCGAAGATGCCTTTCTTGAAATTAGTGCATGGAGTCATTTTGCAGATACGAAAACTGGCAAGGAACCCAAAACAGGTAAACATTTCTTTCCCCATGTAACTGCAGGAGATCTTCTCGAAGTAAAATAGCTGTATTTTGTTTAGCTGTATTTTATTGACAATACGAATGTGGCTGGAACGCTTGTTTTTTTACTCTAGCTAAACGCCAGAGATTTCTTAAAAAAAAGAAAGGCGGTGATTGAAAATGACGTTTAGATGTTTAATTGTTTGCTG